>CAVCLB010000031.1:0-27515 GCA_963602915.1 Dysosmobacter segnis | reverse complement strand
CGTTGTTTTCTGCATATTATCTTCTGATTTCACTATAAAGGTACGACTTTTTATTGAAATAGCAAAGAATTAAGCTGATTATCAGGTACTTAATTTATAGAACATCCCATAAACAAAAAGAAAAGAAAAAAGAAAGAAAAAGATATTCCCCCCACACCCCCTATAGAAAAAGAAAATATAAAAAGAAAAAGAAAAATTCCGCGCGTCGTCGTCACCGCGCGCATACACACGCACGCGTACACGCGAGGGAGATTTTCCGGGCTTCGCCCGCGAATTGGATGAAGCCCTCGTGTATTACCAAGGGGGGATACGTCTCACTCCCGGTCCTGGGATCACGCTGATGTCAAATCTCCGGGATGTTCCCCACCGCCTTACGTTTCATCTCGTCTGCCACTTTTGCATATACCTGCGTCGTCTTGATGGACGTATGACCAAGGATTTTTGAAACCGTGTAAAGGTCTGTCCCATAGTAGAGCAACAGCGTGGCGCAGGTGTGGCGGCTCATGTGGAATGTCACGTGCTTCTCCACCCCTGCCGCTTTTGCCCACTTGCTGAGGTAGTCATAGATGATAGATCTGTCCCGGAACTTGAAGATGTAGTTTTCCCTTCCGTCATATCCGCGCTCCGGCAACCACTTCAATGCGTTTGCCGATAAAGGTATATACACAGGCTCTTGGGTCTTCTGTTGCACTAGCTCTATCTGATATTCACCTTTGCTGACCTCCACAACGTGCTTCCATTTCAACCGCGACACGTCCACATAGCGCAATCCCGTGAAACAACAGAACTGGAAAGCATGCTTCACTCTCCAGTCGTCACACTCCGCTGCCGCCATACGCTTCACCTCGTCAAGCGTCAAATACTCTTTCTTCTTCGTCCTGCGTTGTGGCTTCTCCGCTTGCGACAACTTGTGAAAGGGATTGGCCGCCACCAAATCAAGCCTCACCGCCTTGTTCATCAAAATTGAAAGCACCGTGAAGTAGGTGTAAATGGTCTCTTGGCACAGCCGTCCTCCATACTTGTTAGCCCCATTGCCACGGAGATATTCCAGGAACCGTCTTAGGAAAGCAGGAGTAACATCCTTCATCGTCACTGCCTTTGGCGCGAATTGGCCGATGTGGCGAATGAGGCTATGAATAGTCTTGGAATAGTTCATGTTGCCGTTATCGTAATAATACAGCCGCTGCTCCTCCAGCCACTCAATCAGGTTCACCTTCGATGCTTTCTCCCCGGCAAAGGTCAGCTTGCCCTCAAGCAGATCTATCAGCCGCTTCGCCTTGATTTCCTCTGCCTTTTTCATCGTGGCACGGTTAATCACCTTGTCGGCCCGCGTCTGCTCCGGCACGAGGTGCAATCCAAGAAATTCTCTCTTGCGCACACCGTCCTTGACGATATCAAGATAGATAGACTCCTTGCCTTGCGCAATCTTCTTTGTCCGTAAGTGGACAGGACTAAAATCGATATTCTTCATTTCATTTAAATTTTCGGGTGACACTCTCGGGTGACAGATAAGGGACAGATTTGCTTCAAACAAACCCGAACAAACATATAACAAACCACAATACCGATACCCCTATAAACGCAACAAAGCCGCTGAATACCAGCGACTTTGTTAGTGTTTTCTATAAGTTTATTCCGGTTTGTTTGTATTATCCGAAATTGTCGTACATGATGCTGTCTGCATCAACGCCAAGACTATCAAGATAATCTGTCACGGTCTTGATGAGCATTGGAGGACCGCAAAGATAATACTCACAATCCTCGGGTGCATCGTGATCTTTCAAGTAAGTGTCGCGAATACAATTCACGGCAAATCCTTCATAATATTTCACACCTTGTGCATCGGCCACAGGGTCTTTTCTGTCGAGCGACAAATGGAAGTGGAAATTGGGGAATTCCTTTTCTAGCTCCCAAAAATCCTCCAAGAAGAATGCCTCTCCAAGTGCACGTGCTCCATAGAAGAAATGCAGCTCGCGGTTTGTGGTGTGCAATGTCTTGGTCATATGCATTATCTGCGCTCTCAACGGAGCCATACCTGCACCTCCGCCAATCCAAATCATTTCCTTGCCCGAAGTGAAATTCGGATGGAAATCGCCGTAAGGGCCACTCATCATCACCTTGTCTCCAGGTTTCAATGAGAATATGTATGACGAGGCAATGCCTGTGGGCACATTCTGAAAGCCCACTTGTGGACGGGGCAGAAACGGAGTGGTGGCAATGCGCACCGTGAGTGTTATAATGTCGCCCTCATCAGGATAGTTTGCCATTGAATAGGCTCTCACCGTAGGCTCCGGATTATGTGCCTTGAGCGAGAAGATGTTGAATTTCTCCCAAGCTCCGATGTATTCGTCGCCTATCAAGGTCTTGTCGAAATCCTTGTCATAGTCTATACAATCGTAGGCTGGAATTTTAATCTGTGCGTATGAACCGGGCACGAAATCCATGTGTTCGCCTGGAGGCAGAGCCACCTTGAATTCCTTTATGAATGAAGAAACGTTTTTGTTGGATATAACTTCACATTCCCACTCTTTCACGCCCATTACGCTATCGGGCACTTTTATCTTCAAGTCGCCTTTCACCTTGCACTGGCATCCAAGACGCCAATGTTCCTTTATCTGCTTGCGTGTGAAATGCGGACGTTCTGAGTCGAGTATCTCGCCGCCGCCTTCAAGCACCTGCACCTTGCACTGACCGCAACTTGCCTTGCCACCACATGCAGAAGGTAGGAAAATGCCGTTCTCGTTCAGCGTGGACATCAGGCTGCTGCCTTGAGCCACGTTTATGGTCTTGTCGCCGTTGATTTCGATATTTACGTTTCCGCTCGGACTAAGATATTTCTTAGCCACCAGCAATATGACAACCAACAAGAGTATCACAATCAAGAAGACTCCGATACTCGCCAATATAAATGATGTGTTTACCATATCTTCTGTCCTCCAAATTAGATTTTAAGTCCTGAAAAGCAAAGCATTGCCATTGCCATTAGTCCTACGGTTATGAATGTGATGCCAAGTCCTTGCAGCGGTTTAGGCACATCGCAGTATTGCATTTTCTCACGGATTGCACCCATGAGTGTGATTGCGAGAGTCCAGCCGAGACCCGACCCTACTGCATAGACAATGCTGTCCCATACATTGGTGATTGCCTGTGTGTTGCTTGGATCAAGCAATATGCGTTGCTGCATGAAGAGCGAAGCACCCATTATTGCACAGTTTACTGCTATCAGCGGGAGGAAAATGCCCAAAGCTGCATACAATGAAGGCGAGTATTTCTCCACCACCATCTCAACCAGCTGCACAATGCCCGCAATGACGGCTATAAAAAGTATAAAGCTGAGATAGCTGAGGTCAACACCCTCCAAGAGACAATCGGGACCCAAGACTTTTGTCTGCAACAGATAGTCAACGGGCACTGTAACCAGCAACACGAATGTTACGGCCAATCCCAATCCCAAGGATGTCTTCACATTCTTTGATACAGCAAGAAACGAACACATGCCCAAGAAATAGGCAAAAATCATATTGTCGACAAATACCGACCTAAAGAACAAACTTATTGCGTGTTCCATAATCATTTTTCCTCCTTATATATATAGGCACGGTGTACCCAGATTACACATCCCAAGAGAATAAGGGCCATGGCGGGCATGGTCATCATTCCGTTGTTTGCATATCCCAATCCATAAAAACCATCGGGGATGATTTGGAAACCGAGCAGAGAGCCTCTGCCGAGCAATTCACGCACTGCACCCACAATGACAAGTATAAGAGCATAGCCGAGACCGTTGCCGAGACCGTCAAGGAACGAAGGCCAAGGACGGTTCATCATGGCAAAAGCCTCCAAACGTCCCATCAGAATACAGTTTGTGATGATAAGTCCTACATACACAGAAAGCTGCACACTGACATCATAGGCAAACGCCTTCAACAACTGGGCCACGATTGTTACCAATGCTGCCACGACCACAAGTTGCACGATTATACGGATGCGCTGCGGTATTGTGTTGCGGATGAGTGAAATTATCACATTTGAAAATGCCGTAATAATCGTAACGGCAAGTCCCATGACTATGGCCGGCTTCAACTGCGAAGTAACGGCCAAGGCACTGCATATACCGAGCACCTGGACAAGAATCGGATTGTCAAGGTTCAACGGTTTGGCAAATGCCTCCTTATTTTGCTTACTAAATAATGCCATAATCTATCTTTGGTTATTTTATGAACTTGGAAAGTCCTTCCTTCAACATCTGGTCAACTCCGTTTGATGTCAGGGTAGCACCTGTAACGGCATCCACGTTATTTGGGTCAGCATCGCCGGCATCCTTCTTCACTCCAAGTTCAATGCCGTCTGCGCCGTCCTTATGGATTTTCTTACCCTGGAATTTCTCTTGCCATTTAACGTTGTCCTTGATTTCTGCACCAAGACCGGCGGTTTCGCCCTCATGGTTGAAATACACGCCGTAAACAGTATTGTTGTCGGCATTTACAGCCACGAAGCCAGAAATGCCTCCCCACAATCCCATACCTTTTACGGTATAGACAGTCTTGGGCTGCCCGTCAACGACACATTCATAATATTTCATTCCATCTTTCTCCTTTTCCGCCTTCACAACTTCCTTGTATTTGGCTGCTGCCTCATTGTTGTCAAGATTGCGCAGATTGAGAGAATTCAAGATTTGTTTCTGGGTGTCAAGGGCCACATTCTTGTCCTGCATAGGTTTCAGCACTTGAAAGACGAATGCCAGAAGAAATGCCACAACGACAACAATGACAACCGAATAGACTATGGTGTAACTATTTGAATTTGTCTTCATAACTTTTCTCTATTATTTGTTAACAGCACGCTTGGCACGCCGCGATATGTTTCGTTGTACCACACAGTAATCTATCAGCGGAGCAACCATGTTGCCGAAGAATATGGCCAACATCATGCCTTCGGGATAACCGGGGTTCATAACGCGCACGATAACGGCAATTGCTCCTATCAGGAAGCCATAAATGTATTTTCCACACTCTGTGCGTGCCGACGTTACTGGGTCGGTTGCCATAAACACAGCACCGAAACAGAAACCACCAAGGAGCAGATGCTCATACCATGCGATAGGTGTCATTCCCAAGCTCTGGAATATCAAGGCCATGACAATGCCTCCGGCAAAAACGCTACCCATTGTCCTCCACGAAGCGATGCCCGTCCACAACAAGATCACTGCACCGATTGCAATGGCAATCACCGATGTTTCGCCTATCGAACCGGGTATAAACCCTATTATCATATCGCACAAGCTTGCGTCAGGCACGCCGCCCTGCGCAATCTGTCCCAACGGGGTGGCTGCTGTAAATGCGTCAGGCAAGGTGTTGCCCAGACCAAAGATTGAGTCTTTAGCAATCCAAACTTTGTCGCCGCTCATTGCTGTCGGGTATGAGAAGAACAGGAACATACGCGCTCCAACGGCCACATTGAACACATTCATGCCCGTGCCGCCGAAAATTTCTTTAAGGAAAATCACAGAGAAGGCAACTGCTATTGCCAGCATCCACAAAGGAGTGGAAACGGGAATGATAAGCGGAATTATGATTCCTGAAACCAAAAAGCCCTCCTGTATTTCCTCGTGTTTCCATTGAGCCCATGCGAACTCTATGCCAAGTCCGACGATGTAACTTACGAGAACCTTTGGAATAACGGCCAAGAAACCGAACACGAATATGTTGAGAAATCCCGCATCGGCCAATTTGCCTGCTGCCAGATAATTCTGATAGCCCACGTTATACATACCAAACAGCAAAGCCGGAAGCAAGGCAATGACCACAAAGCTCATAATACGCTTCGAGTCGATGGCATCGTGAATGTTGCTTCCGCTTTTCGCGGTTGTATTAGGGACATACAGGAAACTCTCAAAACCGTCGAAGACACTCTCAAAAGCATGCAACTTTCCACCTTCCTGGAAATTGGGCTTTATTTTATTGAGATATTTTCTTAATGTACTCATTATGATTATAATGTTAAGCGTTTTCCTTGCGCAAGATGTCCAAGCCCTCACGCACTATTTTCTGAAGTTCCAGTTTCGACGAGTCGACAAATTCTGCGACAGCGAAATCTTCAGGACTAACCTCGTAGATTCCGAGCTGTTCCTGCTTGTCTATATCGCCTGTGATGATTGCCTTTATGAGATATTCGCCATAGATATCCATAGGCAACACCTTGTCATACTCACCGCTCATAATCATGTGGCGCTCGCCACCTTTCACACGGGCGTCAAGGTCATATTCCTTTCTGTTGCCAAAAAGCCATGACAGGTAACTGCGTGACACTGAGAAATCATTGACGCGTGGCATTATCCATCCAAAGGCCTCATCTACATCGTCACCTTCGGGAATGGCTGTCACCTCTGAGGTGTGAGCACCCAAGAAATCGTCAAGACCGCATTTCTTTCCCGTAAGCGGGTTTCCGTTTATCAGTCTGACATGTTCGGCTGACCTTAGTTTGCCGTCAAGTATTGCCGACAGTTTCTCGCCCACTACTGTTTCCACATAGGCAGGGTCGCCGATTTCACTTCCGGCAACGGCTACGCGGTGGCTGAGGTTTACAATGCCTTGGTTGAACAGGCGGCCGATATATACAACAACCATCGGATTGACAGTCCATACGGTTTCGCCTTTGTTCACGGGATTGACATTGTTCACCTGCACTCCGACATTGCCGGCCGGACAACTGCCTTCAAAAACATTCACCTCTACGTCTTTTGCGTCGGTCAGAGCCTTGGCAGTCTGTTTTGCACTTATTCCAAGATAAGTCTTGGCCATCTTCGACAATGCAGTCAAGCCGGTCTGGAAATCGGCTTCGTTTCCTTCAAGCTCATACTCGAAATCCGACGAGAGGGGCATGTCTCTGAATGCACTTACGAATATTGCTTTGGGCGATGTCGTGGGAACTGTCGACACGGCATACGGCAACTGGTTGATGTAGCCAAACAAGCCTGCCTCGAGCAACGCTTCCTTCACACTCGCGCCGTCAAGCGCATTCACGTCCTTCTTGCCAAAATCCACATACTGTTGTTCTTCATCCGCCTCTATGACGACACGAAGAACCTTACGGCGTTCGCCTCTGACAATAGCAGAAACGGTGCCACTTACGGGAGAAGAGAACTTGACGTCGGTTTGCTTCTTGTTGACAAACAAGACGTCTCCGGCCTTAACCTTATCCCCTTCGTGAACCACAACTTTCGGAACAACGCCCACGAAATCGTCAGGAACAAGGCCATACTGGGAACATTTTCCTTTGGGAAGAGTTTTCCTCGATGCTCTTCCTTTAAGATTAATGTCCAAGCCCTTTCGTAACTTAATCACATTTGTCATAAAAATATATAAAAGAAAAATTTGTCTGTTGTTTAAAGTCTCCTTGCCGGCGACACCGGCAAGCGGCAAAATGCAGTATTTTGACACTGCAAAAGTAACAAAAAAATATGGAGGATTAAAAGAATTAAAGACAATAATTTCATAATGTAAAAAAAATGCAGTACTTTTGAAGACACAAATCCAAAATGTTGCACCACACGTGTTAAAGCGCATCTTAAATATATCAATATGGACAGTGATAAGTCTGTATTTTCTTATTATACTTTTACTGCACATTCCGTACATTCAGAGCCAGATAGGGAAAAGTGTAGGCGACATTTTGTGCAATAAGTTGGGAACGAAAGTGTCGGTTGGCAGAGTTGACCTTGGATTTATAAACAGGCTTATAGTTGATGATTTCAAAATATACGACAAGCAGGACGAAAAGATGCTGCTTGTGTCACGCGCATCTGTAAAAATCGACATCTTTGATTTCCTCGCCCACGGAAAGATTGTCATCACATCAACACAGTTTTTCGGAACCAAGGCCAACCTGTACAGAAACAGCCCTGAGGCAGCACCGAACTTTCAGTTTGTAATCGACTCGCTTGCCTCAAAAGACACGACACAACACACCCCACTCGACCTGCAGATAAATTCGCTTATAATCAGAAACGGCGACATAAAATACCGATGCCGGTCAAAATCCTACGAAAGAGGCCGACTGTCGCTCGATAATATACACCTTTCAAACATCAGCGCACATTTCATAATCAACAAGTTGTCTGACGACTCTTTAAATGTAAGGGTAAAGAAACTTGCCTTCACCGAAAGGTCAGGACTTGCAATCAAGTCGCTCTCCTTTCATGCCGTTGCCAACAGGCAACATGCGCAATTGGACAATTTCGACATAAAGTTGCCCAACACACACCTTGCAATCAACGAAGCCACAGCAACTTATAAAATGCACTCGGGCAAATTGGAATTGCCCACATTGCAATACAACGGCACCATAACGTCTTCAAAATTCACGCCTTCTGATTTGTCGTTCATTTCCCCAAAACTAGAAGCTTTCGACAATCATTTATCACTGGACATTGATTTCGCAGGCACTGCAACAACAATTGCATTCGAAACCATACGTATTGATGCCAGCGACCACCAACTGCATGTCGCAGCCAACGGCAGCATCTTCGACATTCCAAACCGAACCAGTTGGTTTGCCAACATAACCAACATCTCTGCCACGACACCGTTCATCAAAAAAGCTGTCACATCAATAACGGGGAAAGAACTGCCCAAGGCACTCCAAAATGTCGATTATGCCAGCATTGCGGGATATGTGAACTGCAGCAAGACGCAACTCGCGGCAAGCGGGAAAATAAAGACAAACCTCGGAGAAGCCCAATTAGCCATAGACAAACATCCCGGGAAAATTTCTGCCAATGCCAACACTGAAAGTTTCAACCTCAAGGCACTTACCGGCAATGACGACCTTGGAATCATTGCCGCAAACATAAATGCTGACGGCAAAGATTTCTCAGATATGTCAATACGCGGCGATGTATCAGCTTTCGACTACAAGAGCTATAGATACAACGGCATAAAATTCAGTTCCGACATTAGGCACAAGACCATTAACGGGCACGTCACTACCGACGACCCCAACTTGTTGCTCGACCTGTCGGGCGAGTATGATTGGTCGAAGCCCAAACGATCTATCATCGTAAACGCCGATTTAAAAAAACTGGCTCCCCACGCGCTCCATCTCACTAAGAAATGGAAAGACACCTCATTTGCACTCAATCTGCATTCTGAGGTGAAAGGAACACAGATACACAACATTGAAGGCCATGCCGACATCTCTCACCTGAGCATAGAATCTGCAAACGACAACTACGACATTGCATCTCTACATCTTGAAACGGGATATTCCAACGACATTCATTACTTTAAAGCCCTCAGCGATTTCGGACAAATTGACGTCTACGGCCATTTCAACTACAAGACATTGGCCAACAGTATAAAATCGCTCATTGCGAGCAAGTTGTCGTCAGTGCCCGGATTGCATGCCGTAGAGAAAAAAGAAAAAAACGATTTCATAATAGAAGCCAACATCAACGATACCGAATGGCTGAGACATTTCTTCGCCATTCCTATATCCATAAACGCCCCACTGACCCTAAACGGCGAGATAGACGAAAAACGTCACAAGATAAACCTGTCGTGCGACCTGCCATCCGTCACTTACAACAACCGGCAATACAACGACATAACTCTAGACATACAGTCGCCCAACGACAGCATACGCCTTAATGCCAACATAAAACGACTGTCGAAGAACAACAAAGTGTTGGCATTGGGACTGAAAGCCTGCGCCTACGACGACAAGCTTAATGCATCAATGTCGTTTTCAAACAATGACAGGCACTCATTAAAAGGTGTCATTAACACCAAAACCACTTTCGCTAAGAATGCCGCTGG
Organism: Dysosmobacter segnis; assembly: GCA_963602915.1. GTDB lineage: Bacteria > Bacteroidota > Bacteroidia > Bacteroidales > Bacteroidaceae > Prevotella. Next base: position 17,700 of record CAVCLB010000031.1, on the reverse strand, counting down.
CGTTTCAACTGCCTACATAAACATAATGGAGTCGAACGCAGCCATAGGAGACACAGTGTGGCACATTGCCCCGTCGTCAATTGTCTACAACAAGAGCACTCTTGCCGTAGACGGTTTTTCCATAAGCCACAACGGGCAATTGTTGTCAATAAACGGTGCTGCGACAAAACACCGCGACGACTCGCTCACCGTAACCCTCAACGACATCGACGTCAACTACATCCTCAATCTGATAGATTTCCATACCGTTGAATTCAGCGGTATGGCTTCAGGACAGGCTTCGGTTGTTTCCGTTTTCAGCGAAGCTCCGCAAATCTCAGCCAATCTGGATATTAGAGATTTCAAGTTTGAGAACGGACGCATGGGCACATTGCATGCCAATGTGGGATTTGACACACAAGAACAACGGATAAACATCGACGCAGTAGCCAAAGACGGCTCCGACCGCAACACTTTCATCGAAGGGTTTGTCTCGCCTAAGCAAAACTTTATCGACCTTGCATTCAAGGCCGACAATACAAGAGCCGAGTTTCTTGAAAGCTTCTGCGGAAGTTTCATGCAGGACATCGACGTCGATCTGAAAGGCGGTGTGCGCCTTGCCGGACCGCTCGACAACATCAACATCACCGGGCAACTCGTGGCCAACGGTTCGCTGGGCATAAGCAGCCTCAACACCACATATTATATAAAGAACGACACCATCGACTTCATTCCCGACGAGATAAAATTCGGAAACGACACGATATACGACCGCAACGGCAACATCGGCATCGTGGACGGCAGCATATTCCACCGGCATCTCACCAACCTTTCATACGATCTCAACATAAAGGCGCACAACCTTCTGTCGTATGAAACCCATTCCTTCAACGGTGACACCTTCTACGGAACGGCATACGCAACCGGCGATTGCTCAATAAAAGGACGTAGCGGCGAAGTTACCATCGACATTGATGCCACCCCCAATGCCAACAGCATCCTGGTATATAGGGTCAACGACCAAAGTGACTTGTCGTCAAACGATTTTATACAATGGTACAGCGCGAAGGATACAGCCAACACCGACACGACAGACAACCGACAAAACGCCAACGACGACATTGACGTGTCAACCGACATAAAGCTCAATTTCCTCATAAACTGCAATACCAACGCAACCATCAAACTGTTGATGGACGAGCAAACCGGCGACTACATAACATTGAACGGCGACGGAGTGATTAGAGCCAACTATTTCAACAAAGGCACATTCGACATGTACGGCAACTATATAGTCGACCACGGAGTGTACAAGCTCACTATCCAGAACATCATAAAGAAGGATTTCACATTCCAGAAAGGAGGCACAATATCGTTCGGAGGAAATCCCTACGATGCGGCCATCGACCTTAAGGCCATGTATGTACTAAATAGTGTTAGCCTTTCCGACCTTAACGTCGGACGCTCGTTCTCCAATAACAACACACGCGTAAACTGTCTGATGAACGTCACAGGAACGCCGAGTTCGCCTAAGGTAGATTTCAACCTCGACATGCCAACCCTTGGTAACGATGCCAAGCAGATGGTGTTCAGCCTGTTCAATGCCGAAGAGGAAATGAACCAGCAGGTGCTTTACTTGCTGGCAGTAGGTCGTTTCTACACACAAAGCAGCAACGCCAACAACGAGGCTTCAGCCCAATACAGTCAGGCATCGCTCGCCATGCAAAGTTTTCTCAGCGGCACAATAAGCCAACAGATAAACAATGTGCTCAGCAATGTCATAAAGAACAACAACTGGAACTTCGGGGCAAACATATCAACGGGAACTGAGGGCTTCAACAATGCCGAATACGAGGGATTGCTGTCTGGCCGACTGCTGAACAACCGTCTGCTCATCAACGGACAGTTTGGCTACCGCGACAAGGCAAACGCAGCAACAAGTTTCATCGGCGACTTCGACATCCGCTATCTGCTTTTCCCCAACGGCAATCTATCCATAAATGTCTACAACAAAACCAACGACCGATATTTCACACGAAACAGCCTCAACACGCAAGGACTTGGCTTGATAATGAAAAAGGATTTCAACGGAATTGGCGACCTTTTCCACCGAAACAAGAAAAAGCGTGAAAGCACTCGCAAACAACAACGACTCCCGAAATGAAACATTTCTTCGTAATCCTTTCCTTTTTGGCCATTGGCGCAAGAGCCTTGTCACAAACCCACGAGACAAGGCAATGGGAGCAATATTACGAACGGTTGTACAATATCGACGATATAGACGACAACAGCATAAGCGACATCTATGATCAGTTGTGCGAAATTGAAGACAACAAGATAGAGATAAACAGCGCAAACGAAGACGATTTGCGCCGCCTGCCTTTCCTCAACGAACAGCAGATAGAGGAAATCACCGAGTATGTGTACCGCTACAAACCCCTGCGCACGCTTGACGAACTGGCTATGGTGGAAACTCTCGACAAAACCGAACGCGAGTTGCTCAAATGCTTTCTTTACATCGGCCCAATCAATGAAGGGAAGGCTTTCCCTACCCCGGCCAACATTCTGAAATATGGCAAGAACGAAATCGTTGCTTCCGCAAGAATACCCTTCTACAATCGGGCGGGCGACAAGCAAGGATACCTGGGCTACAAATACAAACATTGGCTGAGATACAAATTCCATTACGGACAATTCTTCCAGGTAGGCATCACTGGAGCACAAGACTCCGGCGAACCGTTTTTCGGAAACAAGAACAGATACGGATATGATTTCTACTCTTATTATGCACTCGCCCGCAGCCTCGGCAAGTTCAAGACCATTGCGCTCGGGTTATACAGAGTGAAATTCGGGCTCGGACTTATAATGAACAACGGCTTCAATTTCGGAAAAATGGCCGCGCAGGCATTAACCACTCCTGCCAACACCATTTCGGCCTACTCCTCGCGCACCGAAGCGAAACATCTGCAAGGGGCTGCCGCCACACTGGCCATATCGAAAAATGTGGATGTAACGGCATTCGTTTCTTACCGTAACATCGACGCTACACTCACCGACAGCGGCAGCATAAAAACAATACTTACCACAGGCTATCACCGCACCGAAAGCGAACTGGAGCGCAAGCACAACTCTTCACAGTTTACAACCGGCGGCAACATCGCGTGGCATCATGCTGGGTTCCATGCTGCAACGAGTGCCCTGTACACATCATTCAACCGTATGCTGACACCCGATGTCAATCAACTTTACCGAAGATACTACCCGCAAGGCAACCATTTCTGGAATGCTAGCATCAGCTACGGCTACATAAGCAGCCGTCTCAATATCAACGGCGAAACGGCAACCAACAACACCCAGGGCATTGCCACAATCAACAGCGTGTCGTTCTCGCCCATCCCTATTCTTACGCTCATAGCCATACAACGCTATTACTCCTACAAATACTACTCACTCTACGGTGCATCGTTCAGCGATGGCGGAAGGGTGCAAAACGAAAGTGGAATATATCTTGGAGCCAACTGGAAAGCTTCGCCAAAGCTGACAGTCTCGCTATATGGCGACTATGCCTATTTCCCGTGGGCACGCTACGGAATATCCATGCAGTCACACTCGTTCGACAATACCGTCTCGGCCACCTACTCCACCGGCAATGTGGCTGTATATGCCCGTTACCGTTTCAGACTACGACAATCAGATGCCGACGGCACAACATCGCTTGCCGACAAATATGAGCACCGTGGACGCATGTCATTTGCGGCGGATATGCACAATTGGAATTTTAAGACCCAGCTCGACATGGCCTACGCCACACAAAACAACGACAAGAGTTTCGGGTGGATGTTGTCAGAAACGGCAGCCTACCGCAAAGGCTTTCTCAACATTTCGGCCAACGTGAATTATTTCAAGACTAAAAACTACGCCAGCCGACTTTACAATTACGAACGCGGCGTGCTTTACAGCTTTTCTTTCCCGTCGTTCTTTGGCCACGGCATTAGATTGGGCACATTTGCCAATGCCGACATAAACGAGCATATCGCCATTGCCGCCAAGATAGGATTTACAAAATATTTCGACCGGCAAACCATATCGAGCGCGCTACAGGAAGTGGACAAGTCATACATGACCGACCTCGACATTCAGGCAAGGTTCAGATTCTAATTGGTGTACAACAACAATGACATAGCAAACAACAAGTTACACATTGACTACAAATCATTGTAAAAGGCGAGACCTTCAACATCTTACAACATTATATTATTCTTTCATCTGACATCACGAGATTATGAAACTTTACGTTTTCAACCCAGAGCATGACATGGCTCTCGCCGCAAATTTCAGCAATTTCACCGCGTCACGCGCCGGTTGCCGCCTGCGTGCCGCCTTGGATTTCCTGCCGGCGCTGTGGGCCAATGCTGGCGACATGATACTTGTGGGCGATGTGACTGCTGCACGCAAGGCATTTTACCGATTGACAGGAGACCACAGCGAAGCCAGCTTCATAGATTTGCGTCAATTAAGCCAATACGATTTCTCTGCCGAAAAAGAATTCTGCATAGTGCCTTGGGGGTGGGATTTGCCTATTGTGAAACAACTTGTCAGTGCAAATGGGCAACTGTCGGCACATGTGCCATCCGTTGAGAGTCTGGCAGAAATAAGGCGGTTGAGCAGCCGACAATTTACAGTAGAACATCTGCTTCCGCATCTTGTCGGAAACAGCCGTTGTTTGGTGGGCGAAAGTTGGTATTGCAATGACACCAAGACAGTGATGCGTCTTGTTGCCGAACGTGGTCGTGTTGTCGTAAAATCGCCGTGGAGCAGCAGCGGAAGAGGAGTGAGGCTTGTTGAAAGCGGCAATATTACCGACAGTCAGTCGGGATGGATAAACAACGTAATATCGGCACAGGGCGGAATTACAGTAGAACCGTTCTACCAAAAGGTGTGCGACTTCGGTGCTGAGTTTACCGCCATGCCCAACGGCGAAATTGCCTATTCGGGATTGTCTTTATTCCACACCGTAAACGGAGCGTATGAAGGCAACGTGGTAGCTTCTGAGAAATACAAGCGCGATTTCATTTCAAGATACATCTCCGGGGAATTGCCCGAAAGTGCAATTGGCAACATATCAAGATTCATGCAGCCCTTGCTTTACGGCCATTACACCGGGCCGTTCGGGGTAGACATGATGATTGTGAAAGAAGAGAGCACAGGAGCATACTTGCTGCACCCGTGCGTTGAACTCAATTTAAGATGCACAATGGGGCACGTTGCATTGTGCCACGCCCTGATTGAACGTTGTTCACCGGGCATAATGAAAATAACATACGACGGCAATTACAAGCTGACGCTTGACCATTTGCCAATCATGTAGCGCGCATCCTTTGTTGTTGGCGTTTTAAAGTGACGATAAAATCAAGCCGACTTATTTTTTCATCGTCACTAAAATTGTCTATGCAACTGCCCTACTCCTCGGAGAACTGTCTTATGCGTTGCTCTTCGGACAATTTGCAGATAAGAAGACTACCATCTTTTTCGGCCACAATAAAATTGTCCAACCCCTGTATCACCACTTTTTTCTCTTCTGTCGTATGCACGATGCAGTTGTGGGTGTCATAAAGTTGCACATTGTCGCCTATCACGCCATTGCCATACAGGTCTTGTTTGGTTTTCTGTAGCAGCGAGCTCCATGAACCCAAATCGCTCCATCCGAATTTAGAAGGACAAACAAATATCTCTTCGGCCTTCTCCATTATAGCATAGTCAACCGAAATGTTTTCACACTCAGGATATAATTTGTCGATAAGTTCCTGTTCCCGGTCGGTTCCATACACATTGAGAAGCCCCTCAAAAATTTTGCTTATCGCCGGACTGTACACCCGGAATGCATTGACTATCGTGCTGACGCTCCAAACGAATATTCCAGCATTCCAGAAGAAATTGTTCTGCTTTATGTAGCTTAAAGCCGTTTCAAGATCGGGTTTTTCCCTGAACGAATCGATTCTGAACAATTCCTTGTTGCGCGGTGAGCTTGAGCTCAAGTCGGCCTGAATATAGCCGAAACCCGTTTCGGGACGGGTGGGTGTGATGCCCAAAGTCACGATAGCGTCGGTTTCGGCCGTGAAGCGCATGCACGAAACAATGACGCGCCGGAATTCCTCCTCGTCGGTAACTACATGGTCGCTCGGTGTGACAACGACATTGGCTTTCGGGTCAATCGACTTTATTTTCCAACTAACATAGGCTATACATGGCGCAGTGTTGCGGCGGCAAGGCTCTAGAAGCAGATGACTGTCAGCAACGCAAGGCAGCTGTTCTCTCACCAAGTCGGCGTATTTGCGGTTTGTAACTACCCATACGTTCTCCGGCGGACACACTTTTGCGAAACGTTCATAAGTAAGCTGAAGCAGCGATTTGCCCACTCCAAGCACGTCAATAAACTGCTTGGGCTTATCGTTAGTACTCATCGGCCAAAAACGGCTGCCAACTCCGCCTGCCATTATCACCAAATGATTGTTTACCTGAGCCATATAGAATAGTTTTTACAACTTCTGCGTATATATAACAATTATGCAAATTTAAGCAAAATATTTGAATTCGCACAAACAATGAATTTAATTTTTGCGAGCTCTTTCAACAATTGCCAACCCTGTATACGAAAAAAGGTGCGAATGCCATTGCATCCGCACCTTAAGTATATGTTTGTTTCTTCTATTATTTCTTGAAGAAATCTTTCACGTCCTCATTGGGAACCATACGCTCATCAAAGATGTAAGCTCCAGTCTTGGGGCTCTTCACCATTTTGATAACTTTTGTATATGCGCGTCCATCCGTAGAACCTTCATGGAGGGTAGCGACCGCTTTCTTTGCCATAGTGTATTCTTATTATTTAATCTCTTTATGAAGAGTCATCTTCTTCAAGATGGGGTTATACTTCATCAATTCCATACGGTCAGGAGTATTCTTGCGGTTCTTGGTCGTTACATAACGACTTGTTCCGGGCATTCCGCTATTCTTCATCTCTGTGCATTCGAGAATCACCTGAACTCTGTTGCCCTTTGCTTTCTTTGATGCCATTGTCCTTACTCTCCTATAACTTTAATGTCACTCCAATCACAGTAGCCCTTAGATACAGCCTGCTTAAGAGCGGCATCAAGACCTACCTTGTTGATAAGACGCAGACCCGCTGCGCTGATTTTAAGGCTAATCCAGCATCCTTCCTCTACATAGTAGAATTTCTTGCTGAACAAGTTTACATCAAAGCTGCGCTTTGTGCGGTGCTTTGAGTGGGATACGTTATTGCCTATCTGGGCTTTTTTCCCCGTAATCTGACAAATCTTCGACATTGCTATCTTCTTTTGTGTATTCGTTTTTGATACCTATTCCAAACAGGGTGCAAAATTACACATTTTTATTTATCAAGCAAAATGTTTCTGTCTTTTATAGCTTCCTTTTAAGCATTTTTTTGTTTTTTCGCGTCACAAGCCATTGTTTTCGCCATAAATACCATCCCCACAAAACAGGTTCGGCCATTTTCTGCGGTTTGCAAGCGGCAGCTTCGCACTATCCTACCGACAGGATGTGTCACAGGTCGATTCCCAACGTGCCCGACAACAATTCCAGTTCCGACTTCATCGAGTTGGAAAGCACGCATTGCCCGAGCGAACTACGTTTCAGGTTGTGCAGACGTTTCAGTTCAGCAATGTATTTTTTATCCACCACATCGCACAACGCCATACGCTTGAAACCTACGTCAACGAGTGTCTGCCCGGCTGCGAGCATTTTCCCGTCAGGCATAGGCTGCAGATCGTCGAGCCTTAGACAAATCCTGTCGCGCTCGTCTTCGTAAGCAGTGAGCAGGGCAGCATCTTTCTTTGCAGGCGACACAAACACAGGTTTCTCGTCGGAATACATCTTGTTGACAGCCCCATGTACCTTGTCAACAATCTGCGACATAGGCACTTTGTTTACACGTCCGTCGGCATAGGCCACCACAAGATAGCCGTCACGCTCATCGTTGTGCACGGCAAGCGTAAGCAGACCGTCTTCGTAGTCCACCCCATCGAGCACACACCAGCCACCGTTTTCAAGCAAACGCACGAAGCAACAGGTGTCCACAAGATAGTCGTCGTCCCAAGCTTCGGTCACATTGCTACGCGTGCGGCTTGTGGCAATGGTTGCCGTAGCGGTTTCGTCGGGGGCTGACTGTTGTGTCACGGCAGCCGGTGCTTCCGCGTCAGGCTCACCCGCTTCATCTGTAGCAGGAACAGCGTCGGGGGCAGCGATATTGTAAGCCGAGAAGTCTCGCTCGTTCATTATAGTCTGCAGTTCGCGCAGTTCCACAGGATATGTCGATGCGCCCTCGCGCAGATAATAGTGGTTGTCGAGTTTCAGTACGACAGGTTGTTTGCTCGGCACCACATTTATGGCATACACATAGTGGTTTCCGGCCTCCGGACAGGTTATTGTCACCGATGCATTCACCCGGTCGCCGAGTGCCACGCGTATGTTGCTGCGCACATAATTGTCGAACTTGTCTTTGCTGCCTTCAAAATAGGCAAGGTCTTCGGCAAGTCCTTTTGCAGTGCCGGTTTCGTTGTGCACACCGAGGTAAAGCGTGCCGCCGTAGGAGTTGACCATTCCGCACAACACCTTCATCACGTTGAATGTTTGCTGTATTTTGTCGGCACGCATTCCGTTGTCCGGGGGGAACACTATCGAGGTTTTGAATTCCTTCAGCTGACTTTCCTCGCCGAATGAATACACCTTGGGCAGCTCCACGTTGACATTGAGCAACCCCTTTATCTTGGCTACGACGGCTTTCTGGAAATCATATAGCACAAAGCCTTCGGCCATGTTATAGCTTAACATCAGGCGTGCCAGCCTTGAGAGTATATGGTCGCGGTCATACTCATTGCACACGTTCCACAGGAACGGGTTCTTCTCCGCCCGTCCAAGGCAGTTCACAATGCGCATTTCGGTGAGCCGCTGCCGCAGGTAGGGATAGCGGTCGAGCATGTCGCCGTTTTCGCCCCCCAGACGTTCAAGCCTTGCGTCGTCTACACTGCCATTGGTGGCATAGTCGTCGAGCACGCAAAGAAGTTCTTCGCGCTGTGCAAGATATTCGGCCATGGCCTCGTCGCCCGTCATGCGCGCAATGATGCGCGCCACTGCGAGGAACGCATAAGCCTCGATATTGTCGGTGGAGAGCACCGCCTTGTGGTCGAGCAGGCTCACTATCTCGGTCATATAGCTCTGCGGAAACTGCTCTTCAGAAATAGCCATGGCCTCCTCTTCGAGTTCCTCCACACTTTCTTCATACACCTTGCTGTCTGTCGATTGCCAGTAGCCAGCCAGCACATCCTCGGCTGCGGCCTTTACGTCTACATAGCCTTCGGCATTGCCTATTATTTCGCCCTGTATTGCATAAGGGCGCGAGCAGTCGGTTTCACGCACACGCACGGCTGTACCCACATCATAGTGCGCACCGCCTGAACCCACGGGCAGGAATATGCCGTAGCCATACGACGTGACCCCAAGATAGACATTGTTGTTGCGGTCGAAGTGCAGCAACAGGCAGTCAGACTTTTCGCCATATTCCACCTCACCCTTTATAAACTCGTCGACAAACTGCATGCAGTCGAACATGTATGTCTGCCGTTCCGCGTCAACCACACTGTTCACACACACCTTAATAATCATGGGCCGTCCGTTTTCGTCGCAGAACGAGTCAAGGTCGAATTTCGGGTCATAATGGAACATTCCGGTAGAGCCGCCTTTCAAATAGGTGTCGAGCCAGCCTTCGCCTTCATATTCGTCGTCTTCAATCCTGCAATAATAGCGGCACGGGCTTTCCTCATCCTTATACAGCACGCGCACATAAGTCACCGTGCCCACTTCAGGCACGAGTTTCACGCGCTGGAGGCTTGCCTTCACTACCGGCGGTTTAAACAGGGCATGCTCCACATCGTTCCAATACGCCTTCCACAGGCTCATGCCCTTGGTTTGCCGACTTATGCCGTACTTGCCCGACGAGTCGAGAAATATCTGCACATTGTGCCAGTCCATAAGTCCGGCAGGCAGCACGTTGCGTTCCTTCACGCCCGAATGCGAACGTGACAGTGTTATGCCATCGGTGCTTACCGTGAAGCGCACATTGCACGCCTCATAAGAGCGCGTGAGGAATGTGGAACTCTTGCATGACGTTTTCGCCATGCGGTAGGCAAACATGTCGTTGTTGCCAAAATCCTGCCCCCAGGAAATGTCGAGCGTGCCGTCCTCTGGAAGCAGCAGCGTGTTGAACGCCCTCTCCACGAGCTTTTCGGCAATGTCCTTGTTAATGTTGCCACGGCCGAGAGTCTTGCCCTGGCGCACAAACGACAGGTAGTGCAGAAGCATCGACTTGTAGAGTTGCCTGTTGGCATCGTCGCCGCCTGTCATAAGCAACAGGAAACAAATGGAGCGCACCATGCGGTTGATTAGCACGCGTCCCTGCACGCCGTCAACCACAGCCAGACTGTTGGCTTTCTCGCGGTTAGACTCCACATAGAAACGCAGGAAATTGGAGAAGGCATCGGTAAACGACGGCTGTTTCCAGTTCTTGGCGCAGTCGCCCACGATGTTCAATATCTCGTCTATTCTTTCATCAAGCAATTGGGGCTGCATAGAGAATATGGCTATGAGCAGCCGCATGCGCCGGTGGGGATGGTATATATAGCCCGAATTCTTTATCTTGCCCAATATGGCATCCACCTCTTCGCCAGTCTTGCCGCATTCTTCCAGCTCTATGCACTGCGTGTATATGTCGGCCATAGACACGCGGTCGGCTATCCACTCCTGGTAGTTGCCGCGTTCCGACTCGCCGAACTGCAACAGGTAGTCGGTATCTTCAAGCAGATACATGCACACGCGGCGGTAGCAGTCGAGCAGCCGCCGCTTGCTGCGGTTGGTCATGGCGGGCCACTTTTCCACGCCGCTTACAGCCATGACGGCCTTCACTACCCACATGGCATCGCCGTCGGCACAATAACGCCGGGCCTCGCCGAAACCGTCATTGCGCCAGAAACTGCCGAGAACGTAGCGGCGTAGCGACGGTTCCACGCCTATTGCGGCCAACAGGTCGGCAGGACTTATGCTGTGGGTTTCGGCCGGGCAGACCGTATCTTCAAGTTCAAGCACCATCTTGTCGGGCGTGGGGCGCGACACCGAACACCTTATTTTCTGGTTGGGCACGAGTATGGTGCTACGGCTGCATTTCAAGCGGAATGGCACACCATAGTTGTCGCGTATATCATAATACCGATGCCTCGTGTCGGGGTTGTAGGCCGTGCGCATCACGACAAACGGATATAGCTCGCCGTCGGCATACCTGTCGCCAAACATCTTGGCGAAGTTCTGCACAAAAACCACACTGTCGCCATGCACATCCTTCACCATACAGGGCAGCGACTTCATGGCATGTAGCGAAATGTCGTTGCGTTGAAAATCAAACATCTTTATCGCATACTCACGCCCGTTGGCCTTGACAATGAAAAACGAGTTGTTGCCCTCGTTTCTTATGTCACTCAAGGGTAGTGTATAGAATTTGCCTTTCTGGAATTGTTCGGTTGCCATTGCTGTTATTTTTTCTATTGATATTGCTAATGTGTAAAGTATGAGCCTAGTTATTTCCTACGTTCAGTAAACTTTCATGTTGCTCAATCTCTTCCTCGGAGAATCTCATCCTTATCAATTTTGCAGGCACGCCGCCTATAATACTGTAAGGCGGAAACGATTTTGTTACGACAGCCCCTGCGGCCACGACAGAGCCATGACCGATTGTAACACCTTTGAGTATCGTGACATTGGCACCGCACCACACATCATCCTCTATAACTATTGGCTGGTCATAAATATTTACACCATCAACAAACTTGTCCTCTACCGTGACATCTGTGATGTATTTGCCCTTCATATCAATGCGGTGATCGCCTGTGATAATCGTCGGGTTCGGGCCAAACAACACCTTCTTGCCTATGGTGCAAGGAGCATCCGTACAATAAATGGTGCTTCCTTTGGGAATAGACGTGCCGTCGCCAACCGACAAGTTCCACAATCCCTTGATGTCAGAAGACATCGGACGCAAGTAAACACCCTTGCCACAATGTTTCATGCAGCGTTTCCACACCGCAGCCCACATCTTGTCCCAAAGAAAGGAAGGCACAAGACTAATTTTCTGTAGAATAATCCAAATGTTCATCATCCTCTATTTTGACAACATCTTGCTATATAGTTCCTCAATAACCTCATTAATCTTCCTTGGTGCAAACATATTTTCGCCAAACGACTTTGAATATTCAGCCATATTTCTACGCAGTTCGGCAGACTTCATAAGCCTTCGAAGTTGCTTAACCAATACTTCTACATCATCAAAGGAAAAAGTCAAGCAATTTTTTCCTTCCTCAATCACATCAGGCAGACCGCCAACAGGGGTTGTCACCACGGCTATGCCTCTCGTCCACGCCTCCAATACCACCATTGGGAAACCCTCATTACGGGAACACATGCAATATATGCTTGCCTTGTTCCAAATATCCTCCTTCTCTTTGCCAGTGACATAGCCGGTAAAGGTAACGCTATCAACCAATCCCATCTCATAGGACATTGCACGGAACCGCTCCACTTCGCCATTGCCCATAATGGTGACATGCCAATCGGGGAATTCATCCTTCAACGTTTTCCAAGCCTTCAAAAGCAAGTCGGGATGCTTGTTGTCATTCAGAAAAGCCGCAAAGATGATACTCTTTTCCTTAATGGAGTAATCCACGGCTGGAGTTGGTGCACAGGCATTGTAAATGACACAAGTTTTTGTCTTGACCATAGGAAAAAGCTCTTCGAACAAATCCTGCCATTTTTTTGCCAACAACGCCACGCAGTCTGCATGTTTTAAGCACCAAATAAAGAGTTTGTTGTGAGTATGGTTTTCCAATTGGTTGCCCATGTGGATGTGCATGATGATCTCCTTCCTGCCAAGTAATGCCAAAAGCAAGACCGGCATTTGTATAATCAAGCAAATCCTGTCGGGCACGGTGTGGAAATGCACAATATCATACCCACATATCGTAAACAAGGCTTTGACGTATGCTTTCAGGGCATACCAAAGTTTCACAGCATAGTTGCTTTGAATCTGAGTGCCCAGCCATCCGCAGTGATATTTTTTCCAAAACGGCATGGTCTTCATCAACCTTATCACACTCGCCACACCGCCACCGCTCTGCTCGGCAGAGCCAACCATTAGTACTTTCGTCATTTTATAGAGTAATCATCAGAAATTCACAACATTAGTATTTACACTCCAAATCAAGACAAAGCGAGAAAACTACATTGCAATAATGTCACTTAGTCAATATCTAAAGAGAATCTTCGCCATTCCTGTAGAGCCTAGTTTTACTCCAAAGACAACTACGGCATCCAAAAGCAAAATGACCACCCATCCTAAATAAAAGACTGGGATTCCACATGATCTGTCTTCAAGTAGACGCTCGGCAAGATAAACAAGCAAGAAATGAGAAAGGTAGATGCCATACGACATCTTGGACACTTCTACCACAGCTTGGCATTGTTTCACGCGAATAAAGCCCGCCTTTAAAAGCCCGAATAGTCCTACGGCAACAACTGCCAGCATTGGATTGTCATACCACAAAAAATAAGAATTGTTCATTAGAGAGTGATATAGGATCCCCCCCCCCAGAATAGCAAAGGCTGCAAGAATCCATACAATCATTTTTGTGACACTGCTTTTCGCCACAGCATACCCTAACACCATATAAACCAAATAGCAGAAATAAGAGCGGCTCGAGCTGGTAGGGCAATTGCTACCGTCAAGTATCAACCAACCGTTATGCAGAAAAGTAAAAGCAACAACCATACAGGTCAGGCAAACGAAACTAGCCTTCCGCCGATGCATAAGGACACTCAGCAATGGCAACATAAGATAGTAGCCCACTATCATCCTGACATACCACAGATGCACCTCAGGCTTATGGACGAAAGTCATGCACAACAACAATTCCTTAACTGAAAAAGGTCGAATGTTCAAAAAGCTATAAACGACCACCCAAATCTCTGCCGTAACGAAAAGCGGGAGCAACCCTTTTCTATAAAAAGCCAACACGTCACTCATCGTTTCAAATTTCTTGCCCAAGAGCAATGCGCCACTTACCATCATAAAAAGCGGCACGCCCAAACTCGCAACCATCCTGTTGATTGTCAAAAACGTATCAGACAAGCCCCCGGTTCTTCCGCCTCCTTGCTCGAATATCCATATTACATGAGCGAGCACCACCATCAGAACGGCAATGAATTTTACCGCATCTATCCAATAGACTCTACTATTCATGCCTTTTGCTGTTTCCTCTTCATCTGCGCCATCAAATTGCGGTTTGCATTCAGACAAAGACCGAGCAACATACAATATCCCATACCCTTGCCTGAGAGCCAAGACGAGTCGGCAGTCTGCTCAATGGCAAGACAACAGAAAGTAATAAGAGCAACGCGATAATAGCGCAAGTCTGCGATATTGCACAATGCCTTCAACCGGCGTTTCCAAAACCAGCAGAAAAAGAACACTCCCACAATGCCAAACTGCGCCAACGTGGGATAATAGGCGTCGCAGATGAAACCGCCGCCTTCATCAAGTCCCCAAATGCCATTCAGATTATACTTATAATATAGTGGCGAGTAATATTTCCATGCACCATTGCAAGCAAACGAACCCATTCCTGAACCAAACGGCAGATAGTCCCAAAGTATCTTCAGAGAGGTTCGGTAGGTCATCGGGCGCGCCATTTCATCGTTAGACAAGCCAGTAACATAGTATGCATCAAAGCGGGTCCACGTCACCACCAGCACCACATACACCAATATGGCGGCAAATATTGCCGTCTTTGGCGACTTGAAATTCAATTGTTTCTTCAAGAAGAAGATAAAAGCAATGAAACACACAACCTCACCCATGAACTTGAATTTCGGAGCCAACATACCGGTCAGCACCAGTGCAAGCGCGATATATTTGTTGGTTTTGGTATTTTTTGTAAACAGATACCAAGACATGCCCGTACAAATAGCCAACTGCCCCAATACGGGGAACTCGGCTTCCACCTGCGTGTCCAATGTTTGCGGATGATAATATATCCACGAAACCAAAGTTATCACCATAGATGCCAGCATCCATTTTTTCTGTCGTCTGGTGAATCTAGGGTTCAATATCCATGTGCAGAAGATTATGATATATGGTCGCACTTCTTGCATCAAATCAAGCCAAACTCCACCCGACACATTAGCACCAAAGGAGAGAGAGTAAAGCACATAAAACACAAAGATGCCCAAACACACTAAAAATTCTGTCCAAGGCCGTTTGTTTATGCTGCGGTTTTTATACATCATAACCGTATAACCAAACAATATAACGGTCATTATCTCATCTATACTGGAGAAGCCCGGCAAATCGTTATATGCAATACACGTCGGGAAATAAATTATCCAATAGAGAGTGAGAAATTGAGCAATTCCTTTCATTTCTTTTTTGATTTTATATTAATCAATGCCAACACCCAAGACTCGGGCAGAAGGCGTTTCAGCGTTTCTTTTATTGAGAATTTCTTATCCACCCAAGTTCCGGCGTAATGGTGTATAGTGCGGGTATTCCGCTCCACATGTATGCGACCTGTGACAACATTTACGGGACAAAAATATTCAGAGGGATATATATAGATGCCGTCAACACACTGTATGCCAGTCTGCATTTGCAGACCATTGTCCTGCAATACCTTGGTACAAATATGCACGACTGTAATCTGGTTTCTCATATTGGCCTCACGCACAAAATGCTGCCCCTCATAATAATCGAGCATTTTTTTCACCAGGCCGAGGCCGGGGTTTACCCCTAGGCCGAGGCCGGGGTTTACCCCTAGGCCGAGGCCGGGGTTTACCCCTAGGCCGAGGCCGGGGTTTACCCCTAGGCCGAGGCCGGGGTTTACCCCTAGGCCGAGGCCGGGGTTTACCCCTAGGCCGAGGCCGGGGGCGACGCTCGCTTCGCTCGCGTCAACCCTGCCCGCATTCTGCGGTTTCGGGTCAGTTTCGAAGCCCATGAAATTGCCACGGGCAATGATATCGTCTATCGGACGAATCACCTCTACGTCGGTGTCAAAATAAAGCCCGCCATACTTGTATAGTATCCAGAAGCGAGCATAATCGCTTACGAAAGCATACTTCTTCTCTTTATACGCCTCAGCGGTATAGGGAATGATGTTCACGTCGAAATTGTCCTCATTCCACTCTTTTATTTCATAGTCAGGAAGATATTTCCGCCATGAGGCTATGCATTTCTGTGCCAACTCTGGCAGTGGGCCGTGCCCGAACCAGCAATAATGTATTATCTTGGGTATCATTAAATCTATGTAAACGGTATCTTATATTCCCGAAGCCGATTGCGATGCAGCCAGTTGGTGAACGCCAGCAAGACACGCAGTAAAGGCCGTGGCAAGCAACGCTTCAACCTGTCCTTCACGCCCTTGGGGTTGCCACACCATGAACCGGCGAAATTATGTGAACAATAGCTGTTGGCATACCTTCTTGCGCCAAGCCGATCGCGGGAATTGAAATAGTCAAGCGGGAAGATGTTTAGCACACCTTCCTCAAGCTGATAATTTACCCCCCCCCGAATACCGGTGGAAAGTATATCCATTCTGCACCAGTTGTTTGCGAATGATTAGGGGCAGGGGCATGTCGGTTTCGTATGTTCCGTCTTTCCTCACAAAATTGCGCCCGTCATAATGGTCGAGCAAATGTTTAACAAAAGGCAGATGCTTCTCTGCCCCGATGACAGCGGCCTCGAAAGCCCCGTCATAATCCTCACCTATGAAATAAGGCAACGACAATAGTGCATCGAAATTCTTATACACAAGCACATCGGAGTCAAGGTAGATGCCACCATAATTATATAATGCATACAACCGGATGTAATCGGCAGCAAAGGCATATTTTCTTGCAGCAAAAGCCTGTTCTGTCCACGGTGTGGAATGTATGTCAAAACGCTTAGTGTCCCACAACCATATTTCATAGTCGGGCAGATGCTGCGTCCACGAGTCCAAACATTTTTGTATTTCCGTTGGATACGGGTCTCCCGACAACCAACAGAGATGTATTATCTTGGGTATCATTGTTCTGCTATAGGTAGGTTCTATAAATTGGCTTTGTCAGATTGCATGGCTGTTTTCGAGGCTAATTTGTCTGTGAAAGAAGAAGTAGAGCGGGCTATACGACAAAACGAGCAGACGGATTAAACCGAAAATGGACCGCAAGATGACAAAAATGCAACCCCGTTATATTAATTCTTGTTTTGCGGTGGGATTTTTTATAACCCACCTATAGTCTTTTGTATTTCTTCGACCGACAAACCTGTCATCTCTGCAACGCTTGCAGCATCAAAGCCTTTTGCAAGCATCGCTTTGGCTATCTGCAAGGCTTTAGCATGCTCACCCTCTGAACGGCCCTCTTGCAGACCTTCGGCCAGCCCCTCAGCCCGTCCTTCAGCTCGCCCCTCAGCCCGTCCTTCAGCTCTTCCCTCAGCCCGACCTTCTACACGACCTTCCTGCCATCCGTCGTCATAGCCAGTCTTGATGACGCTACGCTGATAGCGCAAGTTCTCCATGTGCCGCACATAGTCGTTTTTCTCTGAAACCGACAACC
>CAVCLB010000030.1:0-27609 GCA_963602915.1 Dysosmobacter segnis | reverse complement strand
TGTTGCTGTATCTTCGCAGCGTTTCTAACCGGATTTGAATAACAAAATTCGTTATATTTGTGATATTCGTGGTTCAACCACCTGCAAACGGAATGTTCTAAACCACGAATTTTACCAATCCCACGAATGGGGCATGGAGGTAACATTAGTTGTATTTGGTATATTCGTGGTTCTTCCCAAAATCAATATGTTTGCTGATAATTGCGACTGGACGTTATTCTTGCATCTGCTTTTCAATCCATGCCATAAGCACGGCAACGGCATAGTTTTGTTCTTCTTTTGTTAGTTCGCGGCCTTGCGGAATGTGGTGCCACTTAAAGAAACAACCACGGCAACAACATCCCGTGGCGTGTTGTGCGAGAAACACGGGATGTCCTCTCATGGGTGTCTGCTTGCCGTCGTTGGGAATGACGGCAGGCGACAGACGCTTTGTCACGAAATCCTTTGCGTGGTTGCGTATGGTTGCAAGACCCTTGGCGGAAACATAGTCGCGTTCTTTCTGCGTAAGTCGGAAGCTACTGCGGAACCTTGATTTGGCAAGACGGTTGAAAAGGTCGGTCAAGTCATAATCCTTTGTTACTTCCTCCGTGGCTGTTTCCGGTTTGTCTTCGGGGAAAAGCGACAACTCTTTATATATATAATGTGTGGGCATAAACTTGTGTTTTATTGCCGTTGCGGCAAGGCAAAGTTATAAAATCATTGCATATTATCTTTTGTCGGGTTACGTTTTTTCTGCTTTTCGTGCCGTTATTACCATGTTTGCGTGGCTATACGGTCGGCCTTTGAGCAAAGTTTCATGTGAAGTTGAGTGCGATTATTTGGTGTAAATAAGTTATATTTCGCAAATAAGCGTTAACTTTGCGCTTGGATAACAAAAATGAAGGATTCTTCGATAAACAACAAAAACATTTAAGGTAATATGATGATACGTCAGTTGGCCATAATCTTTGGCTGTCTTGCGTTGGGCGAGTTTATAATCTGGCTCACCCACATCCCGCTTCCGTCGAGCATTGTAGGTATGTTGCTGCTCACGCTGCTGCTCAAGTTGAAGGTTATACGCTTGGAATGGGTGCGCAGCATTTCTGATTTCCTTGTAGGCAACATCGGTTTCTTTTTCGTGCCGCCTGGAGTGGCCATAATGCTCTATTTCGACATAATCAAGGCACAGTTTCTGCCTATTGTGGTGGCATCGGTGGTGTCTACTGTGCTTGTGCTTGCCGTTACGGGATGGGTGCACCAGTGTTATGGCAAGGTGCGCGACAAGGCAAAGGACATTACAAAATCACATAGGTAGAAACAAAACTGTAGAATGAGTTATTTTTCAAACGAGTTTTTCCTCATAGCACTCACCTTCGGCACTTATTTCCTGGGTAAACTGTTGCGCCGTTACACCGGTTGGGTGATTATGAACCCCATACTTGTATCGATTTGTTGCATTATAGCGTTCTTGAAACTGACAGGAGTGAGCTATGAAACTTACAACGAAGGCGGACACATGATTGAGTTCTGGCTGCGTCCGGCGGTCGTAGCACTAGGCGTACCGTTGTATATGCAGCTTTCGACAATAAAGAAGCAGCTCACCCCCATACTGCTTTCAGAGCTTGCCGGATGCGTGGTGGGCGTGGTGTCGGTGGTGTATATAGCCAAGGTTATGGGTGCGTCGCGCGAGGTTATACTCTCGCTCGCATCTAAATCGGTGACTACGCCTATAGCCATGGAGGTGACGAAAGCCGTGGGAGGCATTCCTTCGCTCACCGCTGCGGTGGTGGTGAGTGTGGGACTTATGTGCGCAGTGTGCGGCTATCGCACCATGGGCTTTGCCCGTGTGAAGTCGCCCGTGGCCCAGGGATTGTCTATGGGCACCGCTGCCCACGCCATAGGTACGGCCACATCGATGGACCATAGTCAGGTGCACGGAGCCTACGCAAGTCTTGGGCTCACGCTCAACGGCATATTCACGTCGTTGCTCACGCCGTCGATAATACCGCTTCTCGGCATATCGTGAGCTTCGGCTAACGTTTTTTTCATGGCATCATGTGCGGCCACAATCTTGCGGTTGTGGCCGTTGTCGTTGGCTCTTGCGGGATTGCAATGAGCAAAGGCGTTTGTCTTGCGGTTACACATTGAAACACATTGCGCATTGCGCAGCGTATATAAATGGCCGAATTTGCCCGTTATGCAACGTCGGGATTGCAAACTGTAATCTTGCAACAAGCTCTATTTCAATAAATTTGGATAAAGATGTGAAAAATAATTAATTTATTGTTTCCGTTTATTGAAAATGGCGTTAAACACACTAAATTTGCGAATGTTATAGAAAACATTCGGCCCTTTTTGGCATAATGTTTAGATTTGTTTTAGTAGATTAGTTTTTAAGTAGTTTGTTTTTGGAAATCGTATGTCGTGAGACATGCGATTTTTTGCATGCAGAAAGATTGCGTTGGCTGAAAAGATAAAATCGTGTGGCTATGCCGCTATATGCCGTTTTTTTTATAATTTCGCATTATGAAAAACTATTTTAGCTTGAAACTGCTGGTGCTATTTGCCATAATCTTCGCCGGAACATGGGCACTCACCAGTTCGCTGCCTATAGCGGCTGGGGTGATAATAATCGTGCTCGTGCTCGACAGAATGATAAAGGCATGGGCCGACAAGAAAGACAAGAAATATTTCGGGTGAGTGACGGCAACGTCCTTTGTCGCTGAACGACACCTAAACCCTACCAAAACACATATCGCGTGGAACAATTAATAAGACTGTATGAGAAATGGCAGGGCCACAGTCCCGCCAATACCGAGCGCATGAAAGGCGCGGGCAGCAACCGTGAATACTACCGATTCACCGCCGACGACGGCAGCACCGTCGTTGGAGTGATAGGCACGAGCCGTGACGAAAACCATGCCTTCATATATCTTGCCGACCATTTCGCGCACAGGCAGCTGCCCGTGCCGCGCGTGCTGGCCGCTACCGACGACGGACTGCGCTATCTGCAGACCGACCTGGGCAATGTGTCGCTGTTTGATGCCATTGCCGGAGGACGGCAGGCTGGAGGTCGTTACAACCAACGCGAGAAGGAATTGCTGAAGGCGGCAGTGCGCCAATTGCCCAACATACAGATACGCGGAGCGCGCGGACTCGACTGGACCAACTGCTATCCGCAGCCTGAATTCGACGAGGACAGCGTGCTATTCGACCTCAACTACTTCAAGTATTGCTTTCTGAAACCCTCGGGGCTTGACTTCCACGAACTTAAACTCGAAGCCAATTTCCGCCTGTTTGCCAAAGACCTCACGGCAGAGAAGACCGATAGTTTCCTTTACCGCGATTTCCAGGCACGCAACATAATGCTCGACGAAGGCGGCAATCCCTATTTCATCGATTTCCAGGGCGGACGCAAAGGGCCTTACTACTACGACCTCGCGTCGTTTCTGTGGCAAGCATCGGCCAAATATCCCAATAAACTGAGGCGTGAGCTGGTGGCCGAATACTACGACTCGCTAAAAAACTACACCGAGGTGCCGTCGGTGCGGCACTTTGTGGGACGGCTGAGCCTGTTTGTGTTGTTCCGCACACTGCAGGTGCTCGGGGCCTACGGCTTCCGTGGCTATTTTGAAAGAAAACGCCATTTCATCGAGTCGATACCTCCGGCCATCGACAATCTGCGCGAAATAGTGAAAATGTCCGACCATTTTCCTTATCCTTACTTGATGGATTTGCTGCGCCGCCTCACCGAGATGCCGCGCTACGCCCATATAGAAGAACCGGCACTGAGCCGTGCCGACGGTTTCCGCACGGCCACCGACAACGTGTTTGCAGGACACCCGCAAGACGGTCCGGCCACATTCTCAAAGTATGACGGCAAGGGACCGCTCGTGGTGCGCGTGTTCAGTTTCTCCTATCGCAAGGGCATTCCGGCCGACGAGTCGGGCAACGGCGGAGGCTATGTGTTTGATTGCCGCAGCACGCACAACCCCGGACGCTACGAACCCTACAAGAAACTCACGGGCCTTGACGAACCCGTGGTGCGCTTTCTTGAGGACGACGGCGAGATACTCACGTTTCTCGACAGCGTCTACAAACTTGCCGACGCGCATGTGCAACGTTACATCGACCGTGGATTCACCGACCTCATGTTCTCGTTCGGGTGCACCGGCGGACAGCACCGCAGCGTGTATTCGGCACAGCATCTCGCCATACACCTGTACGAAAAGTTCGGCATTGAGGTGCGTGTGTGCCACCGCGAACAGGGCATAAGCCAAGTGCTTGAGGCAAAGCAGTAGCGGCAAAAAACGCGCGGCACACTTTGCCGTTTGCAATAAAATCGTTACTTTTGCAGCTGCATAGCGCAAACGTTCACCATATTGACAACTATGATGCAGGCAATGATATTCGCTGCCGGGCTTGGCACCCGCTTGAAACCGCTCACCGACACTATGCCCAAGGCACTGGTGAGGGTAGGGGGCGAGCCGCTCATAAGGCGCGTGGCCGACAAGCTCGCCGCTGCGGGCACGAAACGCATCGTTGTCAATGTGCACCATTTCGCCGGTCAGATTAAAGACTATCTCGCCGCCAATCCGCAGGAAGGCGTGGAAACGCTCGTTTCCGACGAGACTGCGGCACTTCTCGATACAGGCGGCGGAATAAAGAAGGCCAGGCCATTGTTCTGCAACGACTCACCCATACTCATTCACAACGTAGACATTCTCAGCAATGTCAACCTTGCCGCTTTCTATCGGTTTGCAACCGACAGCAGTGAAGCCGGAACTGCCGATGCCGTGCTGCTTGTGAGCAGCCGCAAGACAAAACGCTATCTGCTCTTCGGCGACGACATGAGGCTCGTGGGATGGACAAATATCGAGACAGGCGAGGTGAAATCGCCCTACAAAGACCTCGACCCCAAGCAGTGCCGAATGTATGCCTTTGCGGGAATACACACCATAGCACCGCGCCTGCTTGTCCTAATGGACACTATGCCCGACCGTTTCGGCATCATCGACTTCTATCTGAAGGCGTGTGCCGACCACCCGATAGTGGGATATGTGAAACCCGACCTGAAACTAATGGACATAGGCAAGCTCGACACTCTGGCACAGGCCGAGGCTTTTCTCGGCACACTCTGAACCGGGTAGCGGTGCCGCGCAACATCAGGCAACAATCATTACAACAATATAAATATGCAACAGAAGATCATCATTCTTGATTTCGGGTCGCAGACCACGCAGCTCATTGGCCGCCGTGTGCGCGAACTCGACACCTTCTGCGAGATTCTTCCCTACAACAAGTTTCCCGAGAACGAGGAGGGCATAATAGGAGTAATACTCAGCGGCTCGCCTTATTCCGTGCACGATCCCGAGGCTTTCAAAGTGGATTTGTCGCGTTTCGTGGGCAAATACCCGGTTCTCGGCATCTGCTATGGGGCACAGTTCATTTCGTATGCCAACGGAGGTAAGGTGGAACAAACCGGTACCCGCGAGTACGGACGCGCCAATTTGCAGACGTTCGACAAGGAAAATCCGCTGTTCAAGGGCTTCGACGAGAACTCGCAGGTGTGGATGAGCCACGGCGACACAATCACCGCCATCCCGTCAGACTGCCATGTGATAGCCTCGACGGCAGACGTTAAGTTTGCTGCCTATGCCTCTACCGCCAACCCAGTGTGGGCCGTACAGTTCCACCCCGAGGTCTACCACACAGTGCAGGGCAAGCAGTTGCTCAGCAATTTCGTGGTTGACATCTGCGGAAGCAAGCAGGAATGGAGCCCGGCATCGTTTGTGGAATCAACCGTGAACGAGCTGAAAGAGCAACTCGGCAACGACCGCGTGATACTTGGACTGAGCGGCGGCGTTGACTCTTCGGTGTGCGCCGTGCTGCTCAACAAGGCCATTGGCAAGAACCTTACATGCATATTCGTAGACCATGGAATGCTGCGCAAGAACGAGTTCCAGCAGGTGATGGCCGACTATGAAGGACTTGGACTCAACGTGATAGGTGTCGATGCAAGCGAGAAATTCTTCAAGGATTTGGAAGGAGTAACCGATCCCGAGCAGAAGCGCAAGATTATAGGACGCGATTTCGTTGAGGTGTTCAATGCCGAAGCAAAGAAGATTACCGATGCAAAATGGCTCGCGCAGGGCACCATTTACCCCGACCGCATAGAAAGTCTGAACATCACCGGTAAGGTAATCAAGAGCCACCACAACGTGGGCGGACTGCCAAAGGAGATGCACCTGCAACTGTGTGAGCCGCTGAAATGGCTCTTCAAGGACGAGGTGCGGCGTGCCGGACGACAGCTGCAGATGCCCGAACGGCTCATAAAGCGCCACCCGTTCCCCGGTCCCGGCCTTGCAGTGCGCATTCTCGGCGACATCACCCGCGAGAAAGTGCGCATCCTTCAGGATGCCGACGACATCTACATCAGCAATATGCAGAGCTATGTCTGCCCCGACGGCGAGCGTCTTTACGACAAGATATGGCAGGCCGGAACGGTGCTGCTGTCAACAGTTCGCTCGGTGGGCGTTATGGGCGATGAGCGCACTTACGAGCATCCCGTGGCCTTGCGTGCCGTTACTTCTACCGATGCCATGACTGCCGACTGGGCGCATCTGCCTTATGATTTCATGGCAAAGGTGTCGAATGAAATAATAAACAAGGTGAAAGGTGTCAACCGCGTGTGCTACGACATATCGTCAAAACCGCCATCGACAATAGAATGGGAGTAACCGCCGTGCCGCAGGCATGCGCTGGTTGCTGAATCCTGATAGGCTTAAAGGCCACGAAAAAGGGGCATTTATTGATGCAAACAACTTCGCATTCAATAAATGCCCCTTCTTTCGTGGCCTTGTGTTTTATGTCGTGTCGAATATAGCGGAGCGTAGTTTTCAGTAGATTACCTTTTTGCCTGCCGACACATATACACCGCGTGTGGGCACCGACACGCGTATTCCCGACAGACCGTAAATTGCTTCGTCGGTCTTGCCAGAGTATCTTTTTATGTCGGCAATGCCGTCGGTGTCGCCCACCACGTCGATGCGAAACAGGTTGCTGTAGCCCGACGACCATGCCACACTGTTCATCCAAGAGTCGAACACGCCGGTTGACAGCACTATCAGAGTGCCGTCGGTGGTGCCGTTGGCGCGTTTGCTGAGAAGCCAGCAAGTGCCTTCGCGTGTCGTGCTGCCGTCGTTTACAGTCCAGTCGCACCATGTCGGAGCGTAAGCGGACAATGTTCCGGCGTTGTCGTTGTAGCCGTAGTTACCGCCGGCACGCCATATCATGTATTTCTCTGAGGCTTTGTTGTAGAACGTGTATTTGCCGCCTGTCCGCTTTACGCAGGCAAACTCGGCACTCTTGCCCAACGATGCGGCCGACGAAGAAGACACCTGAAGAATGTCGTCGCTGTCAACATACAGGGCATACTCGTCTCCGTTATACTGCACATTGGTGAGCGTCACGATATGTCCGTCCCATTTGTCGGCTGCTTCGTTGCTGCTGAGAAGGTTGTATATATGGTCAATTTCGTCAGTAGTGGGTTGCTCGCTCAGTGCTTCAATGGCTTCGTTCAGCAGGGTTTTGGTCTCGGCGGTGATGTCGGCATTCTCGCTTAAGGCCTTGAAATAGCTTTGCAGAAAGGCGCGGCGGTCAACGTCAAGTTTCAAACTATATGCTTTGCCGGTGATTTGTTCAAGACTTATTGCGGCATACAGGTTGTCGAAACCGTCGAAATTGTGCGTTCCGCTGCCCGTGGGGAAACTTGTTGTCACAGGATTCTGGCGTTTGCCGAAACTCGTGAGAGTCTCTTCCCAGAAGAAACCTATTTTGCCGTCGGCCTGCAGCTCCATTGAACTGTATGCCGATGAAGTGTTGCTCACTTGGAAAAATCCGTCCCATCCCGTTGAAATTCCGGCTGCGCCGTCGAAATCGGCCAACTCGTTGAGCTCCTTATAATATATGCCCACATCGGTGCGTCCGCTTCCTGTCGGTATGGATTGCAGTGCGATATACATTTCCCGGTTGTCGCTGTTGCGCTTTACGGGCAATACGAGCATCTCGCCGTTGGTGGAATTGCCGCCGGGCGTGAGGCCAGAGCCGTCGAACACGCATTTTGTCGATGTGTCCCAGTTGCCTTTGCCTTTACCGGTATCGGTGTAGGTGAACACGTTATACACCCTGCCGCCCGACACACGGCATGAGAGTATCACCCGTCCGTCGGGCAACTCGTCGCACTTTGCCTCGTTGCCGTCGATGGCAGGACGTGCCGCTGCGCCGCCGAGCACATGCCATGTGGATCCGAAATCGTCGGAATACACTACCTTGTTGCCGCAAGGACGTGCGCAGAGCGCGGCATACAGGCGGTAGTAGTCGCCCTTCTTCACAATGCGGCTCTGGAATATTCTGCCGCCGGCAACGAATGCTGCTTCCATTGGGTCGAGGTCGTCGAACAGACCGTAGATGTCTTCGGTTATGTCAACAGGTTCCTCCCATGTCTCGCCGTTGTCGTGGCTGCGTATGAGTGCCACGAGGTTGGGGTTTTGTCGAGTAGTGTTCTCGCTCGTGTAAAGTGTGCATCCGCCAACGGCAATTATCAGAGCCTCTTGGCTTTCGCGGTCGGCCACAACGGCAGGGTCGCCGAAAGCCGTGTCAAAATAGTTCTCCGTTGCCGATGTTATGCCCGTTCCCACGGCCACATCCTTTATCTCGCTCCATGTATTGCCGTTGTCGTCGCTTGTGCGGCACACCACATCCACCTGCCCGAAACCGGGGTCGGTGCCGCAAACAAGACGCGCTGCAGTGGCAATGAGGCGTCCGTTTGAAGTGCGGGCAATGCCCGGAATGCGGTAAGGCGGCACTTCGCCGTCGCCGTTGCTGGTGTTGAAAAGGTCTTTTATGTCTGTTATCTTCTGTGTGTCCGACTGTTCGGTGCAATCGTTCAGGAATTCCTCGATATTGTCAACGGCCTTAGCGCACTCGTCGCCCGATGCGTTTGCATTCTCGAAACGGCTGAGAAGGGTGTTGAGTTTGGCCGTCATTGTCTTGTTGTCGCTGTATTCCTCCTTCAATATCTGTACTTTCTCAAACTGTTGTATGCCCTCGATGAGGCGTTCGAAGCGCACGCTCGGACGGTTGCCGGGATAATAGCAGTAGGTGTCGCCAGCCTCGAACATGCGGAAACGACTGTCGGTGAGCGGATGCTCGTCCCAGTTGATGAACGACCAATGCAGGAAACCGTCGATGCCGCAGGCGGCTGCATGCAGCGGCAGATAGGCGGCTTCGGCTGTCTGCGAGTGTGAGAATATGTTGGGTTCAGGATTTGAACAACTTGTGTAGAACGTGGTTACGCTCCCGTTTTCTTTGCGTTGTTGCATTTGTTCTGTGGTGAACTGGCTGGCCTGCCCCAGTGCCACGCTGTAGTCTTGCAGCTTGTCGCTGAGCGAACTGTGGTAATTTCCGGCCAAGGCCATGCTGAAACCTTGTGCGCTGGCTATGGCATAGGCGTTGAGCATGTCGCTTTCGCCGCGTTCGTCCATGGCTATGTTGGTTTTCTCAAACCACCCTTTTTCTTGCAGATGAGCCTTGAAACTCGTGAGAAACGTGGTCCACAGTTCCTTGTATTGCGATGCTGTAGTGCTTGTGGTGAGATATTTGTAGCTGCCGGTGGATTCGTCTTTGTAGCGGAAGCTCATGTCCCACGGCACCATGCTGAAGCAGTTTATCTGCCTGTTTATGCCGCACTCGTTGCAAAGCTCCACATATTTGTCAAACACGGTGTAGTCGTATTTCCATGTGCCGTCGGCTGTCTTTACTGTTTCCACCATAGGTTCAAACTTGTCGTGCGACTGCTTTCCCCACGGTTCGTAGAAGAGTATTGTCGAGACGGTGCATTGTCCGGCGCGCGCCAAAGCCTTGAGATACGGGCGCAAGGCATCGAGGTGCTCGTCGGTCCACTGTCCCGTGCCGTAGTAGCGGCTCACGGCATAAGGCTGTTGCCATAGGTCGAGGTGGAATTTCTGCTTGCCGGTTTCCGGCAACAGGCGGTCAACCACATTCACGGTGAGCTTCAGCCGTGCAGCCACGGTGCCTTGTGCGTCGGTGGCCTCGATGCAGGTTTCATAGCTGCCTGCGGCTATGTCGCGCGGTGTCTCCACCGTGCACCACACAGGGCGTGTCTCCATGGCAGGCACGTCGTGCGGCTTGTCCTGGTCAATCACGTCGGGCACGAGCCATTGCGAGTAGGTCATGTCGTGGTCGCCGCACGATGCGTAGTCGTCGGTGATGATGTAGTTAACGAAGCGCGGCGACACCACACCGGCCACGTCTGCCGCCCCTTCGCGTTGAAGTGCTGTGGCCGAGAGCGTCAGTTTGCCCTGTGCCGTCTTGCTGTAAATCACGGCAAGCAAGTTGGCGCGTTCGCCTTTCCACACCGTTACCGATGTGCTGTCGGTCGTTTTGATGTCGGGCACTTTGTGTAGCGAGAAGCGCGTGTCGCGCGGAGCCCATGAGAAATTAAGCCCCGTGGGTGTTGCTGCCCATGCTGTTTCGTCGGGAGTGGTGCCCACCCGCGGCTCGTCATAGTCATCAATGGGATAGGTTGTCGATGCGGCCCGTTGTGCAGTGGTTTGCACTTTAGGTTGCCCCATTGCGCCAAGTGGCGCAAGCAGCATGAAGGCCAAAGAAAAAATACTGAGCATTTTCATATTCGTGACGGTTAGAGTTATTCGTTGTATCCATGCAGACAGGTGTCCGTGCACCGTGCTTTGCAATAGTGCGGCAATTGTCGCACTATTGCAAAGTTAGCAAATTCCCACCAAATTTACCCCCCCCATCGGGCAGAAATGTTTTCAATATATCCTTCTTTATAGTGATGCATGTGGTAGGCTGCAACGGCGAGTTCTTTGCCTGATGAGTAAAAAAACATCGCGAAAATGTAATAAAGAGGCGTAAAGCGCGTTTAATAAACATAATGCCGACACGGAAACGCCGTGCCGCACGGGCCAATGCAGCCCGTAACAATTAAACCAAATTGCCCATGAAACATTTTACTTCTGAAGAACTCAAACCGTCGGAGCAGACGCTCTGCATCATACGGCAGATAGCACGCTCATGTCAGGTGCTTAAGTCGGGAAACGCCGCCAGCGCATATTGTCTGAACTAACAAAAAGCAAAGCATATAATGGAAACACTCATATCACCATCGTTGCTGTCGGCCAATTTCCTCGACCTCAAGACCGATTTGGAAATGATAAACCGCAGCGAGGCCGACTGGCTGCACCTTGACATCATGGACGGCGTGTTTGTGCCCAACATCTCGTTTGGTTTTCCCGTAATCAACGCCGTGGCAAAAGTGTGCACAAAACCGCTCGACGTGCATCTTATGATAGTGCATCCCGAACACTACATCAAACAGGTGGCCGACACGGGCGCATTTATGATGAACGTGCACTATGAGGCATGCACTCACCTGCACCGCACCGTGCAAGAGATACATGCCGCCGGAATGAAAGCCGGTGTCACCCTCAACCCCGCAACGCCCGTATGTGTGCTCGAAGACATCATCTGCGATGTTGACATGGTGCTGCTCATGAGCGTGAACCCCGGTTTCGGGGGACAGAAATTCATCGAAGGCGCCACTGCCAAGGTGATGCGTCTGCGTAAGCTCATAGCCGAGTCGGGCAGCAACGCGCTCATCGAAGTCGACGGCGGAGTAAACGGCGACAACGCACCGCAGCTTGTAGCTGCCGGAGCCGACGTGCTCGTGAGCGGCAGCTACATCTTCAAGGCTGCCGACCCCGTGGCTACCATACGCGGACTTAAAAATTGCAAGCCCCTGTAACTCTTGTGCAATCTGTGCCCGTGGGGCGCACGGGTCGCCGCAAAAAGGTTATAAAAATATTGGTGCCCGGTAAAACATTCGCAACAGGCAAGTCCCGTAGGGACTTACCCAATGCGAAATTTTCACCGGACACCAATAATATTTTGCAATGTTCGGCCAATATTTTACCGGACACCAATATTATAAAAAGCAAGCCGCACGGAGGAGACGATCTCCACCGTGCGGCTTTTATGTTGTGTGGCGGCAACTGCCGCAGTCACAATTCTCGGTTTTATTCGGCCTTCTCGCTCTCCACCTGGCGGTAGAACGCGAGGTCGGCAGCGTTGAAGTTCTTGATGAAGTTGTAGTGTCCGAGCACTTCCTCTTCGGCGTGGCGCACATACACGTTTGCGCTCTTAGCGAAGAGTTCGGGAGCGCGTGTGGCATCCTCGGTGATGAGGAGCGACATCACGATGTCGCCGGTCATCTCGTAGAGGCGGCGAGCCACGAAGTCCTGCTTCTCCTGGTTGTTCTCTTCCTTCACGCTGTTCACGCTTTCCTCATAGAGGGCCACGAGCTTGGCCACGCGATCCTGCAGCGGCTTCATTTCTTCAGAAACCTCGCGTGTGAGCATTTCCTTGATTATTCCGAGGTAGGTGCCGTTGGTGATGTAGCGTATGGCGGCCACCACCTGCAGCTGTGTTGTTCCTTCGTATATGGAGAAGATGCGTGCGTCGCGGTAGAGACGCTGGCTCTTGTATTCCATGATGAAGCCCGAACCGCCGTGCACCTGTATTGCGTCGTAGGCGTTCTGGTTGGCATATTCCGAGTTCATACCCTTTGCCAGCGGAGTGAAAGCGTCGGCCAGGCGAGAGTATTTCTTGAGCTCCTGACGCTCTTCGGCGGTGAGCTTGCGATCGCGTGAGATGTCTTCGAGAGCCTTGTATATGTCAACGTAGCGTGCAGTCTGGTAGAGAATGCTGCGTCCGGCGTCGAGCTTTGCCTTGATGCGGCTCACCATGTCGTAGACGGCAGGGAACTTCACGATGGCAGTGTCAAACTGCTTGCGCTCCTTTGCATAAGACAGAGCCTCGTTGTATGAAGCCTGGCTCACGCCCACCGACTGTGCGGCGATGCCGAGGCGTGCGCCGTTCATCAGTGCCATCACATATTTTATGAGGCCCAGGCGTGTGCTTCCGCAAAGCTCGGCCTTGGCGTTCTTGTAGACGAGCTCGCATGTGGGCGAACCGTGTATGCCCAGCTTGTGCTCGATGTGGCGCACCGTCACGCCGCCCTCGCGCTTGTCGTAGATGAACATCGACAGTCCGCGGCCGTCGTGCGTGCCCTCCTCAGAGCGTGCCAGCACGAGGTGGATGTCGGAGTCGCCGTTGGTGATGAAACGCTTCACGCCGTTCAGACGCCAGCAGTTGTTCTCCTCGTCGAAGGTGGCTTTGAGCATAACGCGCTGAAGGTCGCTTCCTGCGTCGGGCTCGGTGAGGTCCATACTCATGGTTTCGCCTGCGCACACACGCGGGATGTATTTCTCGCGCTGCTCCTCAGAACCGAATTCGTAGAGAGTCTCGATGCAGTCCTGCAGCGACCAGATGTTCTGGAAGCCGGCGTCGGCGCACGACACAATCTCCGAGGCCATGGAGTAGGGGGTGAT
The DNA here is from genome assembly GCA_963602915.1 of Dysosmobacter segnis. Taxonomy (GTDB): domain Bacteria; phylum Bacteroidota; class Bacteroidia; order Bacteroidales; family Bacteroidaceae; genus Prevotella. The sequence goes on along the minus strand of CAVCLB010000030.1, from coordinate 14,137 downwards.
GGGCATGTTGAGTCCGTTGTAGCGGCGCGGCATCGAAATGCCCCAGAGTCCTGCCTGGCGTGTAGCTTCGAGGTTGTCGAGTGTCTTCGATGCGTAGTGCATGCGTCCGTCAACGAGGTGCGGTCCTTCGAGGTCAACGCTCTCCGAGTTGGGTTCGATGATGTTGGCTGCTATGTCGCCCGTAATCTCGAGCACGCGCTTGTAGTTCTCGATAGCGTCGTCGAAGTCAACCGGCGCGTCCTCATATTTGTCCTTGTCTGCGAAGTTGCGCTCCTTGAGTTCCACAACACGCTTCATCTCCGGGTGGTTCAGATAGAAGTCATACTCGGGATGGTCTGTATAGTAATTTGCCATTTCTTTCTTTTTACTTGGAATTCTGCTTGTAATACTTTATGAGTTTGGGCAGCACCTCCTCAACGGTGCCGTTTATGACATAGTCGGCAATCTTGTTTATAGGAGCTTCGGGGTCGCTGTTCACCGACACGATGATGCCCGAGTCCTGCATTCCGGCAATGTGCTGTATCTGGCCCGATATTCCGCAGGCTATATACACCTTCGGGTGTACGGTCACGCCCGTCTGTCCTATCTGGCGGTCGTGGTCAACCCATCCGGCATCCACGGCTGCGCGGCTTGCGCCAACCTCTCCGTGCAGTTCCTTGGCAAGCTGGAAGAGCAGGTCGAAATTCTCCTTGCTTCCCACGCCATAGCCTCCGGCCACCACGATGGGTGCGCCCTTCAGGTTGTGCTTTGCAGCTTCAACATGGCGGTCGAGCACCTTCACCACATAGTCGGCAGCGGGCACATACTTGGCCACCTCGGGATAAACCACCTCGCCTTTGGCCTCGCCCTCATACAGAGCCTTCTGCATCACGCCGCTGCGCACTGTAGCCATTTGCGGACGATGGTCGGGGTTGACGATTGTTGCCACGATGTTGCCGCCGAATGCGGGACGTATTTGGTAGAGCAGGTTGTCGTAGTGCTGGCCCGACTTCTTGTCGTCGTAGTCGCCAATTTCAAGTTCGGTGCAGTCGGCGGTGAGGCCGCTGGTGAGCGACGACGACACGCGCGGACCCAGGTCGCGTCCGATTACGGTTGCGCCCATGAGTGCTATCTGCGGCTTCTCCTCTTTGAAGAGGTTCACCAGAATATCGGTGTGTGGTGCAGAAGTGTAGGGGAAGAGTCCCTCGGCATCGAACACGAACAGTTTGTCAACACCGTAGGGCAGTATTTGGCTTTCCACCTTGCCCTTGATGTCGGTTCCGGCAACGATGGCGTTGAGCTCCACGCCGAGCTGGTTGGCCAGCTTGCGGCCCTTGGTGAGCAATTCCTGAGACACCTCGGCAACGGTAGTTCCCTCTATCTCGCAATATACAAAAACGTTGTTCATTTCTTTTCCTTTTAAAAACTTTGGGGTTTAACCGATGATTTTCTCGCTGAGCAACTCTTTTATGAGGCCCTCGATGTCGGCATCGCTGCCTGTGAGTGTCTTGCTCTCCTTGGCCTGGAACACGATGTTCTTCACTGCCTTCACCTTTGTGGGCGAGCCGCTCAGACCGCACTGTGCCGGGTCGCCGTCAACGTCGGCCACTGTCCACTGGTTGAGTGTGAGGTAGGGACGCTCCTCATACAGATAGTTGTATGCATCGTCGGCGGCACGCTCCATGGGAGCGGTGGCACGCTTGTATTTCATCACGCGCTTGGCGTTGCACGGGCGGCACGGAGCTGCGCTTCCGGTCACTGTCACAACGAGCGGCAGCGGTGCTTCCACTGTTTCCACACCGCCGTCGATGTGGCGGCGTATGGTGAGTTTGCCGTTCTCGCATTTGGTTATCTCTTCGGCGTAAGTCACCTGTGCAAGGCCCAATTTCTGAGCCACCTGCGGACCCACCTGAGCGGTGTCGCCGTCGATGGCCTGGCGTCCGCCTATCACAACGTCAACGCCGCCAATCTTCTTTATGGCAGTGGCAAGGGCGTAAGATGTGGCGAGGGTGTCGGCACCGGCAAACAAACGGTCGGTGAGAAGCCAACCCGTGTCGGCTCCGCGGTAAAGTCCCTGACGTATAACTTCGGCCGCACGGGGCGGGCCCATGGTGAGTATTCCTACTGTCGAGCCCGGATTCTGTTCTTTGAGGCGGAGGGCCTGCTCCAGGGCGTTAAGGTCTTCGGGGTTGAAGATGGCAGGCAAGGCCGCGCGGTTGACCGTTCCCTCGGCTGTCATCGCGTCTTTGCCGACGTTTCTTGTGTCGGGTACTTGCTTGGCAAGTACAACAATTTTCAAACTCATATAATAGTAATTATTGTGAAATTTCAAGGTGCAAAAGTAATAACTTTTTGATGCCCAGCCAAATTAAACGCTAACAAAATGCACAAAACGTGCGTTTATGTGCACAAATGCAGTCTTTTGTGCATTGCAGAACAACGCTCGCCGGGGCGCATACAAGCCTTGTGCGCGCCCCGCTGCATGCTCTCAGGCGGCGTGCGGCGCATGGTGCACGCACGCCGTGCTTATGCGGCACGCGCGTGCTTCGGCTGCACCACGCCGCAACCAGCACTTGGTTAACTTTATTTTAGGCCGTAGTGTAGTAGCCGACTCAAAAAAAATGCGTAACTTCGCAACTAGTATGATAGATCAGCCCACAATAGAACGCATAAAGGATGCCGCCAACATCGTGGAGGTGGTGTCGGAGTTTGTGACGCTAAGGCGTAGCGGTGCAAACTACAAGGGGCTGTGCCCGTTTCACGACGAGAAAACCCCTTCGTTCATGGTGTCGCCCGCCCGCGGCACGTGCCACTGCTTCGGCTGCGGCAAGGGAGGCAATGCCGTGAGCTTCATCATGGAACACGAGCAGATGACCTACCCCGAAGCTCTGCGGTGGCTCGCCCGCAAATACCACATCGACATACAGGAACGCGAACTCACCGATGCCGAGAAAACGGCGCAGAGCGAGCGCGAGAGCATGTTCATCGTCAACGAATGGGTGGCCGGCTACTTCCAGGACATACTGCGCAACGACGTTGACGGACTGGCCATAGGTATGCAGTATTTCAGAAGTCGCGGTTTCCGCGACGACATAATAAAGAAATTTCAGCTGGGCTACGACCTGCCCGACCGCCACAGGCTTGCCCAACGGGCTCTGGCAAAGGGCTACAAGGAGGAGTTTCTGCTTAAAACCGGAGTGTGTTACAAAACCGAGCGCGGCGAACTCATCGACCGCTATGCCGGGCGCGTAATCTTCCCGTGGATTGGAATAAGCGGCAAGGTGGTGGGATTCGGCGGACGTCTGCTCGACTCGCGCACCAAAGGCGTTAACCAAAAATACGTCAACTCGCCCGACAGCGACATCTATCACAAGGAAAAAGAGCTTTACGGCCTCTACCAGGCAAAGAAAGCCATTGCCAAGGAAGACCGCGTCTACATGGTGGAGGGCTACACCGACGTGATATCCATGCACCAGTGCGGCATTGAAAACGTGGTGGCCAACTCGGGAACGGCACTCAGCGTGCACCAATTACACATACTGCACCGCTTCACATCGAACATCACGCTGCTCTACGATGGCGACGCTGCGGGCATACACGCGGCCTTGCGCGGAACCGACATGCTGCTTGCCGAAGGCATGAACATGAAGGTTTTGCTGCTGCCCGACGGCGACGACCCCGACAGTTTCGCACGCAAACACACGGCAAACGAGGTGCGCGAATACATTGAAAGTCACCAAACCGACTTCATACAGTTCAAGACCGACTTGCTGCTGCGCGACCAAAACGACCCGCTGAAGCGTTCGGAGGCAATCAACTCCATAATACGCAGCGTGTCGTATGTGCAGAACCCCGTGCTGCGCGACACCTACCTGCACGACTGCGCCGTGCGCATGAACCTCAGCGAAAACACGCTCGTCAACACGCTCAACGCCTTTATACGCTCGGGACGCGAGGAACGTTCGGGCACAACGGCGCAGCAAAAGACCGCAACCACGCAGTCGCGCATGACCGCACAGGAGCCGCCCTCGCCGCAACAACAGGCTTCGAAGGTGGAACGCATGATTGCGGCACTCATCATAAAACACGGCGACGTGGTGATTTTCGACAATGTTGAGGCCGACGACGGCAGCGTGGTGAGTCTTAACGTGGCACAGTATGTGGATTATAACCTCGCTACCGACAACATAGAGATGAAGAATCCGCTCTATGCAAAAATCCTCGCAGAGGCGGTGCAACACTCCGCCGACCCGGACTTCCGCGCCGAACCGTTCTTCATCCACCATAGCGACATCGAACTGAGCCGCGTGGCTACCGACCTATGCGAAGACCGCTACCAGGTGAGCGACGCGCAGAAAGACGAGGAGGCGGAGCGCGAAAAGAATGCCGACGAGAAACGGCAGGAAGAGGAAAACCGCATCGACCAGCTGCGCGCACAGACCAATCATCTGCTCAACGATTTCCGCATGGACTATCTGGAGCAGCGGCTTAAAGATTTGCAGACCGAGATAAACCAGTCGGTGGCCAACCCCGAGAGGCTCATGCAGCTCATGGAGGAATATAAAAACGTGCACGCACTGCGCAGCAAACTGGCGCGGCTGCTGGGCAACAACATAATAGCCTGACAACAGGACACAAACAATAAGGGCAGGTCGGAGCTATCCTGCCTACAACAAGTCACAACGACAACGGTGCGCACGGCGCGCCGCCAAAAAACAACATTAAAATGTATTACATCGAAAAGAGCTTTGAAATCTCGGCAAGCCACAGCCTGAAGCTTTCCTACGAAAGCAAGTGCGAGCGGCTGCACGGCCACAACTGGCGCATCACGGTGTGCTGCAAGGCCAAGGAACTTAACTGCGACGGAATGGTGGTTGACTTCACACTGGTGAAAGAAAGGGTGATGTCGCGCCTCGACCATGCCAACCTCAACGAAGTGCTGCCCTTCAACCCCACGGCAGAGAACATAGCGCGGTGGATAGCCGGGCAGATTCCGCACTGCTACCGTGTGACGGTGCAGGAGAGCGAAGGCAATGTTGCAGTTTATGAGGACGACGGGAATGAAACGCATTAACGACATATTCTACTCCCTGCAGGGCGAGGGCCGCAACACCGGACGCGCCGCCGTGTTCGTGAGGTTTGCCGGATGCAACCTGAAATGCCCTTTCTGCGACACCGATTTCGACGATTTCACCGAGATGGACGATGCCGCCATACTGCGCGAGGTGGGCCAATGGCCGGCGCGCTTCGTGGTGCTCACAGGGGGCGAGCCTTCGCTGCAGACCGACGCGGCACTGGTTGAACTGCTGCACCGCCACGGCTACGAGGTGGCAATGGAGACAAACGGCACGCACCCGCTGCCGCCTGGCATCGACTGGATAACGTGTTCGCCCAAGGGAAAGACGGTGCTCACGCACTGCGACGAACTGAAATGCATATTCACGGGCAACGGTTTTGCCGCCCCCGACACCATACAGGCACGCTACCGCTACCTGCAGCCGTGCGACACGGGCGATGCCCGGCGCAACGCCGACATAGTGGAGCAGTGTGTGGAATACATAAAAAGCCACCCCGAATGGCGGCTTTCGCTTCAAACACATAAACTCGCGGGATTCAAATGATTTATCTGCACTGGATATTCATAGCATTGTATGCCGTCATCATTGTCGCCGCCGTGGTGACAGTACTGATGGATAACCGCCAGCCGGCAAAGACGATGGCGTGGATTCTCGTGCTCCTTTTCCTGCCCGTAGTGGGCATCGTGTTCTATTTCTTCTTCGGGCAGAATACGCGCAAGATGCGTTTCATAAGCCAGCGCAGTCTCGACAAGCTCACCAGGCGCTCTATGCTTGAGTTTGTTGAGCAGCGCAACTTGCGCTTTCCCGAAGCCTACCGCACACAGATACAGCTTTTTGCCAACCAAAGCATGTCGTTGCCGTTTAAGGACAACGAGGCCGACATCTTCACCGACGGCTACACTTTCTTCCCGGCACTGCTCCGTGAGATTGCAAAGGCGCGCCGGCACATTCATCTCGACATCTACATCTTTGCCGACGATGCGCTTGGACGTCTCGTGGCCGACGCTCTCATAGCCAAGGCCAAAGAGGGCGTTGAGGTGCGGGTGATATACGACGACGTGGGATGCTGGCGCGTGCCGGAACGTTTCTATGCGCGCATGCGCCGTGCCGGGGTGCTTGTCTATCCTTTCATGCCCGTGCGTTTCCCGGCATTTACGAGCAAGGTGAACTACCGCAACCACCGCAAACTGTGCGTCATCGACGGCACCGTGGGGTTTGTGGGCGGCATGAACATAGCCCTGCGTTATGTGAAAGGCACGGGCAAACAGGCTTGGCGCGACACCCATATGCGCCTGCGCGGCGGCGCGGTTTATGCCTTGCAGTGCGCCTTTCTGGTGGATTGGTATTTCGTGTGCCGCGTGCTCGTGACCGACAGACGGTATTATCCGCCTCTGCCCAAGACTATAAACAACGACTGCATAGCACAGGTGGTGACGAGCAGTCCCGTTGCCCCGTGGCCCGACATAATGCAGGGCTATGTGAGGGTGTTGCTCGAGGCAAAGCAGTATGTGTATATCGAAACTCCTTATTTCCTGCCTACCGAGCCCATACTCTTTGCCCTCCGCACGGCAGCACTTGCCGGTGTCGATGTGAGGCTTATGATTCCGCGCCACGGCGACGCGCGCATTCTTGAATGGGCAAGCATATCTTATGTAATGGAAACGGTTGAGGCCGGGGTGAAGGTGCTGCTCTACACGGGCGGATTCAACCACAGCAAGATTCTTGTAAGCGACGATGTGCTGTGCACCTGCGGCTCTACAAATGTCGATTTCCGCAGTTTCGAGAACAATTTCGAGGTCAACGTGTTTTTCTACGACCGCACGATGGCGTTGCGCATGAAGGAGATTTTCCTCATCGACGAGCATAGTTGCATATCTGTTGACGATGTGCCCGAACTGGCCCACCGCTCGTTTTTCACGCGGTTGTGGGAGTCGGCGGTGCGCCTTCTGTCGCCGCTTCTGTGATTGGGTGGGCTTAGTCGTGCCGTTGCTGAATTTTGCAACGTTTCAAATAAATTTGGTTTTGGGGTAAAAACTAAAAAAGGAAGGTGGCCACAAGAGGCAGGTGGTCGCTGAAACCATCCATGTATCTCGGACCGAGGTAGTTGCGGCGAGGTTTCACTCCGCCGTATTTCGTGTCGTCTTCTATGAGAAATTCCGCATCGGCAATGCTGCATGAGCGCACCGTGGGCAGCATGCTTCGGCTCACAAATATATGGTCGAGACTGCCCCATTCGCCTTGGTAGCGGTAGGTGCCGTGCGCGCCGTGCTGCCCTTGGGCATTGGCCGAGATGTCGGTAAGGCCGTTGTCGGCGAGCAACTGCACGCTGCGCGACATGGCATAGTCGTTGAAATCGCCTGCAACAATAATCTTGGCGTCGGGCGACAGGGCACGCACCGAGTCGGCAAGTGCGCTTATCTGCCGTGCCACTTGCATGCGGTAAGGCCGAGAATGCGCTTCGCCGCCGCGTCGGCTCGGCAGGTGTGCCACGACTACATGCAGGGTGTCGCCCGACGGCACGAGTCCCGAAGCATAAAGAATGTCGCGTGTGGGGAGCATTCCGGGCAACGGATTGACGCGCACCGGGCGGTGGTTGACGAGTCTGAACGAGAACGGCGAATACATGAGCGCGACATCTATGCCACGCGGGTCGGGCGAGTCGGTCATCACATATTCGTATCTCGCCTTGCGCAGCTGCGACCGTTTGGTGAGGTCGCGCATCACGCTGTCGTTCTCAACTTCGCACAACGCCACCATGTCGGGCAGTTGCCAGCCGGCGGAATCGCGTCCGCAAGCAATGACGGTCTGCCCCACGCGGTTGAGCTTGCGCCAATATCTGAACGGCGTCCAACGGTAGGTGCCGTCGGGAAGAAATTCGGTGTCGTTTTTCAGGGAGTCGTGCGTGCAGTCGAAAAGGTTTTCGCAGTTAAGCTCGACAAAGGTGAACAGCGACACAAGCAGGGTTGCTATGCACATGGCTTGTGGCGTGATGGTGAAAGGTTTTGCATGTGTGAGCCGTCAGATGTTGTCCATGTCCTGGCGCACATTGGCGCGTATTTTCTCGAGATAACGCTTCATTCCGTCGGCATCCTTGCGGTTTATCGTGTCGAGAAGCTGCGTGAGCTCGTCGCGTATCTGTTCCACCTGTCCGCTGGTATAGGGGTTGAAAAGGATTTCCTGAAGCAGGAAATCGTCCTCGTTGAGCACTCCTTTGGCAATGCGCAGGTGGCGTTTGAAGGTGGTTCCGGGCGCGTCTTGGTGCTTCATCACCGCCGCGAAGACGAAAGTGCTAACAAATGGCGTGCTGAGCGAGTAGGCTACGGTCTTGTCATGTTCCTCAAACGTGTATTCATATATGTTTAGTCCGAGCCGGGTGTAGAGGTCTTTGAAGAATATGCGCCCCATGTAGTCGCCCTCGCTGATGATTATTGCATTCTCTTCGCTCAGTTGGTTGAGGTTGGCGAAGGTAGGTCCGAACATTGGGTGGGTTGAAACATAAGGGTGTCCGCACTGTTCGTAGAACGCCTTGAGGTTGGTTTTCACCGACGAGATGTCGCTCACTATGCAGTCGTCGGGCAGGAACGGCATCACTTCCTTGAAGGCCGGGATGGTGTATTTCACCGTGACGGCATTGATGAGCAGCTGCGGGCGGAAGTCGCGCACCTCTTCCATTGTGGAAAACCGTTGGCAGTTGTAGGTGTAGCGCATGCGTTGTGGGTCTTTCTCGAGCACCGCCACCTCATGATCGAAGCTAAGGGTGTCGATGAAGAAGCTGCCCATTTTGCCTGCGCCCATTATCAGTATTTTCATTGCCTTGATGTTGTTTGTGGTTGGATATGGCTTTTGCCGGAGTGCGTGCATGGGTGTAGTGCCGACTCCGGCAGACCTTGTTCATTGGTTGATGATGTCCATTTGCTGGCGCACCGACTCCTCGTGTATCTCCTCGAACACCTTTTTCACGAAGCTAGAATCCATTGCGCAGAGCGAGCCCTGTGCTCCGCGCTTGTCGAGAATCTCGTTGTAGCGCGATGTTTGCAGCACAGTCATGTTGTGTTCCTTCTTGTATTGGCCTATCTCGCGGCACACACGCATGCGCTTGGCAAGCAGTTCCATGAGTTGGTTGTCGAGTTCGTCGATTTGCTTGCGCAGTTCGTTTATGCCCTCGGTGGTCACCTTTCCGTCGCGTATCACGAGCAGGTCGAGAATGTAGTCGAGTACGTCGGGAGTGACTTGCTGGCTTGCATCGCTCCATGCCGAGTCGGGATTGCAGTGGCTTTCCACGATGAGTCCGTCGAAACCAAGGTCCATGGCCTGCTGGCAGAGCGGTGCGATGAGTTCGCGGCGGCCTCCTATGTGGCTCGGGTCGCATATTATGGGCAGGTCGGGAATGCGTCGGCGCAGTTCGATGGGAATTTGCCACATGGGCAGGTTGCGGTAGATTTTCTTGTCGAAGCTCGAGAATCCACGGTGGATTGCAGCCATGCGCTTCACGCCGGCCTGGTTGATGCGCTCCATTGCACCTATCCACAGTTCAAGGTCGGGGTTCACCGGGTTTTTCACGAGCACCGGGATGTCGGTGCCGCGCAGACTGTCGGCCAGGGCTTGCATGGCAAACGGGTTGGCAGTGGTGCGTGCTCCTATCCACAGAATGTCGATGCCGTATTTCAAGGCAAGCTCCACATGTTCGGGTGTTGCCACTTCGGTGGCCACGAGCATGCCGGTGGTTTCCTTCACCTCACGCATCCACGGCAGGGCCTTCTCGCCGTTGCCCTCGAATCCTCCGGGCTTGGTGCGCGGTTTCCAGATGCCTGCACGGAACATGCGGCAGCCTCGGCTGGCGAGTTGCTGTGCGGTTGTCAACACTTGTTCTTCGGTTTCTGCCGAGCACGGGCCGGCTATTACGAACGGTCTTTCGTTTCCGCTCGGCAAGTTAAGGGGTTGCAGTTCCAATTCCATAATATTTCGTTTTGATTTTGTTCTTGTTTGTTTTTGGCGCGTTGCTGCGCCTTGTCACCATTCAATGGCGGCTATACGGTTGAGGGCTTCCTGCATGCGTTCGTCTGAAGCACACAAACTTATGCGCAGATAGCGCGCTCCGTTTGACCCGAATATGAAGCCCGGCGTGATGAAAACGCGTGCCTCGTGGAGCACACGTTCGGTGAGTTGCTCGGCATCGCTATACTTGTCGGGGATGCGTCCCCATAGGAACATTCCCACTTGTGCGGGGTCGAACGAGCACCCAAGGGTAGTCATTATGCGTTCGGCGATGTCGCGTCGGCGGCGGTAGACGGCGATGTTGGCCTCGCGGTGCCACTCCGGCGTGTTGGTGTTGTAGGCTTCGGCGGCGGCGAGCTGTATGCCACGGAACGTGCCGGAGTCGATGTTGCTCTTTATTTTAAGTATCCATGAGATGAACGTGGGGTTTGAAACGCACATTCCCACGCGCCATCCCGGCATGTTGTGGCTCTTAGACATGGAGTTGAACTCAATGCAACAGTCCTTCGCCCCGGGCGTCTGCATGAGCGACATAGGGTGGTCGTTGAGTATGAACGAGTAGGGATTGTCGTTCACCACTACGATGTTGTGGCGGCGTGCAAATGCCACGAGCCGCTCGTAGGTGTCGCGGCGGGCGTTGCCTCCGGTGGGCATGTTGGGGTAGTTTGTCCACATTATGCGCACCCGGGAGAGGTCGGTGCGTTCCAGTTCGTCGAAGTCGGGCTGCCAACCATTGTCCTCGCGCAGGTTGTAGTTCACCACCTTTGCACCGAGAATCTTGCTGAGCGACGTGTAGGTGGGGTAGCCAGGGTTGGGCACGAGCACCTCGTCGCCAGGGTTTACGAATGCGAGCGTGACGTGCAGGATGCCTTCCTTCGAACCGATGAGGGGCTGCACCTCAGTGAGCGGGTCGATGTCGACGCCATACCAACGCTTGTAGAAACCCGCCATGGCGTTGCGCAGCTCCGGCGTTCCCATTGTGGGCTGGTAGCCGTGGGCGTCGTGTCGGCGCGCCACCTCGCACAGTTTGTCAACGGTTTGCGGCGAGGGCGGCATGTCGGGCGAACCTATTGCGAGCGACACGATGTCTTTTCCCTCGGCGTTGAGGCGTGCCACTTCTTTCAGTTTGCGGCTGAAATAATATTCCTGTACGGCCGATACGCGCTCGGCCGGAGCTATCTTGTAGTTGTCGTTGTTCATGTCATTGGTTTGTTTTCCGGCCTTTGCCGGTGTGTTCTGTGAATTGCCCCGAGGGCCGAGGCCGTTGTTTGGTGTCGTGAAAGGCATTCAATGCCCGGTGTATTCGCCCAGCACCTGCAGGGAGTGGGTGAGCGGAAGTATGGCGTCGATGCTCTGTCGGTAGCGTGTGAGACTGTCGAAGGTGAGGTCAACATAGAACATGTATTCCCATTCCCGGCCTATCACGGGCAGCGACTGTATCTTGGTGAGGTTGATGCCGTAGCACGACAGTATTGTGAGCACCTTAGAAAGGCTACCCTCTTCGTGCGGAACGAGAAACACAAGACTGGCTTTGTCGGCCTTTTCCAAAGGCCGCAGGAAATCGGCCTTGTTGGGGTTTGCCACCACGAGAAAGCGTGTGTAGTTGTGCTTGTTGTCTTCGATGCTGTCTTCGAGCACCTTCATTCCGTAGAGCTTTGCTGCCGATGCGTTGCATATAGCGGCCCAACCGTGGCATTGGTGCTTCATAATATATTCGGCCGAACCGGCAGTGTCCTCTGCCTCCACGGCTTTCAGCGTCGGGTGACTGGCGAGGAAACGGTTGCACTGCATCAGTGCTACGGGGTGGGAGTGCACTTCGGTTATCGTGTCCCAGTCGTCGTCGGGCAGACAACAGATGCAGTGTTGTATGTGCAGTTTGTGTTCGCCCACCACCGCAGTGCCCGAGTTGCGCAGCAGTTCGTAGTTGTGCAGAAGGCTTCCGGCAATGGTGTTCTCTATGGCCACGAGCCCCACTGCCGTTGGGTCGAGCTTTATGTTGTCGAACACCTGCTCGAACGTTGAGCAGCAGATGAGCTGTATTTGCTCGCCGTCGAAATATTGGTGGGCGGCGATGTCGTGGAATGAGCCGTGCAGACCTTGTATTGCTATTCTCTTCATTGGCGTTGTCGTGTGTGATAAACAAAAGCCCCGCTTTCACCGGTAAGTGAAGCGGGGCCGTATGTCATTTGTCTTTATTTCTGTCCTTAAGTTGAAATTCACACGCAACTTCCCGCTTCGCAATTCCTTGCAAAGTAAAAATAAAAGTAAAAGAAAGATGCGTATGACTTGTTCATTTCTATATATTGTTTGTTGGGTGCAAATTTATAACAAATAATTTGTTCTTGCAAATGTTTCGTTGCAAAATATCACCAACAGTGCAGTTTTTGCTAACCGTTGTTGAAAATGCCGTATGGGTCGATGTTCTTGTAGGTTTGTTTCACTTTCTGCTCCACGTTTTCCTGCACCGCTGAGGCCGAAGCCGAAAGGTCGGCTGCCATTGCCTCGTCGTCGGCTGCCCCCTGCGCGTCGCCCAACGCGGCACGCACTGCCCCGCGCTCGCTGTAGGCTGCCATGCAGAAGGGGTCGGCGTCGATTACCGCCCCATACATGTTCAAGGCCTTGTCGTGGTCGCCTCCGGCTTCGGCCACACGGGCGTTGAGCAGCAGCACGTCTTCGTTGCCTTCCACGTCGGCAAGCAGTCGCGCGGCATCTTCGGCTGCCTCGGCCACGAAATTGTCGGCGAGCCGTATCTCGCCACGCAGCAACCGTGCGGCATGGTAGTCGTCGGCAAGCTGCAACGCCTTGTCGAGCATCGACACGGCAGTTTCGTTGTCGGCGCGTCCGTGGGCTGCGCGGGCCGACATGTAGTAGGCCAACGGTTCGCTGTCGTCGATAGTCAGAGCCTTGGCGCATGCTTCGGCCATTGCGTCGTAGTCCTCCATCATGTAGGCCACATCGGCCATGCGCAGCACTATTGGCGCGTTGTCGGGGCGCGCTTCGGCCATGCAGGCAAGCTGGCGGTAGGCTTCGGCGAGTTTGCCTGTGGATATGTATGCCTGTGAGAGGTAGTCGCGGCATTCTAGGTCGCCGTTTATCTCGAGTGCATGTTCAAGGCATTGCACCGCATAGTCGGCATGCCCAGACCGGAGTGCGCGCACTCCGTCGTATTTCAAAACGTCGAAATCTCTTTTCACGGTGTCTTTGCTGTCGTCGGTCTGACTCTTGCCGCCGCCGAACAGGGTCTTGAAAAAACTCATTGTTTAGGTTATTTTGGATGTCTGTAATGGTTTTGTTGCGGCTAAATTACTAATAAAATCCTATTTTCCAAAGCTCCGTGGCCAAAAAGTTGCATTGCTGTCGGGTAGCGGTATGCCGCTCATGCCCGTGGCGTCATAAAAAGAAAAGCCGCGCAGACATTGCTGTCTGCGCGGCCATATAGCATTTTAAAGCTTTCGACTTTGATTAGCCGTTGTGCTTCTTCATAATCTTGATGAGCTCAACTACCTTGTGAGAGTAGCCGATTTCGTTGTCATACCAAGACACAACCTTCACGAAGTTGTCGGTGAGATAAACACCGGCGTTAGCGTCGAAGATAGAAGTCAGGGCGCAGCCAAGGAAGTCAGAAGAAACAACTGCATCCTCTGTGTAGCCCAGAACACCCTTCAGTTCGCCCTCAGAAGCGGCCTTCATAGCAGCGCAGATAGCTTCCTTAGAAGCAGCCTTCTTCAAGTTAACGGTCAAGTCAACTACAGAAACGTCGAGAGTGGGGACGCGCATAGAGATACCTGTCAGCTTGCCGTTGAGTTCGGGGATAACCTTGCCTACAGCCTTAGCAGCACCAGTAGAAGAAGGAATGATGTTGCCTGCAGCAGCACGGCCACCGCGCCAGTCCTTCATAGAGGGACCGTCAACAGTCTTCTGTGTAGCGGTTGTAGAGTGAACGGTTGTCATAAGACCGGTCTCGATGCCGAAGTTGTCGTTCAGAACCTTAGCGATAGGAGCCAAGCAGTTTGTTGTGCAAGATGCGTTAGAAACGATCTTCTGGCCGTTGTACTTGTCAGTGTTTACGCCGCAAACGAACATGT
>CAVCLB010000029.1:0-27803 GCA_963602915.1 Dysosmobacter segnis | reverse complement strand
ATGGCATGCCGACATGGGGCGACTCAATATGGGGTGGGTTTATCAGTGCCCTCATTTTCACCGTCACTTATTTTCTGGTATTTGATTTTATATGATCTCTCACACACCTTTACACCGATTATTGATAGCTTTAAAAATGGATAATTTATTTTGCGTTGTCTCCTTTTTGCATTAACTTTGCAATATGAACGGATTTTTCAGACTATATCTAATTGCCTTACTGGCATTTTTAGGATACGACCAACTATATTCCCAAAATATTTACACTCAATGCGAAGACACTTGCTCGCACATTCACGGCATCGATCTTAGCCACTATCAGGGCGAAGTGTTTTGGGAAACCGTAGGCGAAAACACCAAGATGGCTTATGTGTATTTGAAAGCCACCGAGGGCGGCGACCGCATTGACGATAAGTATGAGCAGAACATAGAGCTTGCACACAAGTATGGATTGAAGGTGGGTTCATATCATTTTTTCCGTCCCAAGACCGACCTTACACGGCAACTTGAGAATTTCAAGAAACAATGTCTGCCGCGGCAGCAGGATTTGATACCGATGATTGACATCGAGACGAAAAGCGGATTGTCAACCGAGGAGTTCTGCGACTCGCTGTTCAAGTTCTTGGCGTTGGTTGAGGAAGCCTATCACCAGAAGCCTCTTCTTTATACTGGCACCAATTTCTACAACCGTTATCTTTCGGGAAAACTTGACGGCTACAAACTTATGATTGCTCAATATTCGAGTCGTGAGCCAGAACTTGAAGACGGACGCGACTTTATGATATGGCAATACACCGGTAAGGGTCACATCGATGGCATTAACGGATATGTGGACAAGAGCCGCTTTATGGGGCGGCATGGTTTGCGCGAGATAAGATTTAAACATCATTAAAATATGGCTATAATAAGATGCCCGGAGTGTGGTCATCAGATAAGTGACAAAGCTCCATTTTGCCCTTCTTGTGGCGTAGCAATTGCTGGAAGGGTGTTGACGTGCCACAAGTGTGGCAATGTGTATTTTTCAAATTTGGCCGAGTGCCCGTCGTGCCATGAACCCAATGCTGGCGGCAACACGACAACGCCTACCGGTAATGGCAACTGTGGTTGCACTACGGCGGCACGCAATGTGGCATCAGCCGGGCAAGGAGCGGAAATTGTGGTTGGCACAACAAATGCCGGAAACAACGGCAATGGTGGCTCCGTGCATGATGAGAATGCCAGCGATGCACCGAAAACACCCGGCAAGCGCAACAACAAGCTGATATTGATTGTAACGCTAGTCGTGGTGGTTGTGATTTCGGCAATATGCTGGTGGATGAACCGTGTGTCGTCGCAATCGAAAGAGAAGGCAGCCTATGAATATGCCATGACAAGCAACGACCCGCAAGTGCTGCAGAGCTATCTCGATAAGTATGGCGACGCTCCCGAAGAGCACCGCGATTCGATTGAGGCGCATCTCGGCATGCTCAAGCAAATAGACCAGGACTGGACAAATGCACTTGTGAGCGGGTCGAAATCGGCCTTGGAACAGTATCTGTCAATGCATCCAAACTCTCCGTTCAAGAATATTGCAATGCACAAAATCGACTCTATTGACTGGAGCTCGGCCAATGCTGCCAACACCGTTGAGGCTATGGAGAATTATCTTGAGGTGCATCCCGATGGCGATTATGTAGATGAGGCCAACAGCATGATAAAGGGGCTGAATGCAAAGACATTGCAGCCGGAGGAGAAACTCATGGTGAGCAGCGTGTTCTCCACGTTCTTCCAAAGTCTCAACGGCAGGGATGCCGATGCACTCACAAGCACTGTAAGTCCGCTGATGACATCATTCCTCGGCAAGAGCGATGCAACGCGTGGCGACGTGATAACATTCATGAACAAGATTTACAAGAGCGACGTGGCATCGATGTCGTGGCAGTCGGCAGGAAATTATGCCATAAGCAAGAAGGAAATCGGCGACGAGCAGTATGAATACACCGTTTCGTTCTCGGCCACGCAGGAGGTAGCCCACACCGACAACTCTACATCGGTGTCGAAATACCGCATTGCGGCAAAGGTGAATCCTGACGGACGCATTACCGAATTCAACATGACAAAGATATTGGAGTGAGCAGAAGAGTTTTAATAAACTGAAAATAATGCAGAAGCGGGAGTGGCAAAGCCATTGTCCCGCTTCTGCATTTATGTGGGTTTGGGCTAGCTGAAATGACTTTGAGGCGGCGATCAACTTGCGCCATCTTTTGGAAAGTGGTGTGCCATACCATTTGTTGTTATGGCCTTCGATGCTAACTCGTTTGAGGATTTTTTATGCTTGTCTTAATTTCATAGTTATATTATTTGTTGTATTTGATTAATGTTTGTATCTTTGCGGCGTGGGAGATAAGACCACTGCAACCAGCCCGCGAAGCTGGGTCTCCTCAGCCAAGGATTATTCCTTGGCTGTTGTATTTATAGATAGTCCCATCAATGTAGAAATGGACTTCATCTTTTGTGTAAATCCCATTGTTCAAAATTTTTTTGCATGTATTATGTGTGCCTTCGGTTTTATTTGATTACTTTTGTGGGCGTACAGATGTGCCTCACTGTCAAAAAGGGGCATTTGACTTAAAATATATCAAACTCAACGACTCATCATCATGCTTATGAAAAAATCTGTGTGCAGCTTTTACGCCTTGCCGTTTTTGTCGGCATTAATGTTGGCTTTTGCTTTCGTTGCCTGTGAGAAACCCATGGTTGAAGCCGATGGAGAAAGCGGTGGAGATGTAGGCGGTGACGGTAAATGCGTGTTGAGCATAAATGCCTCGCAACTTGAGAATTTCATGTTTGAGGGTGAGGAAAGCGGCAGCCGAAGCATAAAACCTTTGGGCGATGTGTGCGGAAGAGTGAGTTTTGTGATATTCAACGGCGACGACAAGGTGAAGGCTGTGAATCAGAAATCGTCTGACAAGGATTTCGGCAAGGCTTCGATTAGTTTGGACAAGGGCACATACACTCTTGTGGTGATTGCACACAACGGTACGGGAAACCCCACTTTCAGTTCGCCGGAGGCAATAAAGTTTCCCGACAACAAAGTTACCGAGACATTCTATTATTGTGGAAATGTTGACATTGACGACACACAGGATTATGACATAACCTTGAAGCATGCGGTTGCAATGTTCAGGCTCACAATGAACGATGCCACGCCGCAGGGCGTGAAACGCATGAAATTCTATTACACAGGCGGCAGCAGCACCTTTGATGCCGTCACTGGCTATGGGTGCGTCAATTCAAAGCAGACCGAATATCGTGACGTGTCTGCTGATGCTTACGAGGGAAGCAGCAGCTATGAGGTGTACACATTCCCACATTCCGACGGGAAGGCATTGAAAATGGATGTGTCGGCATTGTCGTCCGACGGTACTACGGTGATGTATAGCAAGACTTTTGAGGATGTGCCCGTTGCGGTGAACCAGATTACTGAATATACAGGCACATTCTTTGGCGAGAATCCCGACGGCGGGCGTGGCTTCAACGTCACTGTCGATGACAGTTGGACTCAACAGAGTTTTGAATATTGAAGCGACACCCGCCCCGGTGTTACAATTGCATGCAGTAGGTGGCACAACCTTTGAATGTGTCGGCGGCGCGTGCCTCGTCGGGTGCATTCTTGAACAGTCCGAACAGTGCGCTTCCGCTTCCACTCATTTGTGCATAGTCGGCTCCAAGGTCGTAAAGCGAGTCTTTCATCTCCGACAATACGGGATGCTTCTCGAAAACGCTGATTTCGAAATCGTTTGACAGACGGTCGCGCCAATATTTTATGGGCATTCCCACGATGTCGCGGCAACATTCGGCGGGTGCTTTTGCCTGTATAGCCGAATATGCCTCCTTGGTTGAAACCATGATGTCGGGTTTCACCACGAGCAGATGATAGCCTTGAAGATTGTTTTCCGCGATTTTTACAGGCGACAACACCTCACCTTTTGATGTGGCAAATGCCGGTTCCGACGAAACGAAAAACGCGCAGTCGGCTCCCAAGAGCGAGGCATAGTGCTCCATTTCTGCATTTCCGAGATTCAGTCTGAACCTGCTGTCGAGAAGTCTTATCATGTATGCCGCATCGCTCGAACCGCCTCCAAGACCGGCCTGCGAGGGTATGTGTTTGTAGAGGTGTGTGTGTATGCGCGGTATGTCGAAATCTTTTGCCAACAGGCGGTAGGCTTTCACCACAAGATTGTCCTGCTCGTTGCCGTCGATGCCGTTGCCAGTGATTTTCAGGTCGCACGGGTATTCCGACGGGAAACGGTCGTCCATGAGCTTTATTTCCAACGCGTCATGCAGAGGGATAGGGTAGAATACGGTTTCAATGTTGTGGTAGCCATCGGCACGTTTTCTCACAACATTAAGGCCAAGGTTTATTTTTGCACAAGGAAAGTTTATCATGTAAGGTGGTTATTTGGCATTAGCTTCTGAAAAAGGGCAGAACGCCGGCTTTGGTGTTTTTGCACCTGAAAGCGTCGTTCTGCCCTCGTTTCTGTCAGGAAATTATTTGCTCTTCTTGATTTTGTCTACATAAGCATCGATTACAGCCACTGCCGTGATGTTAACGATGTCGCGCACCGAGCATTCGAAATCGGTGAAGTGTATGGGCTTGTTAAGTCCCATCTGTATCGGGCCAATGATTTCGGCATCGGGGTCGAGAGCCTGAAGCAGTTTGTAGCTGCCGTTGGCACTGCTCATGTTGGGGAATACCAGAGTGTTTACGTCAAGTCCTTTCAGACGAGTGAAAGGATATTTGTCGTCGCGCAATTCCTTATTGAGGGCGAAATTCACCTGCATTTCGCCGTCGATTGCGAGGTCGGGCATTTCTTTCTGTATCTCCTCAACAGCGTTGTGCACCTTGACGGGGCTTCCTATCTCGTCGGTACCGAAGTTTGAATAGCTTATCATTGCAATGTGCGGCTCGTCATTGAAGAACCTAACAGTGCTTGCCGAGAGCTTGGCAATGTCAACGAGCACGTTTTCGTCGGGATGCCTGTTTATCAGAGTGTCGGCAATATAGAACACGCCTTTCTGCGTGTTGAGGATGTGCATCGTTGCGAATGTCTTGTATTCGGGGCGTATTCCGATTACCTCCTTGGCCACCTTTATGGTGTTTGAGTATTTTGTGTAGAGGCCAGTGATGAACGCGTCGGCTTCGCCAGTTTCAACCATCATCATTCCGAAATAGTTGCGTTCGTACATCTTGTCGTAGGCTTCTTCGAAGGTGTAGCCTTGGCGGGCGCGCTTCTTGGCAAGGTGCTTGGCGTAGGTGGCGCGTCGTCCCTGCTCCTGGTCGGCTCTCATGTCGATGATGTCGATGCCTTCAAGATTGAGTTTGAGGCGTTGTGCCAGTCGTTTCAGTCGGTCGGGGTTGCCCAAAAGTATCGGGTTGCATATTCCTTCAGTCTTTGCCTGCACAGCAGCTTTCATCATTGTGGGGTGTCCGCCTTCGGCATAAACCACGCGTTGCGGGTGACGTCTTGCCGTGTCGTGCAGCTTGCGTGTGAGCTTGGTTTCCTGTCCGAGCAGTTCCATGAGGCCTTTCTTGTAGGCATCCCAGTCGGTAATGGTGTGGCGTGCCACGCCGCTTTCTATTGCGGCTTTGGCAACAGCAGCACTCACCTCGGTGATAAGACGCGGATCGACAGGCTTCGGAATGAAATATTTGGGGCCGAATGTAAGATCGTTTACATGGTAGACATTGTTGACAACATCGGGCACAGGCTGTTTTGCGAGGTCGGCAATGGCCTTAACGGCTGCAAGCTTCATCTCCTCGTTGATTGCCTTGGCATGCACGTCGAGTGCTCCACGGAAGATGTAGGGGAAACCGATGACGTTGTTTATCTGGTTAGGATAGTCGCTTCTTCCGGTAGACATGAGCACATCGGGACGGCTTGCCATGGCATCCTCATAGCTTATTTCGGGCACGGGGTTGGCGAGGGCAAACACGATAGGTGTTTCGGCCATGGAGCGTATCATGTCTTGTGTGAGCACGTTGCCTTTTGAAAGTCCCACAAACACGTCGGCATCCTTTATGGCCTCGGCCAAGGTGTGGACATCGCGGCGATCGGTAGCGAACATCTTTTTCTGCGGTGTGAGGTTCTCGCGGTCGCTTGTTATTACGCCCTTTGAGTCGAGCATGACAATGTTCTCGGTCTTTGCGCCCAGTGCCACATAAAGTTTCGTGCAACTGATAGCGGCTGCTCCCGCACCGTTGACTACAATTTTCACCTTGGCAATGTCTTTGCCTGCCACTTCAAGGGCATTCTTCAGTCCGGCAGCCGATATGATGGCCGTTCCGTGCTGGTCGTCGTGCATGACGGGAATGTCAAGAGTGCGTTTAAGGCGTTCCTCAATATAGAAACATTCGGGGGCTTTAATGTCTTCAAGGTTGATGCCGCCGAATGTGGGGGCAATCTTTTCAACGGCCTCGCAGAATTTCTCAGGGTCTTTCTCGGCCACTTCGATGTCGAACACGTCGATGCCGCCGTAAATCTTGAAAAGCAGGCCCTTGCCTTCCATTACGGGCTTTCCGCTCATGGCGCCTATGTCGCCGAGACCGAGAACTGCTGTTCCGTTGGATATCACCGCAACAAGATTGCCCTTGTCGGTGTATTTGTAAACGTCGTCGGGGTTGGCCTGTATTTCAAGGCAAGGATAGGCGACACCGGGCGAATAGGCCAAACTGAGGTCGGTTTGGGTATGGTACGGTTTTGTGGGTTTTACTTCAATCTTTCCCGGACGCCCATGATGATGATATTCAAGGGCATTCTCTTTAGTGATTTTTACCATAATATTATCAGCTGTATAATATGTTGTACTGTTATTGTTTCTATACGCAAAGTTACGGAAAATAGTGGATATATCTTTTACTGAAATCGAAACTTTTAAGGTTTGTTTCCCTTTTTTGCTTCGTTTTTCCACCCAATGGAACTCTTTTTCGTCGTCACTTCATATTACAGTTTCACCTTTTTCTTCACCGCCTTGCTCTCGTTGCTCATGCGGTCGAGTGCCGTAACAATATATGTATAGCGTGTGGAGCCATCGACATAAGGGAGCTTGAACATTGTGTCAGAAGTGATGGCCACAATGTGTGAAGGGTCTTCTGTGTCGATTGGTTCACCGTTGGCAAATCTGTAAACGACATATTTAGTCGCTACATCATTCCATTTCTTACCTTTCGGGGCTGTCCAAAACAATATATAGCCGTCTGGTGTCCACACCGGCTTCACCTTGCGCGGTTTCGCCGGAGCTTTATCGTCGATGAACGGCATGCGCGGCTGCAATGCAGGATATTTCCAATATGCCTTGCGTAGCATCGTACCGTATTTTCCCAAATCGTCGGCAACGGCTTTGGCATACCACAATACGGTGCCGTTAACGCCAGGCAACTGGCTGTGCAAGGCAAATTTTGCAGCCTGCTGGTTGGTGTTGGGATTGTCGATGTCGGCATATTTTACCGTGCGTTCCACGTCTTCGCCTATATACAACGGACGTGCCGACGCGTTCTGTGCCCACCATTTTATAAGAGTTTTGTAGTCGGCAGTCTTGTGTCCTATCTGCCAGTAAATCTGCGGTACGCAATAATCCACCCAACCGTTGTTCACCCACAGGAGCACATCGGCATAGAGGTCGTCGTAATTCTGCGTGCCGGCGGTGTTGCTTCCGTTTGCCACACCTGCCCGGCGGTTGCGGTAGATGCCGAAAGGTGACACGCCGAACTTCACCCATGGTTTTGTTTTGTGTATGCTTTCGCCCACCTGTTTTATGAAAACGTTCACGTTGTCGCGCCGCCAGTCGGCTATGTCGGCTATCCCGTTGTTGTATTGCGCGAAGACCTTTTCGTCGGGTATTGCGCATCCTGCCACGGGGTAGGGGTAGAAATAGTCGTCCATATGTATGCCGTCGATGTCGTAACGCGACACAATGTCGTTTACCACCCGGCAGATGTATTCACGGTTTTCGGGCTTGCCGGGGTTGAGAATGAACAGTCCGTCGTAGGGAAACACAAGTTCGGGATGCTTTATTGCTACATGGTTGGCGGCAAGATTTTGTGTGCCCTTGGTCTTGGCGCGGTAGGGGTTGAGCCATGCGTGCAGCTCCATGCCGCGCTTGTGGCATTGTGCAATCATCCATTCAAGCGGGTCCCAATAAGGCGATGGTGCTTTGCCTTGAACCCCGGTGAGAAATCGGCTCCAAGGTTCAATGTCGCTTTTGTAAAGGGCATCGCACTCGGCGCGCACCTGAAAGAATATTGCATTGACGCCATCTCTTGCCAATTCGTCGAGCTGGCTTGTCAATGTCTGTTGCATTTTGGCGGTGGACATTCCTTGAAACTGCCCGTTGACGCACTGAATCCATGCGCCTCTGAACTCGCGCTTTTGCGGTACATAATGTGTGGCTGCACTGGCTGTGCAGTGGAAAAAGAACACGCCTGTAAGTAGCTGTAAGAAAATCTTGAACGATGTAAGTTTCATTGTACTGTTTAATAACAAAGTGTTAAATATTCTACAAATATATATATAATTTTCCTGTCAGCATAATTAAAGGCGGAAAAATTAGCATTCATCTTATTTTTTACCGTCACTAAATTTCTGTGCACCACGAGATGGCTTTCTAGAAAAATTTCATAAATTTGCACTTGCTTGTTGAATTCACGACGTAGGAAACAACTTGGCAAAAAAATAATTCTATACTGTTTGGATACAATATCCCATTTTCATACACTCGACGAACTGATACGCGCACTTGACAGAGAGCGGAAACTGCTCAGCGGACTGTTTCAGGACCGCAAGCGGCTCTCGTTCCGCTATGACGTGGCGCGCGAGCTGGCCTCTAGGAAGGACGAGAGCCTGGAATTTCTGCGACGCTTCGGAGTAATCCGGGACAACGGCGACTTCGTCGAACTTGAGGACACCTACCTGAAGTTCTTCGAGGACGTGCTGGAGGTGAATGAGGAAATCAACGTGGCGAGCGTGAAGGAGAGCATCGGCAACCTCAACGCAGCCATCGACTACTACCAAAGCGAGAACAGTCCCTCGCGCAAGTACGGTTACCTGAAGGATGTGAGGCGCATTCTCCGCAACATCGCCCTCACCACGCTGCGCAACGTGATAGACCTGAAGCGTAACATCGACAACACCTACAAGAACGAGCCTACCTTCGCCATCAAGAAAAAGAAACTGGTGCATCTCGACGAGAAGCGCAAGGACATCGCAGCCCTTATCAACGAGTGTGAAAGGGTGATAGACGAGAAGCAGTCAACATTCTTCATGGTGGCGATGGATGTGCAGCTGAAGGAGACGGTGACCGACGTGAAGCTGCAACTGCGGGAGGTGTACCACAACCTATTGGAACTGGACCGCCAGATCATAAACTACCTCAACCTCATCGAGTATCAGAATCGACTCTTCGAGAAGGTGCAGAAACTTAAATATCTGCGCGACCAGATGCTCTTGGAGACCAACACCGACGTGAAGGCAAAGATGGCAACGAGAAACCCCGTGTGGATGGAACCGCGCCCGAGGTATCCGCTGAAAGTGTCGCTAACGATGCTGCGTACCTCCGACGTCGGTCTCAAGATTTTGCAAGACGTAGCCAGTGGCAAGGGCAACGACCGACTGCGTAAGGGCAACCTCGCCGAACCGCTTACGGAGGAAGAGTTGAAGGAACAGCAGCAAGTGTTGCAGCAGGTTGATGTGGGCGAGGTGAAGACAGCCTTCATGGCTTCGGGCGACAATCTCTTCCATTTTGTGATGAACTACTCGGGCTATCGCAAATCCATGACCGACGAGGAGAAGTTGGTGCTCTTCTGCCAGATAGCGGCGCAGTATCTCGACGAACTGAGCATCAGCGACGAGCAC
Organism: Dysosmobacter segnis; assembly: GCA_963602915.1. Lineage (GTDB taxonomy): Bacteria > Bacteroidota > Bacteroidia > Bacteroidales > Bacteroidaceae > Prevotella. Next base: position 17,913 of record CAVCLB010000029.1, on the reverse strand, counting down.
CGCCGCCACCAAGACATAGAATATCTATTGATTTACCCCAAGACAGCCTGACACTTATGCGCTATACAAAAGAAATATTCGACATACTGAGCAGGGGATGGTTCATATCGCAGAACTCCATCTCAGAGCAGCGGTCGCACCTCTACGATGCCATCGAGGACGACTACCAGCAGTACCGTGAGTACTACGAAGGCATCGGTTTCCTCCTGGAGGGCGGAAACGGATACTATTACTTCTCCCGTACGGAGAACAAGGTGGAACTTGCCGACAAGGTGCAGCGACTCGCCACATGGATTGATAGGCTCGACTTCCTTAAGACGTTCAACAATGCCTTCGGCTCCGGTTTCACCTTCCGCAAGTCGAACATCCTAGAAAAGTTCTCGAGCGACATAGAACTGAAGGAGAAGGCCGCCCGGCTCTATACAGATGTCAAGACCAACGACGAGAAGATGGACAAGCTCATCGCCGATCTCGACCGACAGGGATTCGTCGAACTGGAGAACGAGCTGGACGGCACATACAAGGTGACTGCCGCCTTCCACTACATAGAGGAACTCATCGATTGTCTCACCATTATAGAAATAGAACAGGAATGAGAGCATTACGCAAGATAGTATTTGTGAATAGTGCGCACATCCGCTATGCCGAGGTGCGTCTGGACGGCAACGTGCATTTCATCGGCACACAGGGGGTGGGCAAGAGTACGCTGCTCAGGGCTATCCTCTTCTTCTACAATGCCGACAAACTGCGTCTCGGCATCCCTAAGGAGATGAAAAGCTTCGACGAGTTTTATCTGCCTCATGCCAACTCGTACATCGTCTACGAGGTGGAGCATGAGCACGGTCCGTTCTGCATCCTTACCTTCCGCAGCAGCGGCAGGGCGTGCTACCGCTTTATCGATGCAGAATATAATAAGGAGTGGCTGGTGGACGGCAATGGCGAGGTGACGGCAGAGAGCAAGGTGATACGCGAGCGGCTGGGCGGTGCTTACATGAGCAAGATCATCGACCGCTACGAGCAGTACCGCGACATCCTCTACGGCAACAAGCAGGCTGTGGGCAAGGAGTTTGCACGTTTCCAACTGATGGAGACCAACCGCTACCAGAATATTCCGCGAAGCATACAGAACGTGTTTCTCAACTCCCGACTTGACGCCAACTTCATCAAGGACATAATCATCCGTTCGATGAGCGAGGAGGAGGCAAACATCGACCTCGGCTATTTCCGTCGTCAGGTGTCAGACTTCGAACAGGAATACAAGGACATCTCCTGCTGGTACAAGCTCAACCAGAAGGGTGAGTCAATCGTGCGCAAACAGGCGGAGACCGTGGTGAAAGCTTACCGTGAACTGCTCTATATGAAGCAACAAATCAAGGATTTGTGCGGTGAACTGAAATATGCCATGCGTTCTTGTCAGGAACGGCTACCGCTGATAGAAAAGAAAATGGGAGAGTTGCATGAAGAACAGAGTCGGCAGAAACGGTTGCTTGATGAACTGCAACAGAAATACGACACAGAGAAGTCGGCCCTCAACCAAGAGCAGGGTGTGGTGAACCACCGCCTTAAACGCTTGAAGGAACGCCGGGAATACTATGCCGCTCAACAGATTGAACTGGTGCTGAAGCGATTTGACAAGGAGCAAATGTTGAGGGAACAACTAGAGGGTGACAAGGCGCGGCTTGCCGAACTCACCTCGCGTTTCAACGACGTGACTGCCAAATACAACATGCTTCGCCAGAACGTGAAGAATCAGTTGGAGACTTTCCGCCAGTCGCAGAACAGCCGCATCTTCCTGTTGGGGCAGGAGAAGCAGCAGACCGTGGAACGTATTCTTGCAGAATATACCAGGCGGCGTGATGAGGTGGAAGCGTCGTTTACAGACAAAACCGCCCTTGCCGCCAATGCCGTGGAGCAGTTGAAGGATGAACTGACGGTTGTTGATAAGGAGTTGCTGAAACTGAAATACTGGCATCCCTACCAAGAGGAGCAGAAAAATCTGAGCAAGAGTCTGGAAGCCTTGGCGTTGCGCGAGAAGGAACTTGACGGACTTGTAGCCACATCCATGGCGGACATAAACCGTCTGCAGGCAGAATACGACAAGCAGGAGGCGCAGCTGATTGCCGACTACAAGGCACAGCAAGAAGCCAAGCAGCATGAGAAGGAGGTGGTCTCTTCGAAATTGGCAGAGGTGGAGGCACTACTTTCTCGCACCAAAGGGTCACTCTACGAATGGCTGGAGGATAACAAACGCGATTGGGAGCAGAACATAGGTAAGGTGATTAATGAGGAGAATATACTCTATCAGACGGGGCTGCACCCCCAAAAGACCGACGGCGCATCACTCTTTGGAGTGAAGCTCGACCTCATCGACCTGCCCATCTCCGTGCGCAAACCGGCCCAACTGAAGGAAGAGAAAGCCCAGTTTGAAAGTCAGCTTCAGCTACTAAAGAAAGAATACGTCGCGCTTGTGGAGCAACATGAGAAGCAAATTGCAGAACTGAAACGTCCGTTCGCAATCAAAATGAAGGAGTTGCGCTCACAGAAATCCAACTACGAGATAGAGCTACAGATGATTCCCCAAAAGCGGAAAACCATTCTCGTAAAGATAGAAGACTATGTGGCCAAGGCAAAGCAAGAGGTGGAGGCAAGAAGGGTGGAGTTGAATACGCGCCAGCAAGAGGTTGCCCATCGCCGTACCCTTGCTGAGGAAGCTCTCAAGAAGGTGAATGCCGACAAGCAGAAGCAGTTGACCACAGAGAATAAGCGACATCAAAAGGCGAGGGACGAGGCCGTGAAACTGTATGAACAACAGGTGGCCGAGGTTCGTGACGAAATCAAACTGCAGGAACAGAAGACTGAGGCTGAGTTGGCACAGCTTGCCAAACAGGAGTTGGACGAGCTGCATGGTCGTGGGGCAGACACCCGACTTGTGGAGGAGTGTAAGCAATCTATACAAGCCACTGAGGCTGAACTGAAATTCATCGACGACCACCGTCGGTTAGTCTATGACTACCAGCACGACAAGGAAGAACTCTTTGACCACGAGGATGAACTCAAGGGGCAGAAGAAACTATTGACGGATAAGCTCGAGCAGTTGAACGGGAAGTACGATCTGCGCCGACAGAAACACCAAGATCAGCTTGCCGCCATCGGCAAGGATCTTGCTGAACGCCGACAGGAGAAGGAACGCATCGACGGAGAATTGCAGAAGGCAGACCGCTTCACGCACGACGAGAACCTTTGCCCTTCTTTCTTTGCTGAGGCTTCGGAGATCCAAACGCTTCGCACGCCAGGACTGGCGGTGGACGAGCTGACCAGCATCATCGTATCGCGCCAGTCGCGCCACAGCCAGTTCAAGGGCAGTGTCAATGTGTTCAAGGCCAACTTCTCTGTCAAGAACACCTTCAACTTCCGCATGGAACTGACCCTCGACGAGGATTACCTCGACTTCGCCAGCAATCTCGACGACTTTCTCGTCAACAACAAGATAGAGGAATTCCGCCGCCGCACTAGCGAGCGGTATGTGGAAATCTTGGCTCGTGTGTCAAAGGAAATGGGCGAGCTGACCCGTCATGAGTCGGACGTTGACAAGATTATCCACGACATCAACAATGACTTCCGTGAGCGCAACTTCGCTGGAGTGATAAAACTCATCGCCCTGCAGCACGTTCCCGCTGCCGACAAGATGGTGCAGCTGATGAAACGCATCAAGGAATTCAACGACGATAACCAGTATGCCATGGGCGAGCTCAACCTCTTCTCTACGGTCAATCGTGACGAAGTGAACCAGAAGGCCGTGGGCTATCTGCTCGACTTTATGAAGTCGCTCCTCGACAATCCGCAGCGTCAGTATCTAACGCTTTCCGACCTCTTCCAGTTGCAGTTTCGCATCGTGGAGAACGACAACGACACGGGATGGGCCGACAAGCTCTCCCATGTGGGTAGCGAGGGAACGGACACCTTGGTAAAGGCGATGATAAACATCATGCTCATCAACGTGTTCAAGGAGAAGGTGAGCCGCCGCTTCGGCGACTTCCGCATCCACTGCATGATGGACGAGATAGGCAAGTTGCATCCGCAGAACGTGAAGGGCATCCTCGACTTCGCCAATGCCCGCAATATTCTACTCATCAACTCCTCGCCCACCACCTATAATGTCTCCGACTACCGCTACACCTATCTGTTGAGCAAGGACGGCAAGTCGCAGACCGTCGTGCATCCGCTAGTGGCGAAAGTGGGGAAATAATAGATTCTTAATTGAACCAACGAAGTAACTGTTTAAAATTAATTTTACAATTGATAATTTCATTCTGATATGACACTCACCTATATATCCAAAGAAAACTCTTTGCTGCTGAAAGGTCTCGCCCTGCTGTTCATGGTTTATTACCACCTTTTTTTGGGGGCAGACAATTTGGAAGGGGCGTTCAGTTTGTGCTCGGTGCAGGGATTGCCTCTGGCAACGTGGTTGGCACGTGGATGCAACCCCGTGGGCATTTATCTTTTTATCAGCGGCTACGGCCTCTACTTCACCCACAGCAATAACGTGCCCAACCGTCCGTGGACAAGAATATTCAAACTCTATAAACTCTATTGGCTCACGTTGGTGGTGTTTCTGCCTCTTGCCTGCTGGCTGCGCTCCGAGTATTATCCTGGCGATTGGCTAAAAAGTCTACAGAGCATCACCGCCTTCCGCACAAGGTGGATGAACGAGGTATGGTTTATGTTCCCCTATATCCTTTTGGTGTTGACGAGCCGCCATGTGTTTTCGCTGCTCGACCGGATGGGGGGGTAAAATGTTGGTTGGTGCGTATGTGCTCTACTTCATCAGTATCTTTCTGATTAGCAGGTGCTACACGTCGTTCTTCGCCTACCATTACACCATCTATCATGTGGCACTCTATTTCGATTGCTTGCTTCCGTTTCTCATGGGATCGGTTTCTTGCAAGTATGCCGACCGCAAGTGTCCGCAATGGCTGGCACGCCTGATGCCCAAGTCGCAGCCCGCATGGGTGCTGCTGTTTGTGTTGATATTCCTCGTCGGTTGTCTCATCCACTGGGCACCGCTTGGACCGTTCTGCCAGTTCGCCATGATTGTATGCTTTGTCCGCATCAAGTGGTTTGAATGCATAAAGAAAGTGTTGCGTCTCTTCGGCAGATACAGCACCGTGGTGTGGCTTATCCACACATGGTTTTGCTATTACCTTTTCAAGGAGTATGTCTACGGCTTGCATTATCCTCTGCTGATGCTCGTGGCTACAATGGGGGCAAGCATTGCCGTGGGCTATTTCATCCTAAAAGTAGACAAATGGACGACTCGTCTGCTGGGGCTGGATGCACGTCAAAAAACTCATTGATAAAGGAGAACAAGACAAAGCTGAAGCTTTTAGCAAGCTTATCAACAACTGAAAATAATGTAGGATATTTCCATGAAAATAACGCTTACGCTCATAGACAAACTCCTTCGCCTGCGTTCGGGCGCGCCGCTTCCGGCAAGTTCACTGCGTGGTGAATGGGTAGAAGAACTGCTGCGCGACGGCATACTGATTAGCCGCTCGCAAGGAAGCAGACGGACGCTCATTGCCGCCGACCCGGAGAAACTGGAGCAGGCGTTGGGAAATATTGACGAGCGGTTGGGCGGATTGGAACGGATGAAAAGGGTGCTGCTTGATGCAACAGATGCCTCTCGCTCCGAGCAGGCGGCAGAGACGGGCAACTCAAAACTTGTGGCTGTCCGCTCTTGCCCCGGCTTTCCTGTCAATGCCTACGAACCGATACCATGCTTATTAAACGGACACGAGTTGGATGTCTGCCCAAATGAGGGGAGCTTCCTTTTTATTTCCGATTGGCAGCGGTTTTCTATCCCCGAGGATGTAGTGGTAGTTGGTATCGAGAACATGGAGAATTTCCGGCTCATTCGCCGACAAAGATCTTTGTTCATATCCTTGTTGCAAGAAGAAAGATTGTTGTTTGTATCACGCTATCCACAGTCTGCCGATTTGCGATTGTGGCTGCAAACCATCCCCAACCGCTACATCCATTTCGGCGATTTCGACCTTGCTGGCATCAGCATCTTTCTCACCGAGTTCCGACAGTTCTTGGGTGAAAGGGCATCTTTCTTCATTCCCACAGACATAGAAGAACGCTTGAGAAAAGGGTCGTCCGAAAGGTATCGCGCACAATATCCCAGATTCCACAATCTGTCATCCGATATTCCTCCGGTGCAAGATCTCATCCATCTCATAAACTATTATCGTCGTGGTTACGACCAAGAGGGATATATCGGATAATCCTGATTGTGAATAAAAAAGAAAAGAGGGTGTGTAAAGGTTCATATCTTTTAAGATTGAGCCAATACACACCCTCTTTTCATGTTGGTTGCAGGTTGTGAAACGTCATTCCTTAATTGGTGTCACCTCAAACGGATGCTTTACGGCGGCATGGGCAGCTTTCTGTGCTATGCGTTTCTGCAAAGGCGTGATGCCGTGCGGGGTGAATGTGTTGCCTATGACGCTCTTTTTCGTTATCGCTTCAAACCAAGTGCAGGCAGCAGTGTAGCGTCCGTAGATGAGGTTCAGGTGATAACCGTCGCGGTTGAGGTTGTCGCCGAGCGACGAGGTGCGCGCGTTTTGTATTGCAGTGCCAGCCGGAACAAGTATGTCGGGGTGTAAATCGGCAATCACTCGCCGGGTGCATGCCACTATTGCTTCATACATTTGTTGCTGACTGTTGCCGTAGCGGCGGAATCCGTCGTGCTTGGCGTCGGAGGCATAAGCCCATGTCTGGTGGAAAACTATTCGTGGCTTGCCCTTGACATGGGCACGAATATATTTCACAAGCTGATCCATATAAGGCTGATAAGTGGAATAGTCGCCTGAGAAATGGCTTGCCTGCTGTATGCTTATATAGTCCCACTGCTCATCGGTCAGCGCACTGTCAAGTCGGCAATGTGCAGCTTCGGTCAGCGTTCCGTCGGCTTTTGTCTTGCGGTAGCGATAAGCCAAATCCCCCGTCTGCGAGCATTCCACATGCCGTTGCATTGAGCATCCCGGAATGTAGAGATTGCCCACCACCATTGTCACGCCTGCTGCTTCGCCTATCTCATGCAGGTTTTGTTCTATTGCATCCTCCGAAAAACTGTTGCCTACGGCCAGAATGCGCACCGGGTGTTTTGCATTTGCCATGCCAAATGTCAAGAAGGCGAGCGCGAGCGTTAAAAACTTTTTCTTCATATTCCTTTTTATTTTCTGTTATCCTCCACGTCGCCATTGAGGTGCGCCATTGAGGAACTATTATTTCAGTGTAAATTTCAGCGTCTGCACGTTTTGGCTGTCCGGCCCCACCATTACCTCAAAATCGCCCGGTTCGGCACGATATTCAAGTTGTTGGTTGTAGAATTTCAGGTCGTCGATGCTTAGTGCAAAGTCAACCTGCCGTGTCTCGCCCTTGCGAAGTGCCACACGCTTGAATCCTTTCAGTTCTTTCACCGGGCGCGACACGCTTCCCACAAGGTCGCGCACATACATCTGCACCACTTCGTCGGCATCGTAGTTGCCGGTGTTTGTCACCTCCACCGTGATGGTGAGCGTGTCGCCTTGCTGCATCACCGGGGCAGAAAGCGAGGGCTTTCCGTAAGCGAAGGTGGTGTAGGAAAGACCGAAACCAAACGGGAAGAGCGGTTCGTTGTCAATGTCAAGATAGTTGCTGCGGAACTTGGTAAACCATTTGCCGCTTTCGAGCGGGCGTCCCGTGTTCAGATGATTGTAGAACAACGGAATTTGACCTACGCTCTTTGGCATCGTGGCGGTGAGCTTTCCGCTCGGCGATTTGTCGCCGAAGATCACATCGCAAATGGCATCTGCTGCCTCGCATCCGCCAAACCACACATTCAGTATTGCCGGGAAATTCTCTTTCTCCCAAGTCATTATCGTTGGGCGACCTGAGAAATACACCAACACGATGGGCTTGCCTGTGGCTTTCAGTGCTTCAAGCATGTCACGTTGTGCGTCGGGCATGCAGAGCGACGAACGACTGCTGCACTCGCCGCTCATCTCCGATGCTTCGCCCACGGCGGCCACCACGACATCGGCCTGAAGTGCCGTTGCCACTGCTTCGTCAATCATCTGCTGGGCAGGGCGCGCATCGCGGATTTCACGGCCGAACATTGTCGCATCGGCTTCGCGTTGTGCATCGAGCATCACGTTGGAACCTTTGGCATACAATATTTCGGCCTTTGTTCCCACAGCGTCGCGCATTGCTTTCACAAGCGGTTTGTTGTCGGCCAGCCGTGCGGCCACGCTCCATGTGCCCGACATGTTGTTTGCGGCATCGGCAAGCGGACCGACGATGGCTATGCGCCCCTTGCGCTTGAGCGGAAGCAGGCTGCCTTCGTTTTTCAGCAACACGAATGTTTCGGAGGCAATGCGTCTTGCTTCGGCGCGATTGGCGGGAGTGAACACCTCGGTGCTTGCACGCTTGAGGTCGCAGTAGCGGTAGGGGTCGGCAAAGAGTCCGAGCCGCCATTTGGCTTCCAAGATGCGGCGGCAGGCCGCATCAATGGTTTCCATGCTCACGCTGCCGTCGGCAAGTGATTGTGGCAAGGTGCTAATGTAACCGTCGGACACCATGTCCATGTCGGTTCCGGCATTCAGCGCGAGTGCCGACACCTGCTTCAGGTCGCCAAGGCCGTGTGCGGTGAGTTCGGCAATGGCAGTGAAATCGGTCACCACCATACCGCCGAATCCCCACATCTTGCGCAATACATCGGTGAGCAACCAACGGTTGGCGGTAGCAGGCACGCCCTCCACCACGTTGAACGAAGTCATCACGCTTTGCGCCCCGGCCTCCACTGCGGCCTTATATGGGGGCATGTAGCGGTTGAACATGCGCCAACGGCTCATGTCAACGGTGTTGTAGTCGCGTCCGGCTTCGGCTCCGCCGTATAGTGCGAAGTGTTTCACGCACGCCATGATGGTGGTCGGCAGCGACAGGTTGTCACCTTGATAGCCTTTCACCATGGCACGCGCTATCTGTGCACCCAGATACGGGTCTTCGCCGTTGCCCTCGGCCATGCGACCCCATCGCGGGTCAACGCAGATGTCGAGCATGGGCGAGAATGTCCAGTTCAGGCCGTCGGCAGAGGCTTCCCTCGCCGCAATCTCGGCAGACCGTCTTATTGCTTCCATGTCCCACGAGCACGACAGGGCGAACGGAATGGGGAACACCGTTTCATAACCATGAACAATATCCATGCCAAAAAGCAACGGAATGTGCAGTCGGCTCTGTTCCACCGCCACACGTTGCACCTCGCGTATGTTCTTTACTCCTTTCAGATTGAACAATCCGCCCACTTCTCCTCGCTTTATTTTTTTGCCCACATCGCTGCTTTTTGCCTCTCCCGTAACAATGTCTCCTGTTACGGGCAGGTTGAGTTGCCCCAGTTTTTCCTGCAATGTCATCTTGGCCATCAGGTTGTCGATGAATTTGTTCATGGCGGTTTCATCGGTCTTTGGTTGCGCCAAGGCTGTGGCACAGCCAATGATTAATGCCGATACGGCTGCAATGGTTTTATGTCTTTTCATGTTTCTGAATGTTTTTTGTTGTTACTTAGGTGAAATATTTTAGCCCCCTCACCTAGGGCGTTCAAAATCGGATTAAGAAATGTGTAGAATTTTATATTGGTTTAAATTTACAATTGTTTGATTCTCAGAAAGAATTTGGTAATTATAGCCCTGAAAGGGCACTGCAATCGTAGCCCAGGGTGAGGACCGAGCGAAGCGAGGGACGTAACCCTGGGTTTCGTGTATGACGGAGTAGGTTGGCCTGTAAGGTCAACACTGGCTCGCATATATTGTGCTGACCTTACAGGCCAGCCTTAAAAACCATTCATTTACCCAGGGTTACGGATGTCGCTTCACTCCATCCTCACCCTGGGCTGGGATTGTGACGCCCTTTCAGGGCATAGTATGCAAAACTCCACAATATTGCGCCTACTTTTTTCTGAATTTTGAATACCCTCATCGGCACTTAATCCTCGTTTTGGTTGCGCTTGTGAAATCCCAGTTTTTTTAGTCCTTGCTGCACTTCGGGGCAACTCATAAACAGTCGCCATAGCAGAGCCGAACGGCTGTTTTCTATCATCGGGGCAATGGTGAGCTGGTCGATTGCGAGATAGCGCGGCACTGTCCATCCGGTAGCGGGTGAGAAAGCATCGTAGAAACCGTATTTTCCCCATATCTTGCTGCCCATGTTCCAGAAATGGTGCAGTGCCGCCATCGACTCTGTGGGGGTGTAGGGCATCGACGAAAGAGCTGCCGTGGGACTGATTACACCAAGGTCGTTGCCGGGTGCATGGGCTGAATAGCCGTCGGGCGAGTAGCTTGCGGTGAGCCCCCAGCACTCGGCCGAATATCCGGCAAAGCCTTTCGGGTTGCGACGGCAGTATTCGTAGTTGCTCATAGCGTGGTTGCGCGTCACGTTCCAATAGTCGGCATAGCGGTCAACGAGGTCGCGCGGGTCGAGGCAGATGTATGAGTAATGTGCCCAAAACAGCGGGCCTCCGGTTTGTTCTGCATAGTTGTGTTTCAGTTCGAGAGCATAGCCAAAGGGTTTGGCGTTGCTTTTTATTGCTCCTGAACGTGCCCAACCGTTGTGGTAGCAAGTTGCCGGAATGCCGTGGGTGGGCGACGATGCTCCGAGAATATAGGCAATGAGGCACTCGTTGTAGCCCTCAAGCGGAAAATTCATCTGCCAGTCGTAGTTGGGCGACCAGTGCCAATAGAGCACGTCGCTGCCATTACGTCGATACCAGTCAAACTCCATACCATGCCAGAGCGAGTCGATGTCGGCTGCGAGTTTGCGCTCTTCGCTGTTGCCGTGGGCGAAATACTGCCGGGCGCAAAGCAGACTTGCCATGAGAAACGAGCTCTCCACCAAGTCGCCGCCGTCGTCTTTCTGTCCGAAAGGCTTGGTCTTTCCCGTGCGACCGTCCAGCCAATGCGGCCAAACGCCATGATATCGGTCGGCGTGTGCAAGAAAATCCACAATGCGTTGCAGTCTCTTCACTCCGTCGGCACGACCTATGAATCCTCGGTCGATGCCTGCTATCAGTCCGGCAATGCCAAAACCGCTGCCGCCGGTAGTCACTATGTGTTTGTCGTTTTGGGGGTAGATGCCATCGAGATGTATGCGTTCGGGCGCGAGGCCTGAATTTGGCTCTGCGCCGTCCCACATGTAGTTCATGTGCACGCGCTCTATGTAGTCGAGCATGGCACTGTCGGTTTTGAATGCCTTGGGGCGCGACATATTCTGCATAGCCGTGCTTTCGGCATTGTCGGGGCAGGGCAATACATTGCCGCATGTTGCCGCTGCGGGGAGCATGAGAGCTTGTAAGAATATCAGTAAAACAGTTTTTTTCATTTGCAGTCAATGTTAACGATTATTGGATAATGGTCTGACAGCCACACTGTCTCGGGCTTGTCCTGTATCACGCGGTAGTCAATGGCCTTCACGTCGTGGCTTACAAATACATGGTCGAGCAATGTGCGTTCCTCGGCAGGCAATCTTCCGAAGTCGTGCCAAGAGTATGGCGGGCCGTAGACTATGGGCGATATGTCGCGCGCATTGTCCATGCCGTTTTCCCGGAGCACATAGAACGGAGCTTCGCCATCCGAACAGTTGTAGTCGGCAGTGATTATCGTAGGCATACCGGGAGCATATTTCTGCGCGCGGTTGAGCACAAGCCTTATACCTTCGCGACGTGCCACGCTGCCGTTGTTGTCGAGGTGGGTGTTGAAGAAGGCAATCTTCTTTCCGCTTCGGCGGTCGCGCAGCACTGCCCATGTGCATACACGGTTGTAGGATGCATCCCAACCTTTTTTGCCGAATGTTTCGGGTGTTTCGCTAAGCGAGAAGTCGCCGTGCTTCACAAGGGTGAACCGCGTCTTGTTGAAAAATATCGGACTGTGTTCGCCTTTGTGCTTTCCGTCGTCGCGCCCTACGCCCAAGGCTTCATATTGGCTGAGGCTTGCCTTGAGGTCGTCCAACTGGTTGGGACACACTTCCTGCATGCCCAACAGGTCGGGACGGTAGTAGCGCAACATCTCGCACACGGCCTGCTTGCGGTTGTTCCATGCATTGTTGCCGTCGCTTGCGGCATCGAGTCGGATGTTGAAAGTCATAACGCTTGTCTGCGCTCCTGACGAAACAGCAGCCAAAAGCAGCGCGAAGGTGAGGGCAAGGCATCGTGTTGTTAGGTAAACATCATGCCTTTTTAAAATGCTGTAGTTCATAGTTCTGATTATATGAGGAGGGCGAATCCTGACGATTTCGCCCTCCCAAATTAAGCCAATACCTATATTATATGGCGTGTTCTATAAATTCCACGCATTGTTAAACTTGTATTTTAAGCAGGTTGCTCTTTGTGTCTTTTTGTTTTTATCCGACATCTTTCACTTTCTTCATCAGTCGCATAGCCCGCTATGCTCCTTCAGAAAGCAAATGAAATCTGCTCGGCTAAGTGACGATAAAAAACAACTTGGTATGATTTGAGAACTGTGGAATACATCTTCGCATGTTTGTCCGGCTCATCTTTTTGGCTGTTTTTGCCTCTCTCATCGGTCGCATAGCCCGCTATGCTCCCTCTTCAAGAGCCCAAAACATCTCAAAAATATAAGCCGCAAATCACACCAACTTATTTTTTCACCGTCAATAAAATTCAAAAATACATCAAAGGCAATTTATAGAACCCGCCATCTGTGTCTCGTTACTCGTCCTTTGGTTCTTTTGCAAGGTCGGGTATTGTCGATGTTTGGTTGAATGGCAGCGGGAACAGCGATTGTTCTGCGCTCCAACCCACAAGTTCGCTGGCGGCTTTGCCAGTGCGCACGAGGTCGTTGTAACGCTCGCCCCACTCACAGCACAGCTCCATGCGGCGCTCGTCTATCACTTGGTCAAAGGTGACATTGCTCAGTTCGGGCATCTGTGCGCGGCGGCGCACTTCGTTGAACGGAGCGTCGCCGTTCTTGCCGAGTTTCACCTTTGCTTCGGCATTCATAAGCAGCACGTCGGCATAGCGCAGCACACGGATGTTGTTGTTGGCCCCATATTTTGTGCGGCCGGGTGTGAGCTGATTTGAAGGCGTGTAAACCTTGCCGTTCCAGCAGTCGGTTTTTGAGGGGTTGTCCTGTGGCTTTATGTAGTCGCCATCGGGCGTTGTCTCTCCGGCCATGAGGAATGATGTGGTGGCGCGCACCGTTTCGCCACGGTTGTAAGCCCAGTCGCGGAACGATTTGAGAATGCCTATGGCTCCCCAACCCGATATGTTGCTGCCCGAATTGCTTGGGCCTTGGAGCACAAACCACTGGTCGGCGTCAATCATGTCGCCCGAACCGTTGCCGAAATCGGTGCACTGGCACTCGAATATAGACTCGTCGCAGAGCTTGCCGGGGATTTTCCACAACTGGTAATAATCGGGATAAAGCGAGAAATTGCCGTTCTTGATTATGTCGTCGGTGAGCTCCTCCACCTTTGCATAGTTGCCTTGATTGAGGTAGATCTTGGCAGCAAGAGTCTCGGCAGAGAATGCCGTTACGGCTCCCAAATGCTCGCTTTGGTTGGGACGTATGCGCGGCATGTTGTTCATGCCATACTGCAAGTCGTCCAAGGCATATTTGTAAACGGCGGCAACCGTTGAACGCGAGAGGTCGGTTTGGTTGTTGTCGCGCAGAATAGTCACTGCTCCGAAGGCCTGGACAAGGCGGAAGTAAGCATAGGCACGCATGAATTTCACTTCGCCTATATAGGCTCTGTTGGTGCTTTGCTCCGCATCGGTCTTGGCATTTGTGCCGTAGCTTTCAAGAGCTTCGATGGCAGAGTTGGCATTTTTGATGATGTTGTAATATTGCTTCCAAATCTCGTCTATGCCCCAATAAGAGTCGTTGTATTTGTATTCCATGAGTTTGTAGCAGTCGCTTCCGTCCCACGATCCGCAGAACACATCCTGGTCACGGCTCACTGTCATCTCCCATATTATCCAGTGCATGCCGCTTTTGCGTATTCTGGCATACATTCCCGATACGGGCTGATACATGTTGTCGAGGTTGGTATAGTCCACCTGGGTGTCGGGCACTTTGCCTTCCGGGGTCTTGTCAAGATAGTCGCTGCACGACGATGCCGCTCCAATGAGAACTGCGGCGGCCGCAAATATGATTGATTTCTTGATGAATTTCATAACTTGAAGAATTATAATTTAGGTTTGTCGTTAGAAATTTATTTTCACGTTGAACGTGTAGGTCGAGGTGAGCGGATACACTTCGGTGTCCCATCCTTCGCTGTCGCTCAGTTCGGGCGTGAATGTGTTGGCCTTGAACGTAGTGAACGGACGGTCGGCAGTGATGCTCAGGCGCACGCCGGGCAGAGTGTAGGTGCCGAACTTCACGTTGCGGAACGTGTAGCCGAGTGTGATGTTTTGAATGCGGAAGTAGTCGGCACTCTCCACGAAGTAGTCGCTGTATTTCTGGTCGCTCACGTTCCAAGTGCGCAGCAGGGCGGCAGCCGAAGGCGCCGAATTGGTGGAGCCTGGGCCTGTCCAACGGTTGTTGTACTGGTCTTTGTCGAAATTGTAGTTCTGCGAAGCGTAGCGGAGTGCGCGCTTGCGGTTGAACATCTGTGCTCCGGTTTGGCCGTAGGTGGTGAGCTCGAAGTCGAGATTTTTCCAGGTAAAACCGAGGTTCACGCCATAGGTGAAGTTTGGAATGTATGATCCGAGCGTTGTGCGGTCGTTGCCGTCGAGCACTCCGTCGCCATTGAGGTCGGCATATTTAAGGTCGCCGGGTTGGCAGCCGTTTGCTTTTCCAATTGGGTCGGCATCCACTTCTTCCTGAGTCTGATACACGCCTATCATCTTGAAACCGTAGAATGAGTTCATCTCTTCGCCCACGATGTTCACTGTCTTTCCGCCCTTTATTATGCTGTGGCCGCTGAGTTCCTTTACGCGGTTGCGCAGGGTGGAGAGGTTCACGCCGGCATGATAGGTGAAGTTCTTGTTAAGGCGGTCGTTCCAAGTGAGGCTGATGTCGAAGCCTTCGTTCAGAATCTTGCCGTAGTTGCCTGCCAATGTTTCGGTGCTGAACGGCAGAAGCGGAGAGATGACGGCATTGTTGGTCATGCGGTGGAAGTAATCGACATCAATGTTCAGACGGTTGTCGAGCGTGATGAGGTTGAAGCCTGCATTCCATTCTTCCACCACTTCCCATTTGAGCCAACTGAAATAGTTGGTGTTCTCATAGCCTGGAATTGTGGTGTTGCCGAACACTCCCGAATAGTTGTTGCCGCTGCTCACCGAGTTGAAACCGTCGGAAGCTGCCACATGGTCGTTGCCGAGCCGTCCCCAGCTTGCACGCAGCTTGAGCATATCAAGCCATTTCTGGTTCTGCATGAACTTTTCCTGCGATATCACCCACGCTGCACCCACTGACGGGAAATAGCCCCACTTCTCCTGATATTTCGACGAACCGTCGGCACGCATCGTGAACACGAGCAAATAGCGGTCGTCGTAGTTGTAGTTGAGGCGCGTGAAATAGGACAGTCCCCGGTAGCAGTAGCCGTCGTCGGTGACGGTGGCACCGGCTGCGTTGCCGTTCTTTATATACCAGTATTCCTTTTCGCCGTCGGGCACGTTGCTCGTGGTGCCGTTAAGGTAGCGCCACTGCTCCTGACGCATCGACATGCCAACCATGGCTCCCACCTTGTGACGCCCGAACTGGTCGTTGTAGGTGAGCGTGTTGTCCCAGATGTTGTTGTAGTATTTGTTCTCGCTCTTGCTCAGTTTTGTAGTGGCCGACTGTTGCCAACTGCTCACATAATAGGCTGGAGTGAATTCTCGTCCCTGAGTTGACAGGAAACTGAAAGAATAGTTGGTGCGCAGGTTGAGCTTGTTGGGTATGAAGTCGAGTTGCGCATAGAAGTTTGTCAGTGCCTGATAGCTCTCGTTCTTTGAGTCATAATATTTGGCGAAGGCTATCGGGTTGTAGAAGTTCGATGAATAGCTCAAAGCGTCGGGCGAACCGTATTTGTCGGGGAAGGCCTTCTCGTTGTTCTCGTCGTATAGTGCCACGATGGGCGGACAGTTGAATGCTTTCTGCCATGCTGCGTTGTTGGGCACCTGCTGGCTTGACTTGCTGAACACGCCGTTGAAGCCCACTTTCAGCCAAGTGGTGGCATCGTAGTCAACTGCGGCGCGGAAGTTGAGACGCTTGTAGTTGTTGTCAACATCCATGATGCCGTCTTGATAGAGGTAGCTTGCCCCCACCGAATAGGTGGCCTTGTTTGAACCGCCGTTTATGCTCACGCTGTGGTTGGTGATGAGAGCCGTGCGCAGCAGCAGGTCATACCAGTCGTTGTCGGTGGCGTAGGTCCAGTTGTGGAAATCGGAGTCGGCATAACTGCCTCCGTAGTTGTCGATGCTCTTCTTGAAGTGGGTGACATAAGAGTCGTAATCGCCCTCGAGCATCATCGTGGCATACTCTTGGGCATTGCACAGTTTCAGCACGTTGGAAGCTTTCTGGAAGCCCACATATCCGTCGTAGGTGATTTGTGCCTTCTGGTTTTTTGCGCCCTTCTTGGTGGTGATGAGCACCACGCCGTTGGCAGCACGCACGCCGTAGATGGCTGCTGCCGACGCATCCTTGAGTATGGTGAAGTCTTGTATGTCGTCGTTGTTGAGGAATGTGATGTCGTCGTAGAACATTCCGTCTACCACATAGAGCGGCGATGAATTCTTAAACGAGCCTGCTCCGCGTATGCGCACAGTCGGTGCGCTGCCCGGCGAACCGCTGTTTATGACGTTGACACCTGCCACTTTGCCCTGAAGTGCCGACATGGGCGATGCCGAGGGCGTTGACTGTATGTCGGAACCTTTCACCACGGTTATGGGCGAAGTAAGGTCCTTCGACTTGGCAGAGCCGTATCCGATTACCACCACGCCGTCGAGATTCTGGTAGTCGTCTTTTAGCACTATATTAGTGGCTGAGGTTGCCGGCACATTGGCGGTCTGCATGCCGAGATAAGACACGCTCACCGTGGCTTTGCGCGGCACGTCGTGCAATGTGAATTTACCGTTGATGTCGGTCATGGCTGCATTGTTGCTTCCTATAACTTTCACCGATGCACCTACGATTGGCTGCCCGGAACTGTCGAGCACTGTGCCATTCACGTTGTCGGTTTGGGCAAATGCCACCTGTGCGGCGAAAGCAGAGCATAAAATTAAAAGCTCTTTCTTTTTCATGTTACGTTTGTTTTATGTTTTTAGCTATTGTTTATGGCCGTAAGAGAGCCATTAGGTTTCGGGTTGCAAAGTAAATGCGTTTTCAATTTTTTTACAAACGAAGAGCCACTTTTTAACTACTACGCGCATCGAAAACACTACTATATTACTACTACGATAATGTGTATGTGTTTGAAAGACAATATTTCCCGAATGCAAGAAGTTTGGGTTTCAGAAGCACGAAATACGCTCTGTATGAGAAACACTATTTGGCCAGTTTGCAAATAAGGCTTGTTTGATGTTTAAATAAGGCTTGTTTGGTGTTGAAAGAAGCCTTATTTACAAGCAAAAGAAGCCTTGTTTGAGATGTAAACAAGGCTTCTTTGCTGAGCTATAAAAATGTATTGGTGTCCGGCACATTTGGGTCTAACATAGTAAAAACACTGAATGGTTGTTCTTTATTAGATTTTGGAAAATGTGGGGCTTACTTTGCCTATTGCCTGGTTTGCTATTCATTGCCCCTGAAAGGTAGGGTGTTCAAAATCCATATAATATTCTGCATCGTTTTTTGTAGAACTATAAGCATAATTGCGAAACATTGCATTCATCAGCCCTGTAAGGGCGTAACAGTCGTAGCCCAGGGTGAGCCG
>CAVCLB010000028.1:0-29224 GCA_963602915.1 Dysosmobacter segnis | reverse complement strand
ATATAAAAATTATGCACATTTAGTAATCCAATTTTGAACACCCTACCTGTAAGGGCAAAATATGGTGATGTATAATAGATAGGGGCAAGCCCCTATCCTATAATATGCGCCCCTTTCAGGGGCAATGGATAGCAAACCATGCAATGAGCAAAAGTAAGCCCCGTGGTTTCAGATGTATTACAAATACCAGACATTCCACGTTTTACAATGTTATACCAATATTTCACCAAACACCAATAGGTTTTGAACAAAACGCAGAAAGCGGAGAACTGGGGCAAAGCCCACGGTTCTCCGCTTTCGCGTTGTTGTTGTGTCATGACTACGGCTTTTCGCCATGCCGTGCACCGGCGTTCCCACCGTGTGAAAGCGGCGCAAGCGTGTAGTCTATCGGCCCGTCCTGCGGGCGATGCAGCACCACCAGAGTCTGATAGGTGTCGAAATTCTCGTCAACATCGTCGTAGACCATGGGCAGACTGTCGATGTCGAAATATCCGTCGCCCTTGCCTCCAAAGCCGTAGTTGGCGTGAACCCGTCCCTGGCGGTCGTATCCGTCGAGCACGAACGAGTGCGAATAGTAGTGCTCCGCGCCGTGCTTGTATGACGTGCCGCCGTAGAGCACGGGGTGGCCCGCACTCAGTTCGCGGTAGACCACGGCCTTCCATTCAGCCGCATCGTAGTTGGGGTTGTCGGGAAAGTCGCGGTAGCCGTAGTCGCGCACTATGTAGCCGAAGTCGCGCACCACGCCCACTGCCGTCTCCTTGGGATAGGAAACGCTCACGCCCACGCCGTAGTCCATGCCTACGGCACGCCCGCACCGCTCCATAAGCAAGGCCACGGCCTCGCCCTGCGCTGCGGTGTATGATGCGGCATAAGAGTCGATCATATTATCCCAGTCAAGGCGTGTGCCGTCGGCAGTGTGCTCCGGCCACCGGTAGTAGCGCATTATCTGCGCCAGCGAGGTGGCTATGCAGCCCGTGCGGCAGTGCGTGCCGGCAGAGTCGGTGGGTGTGAGGTTGTAGTAAGGCTCGCCCTGGTCCCATGTGGTTGACATGAGCGCCGGCACCTCGGGAAGGCATCCCTCGGGCACGGGCGACACCTCCGCACAGGCGTGGTTGCCCCCCGCCGTGGCGCATTGCTGCGCATGTGACGGCACGGTGAGGAGCAGCGCGGAGATGACGGGCACGTAAATGGCTTTCATATTGTCGGTTAGAAATTGTTTACTTCACGACGAATTTCTTGCCGCCGCTGATGTAGATGCCGTGTGCCGTGGGCTTGGCCACGCGACGGCCACTGAGGTCGTAAATGGCAGAGTTGGCCTTCTTCACGTCGGCATCGATTTCGCTTATGCCGTTCTCGGTGCCCCATACGAACACATACAGACCCTCATACGACTCTGTTTCGGTGGTGTCAACCGGGTAGCCCCAGTGGTAGAGAACGAGCTTGCCGCCGGTCTCGTCGCCCGAGAACGATGCGTATTCGCGGTCGTAATCGAGCCATACCGAGCTGTTGCCGTCGAACACATAGTAGAAATAGCCGCCCGTGTAGCCTGCGGTCTGCTCTCCGTTGGCGATAACCACAGAGTCGGCCTCGATGCGGAAGTAGAGTTCGGAAGGCGATGCGCTTGCTCCGTCGAACGAAACACCATACTGGTATTTGCTTGAACCCTCATACTTGGTGATAACGCCCTTGCCCGAGTGGTAGGCTTCGTTGCCGTTGTAGTAGACAGACACGCCCTCGGCAGTCCAAGCGGGTGTTACATTCTCCTTGGTGAGCACGATTTTTGGGTCCCACATATACTCGTAGGTGCTCCAATATGCGCTGAAGTTTTCGAAGGTGATAGTGCCTGCATCGTCGAAAGTGGCCACAACTGAGGTGGTGTCGGTGGTGTTGGCCAGTGTGTAGTAGGTGGCAAACACTGTCGGCTCAATGGTGATTGTCTTGGCAGAGAGGTCTACCGTGCCCACGAACTTCTCGCCGAAGTCGAGAAGGTTGGTTATGGTAACAGTTCCGTCGGTGTTGTCGGCGATGTCAACGGTGTAGACTTTGTCCATTGATGTCCATGCATAGGCCGTGATGTATTCATAGCCTGAAGCTGTAGGAGTGTACTGGCCTGCGAGGTCGGACACGTTTGTCACTTGTGCACTTGCCGTGAGGCTTGCCACTGCGGTGAGTACCGCGAGAGTAAATTTCTTGATCATAATATTAATGCTTTGGTTATTTTTTATAACTCCTAGGGCTTAGTCAGGGCCACGCCCGGCCCTGCCCTGCCCCGTATCTCAGTTTCATTTCAATACAATCTTGCGCGATGTGCCGCCGTTTCTCACGATGAACACGCCGCGTGCGCCTATGCCTTCGGTGGAGAACGAGGCTGCAGGCGCAGAGTAGACAAGGCGGCCGGCCGTGTCGTAGACGCGTATCGTGCCGTCGCCGGGGGTATTTGCCCCGATGTTAGAGATGCCTGTGGACGAGAGAGGATAGTCAACTGCCCCGGCATCGGGATGATGTATCACCACCATCTCGTGATACATGGTGTATTTTTCGCTCGGGGTGTAGGCCGAACATTCGAGTATGTCGAGCGAGAAATAACCGTCGCCCGAACCGCCGTAGCCCCAGTTCACGCCCACGTTGCCGTCCTTGTCGTAGCCGTCGAGCACAAACGCGTGGTAGCTTATGTTGTATTCGCCGTTGGCCACCGACGCTCCGGCATAGAGAATGGGGTGGTTTGCACTCAATTCACGGTATACC
This sequence comes from Dysosmobacter segnis, assembly GCA_963602915.1. GTDB lineage: Bacteria > Bacteroidota > Bacteroidia > Bacteroidales > Bacteroidaceae > Prevotella. Next base: position 26,479 of record CAVCLB010000028.1, on the reverse strand, counting down.
ACCTCGCGCCACGCGGCATCGTCGTAGTTGTCGGTCACGGGATAATCCTTGTAGCCGTAGTATTTCGTGGTGTAGCCGAAGTGTGCCGCAATACCGTTGGCGGCATCGCTGAGATAGGCTCCGCTGCCATTTGGGCTGTAGGTCATGTTGGTTGCTATGCCGCAATGATACATAAGCGTGGCCACTGCCAGCTTCTGCGCCACGGTGTAGGAGCCGGTGTAGGTGTCGAGCATGTTGTCCCAGTCGTAGGAAGTGCTTCCGAAATCGGCCACATAAGGGCGGTTATTGTAGTAGATGGTGTCTTTGCCCGTGCCCGCCGAGGGGTATTTGTAGTAGCGCATGATTTGTGCCATGCCCGTGGCCACGCACCCGGTGTAGCAGCGGTTGCCCCGATTGTCGGTGGGACACTTGTTCCAGTAAGGCTCGTCCTGGTTCCATTTCGTTGTCAGGAGGTGGCTCACCGATGCCTTGCAGCCGTCGGGAATCGACGCGCGCAGGGGCTTGGCCTCGGCCGAAAGAGCCTTCTCGGCCATGGAGAGATACCATTTCAGGGCCGGAACGTCGGCCGCGAAGCTCGACGTAGTGGAGTAGCCCACCACGGCATCGTGAGCATCGTCGTTGGCTATTATGGCGAAACCGCCGCCGTCATATCCCATGACGGTATAGGCTGCGGTGCTCTCCAAGGTCTTTATCTCGGCAGAGGTGCTGCCCGTGGAGGGCGATTTCCTAAACTGTACGGCACTGCCGAGCAGACGCTCGGCGATACCGCGTTTTTGCTGGAAAGTCCGCTCCGCGGCAGAGGCCGAAGCCACTGCCAGCGAAAGGACTACTGTCATTGCTGTCTTAGTGTTCATATTGGTTGTCAAGTGTGTGTGTCATTTCTTTGTCATCACACAGCGCGCGTCGCTCTCTATGTAGTAGGAGCTGCCATACCAAGCCGTGAAGTTCTGCATGGTTATGGTGAGGTTGTCGTCGTAGGTGGCCACCACCGGCGTCGTACTTGACGATACGTCGGCGAAGGTGTACCATGTGTTCCATGTGGAGGGCTGTATGGTTATCGTCTGGGCATCGAGATCTACGGTGCCGGTGAACGACTCTTCCCAACCGTAGAAGTTGTAGATGTTGAGCGTTCCGTCGCTGTTTTTCGATATGGTAACGTTGTCGGTGCGGCTCACTTCCTGCAAGCTCCAGTCAGAAGAGAAGTAGTCGTAGGCCGTGAGTGCAGCCGAATAGGTGCCCACGAAGTCATCGACGGTAATCGTTGTGGCGTTGCCCCATGTGAACACATCGTCGCCTCCCTCGCCCACTTCATTGCCGTCGGCATCGTAGAGTATGGCGTAGAACTTCACTTCGCCCTTCTTGCTGTTGCCCTCAAAGCTGGAATAGCCGCCGCTGCAGTACATTCCTACCTCGTAGTTGCCCGTAACCCAGAAGTATTCGTAGCCTCCGTAGCTGTAAGATCCCACCGGTGTAATCTCGGTAGAGCCTTCGGTGGTGGTGAACGAGATTGAGAATCCGCTCACGCCGTAGGGATTTTCAATGGTGTAGGAGCCGTCGTCGTAGGCCACAATCTCTGCGCTGAACGTCTCACCGTCGAGATTTGCCGCCGTGTAGGTGCCTTTGGCGCGCCACAGTTCGGCCTTGGTGCATTCGAAGGAGAATGTTATCGGGTCGGAGTCGGTGTAGGTTTCGTCGGTGCTTGTGGCCACGATGCTTATGGTGTATTCGCCTTTGGTGAGCCCAGTGAGCGTCACGCTGTTGGTTGAAGTCTCTCCGCTCACGGTGGCACCGTCCTTAACATAGGTGTAGCGGTAGCCCGTTGCGTTCTCCACGGCAGGCCATGTAATGGTCACTCCGCCTGCTACTGACTCAGCATCGGGTGTTGCCGGCGTGGTGAGCTTTATCTGGCTGTTGGTGGTGGCGGTTATCGATGCTATGGGCGAAGTGGTGTTCTTGCCGTCGATGGGCGAGTAGGCCCACACCTTCAAGGTGTATTCCGAGTTGGGTTTGAGGCCTGTTGCCACCACCGAAGTGGTTTGCGTGACGTTGGCCAGCACCAAGTTCTGCTGGTTGTCATACAGTTCGTAGGCATACTGCGAGGCTCCGCTCACCGGCTGCCAGCTGAAAGCCAGCGAGCTAACTGTCTTTGCCCCCTCAGCAATGGTGGGCTGCGCCAGTGCCGTCTTGGTGTCGTCGTCGCTGCACGAAGTGAGTGCCGCCGTGCCGAGCAACGCCGCGATGATGAGCATTGCCAGCCTTGAGAATATTGATTTATACTGTCTCATAAGTATTGTCAGGTTTTGATATGTATTCGTTTCGCTGCCCTCAGGGCGGCAAGAGCCGCCCCGTAGGTATATGCCGGCTTACTCAGTGGCAGGGAAGTCGTTTGAATCCCAGTACATATAGAGGTAAGTATAGCCCGATTGTGTGCCGTCGGTGTAGTAGACATAGGGTATGAGGAAGGCCGAATACGACGTTGTTGAGCCGCGCATGTCGATAGAAGCGTAGTCTTCCGACGTTGGACTGTCGTAGAAATTGATGTATTCTATGCCGCGTTTGCTCTCTCCGTCGGGATACCACGAGGCGTAGATCTCGTTCTCAGCATCTTCCATAAGATACCAGTAAGAGCCTCCGTAGGTGTCGCTCATCCAATGGTCGTAGGGCACGAAAGCCCCGTGCCATGTGCTGCGGTCGTTGGCGTTGAAGGCATCTGTCTTGTATTCGCCCGTCTCGGAGTCGAGAGCCACGATATAGAACTGCAAGTCGATGCCCGAACCGAGGAAATTCTCGATGCGGAAACGGTTCTGTCCTTCGAGCCAGTAGATGTCGGAATATGACGAGGCGAACTCCGTCTTATTCCAAACCATTTGTGCCTGGCTTACAACCTTTACCCAGCTGGCCACGAGGATGCTGTAGTTGAATATGGGCGACCCGTCGGTTGCGAGATAAGGGTTGGTGTTTTCCTCGGCAAGGTGAATGGAGAACTTGTAGGTCTTGCGCTGTTCGAGGTTGGCGCATCCCACCTCTACGGTGGTTTCACCCTCTCCGTCCTTGAACACTGCGGCCGAAGGAATGCTGAACGCGGCATCGGCATAGTCTACAACTATGGGCACCGACACGTCGCCTGCGGTGTTGTTGCGCTTCACTGTGAGCTTAAACGACTGGTGGTCGGCATATTCTGCCGGGGTGAGCAGTTCGTTTGCCGTGTTCGACGAGGCGAAGTAGGCCGTTGTGTTACCCTCTGCCACCGCGGCGGCGCGCTCATAGCTGTCGCTGTCGGAGCATGCCGTGAAGGCCACGGCCACCACTGCGGCGAGCAGCGTGCCGAGCATTTTCTTTATGTTTCTCTTTGTCATAATTGTTCGGTTTTGATGTGTTATGCCTTTTATTCTGCCGTGATTGCGCCCGACGGGTCAGGCCCCACGACTACCGAGGGGTTGTGGTCTTGCTCGGTTTCGGGTATCATGTAGTTCATCCAGGGTGCTGTGTAGCCCGCATAGGAGTTGAACTGCAGCGACGAGGCGTAGTTGCTGCCAGTGTATTTGCGCGTCACGGGCAGGTTGAGACGCTTGAGGTCGAACATCACCAAGCCCTCGCCCCAAAGCTCAATGCGGCGTTGCACCATGAGAGCGTCGATGAAGGAGTCCATGTCAGAGGCGGTGCATTTGTAAGAGCCGTCGGTATATCGGTAGGTGTTCACCCACTGCTGCAAGGCCGACGCAGCCGCCGACACGCCCTGGGTGTGGGCTATTGCCTCGAAATAGTCGAAATACATTTCCTCCACGCGCATCAGCGGCAGCGAGGCAATAAGTCCGGTGTATTCGTCGGTGAGGTCGCCGCTGCCTGCTCGGAACTTGATGTTTCCGTAGGCAGGAATTTCCGACCACCGTGCGCCGGTGACGTTGGTGCGGTAGCCCGAAGGCACCGTTGTCTTGCCGGCATCGCTTGGATTCACCCACGACAGACGCCGCCAGTCGCCCGTGCCTATCTTGTCGTAGAGCGATTTGCCTATGCACCGGTAGGCGTTATACTTGCTTTGGCTCATTCCCCAGTCGGTTTCCGATGCCATCCACCCGAGGAAGGTGTACCATGCCAGCTCGTTTATCTGCTCTTTGCTGTTCACGAGCGTACCGAACATCCACGAGTTGTTGGCCGTGTTGAAGCCCGTTGTCGGGTCGCTCCATTCCGATTCGGTGAGCGGGGCGTAGCCGTCGCTAGCTATTGCCTTCTGCGCATACTCGGCAGCCTTTGCAAAACAGTCGTTGGCCGACGTTATTCCGAGCTTGTCGTAGCCGTCGTCGGCATTCTCCATGCTCACCTGCTTGGCCAAATCTTCGGCCCTTTGTTCGAAGCGCGAGCCGAGTTCGAGCCACAGGCGTGTCTTCAAGCCGTATATCACGCTCTTGTCCATAAACGCCTTGTGCTCCCGCGTGTAGCCTTCGAGGCTCTCTTCGGCGCGGTTGAGGTCGGTCATTATGAAGCGATACATGGTGTAGAACGGTGCGCAGGGGTTCTTGGTGAGTTCGTCTTTTGTGGTGGTTTCCTTCACAATGGGCACCGTGATGTCGAGACATCCCTTTTTCTCGGCCTCCTGATCGAGTGCCTCCACGCCCGTGTTCTTGTAGCCGAAGAGGCGCGCGAGGTCGAGATACATCATCGCACGATAGCCGTAGCCCTGTCCCAGATAGGGTGCTGCCGCCGTGTTGCCTTCGCCTACGGCCTTCTGTGCGGCCGAAATCACGCCGTTGGCATTCTTTATGAAGCTATAGTAATAATAATATGTGTAGTAGTAGGCATACCTCAGCGAGGTGCCATCCTCGGTATATATCCAGTAGTTGTAGCCGTTGTCGCCCATGGGGAAGTCGGCGCAGAGCAGGTCGCGCATGTACATCTGGCACGGATAGCCCCAGTCCTGGGTGTAGTAGGTAGAGCCGTAGGTGTTCCATGTTACGAAGAACGACGGCAGCGAGTTGGCCAGATACTCCAGCGACTTGCTATCCTGTGCTATCTGTTCGGGCACCGCGCTGTCCTTGGGCATTGTTTCCTCTATGCACGACGTGGCGCAGCCGAGAGTGAGCGCGGCGGTTGCGGCGAGGAATGTGTGTCTTATATATCTTTTCATGATTGTATGCTTTTGTTGTGTTTTACTGTTGCCTTTGCCGCCGTGGCGGCGTTTGCGCGTGCGTCAGAACTGCACCGTGATGCCCCCGGTGAAGGTGCGCATCTGCGAATAAGACGTTTCCGACGATGTTCCCCAGAAGCTGCTGCGCGGGTCGAAGCCCTTGCGTTTGCTCCAGTAGTAGAGGTTTTCGCCCGAAGCATATACGCGCACGTTGGTAAGACCAATGGTGCGCACCCATTTCTTGGGCAGCGTGTAGCCTATGTTGATGTTCTGCAATGTGAGCGTCGAGGCGTTGGTGAGGAACCGGTCGGTGGTTCCGGTGGAGTTGAGGTCGTTGTCCTTCACGGCGAGCTGGAACCTCGGGATGTTCGACGAACGGTTTGTCTCGCTCCATGCCTTATAGAGGTCTTTGTGGAACGACTGTCCCGTTGACGACATTGCGGGGTTGGTCATGAGCGTGGCGTAGCCGTAGTCGATGGCCTTTCCGCCCAGCGAGTAGTTGAATGTAGCCGAGAAGTCGAAGCCGTGGAAGGTGAGCGACGTGCTGAAACCGCCGTAGAGTGTCGGGTCGGCCGAGCCGCAGTTGTAGAACGAAGCCGACGAATAGGTGGTGGTAGTGGTTGTCTCGCCGGTCTTCGAGTCGGTTTGATACCACATCGACTCGCCTTCCTCGTTAACGCCGGCATATTTCTTCATGCGGAAGGTGTGCAACGGCAGACCCTCGCCTATGAAGTAGGGCGTGCTCACATAGCCCCAGTGTCCTTCGAGTTCCGAACCCTTGTTGTCGGGGTGCAGCATCGTAACCTTGTTCTTGTAGTGGGTGGCGTTGAGGTTGATAACCCACTCTAGGTCTTTGGTGCGCACCGGTATGAAGTGCAGGTCGAACTCCACTCCACGGTTCACCATGTCGCCCACGTTGTCATAGGAGCCCGAATAGCCTCCCGAGAAGGGCACGTTGACGAAGCAGAGCATGTCGGTTGTGGTGCGGTTGAAGTATTCGATGCTACCGGTGATGCGGCGTTTGAGCAGTTCAAACTCCACACCGATGTTGAAGTTGGAGTTGGTTTCCCACGTAATCTTAGAGTTTCCCACGCTGCTGAGCACGTAAGCCACGTCGCCGTTGAAGTTGCTTATGTCATAGGTGTCGGTGTAGCGGTAGTCGCCAATGGCGTCGTTGCCCTGCTGTCCCCACGATGCCTTGAGCTTGAGCATGTCTATCCACGACGACTTGAACCACGACTCCTTGCTTGCTATCCACGCTCCGCCGAAGGAGTAGAAGTTGCCCCAACGGTGGTCGGGGTGGAAGCGTGACGACGCGTCGCGGCGGTAGCTCACCTGGGCATAGTAGCGTCCGTCGTAGTCGTACATGCCGCGCGTGAAGTAGCCCTCGGTGTTGTAGTCGGTAGAAGTGCCGGCATTGTGCAGTTCCTTCACGGCTCCGTTGAGTTCCTGCGAACCGAAATAGGAGTACATATTGAGGCGCGATCCGTACAGGTAGTTGTATTTGTACTTATAGTTCTCGTGTCCCAACATTATCGTGGCGTTGTGTTTGCCAAACGACCGCGAGTAGTTTACAATCTGCTGGAAGTTGAGCGTGAACGTCTGATAGTTTGTCTTGTCCACCTCGCCGCCCGGTGTTGAGGTCACGGTGTTGCCGTAGAATGCCTGCGTGGTGGATGTGTTTTTCCACTCGTTGTTGGTCACCGTTCCGTTGACGGTAATCTTGAGGCCGTCAATAGGGGTTATGTCGGCATATCCGTTGAGCGTCATCACGTTGGCATAGGTGTCGTTGGCGTTCAGATGATTGGTTTGCAAATCGTTTTTTGCCGGCTCCAGATTTGACGGACGGTGCAATCCCGCGTTCTCGCCTGCGCCGTAGTCATACATCTTTCCGTGCTCGTCGGTCATTATGTTGCCGTCGCCGTCGCGCAGATACACGGGATAGATGGGTGCGAAGCGCGTCGTAACGTCGAAGAGCGACTGGCTTCCCGAGCCCACATCATTCTGGTCGGTGTGGGTGTAGTTTACGTTGGCTCCCACCTTAAGCCACTTGCGTGCCTGATAGTCGGCCTTCACGCGCGCCGTGTAGCGTTCGAAGTCGGAGTCGTAGACGATACCCTCGTTCTTCAAATAACCGAGCGACGCGTAGAACGAGAGCTTGTCGTTGCCGCCCGTGATGTTCATGTTGTATTCTTGGCGCAGACCCGTGCGGAACGCCTCCTTCACCCAGTCGTCGGGCGAAATTGTGTAGTATTTGCCGCCGTAGTAGACGCGGTTGCCGAGCGCGGCGTTGGGGTTGAGCCGTCCGTTGGTGCCTATGAGATACTCGCCGTCGGGCACTGCATAGACGATGTAGCCCAAACCGCCCTTGTCGCCACTTAGCGGTATGGTGGTGTTGGCTGCCACATGGGCGTCGTAGGCCGACATTCCGCGGTCGCGCACGTTGTAGTTGTATAGTGCGCGGTAATACATTTCATAATATTCGGCAGGGTCGGTGATGCGGTCGTAGTCAACCGTGGCGCGGCTGTTTGCGCCCCACTTGGCATCAAACGTTATCGTTGTGCGGTCTTTCGAGCCGCGTTTCGTCGTAACCATAATCACGCCGTTGGCTCCGCGCGCACCGTAGAGGGCGTTAGATGCGGCATCCTTGAGCACGGTGATATTCTCTACATCGTTGGGGTTGAGGTTGTTCCAACCGCCGTCGTAGGGCGCGCCGTCGACGATGATGAGTGGCGATGTGCCAGCGTTTATCGAACCGAAGCCGCGTATTGCAAACGTAGGCGTGGCCGAAGGGTCGCCCGACGTATTGGTCATCTGCACACCGGCAATCTCGCCCTGCAGACCGCTGAACACATTGGTGAGCTGTTTCTTTTCGAGAATGTCGCTCTTCACCACGCCTGCCGAACCGGTGAACGACGATTTCTTCTGCTGGCCGAACGCCACCACAAGCACATCGTCGAGCTGCTGCTCAGATGGGTGCAAGCTCACTTTCATGCCTTGCGAGGCTTTGAGCGTCTGCGACTCCATTCCAACATAAGTGACCACGATTTCCTGACCGCGCTTCACTTCGGAAGGCAACGAGAACTTGCCGTCGATGTCGGTCACGGTGCCTTGCTTCGAACCTTTCACCCTTATCTGGGCTCCTATCACAGGTTCACCGTTCTCATCGACTACCTGTCCGCCGAAACCGTTGGCCGACTGTGCCATCATCTGTCCCGATGCGGCAAGCAACGCGGATGCTAACAATACACGTACTCTCATATCTTTCTGCTTTGTCGTTAATGCACGGCGCGGCGGCGGCAATTGCGCCCCACTGCCGTATAGAGTGCAAAACTAAAAAAAAACGAATAAATTCACAAACAAATCTTTAATATTTTTAGTTCTATTTTGCTAAAACGTTACTTTTAAACACTGCAACTGACAGATTGTTTACAATTCCGCGATTTATCACACGTTATGTCATTGTGCGCGCAAACAAACACAGACAAAATTGTATTTTTATGCACACAGACATCAAACAGATTGTAACACAAGCGGTTCTAGCCGCATTCAAGTGCCGTGCCGTAGCACAACCGCATTTGCACAATCACACAACAATACGCCGTTTTCACGCACATTGCCACACGGCCTTTGGGTGATGCTTACACAAAACAAATTGCAAAAATCATCAAAGGTGATTTTCAGAAACCGCATATAATGTTTTGAGAAGCACACAACTTGTTTTCGCCCATTGCATGGTTGCACTCCATTGCATATGAAGGTAGGGTGTTCAAAATTCAGAAAAAAGTAGTCGCAATTTTGTGAGGTATTGCATACCAAGCCCTGTAAGGGCGTAACAGTCGTAGCCCAGGGTGAGCCGTTTGCGACAGCAAGCGGTGTAACCCTGGGTAAATTATTGATTTTCAAGGCTGGCCTGTAAGGTCAGCACAATAATTGTGGGCCAGTGTTGACCTTACAGGCCAACCTACTTCGACATACATGGAACCCAGGGTTACGGATGTCGCTTCGCTCTATCCTCACCCTGGGCTGGGATTGTTACGCCCTTTCAGGGCTACAATTACCGAAACTTTTCTTATAATCAAACAATTACAAAAATTAAATCCATATTAAATTACACACATTTTGTAATTCAAATTTGAACGCCCTACCTGAAAGGGGCGAATAATTCATTGTAAGAGATTGAACTATGTGCCCCTTACAGGGGCAAAATTGTTGACGAACATATACGCAGGGGCAAGCCCCTGCACTATACTATGTCGTCCCTACGGGAGTTGTCCGTTGCTCTTCTAGCGCGACATCGGCAGATGCGGAGCACGCCGCCGTAAACAACAAAGCCCCGGCAGCAATGTGCCGGGGCTTTGTTTTACTGTCAAGCATACCGTTTCTGCGGCGCGCAGAAGCGGTGTTGCGTGGTTTTCGGGTGCTTTTCGGCGGCGTGACGCGAATGGTGCGCGTGCGTGTTGCGTGTGCTGCACGCACGTGTTGCAGCCGTTGCACGCCGCCAACGATGTTTGCTGCACTGGGCTTTAATGCCAGCCGAGAGCTGCATCTACACCCGCCGGGAGCGGCAGGGGGTTATTTCACGCCCATTTCCTTGAGCAGACGGTCGGTGTGTCCCCACTTGTCCATGAGGTATACCACGTAGCGTATGTCTACGCCTATGCAGCGTGCGAGCTTGCGGTCGAACCAGATGTCGCTCGAGAGCGAGTCCCAGTTGCCGTCGAAGGCGAGGCCGATGAGGCGGCCGCGGCCGTCGAACATGGGCGAACCGGAGTTTCCGCCGGTGATGTCGTTGTTGGTGAGGAAGCACAGCTGCAGCTTGCCCGTTACGGGGTCGGCGTAGCGTCCGAAGTCGGAGGCCGACATGAGCTGCTTCATAATAGGTTCGGCCTGGTAGTCAACGGTGCCGCGTTCGCCCGATTCCATCTTGCGCACAATCGACTCCGCGTCGGTGTAGTAGCCCGAAGGCTCGCCTCCGAGCAGGTAGCCGCCCACCTGTCCGTAGCTCAGGCGCATGGTGAAGTTGGCGTCGCTGTAGTGGGGCAGATCCTGCTCCATGCGTATCTTGGCGTCGCAGAGATATTTTTCCTGCTCGGCAATGGAGTCTTCAAGTTCGCGGAACACGGGCAACAATGCGGTGCGGATGGCTGCTATCTCGCTGCCGTATTCGTAGCCGGGGTCTTTGGCAAGAGCCTTGGAGTTGATGTATATCTTTGCTCCGGGCTTCATTATCACGCTCTCGGCATAGAGCCACTCCACATACTTGCGGGTGTCGCCGCCGAAGCGTGAGGCTATGGTTGAGTAGAACTTGGGCAGGTTTTTGCCGTCGGCATACTGGCGGTAGTTGTCTATGAGTGCGGCCATTACGTCTTTGTCGAGGTCGGCATCCCACTCCTTGCTGTTGTCGGCGAAGGTGTAGTATTGCTTGCTCTTCGATGCCTTGGGGTTGGCCGGGGTCACGCCCTGGGCGAGCATGAGTGCGCGCGTATTGAATTCAGATGTGCGGCGGAAGGTCTCGCTCCATGCCGTGAACTGGCGCTGGGCGTTGCTGTGGCGTGCGTAGAGGCTCTCCATGGCATTGAAGTCGAGCTTGCCCTTGAGGTAGCCCGTCCATTTCTGATATTCGCGTATGCGGTCTTCGAAGTCGGCCTTCTGCCTCACGATGCCCACAGAGTCGATGCACTTGTTCATGCCGAGCGAGTTTTTCCAGTAGTTGGAGCTCTGCGCATATTTCGAGTCATACTTTATGCGCACCGCCTCCGATGCTCTCATGTGGCGCAGCATCACCTCCTGCTTCACGCCGCGTATCTGTGCCCGGGGAGCGTTGATGTCGTTGCGGCGTTCCTCGATGCCGTAGCTCGAGAGGTAGCGCGAGGTAGATCCGGGGTAGCCTATGGTCATTGCGAAGTCGCCGTCCTTATATCCGTCCATCGACACCTGCGTGAAATGCTCGGGGCGGAAGGGCACGTTGTCCTTTGAGTAGTCGGCCGGGCCGTTGGTCTTCGGGTCGGCATATATGCGGAACACCGAGAAGTCGCACGTCTGTCGCGGCCACATCCAGTTGTCGGTTTCGCCTCCGAACTTGCCCATCGACTTTGGCACGGCAAACACGAGGCGCAGGTCGCGGTATTCCTTGTAGGTGGTGGCGTAGTATTTGTTGCCCTCGTAGAAGGGCTTTATCTCGAGAATGAGGTCTTTGTCGCGTGCCTTTGTCTCCTTGTGCATGGCGTTTTCCACCGAGTCGAGCAGGGCTTCCTGCTGCACATGGTTCATGTTGTTTATGCCGAGACGCTCGAGTTCGGGCGTGATGTCGCGCTGGTCTATCATGAAGCGCACAAACATGCCATCGTTGGGCAGCTCCTCTTCGTAGGTCTTGGCGTAGAAGCCGTTGAGCATGTAGTCGTGTTCAACGGTGGAGTGCGAGCGTATGGCCTCGAAACCGCAGTGGTGGTTGGTGAGCACGAGGCCGTCGGGCGACACAACCACGCCCGAGCAGTAGCCCGAGAAGTTCACCACCGAGTTTTTGATAGCGTCCTTGCTGGAGTAAAGTCCGTCGTAGGGCACTTCAAACCCGTAGGATTTCATCTGCTCATACACCGCCTGCGGCAGGTTGTAGAGCGTCCACATGCCTTCGTCGGCATGTGCGGCGTGGGCCGAGAAGAGCACGGCAGCCGCGAGAATGAGTGATTTTTTCATTGCTTTTGCTTTTATCTTGTTATTGTTAGTTCCTTCATCGCTTGAAATACTTGCCCACCACGGGCAGCCGTGAGAGCGGCAGGTCGTGGTAGACTATGTGCCCCACAAACATCAGCACGAGCACGGTGTTGGCCGCCAAGGCCCATAGCTGCGGCAGATGCGTGTTGGAAAGGTTCATAAGGAAGCAGAAGAGTGCGGCAATGGCCACATATACGGCTATCGAACCGAGCGGATAGTTAATGGGATACTTGCGCTGTCCCACCAGATAGGAAAGCGTCATGGCGGTGCCGTAGCCTGCCACTCCGCCCCAGGCGCAGGCCATGTAGCCGCAGCGGGGCACGAATATCACGTTGACGGCAACGAGCACCGCGCATCCGGCGGCAGAGAACCACGCGCCGTAGATGGTCTTGTCGATGAGCTTATACCAGAACGAAAGGTTGAAATATACGCCCATCATTATCTCGGCGGCCATTACCACGGGCACCACGCGAAGGCCCGGCCAGTAGCTGCGGTTGGGTATTATGTAGCGCAGAATGTCGATGTAGGCAATCACTACAAGGTAGGCCAGGAGCGTGAAGATGATGAAATATTTCATGGCCACGGCATAGGTTTCGCGGTTGTCGCGGTCTTTCGACTTGCCGAACACAAACGGTTCGTAGGCGTAGCGGAACGCCTGCGTTATCATAGCCATTATCATTGCTATCTTCACGGCAGCCCCGTAGATGCCGAGCTGTGTCTTCTCGTCGGCGTAGGGATAGAGGTAGGGGAAGATAATCTTGTCGAGTGTCTGGTTGAGTATGCCCGCTATGCCGAGCACAAGCAGCGGCCACGCATAGCGCATCATGCGCCGCCAGAGGGCGAAGTCGAACTTCCATCGGAAGCCGGTGAGCTCGCGCCAGAAGCAGAGCAGCACCACTGCGGTGCACACGAGGTTGATGTAGAACACCATTCCCACGTCGAGCGTGAACCTTTCGTCGTACAATCCCATAGGGTTGAGCCTCAGTGCGGGCAGCACTATGAGGTAGAGCAGATTGAGAACAATGTTCAAGACGATGTTGATGAGCTGCAGGCAGGCAAACTTCACGGCCTTCTTCTGATAGCGCAGATAGGCAAACGGGATGCACTTGAAGGCGTCGATGGCCACGCAGACAAACATTACTGCCACCCACGACTCGTGGTCGGGATATTTCATAAAGGCCGATATCTGCGGCAGAAACGCCATCACAAGGGCCACGAAGAGGGCTGCGGTGGAGGCCACCGAAATGAGCACCGTGGAGTAGACCGTCTGCGGATTTTCGTCGGTCTTGTTGACATAGCGGAAGAAGGTGGTCTCCATTCCGTAGGTGAGTATCACGAGCAGCAGCGCAGTGTAGGCATAGATGTTGGTGACAACGCCATACTGGCCTCCCCCGGCGGCAAACGCCGTGGTCTGTATGGGCACAAGCAGATAGTTGATAAACCGCCCGGCAATGCTGCTCAATCCGTAAATGGCAGTGTCTTTGGCAAGTGATTTTAAATTGGCCATAGATTAAAAGTAAAAAAGTAAAAAAGTAAAAAAGTAAAAAGAACTAATGCCTTAGCATCTTGACACATACTATTCCATTTCGAAATTGGAGGTAATCCTCTTTAAAAATGGAAATATTGAACTTCTTGACACATTCTAATCCACTTGGAAAATGGGAGAATGGTGGTTTGAGATGCATATGGTACCGTTTATTTACTTTTTTTGTTTTCTACTTTTGTGTGTCTTTATTATTTTTTTTGTTTTACTTTATTAATGATATTAACCAGTGTTCCGGTTATTGTTTTCACGTCGTTGAGCATTGAGTTATATTGGTTTGTTGAGATGAGTTCCGTTTCATAAATCAGGTCAAGCCAATACATAGTCTCGGCCGCTTCTTTAAGTGCTATGCTCAATTTACTTATATAGTCAGCGTCGCTTTGTGCGAACTGGCTCTCTGCTATATTCGCCCCTATGCTTGTTCCGCATCTGTATATCTGTTTAGACATCACATATTCCCGTTGTCCATCCCTCAGATACAGATACAACTTGACGACTCTAAGAGCAAACTTCTTGCTCAATTCATAAACCACACTCCTTGCCATACCACCCCCCTTTTACTTTTTTACTCTTTTACTTTTTCACCTTTAGCCCTTTTTACTTTTTTACCTTTTTACTTTTTTACCTTTAAAAGAATAGGTAGCAAATGGCAATCGCGGCGATTACTCCCGCGAGGTCGGCGAGCAGTCCGCACGTCACGGCATGGCGAGTGTGGCGTACTCCCACGCTGCCGAAGTAGACTGCGAGAATGTAGAAGGTGGTGTCGGTGGAGCCTTGGAACACGCACGAGAGCCGTCCCACAAACGAGTCGGCTCCGTAGGTGGTCATGGCATCGACCATCATGCCGCGTGCTCCGCTTCCTGAGAGCGGTTTCATAAGAGCCGTGGGCAGCGCACCCACGAAGTCGGTGTTGCCTCCGAGTGCATCAACGAGCCATTTCACGCCGTCGATGAGCATGTCCATTGCACCCGAGGCACGGAACACGCCGATGCCCACGAGTATGGCCACGAGATAGGGAATGATGCGCACGGCGGTGGCGAAGCCTTCCTTCGCCCCTTCAACGAAGGCGTCGTAGACATTTACCTTGCGCCTCACCCCGGCCAGGATAAACGCCATTATTATCGACATGAGCAGTATGTTGGCCACGGTGGTGCTCACGGTGTTCATCTGAGTCTTGTCCATCTGCGCGAAACCCCATATTATTGCCGCCACGGCGACGCACATTCCGCCGAGCGTCAGAATCATGGTGCGGTTGATGAGATTGATGCGCTGATAGATAGAAGTGACCACCACGCCCGCCAAAGTGGAGAAGAATGTGGCAAGAAGAATGGGCACGAAGACATCGGTGGGTTGCTGCGCGCCCATTTGGGCACGGTAGACCATGATAGAAACCGGTATCAACGTCAGGCCCGAGGTGTTGAGCACGAGAAACATTATCATGGGGTTGGTGGCCGTGTCTTTCTTCGGATTGAGCTGTTGCAATTGCTCCATGGCCTTCAGTCCGAGCGGCGTTGCGGCGTTGTCTAGCCCCAGCATGTTGGCGGCAATGTTCATAAAGATGCTCCCCGTGACGGGATGTCCCTTGGGAATATCGGGAAACAGCTTGGCAAACACGGGCGACAACAGTCGCGCCAAAGCGTCAACCACGCCCCCTTTCTCGCCTATCTTCATTATGCCGAGCCACAGCGAGAGCACGCCGGTGAGCCCGAGCGAAATCTCGAAAGCCGTCTTCGACGTGTCGAACGTGCTGTCCATGACCGCCGGGAATGCCCCGGTGTCGCCGAGAAACACCAGCTTGAAGAGTGCCACGACAAACGCCACGGCGAAAAAAGCAATCCAAATGTAGTTCAATACCATTGCCTGCGGAATATATAACACTGTGCAAAATTACCTATTCCTTTGCAATTGCCGAAGAAATAAGCCTTTATTTTGTGCCGCGCGTGTGGCATTGTCGGCAAAAAGCATTACTTTTGCAGCACACAACAGGCACTGCTGCATGAATGAAACTCAAAGAATCGGGATTTTCGCGGGCTCGTTCGACCCGTTCACCATTGGTCACGCCTCGGTGGTGAAGCGCGTGTTGCCGCTCTTCGACCGCCTCGTGATAGGCGTGGGTGTGAATGCCGGCAAACGCTACACTGCCACTGCCGCCGAAAGGGTGGCCGCAATCAGGCGCGTATATGCCGCCGAACCTAAGGTGGAGGTGGCCGAATACAGCGGACTCACCGTGGATTTCGCACGCGAAAAGGGCGCACGGTTTGTGGTGAAGGGAGTGCGCTCGGTGCGCGACTTCGAGGCCGAACGCGACCAGGCCGACATCAACCGCGCCATTGGCGGCATAGAAACGATACTCGTGTGCGCCGAGCCCGGACTGGGAAGCGTGAGTTCGTCGGTGGTGAGAGAGCTGCGCAGCTACGGCAAGGACGTGTCGGCCTTGCTCCCATAAGGCGCGGCCGGCAAATGAAACATTACTCAACAAAAAGCAAGGATATGATTACATACAACGCCGAGGGCGTGAAAATGCCAAAGATAAAGAAACGCGAAACGACGGCATGGATACGCGCCGTCGCCGCAGAATACGGCTACAAGGTGGGCGAAGTGGGCTACATGTTCGTAGACGACGAGAAGATTCTCGAGGTGAACAACGAATATCTGGGCCACGACTACTACACCGACGTCATCACTTTCGACTACGATGAACCCGGAATAGTGTCGGGCGACATCGTAATCTCGCTCGACACGGTGCGCTCCAACGCCCAACTCTTCGGCAAACAGTATGACGACGAGCTGCGGCGAGTGATTATCCACGGCATACTTCACCTCTGCGGCATCAACGACAAAGGCCCGGGCGAACGCGAAATAATGGAAGCCGCCGAAAACCGCGCACTCGCAATGCACCCCTGACAAGGGCTATAACCGTTGCAATTTGTTTCCCCCCCCGTCATTTTGACGGCTATACAATAACGTAGAAGCCTTGACCGCAATGTGGCCAAGGCTTCTACGCGTTTCAATGGATTGTCTATCGTATGGTGAGCACGGTGAGACGCTCGGGATTGAACACCTCGCGTGCCACGCCAAGAAGGTCGGCGGCGGTGAGCGCGTCAACCTTGTCGCAGAGCGACGACACGTCTTTCAGCCACCCATAGTGCAGGAATCCCTTGGCAAGGTCGAGCGCAAACGACTCGCGCGAGTCGCAAGCCACGCCTATCTGACCCCTTATCTGCTTCTTGGCAGCACGCAATTGCGTTTCGGTTATGGGTTTTTCGGCCACGCGGTCGAGCTCGCGCCGCACCAGACGCAGGCACCGTGACACGTTTTTCGGGTCGCAACCGAAATACACCGCCCATGTGCCGGTGTCGGAGTAGCTCACCATCGAACTGTCAACTGTATATACCAGGGCGTTGCGCTCGCGCAGCGAGAGGTTGAGCCGGGCGTTCATTCCCGGTCCGCCGAGCATGTTGTTGAGCAGATAGAGAGCCATGCGCCGCTCGTCGTGTATGCCAAAGGCACGGCAACCCACCATTACATGGGCAAGATGAGTGTCCATGCGCCGCCCTATCTGCTGCGGCACATACTCAGGCAGAGCCTCGGCCGTGGCGGCGGCAAAGGCCGGTTTCACTCCGGCGGGCAGCGGCGAGCACGCCCCGTGCATCTTGCCGAGCAGGCGGCAGAGCCTGCGGAAATCGACATCGCCGTAGGCAAAGAACACCGAACGCTGCGGAGTGTAGAACTCACGGGTGAAGCGCAGCGCGTCGGCGGTGGTGTAGCGGCGCAGCCTTTCGCCGTCGCCGAGAATGTTGTGGCCCAGCGGATGGCCGGCAAAGACGGCGTTCTCGAAGATGTCGTATATCAGTTCCGACGGCGAGTCGTTGTAGCTTTCAATCTCGTCGCATATCACTTCCACCTCCTTTTCAATCTCGGCTTGCGGATAGGTGCTGTGAAACACGATGTCGTCGAGCAAGTCAACGGCGCGCGCAATGTCGGTGTTGAGCACGGCGGCATGGTAGACTGTGGTTTCTTTGGTGGTGTAGGCGTTGAGGTCGCCGCCCACGCTTTCGAGGCAGTTGAGCACATGCCACGCGCGGCGGCGTTGTGTGCCCTTGAAGGTCATGTGCTCGCAGAAGTGGGCCAAGCCCTCGTCGCCGGGCCGTTCGTTGCGTGTTCCGGCGGCCACGGCATAACCGCAGTACACCACGGGCGAAGCCGAAACAAGGTGCACAAGGCGCAGTCCGTCGGCAAAGACGCAAGTATTATATGTCATTTTCTTCCTTTTTTAGCTTGAAACGGTGCAAAGTTACAACTTTTGGTCACTACAATATGCTTAATTTTGTCTAAACATTGCAGCGTGCAACGGCGTTTGTGCAATGTTTTTACTAAATTTGTGGCACACCAATATGTAAACCGCACGCGCGCCGACACTTACCCGTGGCGCGCCGTCAGGCTACGACCTGCTTTTTTGACAACATCAACCCGTATCTTTAACAACATAAGAAATATGAAAAACCTACTTTTGGCTTTTGCCGTTATGGGCGCAATCCCGTGCGCGGCGGCGGCAGAAAGCGTGACGCTACCCACGTTCACCGAGTGGCACGACCTGCATGTGAACGAGGTGAACCGCTTCCCGCTGCACACCACATTCTTTGCCTACGAAAACCGCGAAGCAGCACTCCGGGGCGAGCGCGAGGCTTCGGCCAACTACCTTTCAATTGAGGGCGCCTGGAAATTCAACTGGGTGGCCGACGCCGACAAGCGTCCCACGGGATTCTTCGCCGCCGACTTCGACGACTCGTCGTGGGCTACCATGAAGGTGCCGGGCATTTGGGAGCTCAACGGCTACGGCGACCCCGAGTATGTGAACATTGGCTTCGCCTGGCGCGGACACTTCAAGAACAACCCGCCCGAGGTGCCCGTGAAAGACAACCATGTGGGATCTTACCGCCGCACAATACGCATTCCCGACACATGGGACGGTCGCCAGGTCATAGCCCACTTCGGAAGCGTCACCTCAAACATGTATCTCTGGGTGAACGGCAAGTATGTGGGCTACACCGAAGACTCCAAGGTTGCGGCCGAATTCGACATCACTCCCTACCTGAAGAAGGGCGACAACCTCATAGCCTTCCAGACTTTCAGGTGGTGCGACGGCTCATACAGCGAAGACCAGGACTTCTGGCGGCTCTCGGGAGTGGCCCGCAACTGTTTCCTCTACTCACGTTCGACCAAGGCACACGTCGAGAACGTGCGCGTGACACCCGACCTCGACGCCACCTACACCAACGGAACGCTCGCCGTGAACATCAAGGCCAAGGGCAACGCCAAGTTTATTGTCGATCTCATCGAGCCCGACGGATCGGTGGCCAGCCGCAAGATTCTCAACGCATCGAAGGTGAAAAAAAAGGAAGGCCACAAGGCGGCCGCCATCAACGCCACCGTGAAATTCGACGTGGAAAAGCCTCTCAAATGGACTGCCGAGACACCCAACCTCTACAAACTCGTCGTCACCGTGATGCAGGACAACAAAGAAATAGAGGCAGTGCCCGTGAACGTGGGCTTCCGCAAGATTGAGATTAAGAACCGGCAACTGCTCGTCAACGGACAGCCCGTGCTCATAAAGGGGGCCAACCGGCACGAAATCGACCCCGACGGAGGATATGTGATAAGCCGCGAACGCATGCTCGAAGACGTGAAACTGATGAAACGCTTCAACATAAATGCCGTGCGCACATGCCATTATCCCGACGACCCGTACTTCTACGACCTCTGCGACAAATACGGACTGTATGTCTGCGCCGAGGCCAACCAGGAGAGTCACGGCTTCTACTACGCCGCCGACGCACCCACGGCAACACCACTCTTCGCCGACCAGATAATGCAGCGCAACCAGCACAACGTGGAGATGCAGTTCAACCACCCCTCAATCATCTACTGGTCGATGGGTAACGAGACTGCCGACTCGAAGAACTTCACCGACGTGAAACGCTGGATAAACTCACAAGACCCCTCGCGCCCCGTGCACTGGGAGCGCGCCATTAACGGCGACAACACCGACATCTATGCCGAGATGTACATCACGCCCGACGCAGCCGAGCGTTACGCCACCGACCCCAGCAACACCAAACCGATGATACACTGCGAGTATGCACACGCAATGGGCAACTCCTGCGGAGTGATGAAGGAATACTGGGACATCGTGCGCCGACAGCCCTACTATCAGGGAGGCTTCATCTGGGATTTCGTCGACCAGGGACTGCGTGCCAAGGACAGCCAGGGCAACACCATATTCAAGTATGGCGGCGACTACAACACCTACGACCCGTCTGACAACAACTTCAACTGCAACGGTTTCATAGCACCCGACCGCCGGCCCAACCCCGAAGCCTACGAGGTGGGCTACATCTACCAAAACATCTGGGCAGAGCCTATCGACGTGAAGAAAGGCGTGATTTCGGTATACAACGAAAACTTCTTCAAGTCGCTCGACAACGTGTCTCTGTCGTGGACAGTGCTCGCCGACGGCGACGAAACGGGCAACGGAACCATTGCCGACATCGACGTGGCACCGCAGAAAACAGCCATAATCAGGCTGCCCGAAGACTTTGCCCTCGGCACCGACAACGCCGCCGACGTGCAGCTCAACATCGAGTTCCGCCTGAAACGCGACGAAGGACTGCTGCACGCGGGCGACATCGTGGCCTACCGCCAGCTCACAATGCGCCTCGGAGAGGAACGCCAGATATTCCCGAGAGCCGCTGCCACCAAGATAGTGGAGGTGACCGACAAGAAGAAAGAGCCGCAGCTCACGCTGCACACCGACGGTTTCACCATAGCATTCAACCGCCAGACGGGCCTCATCGACAAGTATGTCGTGGGCCAGAACACAATCCTCGCCGACGGAGCCACGCTGCGCCCCAACTTCTGGCGGGCCGTGACCGACAACGACATGGGTGCCGAACTGCAGAAGAAATGCGCCGCATGGCGCAACCCCGAACTGCACCTCACGTCGCTTTCTGCCGACAAGAAAAACAAAACCGTAACCGCAACCTACGACCTCAAGGCCGTGAGCGCAACGCTCACACTCACCTATCAGGCCGACGAGACCGGCGCACTCACCGTGACGCAGAGCCTCAAGACCACGCCGGGAGCCAAGGCCAGCGAGATGCTGCGCTTCGGAATGACCATGAACCTGCCCTACGACATCGACCGCACAACATGGTTCGGACGCGGACCGGTGGAGAACTACGCCGACCGCAACAACTCGCAGACAGTGGGAATATATCATGCCACAGCCGACGAGATGTTCTATCCATACATCCGTCCGCAGGAAACCGGCACCATGACCGGTCTGCGTTGGTGGCGGCAGACCAACGCCAACGGCAAGGGAGTGCTCATCGAATCCACCGGAGAATTCTCGGCTTCGGCACTGCACTACGACCAGGCCACACTCGACGAGGGCGACGAGAAGCACCAGCGGCACTCGCAGTCGCTCCCGAAATCGAAATACACCAACCTCTGCATCGACCTCGTGCAGGCCGGAGTGGGAGGCGTTGACAGCTGGAGCGACTGGGGACGCGCACGCAAGCCCTACCGCGTGGAATATAAAGACTACACATTCAGCTTCCGCATAACACCGCAGCAGGGACGCTGACAAGCCCTGCATCGGATTACGACATAAGGCTCTCCGCCACGGCGGAGGGCCTTTTCGTTTTGTCGGCATTGCTTGCATATCCCGCAAGAAATGTATAATTTTGCAACATGCTTAAAAACAAACGTTTCTATGTCACCCTAGGATGGCTCGCGGCCATGCACGCACTCATCCTCGCGGTGCTCTCCGTTTTCCGCGCCGTGCAGTATGCCGCGCTCCACTCCATGGCCGGCGACACAGCGGCAAGCGCGCTGCCGGCATTCGTGCGCGGCGTGTGGTTTGACAACGTTACGGCATGCTACATTGCCGTCGTGCCCGTGGCCGTGTGCCTACTGACGGCAGCCTGCGGCTTCACGCCGCGCCTTCTGCGCAAAACCGCCGCATGGTGGTATGCCGTGCTGTGCGCCGTGGCATTCATCCCATCGGCTGCCAACATCCCCTATTTCGCCTATTTCTTCAAGAACATCAACTCGGGCATATTCGAATGGTTCGGTTATGCCGGAACAACAGCAGGCATGGTGACGGGCGAGAAGTCATACCTGCTCTACATCCTTCTATACTTTATCCTCACGGCAGCCTTCATCTGGGCTGCGCTGCGCCTCACCCGCGCCGCCGGAAAGGCCATGTTGGCCGCGCAGCGCGACAGCCGCCGACTGCCCAACACGATGCTGCGCCTTGTCGTGGCGTGCGCCGTCACGGGCCTTTGCGTGTTTGGCATACGCGGACGCACGGGCTACAACCCCATTAAGATAAGCCAGGCCTACTACTGCAACGACCCGTTTCTCAACCAGCTGGGCATAAACCCGGCGTTCAACCTGCTCACCTCGGCACTCGACGACATGCGCCGCGAAAACCGCGAGCTGCATCTCATGCCCTACGGCGAGGCCATAACCCAGGCCCGCGCAAGTCTCGGCATCACCGGCGAGTGCGACTCGCTGCACGTGCTGCGGCGCGAGTTGAAGCCCGCAACCACGCCCGAAGGCAACACCACTACCGCCGCACCCAAGCGCAATGTGGTGGTGATTCTCATGGAGTCGATGTCGGCCAGCCTCATGCAGACATTCGGCAACACACAGAGGCTCACCCCCACCCTCGACTCGCTCTACAACCATTCCATGGCATTCACGCGCTGCTACAGCGCCGGCATACACACCAACCACGGCATGACGGCCGCTCTCTACTCATTCCCGGCACTCATGTTCCGCAACCTTATGAAGGGCACCGTCACGCCACACCGCGACGGAATAGCCACGGTGCTGCACCAAAGGGGGTGGCACAACATGTTCTTCATGACCCACGAGGCGCAGTATGACAACATGAAGGCATTCTTCTCTACCAACGGCTACGACGAGATTTTCTCGCAGGAAGACTATCCCGCCAGCGAGGTGGTAAACTCGTTCGGCGTGAGCGACCATTTCCTCTTCGGCTATGCACTCGACAAAATCACACGGCAGGCCGCCAAGAAGCAGCCCTTCATGGCCACGCTGCTCACCATAAGCAACCATCCGCCCTATGTGGTGCCCAAATGGTTTCACGCCAAGACAGCCGACCCTGAGACGCAGATTGTGGAATATGCCGACTGGGCGGTGGGCGACTTCCTGGCCAAGGCACGCAAGACCGACTGGTATAAGAACACCGTATTCGTAATCATGGCCGACCACGGCAAGATTGTGGGCAAGGTGAACGGCGAACTGCCCGAGTCGTATAACCACATACCGCTGATGATTTTCGGTCCCGGAGTGACCGAAGGGCGCGTGGAGAAACTCGCCACCCAGGTAGATGTCATGCCCACGCTGCTCTCGCTTCTCGGCATAGGTTGCACCTACGACGGCTTCGGCATCGACCTCACCACAAGTTCGCGGCCCATGGTGTTCTACTCGGCCGACAACCAGATAGTGGCGCGCGACGACACACGGCTCTACATCTACGAGCCCAAGACGGCACGATCGTTCTGCTACGAAACCGCACCCGACGGACACACATGCGAAGTGGCCTACGGAAAAAAGTTTGAACCGCTGCGCCAGTATGTGTTCTCGATGATACAGACAGCACAGTATATTCTGAAACGACAACAATAGCACCATGCCTACAACCACATGCACGGCAGCGGCGGCAATGGCCGCCCAATACATCATGGCCGCCCTCGCGCTCTTTGCCGTGGGCTACGGCGTGTTCAGCAAGTTCAACATGGGGCTTGCCCGCAACTCGCGCGGTCAGCAGCAGCGGCGTTATCTCATAGCGGCGGTGCAGGCCGTGCTGCCTGCCGCACTCATGGGCATGCCTTGCACGGCAGCTCCCGCCATTGCGGCGGCGGCAACATCCATGTTGTGGATGTGCACGTTCAACGTGCTCTATCACCTCACCCACCGCGCCACCTCGCCCGACTACGACAACCACATGGACATAGCCTTCGGCATCTACATCTTCGGTTGGCTCACGGCAGCGCAGGGTCTCGCCGCAATGGTGTCGCCCGCAGTGGCCGCAGCGGTAGTGGGCGCAGTCGAGACAGTGCTTGTGCTCACGGCGGCGGCGCAGATTGCCTACTACGCCACCTACCGATGCTGCATCGACGATGCGGGCATGGCTCCGCTCATCAACACCTATCTGAGCGAGGCTTTGGAATATATAAAGTCGTTCAAGGCGTGGAAAACCGCCCTCGCCCTTGTTTTTGCAGCCGCAACGGCGGCTCTGCTCGTGGCGGCCAACGCACAGACGGCCACCGCTGCCGCACCTGCGTGGTGGGCCACGGCGCTCACAGCCGCGCTGTTCGCCTATTTCTCCGTTTATATTTGGAAACCGCGCCACGGGCTCTTCGTGCGCACCGGCGTGGCCGCTCTCTACCTCGACGTGCGGCAATACACCCACAGTCTTGAACGCTACCGCACCGGAATGGCCTCGCGCCTGGCGCAGCTCAGCGTGCAGCGCAACGCCACGGCCCACCACCGGCCGCACACGATAATCATGGTGATAGGCGAGTCGAGCTGCCGCGACTACATGAGCGCGTTTGCACAACAGCCGTTCGACACCACACCGTGGGAGCGCGAGTCACGCGGCGACGCCGGGCATTTCGTGTTCTTCGACAATGCCTACTCGTGCGCCATGCAGACAGTGCCGTCGCTCGAGCGCGTGCTCACCGAGCGCAACCAGTATAACGGCAAGGATTTCGCCTCGTCGTGCTCAATAATCGACATAGCGCGCAAGGCCGGATATGCCACCCACTGGTATAGCAACCAAAGCTACATAGGGGTGAACGACACCTCGGTGACACTCGTGGCACAAACCGCCGACACGGCGAAATGGGTGAAGAAGACACCGGGCGGAGTACAGTATGACACGGCCCTGCTCGACTTCCTCGACGAAATCGACCCTACACGCGACAATTTCGTGGTGCTGCACCTCAAGGGAAGCCACTTCAACTACGAAAACCGCTACCCGCGCGAGTATGCCGACGCGCACTCGCTGCCACACAACGGCGACGTGGAGTGCTACCGCACAAGTCTGCACTTCACCGACAGCGTGCTGCACCGCGCCTTCGACTACGCCCGCCAAAGGCTCAACCTCGCGGCAATGATCTATTTCTCCGACCACGGCGGCATTCCCGACATGCGACGTTCGCCGCGCTTCCTCGGCTTCAAAATGGTGCGCATTCCGCTTTGGATATACATGTCTGACGAATACCAAAAGGCACATCCCGCCCCGGCAGCCGCGCTCAAGGGCAACGCACGCCGCTACTTCACCAACGACCTCGTGTATGAACTCATGTGCGGACTGCTCGACATCACGTCAAACCGCTACGACCCCACGGCATCGTTAGCCTCGGCAACCTACCGCTTCAGGCGCAGCGAGATGCTCACCTACGACGGACGCATACGCATAGCCGACGACGACCTCGACCCCGACGGCAACGACCCGGGCGAAGAAAACGCCTGACGCCATGCAAAACAATGCCGTGAAAGGCATTACAACTACAGGATACTACAATAACAACACACACATTATGGCAACCAACAACACCAAGAGAATAGCCATTTCGGTGCTCGAGTCGCATCTGCTCAACACCGGACTGGGCGAATTCGAAAACAGCATAGCACAGCGCATGGCGCAACGCGCACCTATGCTCAAAGAGAAATACGGCATCACGCTCTGCTTCATCGTGGCAAAGAAATGGCGCAAGGGATGCTACGGCGACAACGTGGAATATCTAAGGATAAGCCACACCGAGCGCAAACTGCTCAACGTGCTGCCGCTGCGATGGATGAGTCCCGTGCTGCTGCCGCACATCGACCTGCTGCACTGGACCAACCAGTTCTTCAAAATCAAGTTCCGCATTGCGCCCCAACAACTCATCACCGTGCACGACGTGAACTTCATGCACAACGAGATTAGCGACCTGCACAAGAAAAAGAAACTGTGGGTAATGGCCAAGCGCATGGCCAAGGCCACACACTACACGTTCATATCCGAATTCACACGCACCGACTTCGCCAAGCACTTCAACTTCAACAAACCCTCACGCGTGATAGTAAACGGCGTCACCAATCTCAACATACAACCGCAGGAGGTCTACGATGCAACGCTTAAAGACATGGGCGTGGAGCCAGGCTATCTGTTCCACATATCGCGGTGGTCGCGCAAGAAAAACGTGCATCTCATCGTGGATATGATGCGCCACCTGCCCGGCGAACGCCTCGTGATTGCAGGCACGGCCAACGAGAAGTTCGGACAGATGCTGCGCCAGCGCGCAATAGAGATAGGCCACAACAACATCACATTCGTAGGCAAGGTGAGCACCGCACAGAAAGCCGCGCTGCTGAGCCGCTGCAAGGGCTTGCTATTCCCCTCGCGCAGCGAAGGCTTCGGTTTGCCCGTGGTTGAAGCCATGTGTTTCGGCAAACCGTCGTTTCTCACGCGCCTCACGTCGCTGCCCGAGGTGGGCGGCAAGGAAGCCTACTACTTCGACTCGCTCGACCCTGCCGACATGGCAGAGACAGTGCGCGAAGGACTGGCCGACTTCGCCTCTGCGCCCGAGGAAAAGGCCGAAAGACTGCGCCATCGCGCCGCACAGTTCGACTGGGACAAGGCCGTAGACGAATACATTGATTTCTATCTCGACATACTCGGCATCAAACACTGATGCCGCAATGCTACAACACAACAGAAAACAAGCCTTACTTGCATTGCAAAGTATTGGTTTCAGGTAAAAATTTTGCAACCGACAAGTCCCGTAGGGACGACAGATTATAGCGCAGGGGCTTGCCCCTGCGTTTATGTTTAACACAAACTTTGCCCCTGTAAGGTAGGGTGTTCAAAATTCATATAATATTCTGCATCGTTTTTTGTAGAACAATAAGCATAATTGCGAGACATTGCATTCATCAGCCCTGTAAGGGCGTAACAGCCGTAGCCCAGGGTGAGCCGTTTGCGACAGCAAACGGTGTAACCCTGGGTAAATGATTGA
>CAVCLB010000027.1:0-29671 GCA_963602915.1 Dysosmobacter segnis | reverse complement strand
CAACTTGTTCAAATCTTCAAGAAACGGGTTCGAGAAAATTGCGCTCAATGGTACAAAGAACAATTGATAGCTCGTTGAGCGTCAGTTGTTCTTTTTTTGTTTGTATAGTATGAGATTGTGGCTTGTCCCTTGTTTATATACACACCTGTTTTGGATTTTGGATTTGTGTTTGAATATACGTCCCCGAAGGGGGCGAATTCTGCATAACCGCTGGTGGAGCGAGCATAGCGAGCGGAACCTGCGGATTCTGAATGACAATCTAATCATTGTCCTCGAAGAGGGCGAACACTCTCATAGAGAAACTATACATATAATGTTCGCCCACTTAGAGGACGATTTTATAATCCAATGCTATAACCGCAGGTTCCCTTCGGTCACCAGCGGTTATGCAGAGTTTGCCCCATTCGGGGACATTTGCTAAGTGACAAATCTGAAACTTGAGTTAAATATATAACGGCATGTTTGTAGACCAGTAAAAACAAAAGCGGCTTGCATCCACCCGCCGACAGTGGGGTGATGCAAGCCGCTTCTTGTGCCGTGGAGGCGTTATTTCAACTCGCGTGCGAAGAAATTGGCAATCTGGCGGAGCAGGTGGTTGCGTGTGTTGCCGCCGTAGATGCTGTGGTTGCGGTTGGTGTAGTAAATCTCGCTGAAATCCTTGTCGGCCTGAACGAGGGCCTCGGCATACTCGTAGGTGTTCTGCGGATGCACGTTGTCGTCGGCAGTACCGTGGCACATGAGCAGTGCGCCGTGCAGCTTCTGTGCGCGGCTTATGGGGTTGGTGGCATATCCGTCGGGGTTTTCCTTGGGTGTGCGCATGTAGCGTTCGGTGTAGACTGTGTCGTAGAATTTCCAGTTTGTGGGCGGAGCAACGGCCACACCGGCCTTGAACACGCCGCGTCCTTCGCTCATGCTCATAAGCGTGTTGAAGCCGCCATAGCTCCATCCCCATATTCCTATGCGTGATTTGTCGACAAAGGGCAGACCGCCCAAGTAGAGGGCTGCCTCCACTTGGTCTTTCGACTCAAGGTCGCCGAGGTTGAGGTAGGTGCATTTCTCAAACTCTGCACCCCGGCCTCCGGTGCCGCGGCCGTCAACACACACCACGATGAAGCCTTGCTGGGCTAGATAGGAGTCGAAGGCTCCGCCCTGTCCCATTGAACCTGCGTTCCAGGAGTTGATTACTTGCTGGCTGCCCGGGCCGCTGTACTGATACATTATTACAGGGTATTTCTTAGAAGCATCGAAATTCTGGGGCTTGAGCATCCAACCATTGAGCGTCACACCCTCTGATGTTGCGAACGAGAAAACCTCGCGCTTGCAGAAACCGTATTCGGCAATAAGATCTTTCAGCTCCTTATTGTCTTGCAGTGTCGATACCACGCGGCCTTCGTTGGTGCGTGTTGTCACTACGAAAGGTGTGTTGTAGTCGCTCCATGTGTTGATGAAATACTGGTAGTCGCCCGAGAATATGGCTGTGTTCCAACCTTCACGGTCGGTGAGGCGTGTGGTCTTGCCGTTCTTGTGGGTCACATACACCTGGCGGTCTGACGCTCCAAGCTCAGCGGCCTGGTAATACACGTCGCCCGTCTTTGCATCATATCCGTAGACAGCGGTGATGTCGTAGTCGCCGCCAATGGTGCGCGTGAGCTGGCCGTTCATATTATATACATACAGGCGCATGAAGCCGCTGCGGTCGCTCGGGAGCAGGATGTTGCCGCCGTTGATGCTTGCGCCTTCCATCGACTCTTCTTTGACATACTTGGGCACCGACTCCTTTATGATGAGCTGGGCCACGGTGCTGCGCGGATTGACGGCATACAGGCACAGAATGTCTTGGTGGCGGTTCATGGTGTAGACTATGATTTTGGCTGGATCGTCGGTGGTTTTTATGCGGGGCATGTAGCCGTCGGCATCGAGCGGCACCTGCAGACGGTTGATTTTGTGCGACTGTATGTCGTAGCTCCATGCCGTCACGGTGCTGTTCACCTCACCTGCTTTCGGATACTTGTAGGAGTAGGCTCCGGGATAGTCGGCGTTCTCGGCTTTTTCGGGCTTCATTCCCTTGTACATCTGCAAGGAGTAGGTCTTCACTTTCGACTCGTCGTAGCGCAGCCAGCACAGCATCGTGCCGTCGGCATTGAACGTGAGGGCGCGGTTGAAGCCGAATTCCTCTTCGTTCACCCAGTCGGGCAGACCGTTTATCACCTCGTTGAACTTGCCGTCGTTGGTCACCTGTATCTCGGCGTTGTCGTAAAGCAGCTTCACGAGAAAGATGTTGCCCTCGCGCACGAATGCCACTTGCAGGCCGTCGGCCGACCATGTGGGCACCTGTTGGGGCCCGCCGTCGGAGAGAGTCTCCAACTTGCGCGATGCAATGTTGTATATATAATACACTGCGGTGCTCGAACGGCGGTATATTGGCTTTGTCTCTGTCTGTATAAGCATGCGCTTTCCGTCGGGCGAGAGAATGTAGCCGTCGAATTTCTCTATCTTCTTGCCCATGGTGTTGGCGGCATCGAAGAGCACGGCCACCTGCTTGCCGGTTTTAAACGAGTAGCTCACGATCTTGCTGCCTTCAATGCGGGCGTAGGTGTCGGTGCCTGCAATGGGGGTGATGCCGGGCACGGTTTTGGCGGCAAACTTGCCGCTCGTGATGTCGCTGAGGGTGAGCTTCTCCACGGCTGTGATGTTTGCTGCAAACATAAGTAATGCTGTGAAAATAAGTAATAACCGTTTCATTATGCTATAGTTTTATATTGTCGTCGTTGTCGCCGCACTGTGTGGCGGCTCTTTTAAATCGTAGCTTAAAACTCCGCGAAGATAATAAAAATATTGCAATCAAGCCATGTATAATTTGTAAACTTGCCTTGATTTCACTACTTTTGTATGGCTTTGCTTTACGGCGGCAGGGTGCGGCCACGGTGGTTCGGCCCATGTACAGCAACGGCAAGGCTTTGACAATATGTATATGAGCGACATACAACAACTCCCATACAACGACTACGGTGCTTGGATAAGGCGCAAATTCCCGTTCCGCGTGCAGAAAATCTCTATCGATGCCGGCTTTTCGTGCCCCAACCGCGACGGCACTTTATCGACGGGCGGCTGCACTTTCTGCGATAACCGCACGTTTAATCCGGCTTATTGTCAACCAGACAAGAGCATAAGCAGGCAGCTGCGGGAGGGCATGGAGTTCTTCGCCCGCAAGTATCCCACAATGAAATATCTAGCTTATTTCCAAGCGTATTCAAACACTTACGGCAACCTCGACGACATAAAACGCAAGTATGAGGAGGCATTGGCAGTTGATGGAGTGGTGGGACTGGTTGTGGGCACGCGCCCCGATTGCATAAACGATGCCTTGCTCGACTATCTTGAGAGTTTGAACCGGCATTGCTTTGTCACGGTGGAGTATGGCATCGAGTCGGTAGACAATGCTACTCTGCGTCGCGTGAACCGTGGACACACGTTTGAGTGCAGCCGCCGTGCTGTGGAAATGACGCATCAGAGGGGGATAACCACCGGCGGACACATGATTTTGGGACTGCCCGGTGAGTCGGCAGAAGATAATGTGAGGCAGGCCGCAACGGTGTCGTCGTTGCCACTCGACATATTGAAGCTGCATCAGTTGCAGGTGATTCGCGGCACGCGCATGGCTGCCGACTATGCACGGCAACCGTTCCCGCTTTACGATGTGCAGGGGTTTGCCGATTTGGTGACGCGCTATCTTGAGCGGCTGCGGGCCGACATCGTTGTGGAACGTTTTGTGAGTCAGTCGCCAAAAGAGCTTCTTGTGGCCCCGAAGTGGGGCGTGAAAAACCATGAGTTCACCAATCTTTTGGTAAACCACATGAGGAAACTCGGCACATGGCAGGGGCGGCTTGCATGAAAAAGAGGTTTGAAAAAATGAAAAAAACTGCGTTGCTTTGAGATATGGCAATGTGGTTTGGGTGTCAACGTGCGTGTTCGGCGAGCATCTTGCGTATGGTGTTGTTGTCGCAGGTGCGCACGCTTTTGTCAACGGTGGCGGTAAACCGTGTGCGGAAAATGTTCCTGTTTACGAGCCGGTTTACTACCCACATTATCTTTCCCATGTGCATGTCGCGCTCATACTGCGACCGCGTGTCGTGGTCTTTCATCGGGAATTGGCTCAGAAGAAAGAAACAAAGGCAGTCGGGCACGATGTATTCGCGTGACATCGTGGCACGCTGTTGACGTGAATAATATTTCTTGTAAAGCGGATAGTCGGCTCCGAGATATTTGTCGAGCGATATGCCTATGGCGTTGTCGCCTATTATTATGCTTTGGTCAAACGCTCCAATCTGCGCGTAGACAACGGGCATCGTCAGCTCGGGAAATATCTTGTGCACTCTGTCGAAGGCTTTCCCCAACTGATTGTTGATGTCGCTCATGTTGGCATACTGCGCTTCGGCATCGGCAATTATCGATTGTAGGGTAGTGTCCTGATAGAATTTCAGGAACTTTGTGTTTATCTCCGGGTCGTTAACTTCGCCTATCTGAAGCACGTCCTCAATGAGGGTGCGCGTTTCCATGGGGAAGTCGATGTTCATCTGTTGCAAGGCCGAGAAATCGCCAGTAGTGAGATAACGGCTTTCAAGGCGGTCGTAGCGTTGCACCGAAACGGGTGTTGCCTTGCCGTCTTCGCCGTATGGTTTCAGTTTCAGCTCACAGGCCGACAACAAAACCATGACAGTAGTTATCATTGCCAAATAAAACTTTCTCACTTTTTAAGGCTTATTTTATCACTTTACAAAAATAGTAAAAAAGTTTTTAGAAACAAAATAGTCAGCTAAAAAAGTTAAACGGCAAGCCGATTTTTGCCGTTTAGCTTTAAAAAATCAAAATATTGGGTTGTTTTTCCTAATTTTTCAGACTGGAATAATTGCGCGCATGGTGTATGTAATATTGCCACAATATGCAATATTTTCGCCTTACTGCAACGTCGGCCACCACGCGGCTGCGTTTCAACCTCAGTCTGTGGGCACGGAAATCGGGCCTCCATTGCTTGAAAGCGCGCCGTGCCTTGCATATTGCTTTGAACTCTGCCACGTTGCGGTCGAGCAGCAGTGCCTTGAAAGCGGCAATGTAGTCGAGCCATCGGCGCACGCGCATAACATGCTGCAGTTCGCCTGCCGGAAGGTTCTTGTAGAGCATTGTGAGGTTGTTGCGGAAGTTGAGGAATGTCTTCTTTGGGTTGCCTTTGGGCAGTGTCCCGCCTCCAACATGATAGACAACGCTCTTTGGCACGCAGAAAATCTTGCGTCCCATGTTGCACAAACGCCAGCAAAGGTCGATTTCTTCGCAGTGCGCGAAGAAGCGATCGTCAAATCCTCCGGCCTGCCAGAAGTCTGAACGGCGTATCATAAGGCATGCCCCCGTAGCCCAAAGCACCTCTGCCTCGTCGTCATACTGGCCGTGGTCTTTCTCTATGGTGTCGAATATGCGCCCCCGGCAGAACGGGTAGCCGTAGCGGTCGATGTATCCGCCGCACGCACCGGCATATTCAAACGTGTCGCGTGCCTGCTCCGACAGTAATTTGGGTTGGCATGCTGCACATTCGGGATGGGCATCGATAAACTCCAAAAGGGTGTCAATCCATCCGGAAGTGACTTCCACGTCGCTGTTGAGAAGAATGTATATCTCGTTTTCAACGTGCCACAAGGCCCGGTTGTAGCCTCCGGCAAAACCGTAGTTCTTGTCAAGTTTTACGGTGCGTACGCTTGGAAACTCGCTGGCGAGCATCTCTATTGAATTGTCGGTGGAGGCATTGTCGGCCACAATGACGTCGGCCTTGCCTTCGGAGTGCTTGATTACCGACGGCAGAAAACGGCGCAACATTGCGCTGCCGTTCCAGTTTAGAATAACAACGGCTACTCGCATATTATGGCTTTTAGTGCAGAACGGTCGTGGTTGAAGTCGCCGAGCTTTACGCGAACGAGCTGGTTGTCCCATTCCTCGCGTGCCATGCGTGGCGACAACTCCACGCGTATGTAGTTTTCGGTGAACCCGTGCATGGCCTTTCCGCGTGTGGCACGCTCGAAAAGCACCTCACATTCCGAACCGATGTAGCGTGCGTAGAAATCGGTGCGCTTCTTCTCGCTCAGTTCGAGAAGCCGTTTGCTGCGTGCCTTCTTGTCGGCTTCGGCCACAATGTAGGGTATGCGCAGCGCAGCAGTACCGGGACGTTCGCTGTAGGGGAACACGTGCAACTGTGTCACGTCGGTGTTGGAAAGGAAATTGTAGCACTCCTCAAACAGTTCGGGACGCTCTCCGCGACATCCCACCATCACGTCAACACCGATGAAAGCATCGGGCATGGCTTGCTTAATCCTTTCTATCTTTCTTGCGAAGAGGGCTTTGTCATACCGCCTGCGCATGAGTTTCAGCACTTCGTCGGAACCGCTTTGGAGCGGAATGTGGAAGTGCGGCATGAAAGCACGGCTTGTCGCGCAGTAGTCAATAAGTTCGTCGTCGAGCAAATCGGGCTCCATACTGCTTATGCGGTAACGCTCCACTCCTGCGACATTATCGAGTGCCCGCACAAGATCGATGAAGCGTTCGCCGGTGGTCTTGCCGAAATCGCCTATGTTAACGCCAGTAAGCACGATTTCCTTGCCGCCTTCTTTCACCGCCGCTTCGGCTTGCGCCACGAGCGACGCTATTGTGGGATTGCGCGAGAAACCGCGTGCATAGGGTATAGTGCAGTAGGTGCAGAAATAGTCGCACCCGTCCTGCACTTTCAGAAAATAGCGTGTGCGGTTGCCGCGCGAGCACGACGGGGCGAATGTATTTATCTGGTTGGTGCGAACAGAATGGTATTGGTGCAGCGAGTCGGCATCGCCGTTGGTGTCGCGTGAGGCCGATTTTGCAGCCCATGCATCGTTGAGAAATTGTATCAGACTGGCTTTCTCGTTGGAACCGAGCACAAGGTCAACGCCTTCTATCTTGCTCACCGTTTCTGAGGCAAGTTGTGCGTAGCATCCTGTCACCACGACAAACGCTCCGGGGTTGTTGCGCACCATGCGGTGTATGGCCTGCCGGCATTTATGGTCGGCCACTTCTGTCACCGAGCATGTGTTTATCAGACATATGTCGGCATGCTCGTCCTGTTGTGCAGTCTGAACCCCCATGTCGGCAAGCATCTGCCCGAATGTCGATGTCTCGGAGAAATTCAGCTTGCATCCAAGTGTGTAATAGGCTGCCTTCTTACCTTGAAAGGCTGATGTATCTATCATTCTTCTTACATTATTAATATATAACGAACCACATTATTAATATATAACGAACCACATTGCTTGTGGAATTGCCATACAGTTCAAGCGTTACCGCATTTCAATGTGCCGCGGTGCGGCTTCGTGCGGTGCTTTGCCTGTATGTCAGACAATGCCCTGTTGCAGCTGGGATTGGCCAACCCTGTGCAACAAGTCATGCAAAGGTAGCAAAAAGATTATGACTTACGCGCAAAACATCATCGTTTTCTCATCCTGTAAGCCACCTGTAACGCATAGTTTTGGGCGCACACAATGGCGTGAAAAAGCGTGTTGTTGGGTGTGGAAAAATATTTAACATTTATTTACATGGTGTATTCTTTTATAAATCAATAACTTATGGATAGGTTACAAAAAGGATAAAAAAAAAGTCTAAAAAGTTGGACGCTGTATTGAAAAAATACTTACCTTTGCAACGTTTTAATAAACAAATGATTGTTTTACAGATTTAAAAAAGCAAAGAAAATGAAGAAATTGGTTTTAATGTTCGTAGCTATCGCAGCTATCTCTTTCGCATCTTGTGGTAACAAGCAGGCAGCTCCTACAGCTGAGAACGACACTGTTGACACAACAGCTGTTGACACAACTGCCGCTGACACTGTAGCCGTTGACACAACTGTAGCTGAGTAATCCTTAGCTCGAACTGAAAAATGAGAGATTGACCGTCAGACTTAGTCTGGCGGTCTTTTCTTTTTTGTATATATAAGAAAATATCGTTTAATGTGCCGCAGCTTGTCGTGCGGACTGAAGGAATGAATGTATGACATTGACAACAATAATTCTTGCAAACCTCATATTGCCTGCCGCCTTTATGGCAAGCACTCCGTTTCGGGTAGCGCATGATTTTGGGGCCGTGCAAACTGGGCGTAGTAGCACTGGTGTTGGAGTGGAAACACACACCGGCGACGATTCCGAAATCTTGAGGAAATGGATAGCCGGACGGCAGGTGAGCCTTGCCGACGTCGTGAAATTTGGGTTGGAGAATTGTTTTGCGGCATCGGAAATAGACGATTTTACATTCAGCCGGATGCGGGGCAAATCCTACAAGAGCGGCTGCACGATACCGAGGAGCGATTTGCGATATGTTAAAGTGCTGCACTATACGGCAGGTGGAAAGATAATGACCGGCGAGATTGTCTGCAACAAGAGCATAAGCAATGACCTTGTGGAAATATTCCGTGCGCTTTTCAAGGCGAAATACCCGATAGAAAGCATTGTGCTTGTTGACGAATTTGACGCTGACGACATTAGATCGATGCAGGCAAACAACACGAGCTGCTTCAATTTCAGGCGTGTGGAAGGGTCGAAAATATTGTCAAACCACAGCCGTGGCACTGCCATCGACATAAACCCGTTGTACAATCCGTGTGTGACGCGGCGACGTAACGGCACAACAAGTGTGTCTCCCGCTGCCGGAAAGAAATATGCCGACCGCACAAAACATTTCGATTACAAGATAGACACGACCGACAAATGTTACCGTGAATTCATCAAGCACGGTTTCACATGGGGCGGAAACTGGCGCAGCAAGAAAGACTACCAGCATTTTGAGAAGCGCTTGCAAACCACTTCGCCTTGAAGAAGGAGTATGTAGGTGGAAACAAAAAAGCCATAACCACTTTCCCGTCACATAGACTGGGGTAGGGGTTATGGCTTTTCCCGTTTACGAGGGATGCCGTTATTTGTCAACGACACACCTTACGGCGTGTGCGAATGCACGGTTGCCCATAGTTTCAGTGTAGACCGTTGAGCTCTCGCCCACGAGGCGATATGCCGTAGGAGCATTGTCTTGATTGAATATTACATCGTTCAGCCATTTTGAAGTGGCCGACCAAACGAACATCTTTCCTGTGCTTATGATGTTGCAACCAGTGTTGAATTCACGTCCGGAACCGAGTGCAGGCCACCATGCTTCGTTGCCGTTGTAGGAGTAGGTGAAGCCGAGGTTGCGGCTTGAATACACGAGGCCGTTGGCAAATTCCTCCCATTCAGATGTGACAGGCATGCGGTAGCCGGCCGGACTCGGGTCGTAGTCGGTCTTCTGTTCGCCCCAAAGTGTGAGGTCGCTGGTGTTGTGCCAGTCGCAGGTTTCGTCGTCGTCGAAGAATGTGAGAGGTGCGGCAATGGCATCGCTCATTGATACGCCTTCGCCCTTGAAGCCCCATTCAAAATTGTAGGAAGAGTTTACGATAGTCCATTTCTTTGCCTCGCTGAATGCGTCGGCCACTTCCCACTCGTTCTCGTCATATCCGGCAAAGAACGGTGTAGGTCTGCCCCATTGCCACAACAGTCCCCATGTGGAGTTGCCGTCGGCCGGGTCGGCACTGGTGGCACCGAGGAAACGGTCCATAAACTCGGCCCCGTTTTCATACTGCATAGTCTTCGGACGATCAGTGCACCATATAAGCCAAGTCCACACCACGCGGTCGTTGGAGTCGAATGCCGCCAAAACCACGTTGCCTTTCTTGCCCGTTGCCTCGAAGCTCACGCGTCTGTTGGCGTCATAGGCTATGTTGGAGAGCATGTTCTGATCGCTGCTGTAGCCCGATTTTGTGCACCATATCCAATCCACCTTTGCTATATTGGCAATCATGTCGCCGCGCACATGGCGTGGAACGAAACTGTATTTGCCTTTCTCGGGCACGATGTAGCAGTTGGCACCTTCGCCCAAGTCGGTCACGTCGCCGTTGCCGAGCACAAGCGGCAGGGCAGTGATTGCCATGGGAAGACCGTATTTGTCGTAGGTTTGTGCAGCCACAATATATTTGGCCGATGTCTCCAACTGTCCAAGGGTGACGGTTGTAGAGTAGCTTATGCGGTGCTGGTGTGAACGCTTGATATATGCCGACAAATCGGCAACTGAACCATCGTCGGGCACCAATGCAATGTCGCATTTCTTGCAGCCGTCGGGCAGAGTCACCGACACAAGAGCCTTGGTGCCTGCCTGTGCTGTTATGGCAAGCGTGGCTTCGCCGCTGCTTGAAACGTCGTCGAAGGTGATGCTGTCTACACCAGCGATGTCGTAGACTTTTGTCACATTGCCTTTTTGGTGAATCACCATGCGATTTTCATTGCCTTCTTGTGCCACTGCCGTAACCGCTGCAAGGCACACGGCCATTGTAACTAAAAATTTGTTCATAAACCGATATTGTTTGTTTTCCGATATTTAGAGATTTTCTGTTTGTCAGTTGTCAACTGCCGGGCGAATGTTTTCCGACTGTCTGCTGACAAAATTAAAAATAAATGGCGAGAACGCCAAACATTATGTATTTAAAAGACACTTGTTGAATGACATTTCCTCTATTTATCGATAAATTCTTGCAGATTGACGGTTGTGCAACCGCCGGTATCGGATAGGCAGAGTGAACTAAGGTCAATGCCGTAGCACAAACTTCTATCGGCAGACATTATGGCTTTTGCTGCCTCTGCCGACAGGTTGCCGCCCACCCAGTAGGGCACGTTGTCGACATACGAATCTAAGGTTGAAAGGATTTGTTGTAAGTAGGTTTCGCCAGACTTATGTATCGTGAAATTGAACTGGAAGAAATCAACGCAGTCGGCATAACGTGTGCACTTTGCCAAGTCGGAACTGCCGGACACTTGTATTGTCTTGCACACAAGCAACTGGCTGCGTATGTCGGGAACGATTGTGCGGCGCAGGTTTTCGATGTAGATGGGCTGTTCGTTGCCGTCGAACTGCACCATGCCGATGCCGTAATTGTAGGTGTGCGCTATGACGTTCTGTGCCATTTCGTCGGCAAAAACGCCTACGCGCACCGGCCCGGCATCGCTTTGCGCGTTGCCGCCTAGGTTTCCACACGCATCGTCGGGCAACAGTCCCGACAGAGACGGCGACATTCCCACATGGCGTTGGTGGCCGTTGATGAATATCATTCCCACATGGCTGGCTCCGGCTTCAGACAATGCCGCCAACTCAGCGGCGTTGCATGCGCCGCAAACTTTTATTTCCATTGCTCTCCAGTTGTCGTTAACCTTGTTTCATTTTCCGCAAAAATACGAATAAAAAACCTATACGGCAACGTGTCTGAAGAAAATATTTACAGCCACAGCCTTGGCGGTTACTGCTGTTGTCCGGCCGTTTTGTCGCGGTTGCGGTATTGCGAAGGGGTGCATCCGGCTACTTGTTTGAACACGCGTGTGAAATGCGACGTGTCGTAGAAACCGCACTTCATGGCCACTTCGGTTATCTGCACGTCGTTGTCGTTGTCGAGCATGCGTTGTGCTTCCTGCATCTGTATGTTGCGAATGTATGCTGCCGGTGTGCCGCCGGTTATGGCATTGAGCTTGCGGCGCAGCTGCTGGCCGCTCATGCACAGTGCCGATGCCACCACATCGACGTTAAGGTCGCCGGTGGTCATTGTGCCGACGATGATGTTGTTGAGCCGTTCTATGAACTCGCGGTCTTTCGGTGACAGTTCGTTTTCTGCATCGCTCTTGTGCTCGGCCAGGGCTTTTTGATAACGTTCGCGCAGCAGCCGTTGTTTTTCAAGCAGGTTCTCCACGCGCAATACAAGCTCCTCGGCGTTGAAAGGTTTATAAAGGTAGGCATCAACTCCGAGTTTCAAGCCCTGCAACTTGTCGTCGTCGGTGGCTTTGGCCGTGACGATTACCACCGGAATGTGGTTAAGCGTGTCGTGTTCTTTTATGGCCTTGCACAACTGATAGCCGTCCATGCGCGGC
This sequence comes from Dysosmobacter segnis, assembly GCA_963602915.1. Classification (GTDB taxonomy): domain Bacteria; phylum Bacteroidota; class Bacteroidia; order Bacteroidales; family Bacteroidaceae; genus Prevotella. Next base: position 17,678 of record CAVCLB010000027.1, on the reverse strand, counting down.
ATCATGAGGTCGGTTATTATCAAGTCGGGCACCTGCTCGGTGGCGGCGCGCAAGCCTTCTTCGCCGTCGTTGGCCACAATGAGGCGGTATTTCTTCTGCAGTTGCAGCGACATGTATTGTGCCACGTCGTGGTTGTCTTCAACGATGAGCACGAGCGGGCGTGTGTCGTTGCTGTTGTCATCGTCGTGATTATGCTCGCAGTCAACTGCCGTTTCGATACCTGTTTCGGGCACAATGGTGTCGCCGTGCACCTCGAGCGGTTTTGTTTCCACATCGTCAGGTGCGGCAATCGGGAGCTTCACGGTGAATGTGGAGCCTTTGCCCATGGTGCTGTCGAGCTTTATCTCGCCTTGCAGCGACACCACAATCTGCTTCACGAGTGCCAGTCCCACGCCCGAACCTATGCTCAGATGGTTGTTGCCGGTTTGGTAGAACGGTTCGAAAATGCGCTGCCTGTCTTCGGGCAAAATGCCGTTGCCAGCATCGGCCACGCATAGCGTAAGCCATCCGCCTCCGGTTGACAGCGTGACGAGCACCTGCTTGTCGGCGGCGGTGAATTTCAGAGCGTTGGAAACGAGGTTGCACACGATTTTTTGGATGTAGTCGGGAACGAAGTCGCACACCGCTTCTTTCTGTTCGGGTGCATACGTCAGCTTTATGTGCCGCGTGTGGGCGAGGTTGAGGTAGCTCTCCACTATTGTCGATACATAGAGCACAATGTCGCCGTGCCGCCAGTCGGGGCGGCCCACAGCCGACTTCACTTTCTGTATGTCGAGCAGCTGGTTGATGAGCGAGAGCAACCGTCCGCCCTGCCTCGACACCACATGTCCGGCCTGGGCGAGCCCGTCGGGCGGCAGTTCGCCGTTCTCCATCATGCGCGAGTAGCCGAGGATTACGGTGAGAGGCGTGCGGAATTCATGGGTGATGTTGGTGAAGAACGACAGCCGCATCTCGTCGAGTTGCTGCTGCATGAGCTGTTTGCGCTTTCGGTTGCGTAGGACATAGAGCAGGAAGCTCACCGCAATTATGGCGAGAACCGCTATCGCCGAGGCCACGGCAATGCTTGCCCATTTAAGCTGTCGCTCGGTTTGCCACTGCCTGTTTATAGCGTCAAGTTCGGTGCGCCGCCGCTCGTTCTCGTAGCGTATGCGCATCTTCTGCATGTGCATCAGGTTTTTCTCGCTCGAAACGCTGTCTTTTATTTCGGTGCTCAACTTGTATTGTTGCAGCGCATTGCGGCAGTCGTTGGCTTTTTGGAAAATTTCGTATTTGAGCATGGCCACCTGCGCCTGGTGCTCGAGCGAGTGTATTTCGTGCGCCGTCTTGTCGGCCTCGTCTATATATATCCGTGCCGTGGCATAATCGCCGGCTTTTACATACAGGCTAGCCAGTGCAAGTCCCGACTCCAGAGCGTGCCATCGGTCGGTGGAGTTGCGCATTATTTCGTAAGACTTCTTGTATTCGCCTATGGCCGATTTCATGTTGCCGCGCTTTTCGTGGAGCCTTCCGAAATGGGCGTGGCACAACGACTGGCCGAGGTCGGAACCGGCTTTTATGTTGGCTTCCATTGACAACCGGTAGTAGGCCCATGCCGAGTCAATCTGTTCGTTGCGTTCGAAAATCGAACCTATGTTTGCATAGTTTATGGCTTGCCCCAGCGCACTGCCTAGCTGATGTTCGCCTGCTAGGGCGGCCCGGAATACCGAGTCGGCGGTTTCGGTGTCGCCAAGCGTCAGGCTCACATTACCTATGCCGTTGAGCGACACCACCCGGTTTTTGCGCGCCACTGAGTCTTTGCGGTTGCTGAATGCCTCGCAGTAGTGCAGAGCCTGGAAATGGTTGTCCACGGCTTCGTCAAGCGCTCCCATGCGACGGAAATTTGTTCCGATGTTGTTCAACGCCTGCACTATGGCTATCGTGTCTGACAGATGCTGTGCAAGTTTTAGTTCCTGACGGTGGCACGCTATCGCTTCGGCAAAGCGGTTGTTCTCGCGCAAGTGTGTGCCGAGCTTTTTCAGCGCGCGCATCTCAAGCATAAGGTTGCCGTGGCGTGCTGCCGCTTTTGACAGACTGTCGAGCGATTGCTCGCCATCGATGCCTTTCACGATGCTGTCGGCAGTGTCGCGCAGGGTGGCAAGGTCGTGTTGTGGCGTAGGCTTTGAACACGATTCGAGCGACATGAATGTGGCGCACAATAATAAATGTAATGCAACTGCAAGGAATACTTTGTTTTTCCACAGTTTATGGTTATAGTTCCATATGTGAGTCTTGGGCATAAGTTTTCATAGTTAGTGTGGCGTTTTACTGGCAGACCGTGTCACGGTTGCAGCAATCGTGTTGGTGCTTTTGGGGGCGTTAATAATGACAAAGGTAAGCATTTCGGCGTTTATTTGCAACTTTTTCGAACACATATTATGACTTTTGGACAATGTTTGCCGGTTTTTGCAGTGCTGAATGTGCCGAATGCAAGCCGTGCCTGCATGATGTTGCATGTGCTGCACACGTGTGTAGCACATGGCGCACAAGTGTGCCGCATATGCTGCATGCTCGTGCAGCGTAAAATGCGCAATGCTTGAATGCAATGTGTATTTTCTGTCGGAAAGCCATATTTGGATGGCATCAGGCATCGGAAATTTTGCGGAAATGCAAAAAACAGGTGTGCAGAATGCCCGATGTAAGCTTAAAATCACTATATTTGCAAAAAAAACATCCCTTTTAACGACTATGACAATAAGTATCGCCAATCCTATATACGACTCCGTATTCAAATATCTGATGGAAGACGAGCGTGTGGCAAAGACAATTCTTTCGGCTCTTCTCAAAAAAGAAGTGAAGAGCGTGAAAATACGTCCGCATGAATACAGCAACACTACGCGTGACGCAATATCGATGTTCCGCATTGATTTCTCTGCCAATGTGGTGGAAACCGACGGCAGCGAGCGCGAGATAACGATAGAATTGCAGAAAACATGGCTTGACACCGAGACGCTGCGTTTCTGCCAGTATCTTGGTTTGCAATACAATAGTCGGGCCAACATACGCGACGATTCGAAGAAAGGCTATGTCTATCCAATGGTGGCCGTGTATCTGTTGGGACATCGTGTGGGCAACATAAAAGAGCCGGTGGTGTATGTGGGCCACAAGGTGTGTGATTATGACGGGCACGAGGTAGGCGGCGTTGACAGTCAGTTTGTGGAGAGTTTGACGCATGACAGTATAATAGTGCAGATTCCGTTGCTGCGCGGGCGGGTGAACAACCGGCTTGAAAAGGTGCTGAGCGTGTTTGACCAGTCGCGCACAAGCAAGCAGGACAAGCAGGTGCTGAAAATAGACGAAACCGACTACAGCACCGACTCAGAAATGATGTATGTGCTGCACCGTCTCACTGCGGCGGCTGCCGATGCCGAAATGCGGCAAGACATGAACGTTGAGGACGTATATTATCAGGCAATAGAAGACCGTGACACTGCTCTTCTGAAACGCGAAAAACAGTTGCGTGAAACAGAAACTCTTTTGAAAGAAAAGAGCTCGCAGCTGGAAGAGAAGGATGCGCAGTTGGAAGCGTTGGATTCTCAGTTGGAGGAGAAGAACTCTCAGTTGGAGGAGATGGATGCGCGTATAAACGAGCAAAATTTGTTGCTCGGGAATATGGCAAAGGCTCTGTATGGAAGCGGAATGTCGGTGGAGACCATAGCAAACGCAACGGGACTAAGCGTGGAAAGCATAACCGCATTGTTGGGCGCAACAAACGCTTGACAGAATAAAACAAATGATTTTACTGAAACAAAACAATAATGACTATGAAAATGATTAAGTTGGCAAGTATTGCCTTTGCCACCGCGCTCTTTTTCGGCGCAATCCCTGCAAGTGCACAGTCGCTGTCGCCATCGACAAAATGGCATTGGGAAAAAGGCAAAATGGTGGTTGAAACACCGCAACGCCCGGCAGGACAGAAAGACGTGCTGGGGCTTCGGCTCCCGAAAATGAAGACTGTAAGAGTGGGCTTCGTGGGGCTCGGAATGCGAGGCCCTAGTGCTGTGGCCGATTTTAGCCTTATTCCTGGTGTGGAAATCGTAGCTCTGTGCGATTATGAAAAAGAACGCGCCGAAAAGCAAAACGAACGTCTGCGCAAGCAAGGACTTGCTCCTGCTACCGTGTATTATGGAGCTGAGGGCTATAAAGAACTGTGCAAGCGTTCTGACATCGACCTCGTGTATATAGCTACCGACTGGGATCACCACGCAATCGTTGCAAAATGCGCTCTTGAAAACGGCAAGAACGTGGCCGATGAGGTGCCGTCGGCAATGAATCTGGAGGAATGTTGGGCTCTCGTAAACCTTGCCGAGCAGAAACAGCTAAACTGCATGATTCTCGAGAACTGCTGCTACGACTGGTTTGAGATGCGCACTCTGAACATGGCTCAGGCTGGCGTGTTCGGCGAAATACTGCGTGCACAGGGTGCATACATACACAACCTCGACGATTTCTGGGACTATTACTGGAAAAACCCCGACGGATCTGACCCCGAACAACTCGGTTGGCGACTCAAATACAACCGCGAGAACCGTGGCGACATTTATCCCACTCACGGACTCGGTCCGGTGGCCCAGGCTCTCGACATACACCGTGGCGACCGTATGGAACTGCTTGTTGCAATGGACACAAAGAGCGCACACGGCCGTGAACTTGTTGAGAAAAAAACCGGTAAGCCCTGCACCGATTTCCGCAACGGCGACCACACCACTACACTCATACGCACTGCCAACCACAAAGTGATTGAACTGCAGCACGACGTGATGAACCCGCAGCCCTACAACCGACTCTACCAGCTCACCGGCACGCGTGGCTTTGCCAACAAATATCCGGTAGAGGGTTACGCGGTGGATGCCACACAGCTCAAGAACACGGGCAACGCACCGAAGGTGGACGACCTTACGTCGCACGATTTCATGCCCGAAGACCAGCGCAAGGCTTTGGAGGAAAAATATGAAAGCCCCATACTCCGCAAATTCGGCAAGCTCGCCAAAGAAGTGGGCGGACATGGCGGCATGGACTTCATTATGACTGCACGACTGGTGTATTGCCTGCAAAACGGACTCCCACTGGATATGGATGTGTATGACTTGGCAGAATGGTGCTGCATAGCCGAGCTTGGAGCATTGTCGATGGACAATGAGTGCGCTCCCGTGACAGTGCCCGACTTCACACGCGGGTTGTGGAACAAGCAGAAAGGCTATCGTCATGCTTATGCCTCGGCAGAGGATGAGGCTGAAGCAGAGGCCATTGCCGACCGTTTCACTAAGGCTTACAAAGCCGCTACTGCCAAATATAAACTTTGGACACTGTATGACAATGTAGGCAAGGCCAAGAATGCCTCTGCGAAGAAAAAGGCACAGGCTGCACTCGACAAAGCCACGGCTAAGGCCAAGGCAGAAGCAGCAAAGGCTTTGTGAAAGCATAAAGGAAATTAGCGGATTCCCGAAAACCGGGTTTGACGACTGAATAATTGCCGCCGTAAGCAGACAACTTGATGAAACTTGCGGTTAGGCAATAACTTAAAAAAACACTGTCCCCGAAGACGGTAAACACAAACGATTATTATCGTCAATATGTGTTTGCTGTCTTCGGGGACAACTTGTTTCACTGGCAACAATTTGTGCTTGTCGGTCTGTTGAAATTTTCTGTCTTTTTGTGACGGTGAAAAAATAAGTTGGTATGATTTGCGGCTTATATTTTTGAGATGTTTTTGGTATCTTGAAGAGGGAGCATAGCGGGCTATGTGACCGATGAGAGAGACAAAAATAGTCAAAAAGATGAGCCGGACAACCAACAGGAGATGTATTTCACTGTTCTCAAATCGTACCAAGTTATTTTTTTACCGTCACTTTGTAGTCATATTGGACATAGCGGCTGAGCAATGGATTATATGTCGGGTAGAGACGGGTGAAGTTGCAAACAAAGGTCAAAAACTGTCACATTATTATTGTGTCATTTTAATATTTATTATTAACTTTGCAAACTGAAAGTGGCATTTTACGGTGCAAAGCCCGTTGATGGGCTGCTTGCTCTCGCTTTGGGTGCCTCATTCATGGAAGACTTTCTACATAGACGGAAAAATAATTATTTTAATAGTTTTTATGTATATCTTATTTATCACAGTCATCCTGACGGCTGTTGTATTGGTGGTAGGTGCATATGTAGTTGCAAAACTCGTAGGCCCTCGTTCGTACAACCCGGTTAAGGGTCAACCGTTTGAGTGTGGTATCCCGACGCGCGGCTCCTCTTGGATTCCCGTTCATGTGGGCTACTATCTCTTCGCGATTCTTTTCCTGATGTTCGACATCGAGACACTGTTCCTCTACCCCTGGGCAGTAGTCGTCAAAGAGTTTGGAGCAATGGCACTCGCAAGTGTCGGCTTCTTTATGCTGGTATTGGTATTTGGCCTTGCTTACGCTTGGCGGAAAGGAGCATTGGAATGGAAGTAAGAAAACCTGTCATCAAGAGTATTCCTTACGGAGAGTTCAAGGACAACGAAAGCCTTGAGAAAATTGTGGACGAACTCCACGAAGGAGGTGTCAACGTAGTTGTCGGTTCGCTCGACCAGGCCATTAACTGGGGCCGTTCCAACTCCCTGTGGTCATTGACGTTCGGAACATCGTGCTGCGGTATCGAGTTTATGGCAGTGGGATGTGCTCGTTACGACTTCTCGCGCTTCGGCTTCGAGGTTACGCGTAACTCACCCCGTCAGGCCGACCTTATCATGTGTGCCGGAACCATTACCAACAAAATGGCTCCCGTGTTCAAACGCCTCTACGACGAAATGGCCGAGCCTAAGTATGTGGTTGCTGTGGGCGGATGCACCATTAGTGGCGGACCGTTCAAGAAATCTTACAACGTGGTGCGCGGCATTTCAGAAATCGTGCCCGTTGATGTGTATGTGCCCGGATGCCCTCCGCGTCCCGAGGCAATCCTCTATGGCATGATGCAGCTTCAGCGCAAGGTGAAAGTAGAGAAATTCTTCGGCGGTGCAAACCACAAGATGTCGAAAGAAGAGAAAGAACTCTCGATGTCGAAGGGCGGTCTGCACGGACTCAGCAACGAGGCTCTCGCAAGCATGAAAAACACGATTGTCGTGGACAAAGTGCCTGAAGATTTCGACTCCAAGAAAGGACTAACTGATTAATATAATAAGGTATAAGATATGAAACTTGAAAACATTGAACTCTCATTCGACAATTTCGCGAGTGAGATGTCGAAACTGAAAAACCAGAAACATTTCGACTACCTTGTTACCATCATCGGCGAGGATTTCGGCGAAGAAGGCTTGGGGTGCATCTATATTCTTGAGAATACCGACAACAACGAGCGTTGCTCGGTGAAGACCATAGCAAAAAAGGTGGACGGAAGCGATGTCATCCCTACGGTTATAGACCTCTGGCGCGCTGCCGACCTGCTTGAACGCGAAGTGTTCGACTTCGTGGGCATCAAGTTCCTCGGTCATCCCGACATGCGCCGCCTTTTCCTTCGCACTGATTTCAACGGCTACCCGTTGCGCAAGGATTTCGACATGAGTCCCGAGGCAAACAAGTTCCCACTGACCGACGAACCGGAGTCTGACTTCACCGTAGTTTACAGCCTCGACGCTGACGGCCACCTCGTGGCAACGCAGAAACGCCTGTTCGACGAAGACGATTTCGTGGTGAACATCGGTCCTAACCACCCGTCAACCCACGGCGTGCTCCGCTTGCAGACTGTTCTCGACGGTGAAAAGGTGAAGGCCATATATCCCCACCTTGGATATATACACCGTGGAATAGAGAAAATGTGGGAGGATATGACCTACCCGCAGACTCTTGCCTTGACCGACCGCTTGAACTACCTTTCGGCAATGATGCACCGCCACGCTCTCGTGGGAGTGATTGAGGAAGGACTGGGCGTTGAACTGTCCGACCGCATACACTATATACGCACTATTATGGACGAGCTCCAGCGTATCGACTCGCACTTGCTCTACCTCGGATGTACGGCACAGGACCTCGGTGCACTCACCGCTTTCCTCTACTGCATGCGCGACCGCGAGCATGTGCTCAATGTGATGGAGGAAACAACCGGCGGACGTCTTATAATGAACTACTACCGCATTGGCGGATGTCAGGCCGACATCGACCCGAAGTTCGTTGAAAACACCAAGAAACTCTGCAAATATCTCCGTCCGAAGATACAGGAATATCTCGATGTGTTCGGCGACAACGTGATTACACACAACCGTCTTGTGGGCGTAGGACCGATGAATCTCGAAGACTGTATCAACTATGCCGTGACTGGTCCTGCAGGACGTGCAGCCGGATGGAAGAACGATACCCGCAAGCGTCACCCGTATGACATGTATGACAAGGTGGAGTGGAAGGAAATAACAATGACCGGCTGCGACTCGATGGACCGCTACTACTGCCACATACAGGAGCTCTACCAGAGCCTCGACATCATAGAGCAGCTCATCGACAACATTCCGGAAGGCGAATTCTACATCAAGCAGAAGCCTATCATCAAAGTTCCCGAAGGCCAGTGGTATTTCTCTGTTGAGGGAGCCAGCGGCGAGTTCGGCGTCTATCTCGACTCGAAGGGCGACAAGAGTCCTTACCGCATGAAGATGCGTCCGATGGGTCTCACGTTGACCGGCGCTTTGGATCCGATGCTTCGCGGGCAGAAAATTGCCGACTTGATAACAACAGGTGCTGCTATCGACTTCGTTATTCCTGATATCGACAGATAATTGCACAAACATTTACAATAAATATAGGAAATAATGTTTGACTTTAGTTTAGTAACAAACTGGTTCCACAACCTCCTTTCTGTGACCTGTGGTCTTGGAGTGTTTTGGACAACACTGATTGAGTGTATCTTGGTTGGTGTCTGCATCCTTGCAGGTTATGCCATCCTCGCCATCATCTTGATCTTCATGGAGCGTAAGGTCTGCGCCTACTTCCAGTGCCGCCTCGGCCCGATGCGTGTGGGCCCTTGGGGCATATTCCAGGTGTTTGCCGACGTGCTGAAGATGCTCATCAAGGAAATCTTCTCCGTTGACGGTGCCGACAAGCTTCTCTACTATGTGGCTCCGTTCCTCGTTATCATCGCTTCGGTAGGCACTTTCGCGTTCCTTCCCTGGAACAACGGTGCTCAGGTGCTCGATTTCAATGTGGGCGTGTTCCTCATGTCGGCAATATCAAGCATCGGCATCGTGGGCATCTTTATGGCCGGTTGGGGCTCGAACAACAAGTATTCGGTGGTTTCGGCCATGCGTGGTGCCGTGCAGCTCATCTCCTACGAGATGTCACTCGCACTTTGTCTCATCACCGCTGTCGTGCTCACGGGCACAATGCAGGTGTCAGGCATTGTTGAGGCTCAACAAGGTGCATTCGGATGGCTTATCTTCCGCGGGCACATTCCGGCAATAATAGCATTCCTCGTGTTCCTCGTTGCAGGCAACGCCGAGGCAAACCGTGGCCCGTTCGACTTGGCTGAGGCTGAGTCGGAGCTTACCGCAGGTTATCACACCGAGTATTCGGGTATGGGCTTCGGCTTCTACTACCTCGCCGAGTATCTTAATCTCTTCGTGGTTTCAGGCATCGCCACCACAGTATTCCTCGGTGGTTGGGCTCCGTTCAATATAGGTGTGGAGGCCGTAGACGGCATCCTCAACTTTATTCCGGGCATAGTGTGGTTCCTAGGCAAGACCTTCGCCGTGGTTTGGTTGCTTATGTGGGTGCGTTGGACATTCCCGCGTCTGCGTATCGACCAAATCCTGAAACTCGAGTGGAAGTATCTCATGCCTTTGTGTCTTATCAACTTGATTCTCATGACAGTAGTTGTGGCATTCGGTTGGCACTTCTAAAAACACATCATTAAAACAATGGAAGAAAACAAAAAATCATATTTCGGAGAAATCGGGGCTGCCGTCAAGACTCTCGCCGTGGGTATGAAGACAACTCTGCAGGAGTATTTCACTCCGAAGAGCACTGAGCAGTATCCCGAGAACCGCAAGACTACGCTGCATGTCTCCGCACGCCATCGCGGGCGTCTCGTGATGAACCGCGACGAGAACGGTGCCGTGAAGTGTACTGCCTGTACGCTTTGTGAGAAGACTTGCCCGAACGGCACAATCAAGATTGTGTCGCAAATGGTGGAGAACCCCGAAACTGGCAAGAAGAAGAAACAGCTTGTCGATTATCAGTACGACCTCGGCGACTGCATGTTCTGCGAACTTTGTGTGAACGCCTGCAACTTCGGCGCAATCAAATTCGTAAACGATTTCGAGAACTCCGTGTTCGACCGAAATGCACTTGTGCTTCATCTTGACAAAGAAGTGTATGAGGGAGGCTCTCTGCCCAACATCATAGACGGCGGAGCCGACTTTGAAATCGGAACATTTAACACCAAAACAAAATAAGGAGTAAGAATAATTATGGCAAGTTTAGTAATGTTTTGCATCTTGGCAGCAGTCATTCTTGGCTCGGCTGTTATGTGCGTGGCTACAAAGCGCATCATGCGTTCAGTCACATTCCTGCTTTTCGTACTCCTTGGAGTGGCAGGACTTTATTTTCTGCTCGACTATACCTATCTTGGCGCAGCCCAGATAAGTGTATATGCCGGTGCTATGGTGATGATGTATATCTTTGCTGTGCAGCTTGTGAGCAAGCGCACCCTTCAGGGACTTGTGGAGCGTGTCAAGGGCTGCCGTGCAGTCAGTGCAGCACTGCTCTGCCTCGTTGGACTTGTGACGGTAGTAGCAGTTTTGTTGAAGAATGGTTTCATCACCGCTGCTGTTGAAGGCACAGAAGTTCCCATGAATACCATCGGCAACGCCCTTCTCGGTTCGGAAAAATACCAATACGTACTTCCGTTCGAGTTTATCTCGGTGTTCCTTTTGGCATGTATCGTCGGAGCAATTGTTGTAGCACGTAAAGAAAAGGAGGATAAGTGATTATGGTTACAATAGAATGTTATTTTGTGCTTGGTGCACTTTTGTTCTTTATCGGTGTGTTCGGCTTTGTTACACGCCGCAACCTTATAGCGATGCTCGTTTCCATAGAACTGGTGCTCAACGCTGTCGATTTGAACTTTGCGGCTTTCAACCGTCTGCTCTTCCCCGAAGGCTATGAGGGTTTCTTTATGACCCTGTTCTCCATAGGTGTGAGCGCAGCCGAGAGTGCTGTCGCAATCGCGATTATAATTAATGTTTACCGCAATTTCCACAGCGATCAGGTGAACAGTATTGAAAACATGAAATATTAAAAGATTATGGATTTTACATATTCAATATGGATTCTTCTGTTGCCGCTGATCAGCTTCCTGGTTATCGGTTTGCCGGAATTCGTAAACAAGAAGTATGCCTGGTCGCATAAGACTGCCGGACTGATTGGCACTTGCTCTTTGGGCTTGGTGACAATCCTCAGCTATTTCACTGCGTTCCAGTATTTCACTGCCGACCGTCTTGCCGACGGCACTTACGCAACCTTTGTGCCCTACAATGTGACATGGTTGCCGCTGGGCCACCTGCATTTCGATCTCGGCATCCTGCTCGACCCGATTTCGGTGATGATGCTCATCGTCATTTCAACGGTCAGCCTCATGGTTCACATCTATTCGTTCGGCTATATGCACGGTGAGAAGGGCTTCCAGCGTTATTATGCTTTCCTCTCGCTCTTCACCATGTCGATGCTGGGATTGGTGCTTGCCACCAACATTTTCCAGATGTATATGTTCTGGGAACTTGTGGGTGTAAGCTCTTATCTCCTCATTGGTTTCTACTACACACTGAAAGCTGCGGTGCATGCTTCGAAGAAGGCATTTATCGTTACACGCTTCGCCGACATGTTCTTCCTTATTGGTATCCTTATTTTCGGTTACTATACTGGAAGCTACAATTTCTCGTTCACCGGGACTGAGATAACCTATGGTGCAGGCGCGGCTGTGTTTACTGCCGTTGATTCGGCCCGTGCCATTGCTGCCGGTGGAATGATATTGCCCACGGCTCTCGTGCTTATGTTTATCGGCGGTGCCGGTAAGTCGGCAATGTTCCCGTTGCACATTTGGCTTCCCGATGCCATGGAAGGCCCTACGCCGGTGTCGGCTCTTATCCATGCTGCCACCATGGTGGTTGCAGGTGTGGTTCAGATTGCACGTCTTTTCCCCATTTGGATTGAGTATGCTCCGCAGGCATTGGAGGTAGTTGTAGTTGTTGGTGCATTCACAGCTTTCTATGCAGCTGCCGTAGCTTGTGCCCAAAGCGACATAAAGCGTGTGCTTGCCTTCTCGACAATCTCTCAGATTGCATTTATGATGGTGGCACTTGGAGTTTGTCTGCCGGGACATCACGGTGCTGTTCTTGACAATCATGCACAGCTTGGCTACATGGCTTCAATGTTCCATCTGTTCACTCATGCCATGTTCAAGGCTTGTCTGTTCCTCGGTGCAGGTTGCATCATCCATGCTGTACACTCAAATGAAATGTCTGCAATGGGCGGTCTGCGCAAGTATATGCCCGTAACCCATATTACGTTCCTTATCTCTTGCCTTGCAATTGCCGGTATTCCGTTCTTCTCGGGCTTCAGCTCCAAGGACGAAATCGTAACAGCTTGCTTTGAGTATTCTCCGCTTTGTGGATGGTGGATGACCGGCGTTGCAGCGATGACCGCGTTCTATATGTTCCGTCTCTATTACGGAATTTTCTGGGGCACGGAGAACAAAGAACTTCATGCCCAGCACACTCCCCATGAGGCTCCCCTCACAATGACTTTCCCGCTCGTTTTCTTGAGCGTCGTTACTGTCGGCGTGGGTGTCGTTACTACGCTTGGAGGTTTCCTCGGTTGGGAATGGGCTAGCTTCGGTTCGATTGTGAGTGCTGACGGTTCGTCTTACACCGTGCATTTCAATACGAAGGTTGCTGTCACTTCAACAGTGATTGCAATTCTCTCGATATGCCTTGCTACCTATATATATAAAGGTGAGAAGCAGCCTATTGCCGACAAGATGTATGCCACATTCCCGCGTCTGCACCGTTGGGCTTACAAGCGCTTCTATATGGATGAGGTTTATCAGTTTGTTACCCACAAGATACTGTTCCGCTATGTGAGCCGTCCGGTTCAGTGGATTGACGAAAAAATCATCAATGGTCTTATCGACTTCACTGCATGGGGAGCCAACGAGGCCGGCGAGACCATACGTCCTTGGCAGAGTGGTGACGTACGCCAGTATGCCGTTTGGTTCCTCACAGGTACGGTGGCTTTAACATTAATATTACTTTGCTTATAATTAGGATATGAATATATTAAGTTTATTCGTAGTAATCCCTGCTTTGATGTTGCTCGGTCTTTGGATAGCCCGCAATGTCAATCAGGTGCGTGGCGTGATGGTTGCCGGCTCGTCGTGCCTTTTGGCATTGAGCGTGTGGCTTACACTCCATTTCATTGGTGAACGTGCTGCAGGCAACACCGAGGAGATGATTCTCCGTGCTTGCACAGAGTGGTTCCCTGCTTTGCACATCAATTATGAAGTAGGTGTAGACGGTATTTCTGTCGTAATGCTTCTGCTTTCGAGCATCATAGTGTTCACCGGTACTTTTGCTTCGTGGAAACTGAAGCCCCTCACTAAGGAGTTCTTCATGTGGTTCACGCTGTTGTCAACCGGTGTTTACGGTTTCTTCATTTCCATCGACCTCTTCACTATGTTCATGTTCTATGAGGTTGCCCTCATCCCTATGTACCTTTTGATAGGTTACTGGGGTTCGGGTCGCAAGGAATATGCAGCAATGAAGCTCACCTTGATGCTTATGGGCGGTTCTGCCCTCATCATTCTGGGACTTGTAGGCATCTATTTCTTCAACGGCGGCACTACCATGAGCATTCTTGAAATAGCACACAACAACCACATTCCGGCTCATGTCCAGAACGTGCTCTTCCCGTTTGTGTTCATCGGTTTCGGTGTGCTTGGCGCTCTGTTCCCGTTCCACACATGGTCGCCGATAGGTCATGGTTGTGCCCCGACTTCGGTGTCGATGCTTCATGCAGGTGTGCTTATGAAGCTTGGCGGCTACGGTTGCTTCCGCATCGCCATGTTCCTTCTGCCGCAGGCTGCGCATGACTTGGCTTGGGTATTCCTTATCCTCACGACAATATCTGTTGTCTACGGAGCCTTCTCGGCATGCGTGCAGACCGACTTGAAGTTCATCAATGCCTATTCTTCGGTGTCGCACTGTGGTTTGGTGCTCTTCGCCCTTCTGATGATGACCCGCGTTTCTTGCACCGGTGCCATTCTGCAGATGCTTTCACACGGTTTGATGACAGCCCTTTTCTTTGCTCTTATCGGTATGATTTACGGTCGTACACACACTCGTGACATCCGCGAACTTGGCGGTTTGATGAAGATTATGCCGTTCCTTTCGGTTGGTTATGTCATTGCCGGTCTTGCCAACCTCGGTTTGCCGGGCTTCTCCGGCTTCATTGCCGAGATGACAATATTCAACGGTTCGTTTGAGAATGCCGACACATTCCACCGTTGCTGCACCATCATTGCCATTACATCGATTGTGGTGACAGCCGTCTACATTCTGCGTACCGTGGGCTTTATCCTCTTCGAGAAGGTGAAGAACCCGCACTTCGAGAAGCTTACCGATGCCACATGGGACGAGCGTTTCGCAGTGTGCTGCCTCATTTTCTGTGTTGCAGGCCTCGGTTCGTTCCCGTTTTGGGCAAGCCATGTTATCGACAATGCAGTAGCTCCAATTCTCAGCGTAATTCCAACACTTTAATAACCGTTCAGTAGAAAAATGGATTATAGTCAGTTTTTTAATATGATACCCGAGGCCGGCCTTATGGCAGCCTTGGTAATAGTATTCCTTGCCGACCTTATATTGAAAGGCGAGAAGAAACACACTGCATTGAGTCTGCTGACAGGCGTTCTGTTGGTTGCCCAAATTGCTCTGTGCTTTACGGCCAAGCCCGCTACCGCATTTGCGGGACTTTACACTGCCACGGCGGCAGCTCAGGTGATGAAAGTAATACTCACAGCCGGAGCATTCATCGTGGTTGTCATGGCTCAGTCGTGGATTGAGCGTGCAGACGTGATGCGCAAGGAAGGTGAATTTTATGAACTTGTGATATCCACCCTTCTCGGTATGTACATGATGATTTCCTCTGGGCATTTCCTCATGTTCTTCCTCGGACTTGAAATGGCTTCAGTGCCTATGGCATGTCTCGTGGCCTTCGACAAATTCAAGAAAGATTCAGCCGAGGGCGCAGCCAAGTTCATTCTCACTGCTACATTCTCAAGCGGCGTGATGCTCTATGGAATATCGTTCCTCTATGGTGCATGCGGCACTCTTTATTTTGATGATGTCGCTGCAAAGATAAGCGCCAGCCCCTTGACAATCATGGGACTCGTGTTCTTCTTCAGCGGTCTTGGCTTCAAGATTTCGCTCGTGCCGTTCCATTTCTGGACTGCCGATACCTATCAGGGAGCACCCACAGCCGTGACAGGCTATCTGAGCGTTGTCTCGAAGGGAGCAGCAGCCTTCGCGCTGATGACCATCCTTCTGAAGGTGTTTGCACCTATGGTGGAATATTATGAAACCTTGATGTATGTCGTAATAGTGCTTACAATCACCATAGCCAACCTCTTCGCATTGCGTCAGTCCGAGTTGAAACGATTCATGGCATTCAGTTCCATTTCGCAGGCCGGCTACATCATGCTCGCTGCGATAGGCAACAATGCCATGGGATTGACCGCTTTGATGTATTACGTGCTCATTTACGTTGCAGCCAACATGGCGGTATTCACCGTTATCAACGTTGTTGAGACACGCGGCAAAGGCAATACCGAAATGTCGGTGTTCGACGGTTTCTACCAGACCAACCCGAAACTTTCGTTCCTTCTCACGCTCGCCTTGTTTTCACTCGCAGGTATTCCGCCCTTTGCAGGAATGTTCTGCAAGTTCTTCGTGTTCATGGCAGCAGCACAGCAGGGTTCCAATGTCGCCTATGCAGTTGTGTTCATAGCTCTTGTAAACACCGTACCGTCACTCTACTACTATCTGAAGATTGTTAAGTGCATGTACATAAACAAGACCGAAACCCCTCTGCCCACATTCCGTAGCGACTGTGCCACCCGCACTGCTCTTGCCCTCTGCACCGCAGGTGTATTGCTCTTCGGTGTATGCAGCTGCGTTTATGGATGGCTCGTGAATGCTACATCAGCGATCTAATTCGGTTGGTTTTACGAACAATACTTTAATAAGTAATATATGATTGAGAGCCCCGGTTGCCTGCAATGTAGGTTGCCGGGGCTCTTTCGTGTATTCGGTGCAGACGATTTCTAGATTTGAGCATCAGAAAATACAGTCTCGCCGAACGCGCGTTATTGTAAATATTTTTATGACAACACTACAAATTACCCCCCCCCACACACACCGTAGAACACTTGTTCTTCGCTGGGTTTGCTTCTTTCTCGTCTCATTCTTTCTGTTGATGTGGCTTTCGCCCGATTTCTTTCTCATGGCCTACTGGAGCCCACGCTGCGACTCTGCATGGTTTTTCACTTGTGGCAAGGCCTGGATGGAAGGCATGACACCTTATGTTGACTTTGCCGACTCCAAAGGGCCGCTGCTTTGGCTCATTTATGGCATAGGCTGTATATAACAACTCAAAATAGCACCAAATAACAACGGCTGAGAATACAAAAGTGAAGCAACGTATATCACAACTTGACGAGAATGCAGTTAGGCGAGTTACGGCTCAAAAGGATGTTGCTATAGAAAGACTCAACACCCAATTAGCCTCTAAAAGAGAAGATGTCGCAAAACTCAAAACGGATTACAATACTCTATGGGAGAAATACAAAATCTTGGTTCTTCAATGGAACGACTTGACAAAACAGCCTGAAATCGTTGAAGCGGTTAAGCATGTGGAAGACCGCAAGAAGCAAGAAGCGCAGGCTAAGCGTGAGGAACAAGCAAGACAGATACCAAAGTGTACTCAATCGATTCATCAACGAAGGCCATGAACAACTCAAAACCTTTTCGTTATCAAGCAGAATAGATTTCGAAGAGATAGAAGCCAAAGCAATATATTATGGTACCATGGCAACTGCCACAAAAGCCAATGTTGCGCTTCGTTCTCCACAAGGAGCAGAAACTGCCGTTGAAAAATTTCTCGCAAATATGGATTGGAGTGGTTTTGGCAACTATCGAAGAGAATGTGTCGCACACTGGACAAAACTCTTTGCTACCGATGAGGTCGTTTATACCGAACCCGTCATTCTGAACTTCCTTTCGTTCATTGACCACATGTCGTGCAGCGCAGATACATATGTCTCACTCGGTGGCTCCAATGGTTGTGCTGACCAACTCACTAATTGGGACGGAACACAGAAAAATGGATTGGGAGCACTACCTTCAAAGAAATGGCATGGTTTGGTGAGATAACATATATACCAACTCAGTTCAGACAATAATATAGGCGGTTCGGTAATCATATTTTCCTTTTCGCATTAGATAATATTGTAATAAAGTCCCTAAGATAATAACTTTGCAGCAAAAAAAAACAAGATTCTATGGTTAAGGGATGTTCTACAAATTAAGTACCTGATAATCAGCTTAATTCTTTGCTATTTCAATAAAAAGTCGT
>CAVCLB010000026.1:0-30581 GCA_963602915.1 Dysosmobacter segnis | reverse complement strand
GCCCCTTACAGGGGCAAAGTTTGTTTTAAACATAAACGTAGGGGCAAGCCCCTACGCTATAATCTGCCGTTCCTACGGGACTTACCTGCTGCAAAGTTTTTACCGGACACCAATATTTTTCTTTTGCGGCATCAGCGTTGCGGTAATTTTTTTTGACGTCGGCAACTCGCATTCTAGCTGCGCGCATAGGGCAGAAAACGGAGTTTCGGGGCTTTTCGACGCCGGTTTCGGCACGGCAAAATGCACCGTCGGGCGCAAATAAGGCTTCGCCGGGCGGCAACAAAGCCTTTGATGCCGCGCTTTCAGGCTCTCCCGAAAATGCAAACAAGCCTTAGTTGCAGCACAAACAAGCCTTGTTTGCAACATCTACAACGCCTTGGTTTCTTTCAAGCAAAAGCCATTATTCACGCAAAACATTGCGTATCATCTGTTTACGCAATCATCCACGGAATTACGCGAGAATAGCATAATTCTGCACAAAAGATTTCCGCACGCGCTGCGTGGGCATTCTCAGCCGACAATAACGCTGAAAAATGCCTGCGCATCGCCCCTTGCGGCCTTGCCGCGCAGCGGCTTTTTGTGGTATTTGCCCGCACCGCACGAAATACAACAAGCGCGGCAATGGCATTTCATGCGGAATACAATACTTTTGCAAAAAGCCTTGCAAGCAAAAACCACGAGAAAAACATATTTACCAAAACATTCTTATATGAAAAACAACTCTACGCTAAAACTTATGCCTACGGCTGCCATGTCGGCCATGAGGCAGCTGTGCATGGCCGTGGCCGTGCTTGCCGCGGCACTCGCACCAAACAGTGCCTTGGCCGAAGAAACAGTGCAGCAATATGCCCTGAAACTGAAAGACGTGCAGGTGACAAGCCAGAACTGCAGCGACATCCAGTTCGACCAGCACCGTGGCAAGGCAAGCTACGACCCCGCAACCAAAACACTCACACTCGACAACATCTACGCTACGGACGACAATCAGCCCGTGGTGCACAACATGGGCATCGACGGACTGACGATAAAGTGCAAGACGGCGATAATCATGGAAGGCGATGCCGGCGGATTCCTGATTGAAGCCAACACCACGATAGAGGGTTCGGAAGCCGAGCCTTCGTGGGCCACATTCCTGCGCATAGGCAAGAACACGAAGGTGACGATGGCCGATTTCAGAAAGTTCACGTTCCAAAGCGAGGACGCATCGGTGAGCGGAGTGACGGGCACCGAGGGCGAAACGCTCGTGGTGCGCAGCTCCTATCTGTGGGCACGCGGACGCATAGAGAAACTGGCCGCACTCGAAACCGACGACTGCGACATTGTTGACGGGTCGGCATTCGACGCAACGCTGCACGCAGTGACAAGAAACGGCGAGGTGGCCAGCGATATCGACATATACAAATACGAGGAGTTCGACGTATGGATAGCAGGCGTCAGGGTGACAACACGCAACTTCAACAAGCTCGCTGAAATACCGGGCGTGAGCGGAACGATTCTCTTCGAAATAGGAGAAACCTCGATATATATGGACAACTGCGACATCACGCCCGCGCAAGGCGTGGCTGCAATACGGTCGGACATGGAGGATTTCGCAGTGGTATTGAAGAACGGAACAGAAAGCACACTGACTACAAACGGAGCTCCGGCAATGATACTCGGCAAATACACCTACATCGAAAGCAACGGAAGAATGTATTACGGAAAGCTCAAGGCAACGGCGTCGGGCGGATATCCGGCCATTCTTGCCAGCGAATCGCTCGAAATATTATACAGCGCAGAACTTGACGCAAGCGGAAAATACGGCATAGAGGGCGACGGCGACGACGCCATTCTCTGGATAAGCGAAGCCAAGGCGCATTTCGCAGGCAGCACTGCGGCAATGGCCAACATAAGCGGAGTAAACACCGCAATGGTGAAAATCACGTCGCCCACGGGGGCTGCCTACGACAGCAGTCTGCGCGGAGTGGCCAAAGACGGCAAACTGGTGAACGACGTGACGTTTGACGAAATGGAAGACTACGACTTGGATATAGGCAACTACTATGTGAACGAAGAAAACTGCGCCGACCTCTCCGTGCTGCCCAACATCACCGGCAACGCCAGCTACGACCATTCCACCCGAACACTCACACTCGACAATGCCACGGTTGACGGGTGCATATCCTCGAGAAGCAAAGACGACTTCACCATACTGGTGAAAGGCAAGTGCAGCATCACGGGCGGCCTCTCGATGCGCGCCATTTCATTAACCGACATCGTAAACGCCACCATAAAGGGCGAAGAAAACTCAGAACTGTGGATAGACATGCCCGAAACGAGCTACACCACCATGCCAATCACTCTGGAAGGCACCGACTGCGAATCGACACTCACCATTGACAACTGCAACATCGACATCAAGGGCGACATGCCAATATATTGCACCCGATACATAGGCGACTTAAGCACGCTGCGCATAGTAAACTCCGCACTCAACCTGCACGCCACCAGTTCGCCCGTATACAACTTCAAAGCCGTGGAAATGAAGGGCAGTGTAGTGGCATCGCCAGAGGGATTGCACTACAAGTCGCCCGCGTTTCTCGACAAAGACAACATAATTTACGAGGGCGAGATGACCATAGTGCGCGACACCACCAACGGAATCGAATCCCTGGGTACCGACGACAACACAAACAACTGCATATATAACATAGGAGGCGCAAAGATTGCCCGCAGCGGCGGCAAACTGCCCAAGGGTATATACATCACGAACGGCAAGAAAAAGGCCGTGAGATAGAAAAAGAAACGCATTGAGGCGGATGTATGCGCCCCACATACTGTAAAAACAAAAAAATCCCCGCTGCGGCATGGTTTCGCAGCGGGGATTTCTGTTTTTAGCGGCGCATGCACCGCAAAGGTTATTTCACTTCAATCTGTCGCGTGTTCTTCACCTCGGCCTTGGCCACCTTGGGCAGGTCTACGGTAAGCACTCCGTCGTTCACGTTGGCAGCGATTTTCTCCTTGTCAACGTCGTCGGGCAAGATGAGCGTCTGCTCGAACTTTGAGTAGGAGAACTCCCGGCGCAGGTAATGCTCCTTGCGGTTCTCGTCGTTGTGCTCGGTCTTATGCTCCATCTTGATGTGCAGGTTGCCGTCGTTGTCCACGTTGATGTCGAAGTCTTCCTTCTTCATTCCGGGAGCGGCAAGCTCCACGGTGTAGTCGTGCTCGGTTTCCTTCACGTTGATTGCCGGTGCCGTAGCATTGGTGCGCGGCATGAAGTCGGTGTCGAAAAAGTCGTTGAAAACTTCAGGCATCCAAGAATTTCTCATTACTGGTAACATATCAAAACCTCCTGATTATGTTTTTGGTTCTTTGTTTATCTGTTCCGCAGCCTCCCGCGTGCCTTGCGGTGGGGTGTTGCTGCGGGCTTGCCTTCGAGCTTCTTGCTCTCGGCTTGCACCAGTTAAAGTGCAACTTGCATGCCAAGCGGCACAAGATGCAACGAGTGTTAAAACGTAAGAATATTTGGCAGAAAACAAGACAAATCGACATTCCGCGCTGACTATTTGTCAAATAAAGCCCTACTGCACGCACATCCCTCGCCACGCAACCTCGGCATGAAGCCGCAGTCAGAAAGCCATGCGTAACCTTTGGGCACGAAAAAAGCGGATGCGAGGCACTTTTGTGCGACACATCCGCCTATCATTTTTAAAGATTTGATATATTCTTTCGGTCATGGGCAAAGCCTAAGCCTGCCCTCATGCCAATCTTAGTCGGCCAACTTCGCCTTGATAAACTCGCGGTTCAGGCGGGCGATGTTGCTTATCGACTCGTTCTTCGGGCACTCAGCCTCGCAAGCGCGGGTGTTGGTGCAGTTTCCGAATCCAAGCTCTTCCATCTTGGCAATCATTGCCTTGGCGCGCTTGGCAGCCTCGGGACGGCCTTGCGGGAGCAGTGCGAGCTGGCTCACCTTTGAGCTCACGAAGAGCATGGCAGAACCGTTCTTGCAGGCAGCAACGCAGCAGCCGCAGCCAATGCAAGTGGCGCAGTCCATAGCCTCGTCGGCATTTTCCTTGGGAATGAGCACGGCGTTGGCGTCCTGGGGAGCACCGGTGCGCACGCTGACATAACCTCCGGCCTGGATGATCTTGTCGAATGCGCCGCGGTCAACCATGCAGTCCTTAATCACGGGGAATGCTGCCGAACGCCAAGGCTCAACAGTAATCACGTCGCCGTCGTTGAACTTGCGCATGTAAAGCTGGCAGGTTGTGGCTCCGGTGTTGGGTCCGTGGGGATGGCCGTTGATGTAAAGCGAGCACATTCCGCAGATGCCCTCACGGCAGTCATGGTCGAATACGAACGGCTCCTGGCCTTCCTCAATGAGTTGCTCGTTGAGGATGTCGAGCATTTCGAGGAAAGAAGTGTCGTCGGGGATATCCTTCATCTCTCGTGTGTCGAAGTGTCCCTTTGCCTTGGGACCGTTCTGACGCCAGTATTTCAGTGTGAATGAAATGTTTGCCATATCTTTTAGTTCTTATAGTTTCTGGTTTGTACTTTAATTGCCTCATACTCGAGCGGCTCCTTTATGAGCTCGGGTGCCTTCTCATCGCTGCCCTGATACTCCCAGCAGCCCACGTAGAAGTAGTTCTCATCGTCGCGCTGTGCCTCGCCCTCGGGTGTCTGGTGCTCCTCACGGAAGTGTCCGCCGCACGACTCGTTGCGCGAGAGTGCGTCGTAGGCGATGAGTTCGCCCATGGTGATGAAGTCGCGCAGGTGGATAGCCTTGTCGAGCTCCACGTTCAAACCTTCCTTCTCTCCGGGGATGAAGAGGTTGGTGTTGAATTCCTTGCGTATCTTCTTTATGAGTTCCAGACCTTCTTTCAGGCCTTCGGCGGTGCGGCCCATGCCCACGTGTTCCCACATGATGTGGCCGAGTTCCTTGTGAATTGAGTCTACGCTGCGCTTGCCGTGGATGCCCATAAGGCGGTCGATTTCGGCCTGAACACCCTTCTCTGCCTCCTCGAATTCGGGAAGATCGGTGGAGAGGTGCGGCCAGATAGCCTGGTCGGCAAGGTAGTTCTGTATGGTGTAGGGCAGCACGAAATAGCCGTCGGCCAAGCCCTGCATGAGTGCGGAAGCACCGAGGCGGTTGGCACCGTGGTCGGAGAAGTTGCACTCACCGATTGCGAACAATCCGGTTACGCTTGTCATGAGCTCGTAGTCAACCCAGATACCACCCATAGTATAGTGTATGGCGGGATAAATCATCATCGGGTTGTAGTATTTCTCGCCGTTGATTTCGTTGGCAAGTTCGCCCGGATTCACGTCAGTAATCTCCTCATACATGTCGAAGAGGTTGCCGTAGCGCTGGCGTATCACGTCGATGCCGAGGCGGTTGATTGACTCAGAGAAGTCAAGGAATACTGCCAGACCTGTATTGTTGACTCCGTAGCCCTTGTCGCAACGCTCCTTTGCGGCGCGCGAAGCCACGTCGCGGGGCACGAGGTTGCCGAATGCCGGGTAGCGGCGCTCCAGATAGTAGTCGCGGTCTTCCTCAGGAATGTCTGAACCCTTCTTTGTTCCGGCCTGCAGAGCCTTTGCATCCTCCAGTTTCTTGGGCACCCAGATGCGGCCGTCGTTACGCAACGACTCCGACATAAGCGTGAGTTTCGACTGGTTGTCGCCGTGTACGGGGATACATGTGGGGTGGATCTGCACGTAGCAGGGATTTGCGAAGTATGCGCCCTTGCGGTAGCACTGCACGGCTGCGGTACAGTTGCAGCCCATAGCGTTGGTGGAGAGGAAGTAGGTGTTGCCGTATCCGCCGGTAGCGATAACCACTGCGTTGGCAGAGAAGCGCTCGAGCTTACCGGTGATGAGGTTCTTTGCGATGATACCGCGTGCGCGTCCGTCAACGATTACTACGTCTTCCATTTCGTAGCGGGTGTAGAGCAGAACGCGTCCGTCGTGTACCTGCTTCGAGAGAGCAGAGTAGGCACCGAGCAGGAGCTGCTGGCCGGTCTGTCCCTTGGCATAGAATGTACGCGAAACCTGCGCTCCACCGAACGAACGGTTGGCGAGTGTGCCGCCGTATTCGCGTGCGAAAGGCACGCCCTGAGCCACGCACTGGTCGATGATGTCGTTGGACACCTCGGCGAGGCGGTATACGTTTGACTCGCGTGCACGGTAGTCGCCACCCTTCACTGTGTCGTAGAAGAGGCGGTAAACGGAGTCGCCGTCGTTCTGATAGTTCTTGGCGGCATTGATACCGCCCTGTGCTGCGATTGAGTGTGCGCGGCGCGGAGAGTCCTGAATGCAGAAGTTAAGCACGCGGAAACCCATTTCGCCGAGGCTGGCGGCGGCGCTGGCTCCGGCCAGACCGGTGCCCACGACGATTACATCGAGCTTCAGTTTGTTCTTGGGGTTCACCAGACGCTGGTGAGCTTTATAGTTGGTCCACTTCTCGGCCACTGGGCCTTCGGGGATTCTTGAGTTTATTTGTTTAGCCATAATCGGTATGAATTATGATTTTTTAGTTAGAGTTTAGAGTTAGCAGCAGCCGAGGCTGGGTGCGCATCCGAACGCGAAAGCGAGCACTACTACGAGGAAACCGAGGATGAGCAGCGTGCTGTAGACAACGCCAATCACCTTCCAACGGTTGAACCACACCTTGCCGTTCCAACCGAATGTCTGCATTGCGCTCCAGAAGCCGTGCGAGAGGTGGAACCAAAGAGCCACGAGCCACACGATGTAGAGCACTACATAGAGTGGGTTGGCAAACGTGTCCTGGATGTACTGGAAGCCGTCGGCCGGGTCGTTGGGCACAGAGATGCCAGTGAGCTCGGCGAACATCATGTTGTACCAGAAGTTCCAGAAATGCAGCAGAAGGCCCAGCAGCACGATGATGCCCAGCACGAGCATGTTCTGCGAAGCCCACTCCACCTTGGCGGGACGCGACGAAACTGCGTAGCGCTCGCTTCCGCGTGCGGCGCGGTTCTGCATCGTCAGCCAGAAAGCGTAGACGATGTGTATCACGGCCAAGGCCGCAAGACCCATTGTTGCTACTACGGCGTACCAGTTGGCACCCAGAAACTCACAGATCATGTTGTAGGCTTCTCCCGAGAAGAGGGCCGCAACGTTCATTGACATGTGGAATGTCAGGAATAGAATAAGCGCAACGCCGGTAACCGACATCACTACCTTTCTACCGATAGAAGAGTTGATTAACCACATAAATGATTGAAATTAAATTTATTAACTGTTAAGATTATTTTTTGTCGTTATAATAGTCGCAGTTAAGCATTTCATGGTGTGGGCCCGCGGCATACTTTATAATAGGTATGCCCTGCCCTTTAACCGCGTGCAAAAATACTGATTTTTGGTGATAAATCAAATTATTTTAAGTATAAAATCATTTTTTCTTTTTAATTTTGCGACAAAAATTTTCGGTAAAATGAAATTCTCTTACGACGTCATTGTCATAGGCGGCGGACACGCCGGATGCGAGGCCGCCGCAGCGGCGGCGCGTGTCGGCGCACGCGTATGCCTCATAACGATGGACATGAACAAGATAGCACAGATGAGCTGCAACCCCGCCGTGGGCGGAATAGCCAAAGGACAGATTGTGCGCGAGGTTGACGCCCTGGGCGGACACATGGGACTTGTGACCGACGCCACGTCGATACAGTTCCGCATGCTCAACATGGGCAAGGGCCCGGCAGTGTGGAGTCCGCGCGCACAGTGCGACCGCGGCAAGTTCATTTGGGAGTGGCGGCGCGTGCTCGACAGCACCCCCGGGCTTGACATCTGGCAGGACGAAGCGTGCCGACTGATTGTAGAAGACGGCAAGGCAGTGGGCGTGGAAACCGTGTGGGGAGCCGAATTCAGGGCCGGAAGCGTAGTGGTTACGGCCGGGACATTCCTCAACGGACTCATGCACATAGGCCGCCACAAGGTGCCGGGAGGCCGCTGCGCCGAACCGGCAGTGCTGCATTTCGCCGAAAGCATAACGTGCCACGGCATAACCTCGGCACGCATGAAGACGGGCACACCCGTGCGTATAGACCGACGGAGCGTGCATTTCGAGGACATGGAGGAGCAGCCCGGCGACACGGGCACCCACTCTTTCAGCTACATGACCGCCGGACGCAAACTGCGCCAGCTGCCCTGCTGGACCACCTACACCAACGCCGAAGTGCACGAGACACTGCGCCGCAACATAGCCGACTCGCCGTTGTACAACGGACAGATACAAAGCACCGGGCCGCGCTACTGCCCCTCGATAGAGACGAAGCTCGTGACATTCCCCGACAAGCAGCAGCACCCGCTCTTTCTCGAACCCGAAGGCGAGGATACAAACGAGATGTATCTGAACGGTTTCTCATCGTCGATGCCCATGGACGTGCAGATCGACGCACTGCGCCACATCCCCGCATTCCGCGACATACGCGTCTACCGCCCCGGATATGCCATAGAATACGACTATTTCGACCCCACCCAACTGCTGCCTACGCTCGAATCGAAGATTATAGGAGGACTGTTCTTCGCCGGACAGGTGAACGGAACCACCGGCTACGAGGAGGCTGCAGGGCAAGGACTGGTGGCCGGAGCCAACGCGGCAATGCACTGTTCGGGCGGCGAACCGCTCGTAATGAAGCGCGACGAGAGCTACATCGGCGTACTAATAGACGACCTCACGACGAAAGGAGTTGACGAACCCTACCGAATGTTCACCTCGCGCGCCGAATATCGCATACTGCTGCGGCAGGACAATGCCGACGACCGGCTCACCGAACGGGCTTACCGCATGAATCTGGCAACGCGCCAACGCTACGACTGGTGGCTTGAAAAACGCCAATGGCGCGACCGCATCGTGCAGTTCTGCAACAACACGCATGTGAAACCGCGCGACATTAACGGCGCACTCGAAGCTCTCGGCACCACTCCACTGCGCTTCGGCTGCACCGTGGCCGACCTCATTGCGCGCCCGCAACTATCCATTGAAAAGCTCGCCGAGGTGCTGCCCGAACTGCAGGAAGCCGTGGCCGCACCGCAGAACCGACGCGAAGAAATTGCCGAGTCGGCCGAGATACAGATAAAGTATAAGGGATATGTGGAGCGCGAAAAGGTTGCAGCCGACAAGATGCACCGCCTTGAAGACATCAAGATAAAGGGGCATTTCAAATATTCTGAACTGCACGAAATTTCAACCGAAGGCCGACAGAAGCTCGAGCGCATCAATCCCGAGACGCTGGGGCAGGCAAGCCGCATACCGGGAGTGTCGCCGAGCGACATCAACGTGCTGCTCGTGCTTATGAAGAGATAACCGCTTGGCGCAGCGTCTTTGTCCCGTGCGCACCACAGTATCCACTCCGGAGCAGCCGAGGCCGCACACGCCTTGCGCACGGCAAGGGCAAGACAAGAAGCGCGGCAAGCGTTTCACGTGAAACAAAAGAAATAATATATAAACATTAAACAACTGACAATGAACAACAAATTATTGCTTGACAATCTGCGATGCATACCCGATTGGCCCAAGAAGGGAGTAAACTTCCGCGATGTCACCACCCTATTCAAAAGTCCTGAATGCCTCCGCGAAATCACCGACGAGATGTATGAGCTTTACAAAGACAAGGGCATCACAAAAATCGTAGGCATAGAGTCGCGCGGCTTCGTGATGTCGTCGGCACTTGCTCTGCGCCTCAATGCAGGTGTAATTCTCTGCCGCAAGCCCGGCAAACTGCCCTGCGACACAATCCAGGAAAGCTATGCCAAGGAGTATGGCAAGGACACTATCGAGATACACAAGGACGCGATAAACAGCGACGATGTGGTGCTTCTGCACGACGACTTGCTCGCCACGGGCGGAACAATGCGCGCTGCGTGCAACCTCGTGAAGAAGTTCAACCCCAAGAAAGTCTACTGCAACTTCCTCATCGAACTTGTGAACGAGAACCTGAACGGGCGCGCGCATTTCGACGATGACATCGAAATTACAACACTACTCGAAATTTAAAACGCACACACAACGGCCGCGCCTCACAGCGCGGCCTTTTTTGTTTCACAACCCGAAACTGCCACCCACCCCATTTCTAAAACTCTGCTGCGCAATCACCGCCGACAGGCATCCGCAACAAGGCTTGGGGCTTTTGCATGCACGGCAATACATCACGCCGAAATCGGGCAAAACCGCGTTAAAGTAAAACTCTAACGACAGTACAACAGGCAGCGTGGAACAGAAACAGCACAGGATTATGTTTCACATGAAACATCGAACGGCCAACAACCAACACACCAGTGAGTTACGAGCAACCCTTAAAGCAAAACCAACGATGAACAGAGAGGAAAACGAAAAGCGCCTGGCGCGCCTGAAAAGCATCGTGCTGAGCATGCCCGACAAGCCGGGCAGCTACCAATTCTACGACGCCGAGCACACCATTATATATGTAGGCAAAGCCAAACGCTTGAAGCAACGCGTGTCAAGCTATTTTCATAAGGAGGTGGACCGATACAAGACCAAGGTGCTTGTATCGAAAATCGAGGATATAAGCTACACCGTGGTGAACACCGAAGAAGACGCACTCCTACTCGAAAACAGTCTTATAAAGAAATACAACCCGCGCTACAACGTGCTCTTGAAGGACGGGAAGACCTACCCCAGCATCTGCATCACCAACGAGTTTCTGCCGCGCATATTCAAGACAAGGCAGATCGACCGGCGCGGAGGCACCTATTTCGGACCGTTCTCTCACGCTGCAAGCATGCAGGCCGTGCTCGACCTAATAAGAAAGCTCTACCGACCGCGCACCTGCCACACCATAATCACGCCCGAAGGCATCGCCGAACATCGCTACAAACCGTGCCTAGAATATCACATGCATCGTTGTGGCGCGCCGTGCACAGGGGCGCAAAGCATCGACGACTACCGTGCGTGCATAGCCCAGGCACGCGAAATTCTTAAGGGCAACACGCGCGAAATATGCCGCGAAATCTACGCCGAAATGCAGCAGAAAGCCGCCGAACTGCGCTTTGAGGAGGCCGAAGAACTAAAGCAGAAATACATCCTAATAGACGGATATTGCGCCAAAAGCGAGGTGGTGAGCCACACCGTGACCGACGTAGACGTATTCTCCATACTCGACGACGAGGCATCGGCCACGGCATTCATCAATTATATGCACGTGCGCAACGGCGCGGTGAACCAGAGTTTCACGTTTGAATACCGCCGAAAACTCGATGAAACCGATGCCGACTTGCTCATCACGGCCATTCCCGAAATACGCACACGCTTCGGCAGCAAGGCCCGCGAGATAATAGTGCCGCGCGAAATGGAGTGGCAACTGAGCGACGCTACATTCTTCGTGCCGCAGCGCGGCGACAAGAAGCGGTTGTTGGAACTGTCGGAAATGAACTGCCGTCAATACCGGTTCGACCGCATGAAACAGGCCGAAAAGCTCAATCCCGAGCAGAAAAACACGCGCCTAATGCGCGAACTACAACAGAAACTGCACCTCGAAAAGCTGCCCTACACCATTGAATGTTTCGACAACTCCAACATCTCGGGCTCCGACGCAGTGGCGGCATGCGTGGTGTTTAAGGGCATGAAACCATCGAAAAAAGACTACCGCCACTACATCATACGCACGGTGAGCGGTCCTGACGACTACGCATCAATGCAGGAGGTGGTGCGCAGACGCTACCAGCGCATGATTGACGAGCAAACTCCCCTGCCCGATCTCATCGTTACCGACGGTGGAAAGGGTCAGATGTCGGTGGTGCGCGAGGTGGTGGTTAATGAACTGCACCTCGACATTGCCATTGCCGGACTGGCCAAGGACGACCGACACCGCACCAACGAACTGCTCTTCGGGTTTCCTCCGCAAGTGGTGGGCATGAAGCCCGACAGCGAACTGTTTCGCGTTCT
Organism: Dysosmobacter segnis; assembly: GCA_963602915.1. Classification (GTDB taxonomy): domain Bacteria; phylum Bacteroidota; class Bacteroidia; order Bacteroidales; family Bacteroidaceae; genus Prevotella. The sequence goes on along the minus strand of CAVCLB010000026.1, from coordinate 18,679 downwards.
CACCCACTTGCAGGACGAGGTGCACCGCTTTGCCATAACATTCCACCGCGACAAACGCTCGCGCCACGCCCTGCACAGCGAGCTCGACGACATACGGGGCATTGGTCCGGCCACGCGCGAGGTCCTTTTCAAGCGTTTCAAGAGCGTGAAACGCATGTCAGAGGCCACACAAGACGAGCTTGCCGAGGTGGTGGGCAAGGCAAAGGCAAAGCTCATTTCAGCGCATTTCAACGCGAAAAACGCCCAGCAAACGGGCTCTGAAAGCAATGCGTAAGGCCCGCATGCAGATAAAATCGGTTGTTTAATTATTGGCACAATTTTCGGATTTATCATTTAGCAGGTGTCCTTGAAGGGGGCAAACTCTACATAACCGCTGGTGGAGCGAGCATAGCGAGCGTAACCTGCGGATACACATCCATTCCTAAGGCCGTCCTCGAAGATGGCGAACAATCGCAATATAAATGCCTTGTGAGAATGTTCGCCCTCTTCGAGGACCTTCTGCTTACGTCTTACATGAAACACCGATGCATGGAAAACGTGTTTGTTCAGAGCCAACAAACAAAAAAATGAGACAGTTTCACAACTGCCTCACCTTCGAAAATGAACTAATAAATTTCTCCACTTGCGTGGAAACAATTGATAATTAAACTAATTTTGAGAAAAAACATGTACACTCACGTGTAGAAAATTAACTCGAATCTTTTATCTTTTCTTGATTGTGCTTTCAATCCGTAGCACGGCACGCGCCGTGACTGCCTTTAGGAGCGCCACAGACACACGACAATACACAGGCATCGAGCCTCTTGTGCGGAGGCATATACCCATTTATAATTCATCGAAATCAGCTGTTGTTGGTCGCGGTTTGTAAGTTTTTAAGGCGTTCTTATTGCATTTTGCCGCTCATTATCCACCCTATAGGGCTCTTTTCACACCGTGTTGTTTGCACACGGGCGGCAGTCATGTGGCAAAAATAACAATTTATTTGCATTCTGCAAAGAAAAGGGCATAAAAAAATGCGCTGCGACCTCACGATCTAAGCGCACACACAGAGAAGATTAATAAAATCTCCAAAAATGCCTGCCTCTGCCCTTCGCGGGTGCCGACAAGCCAATCCTTATATCAAATTATACTAAAAACTAAAAGTCAGTCAGTGCAGCCGGCCTCGCCATTCGCTGCTTTTGGCCGCAGCGTGGGCGTGTTGCCTTGCCTCGGTGCGCGCCTCGCATCCTCACGGGTGCTATGGTGGCGTGCCGTAAACGCGGCATGCAAGCCGGCCTTAAAAGTTATTATTTCTTATGAGATTGTGCCGTGCGACTCTCCGCACGGGCAATTTTTGCAAAAATAAGAAATATTTATCGTATGCCAAAGAAAATGCTTTCAAAAAATCTCCGCCGGGCAGAAAATTGCGCAAATATATGCGCGTGCGGGCAGTTTGGGCGGGGTTTCGCTTGTGTTTGTCGTGTTATTTGCCTAACTTTGTGGTTGGTTTCAAGCAAAACAACAAACACACATGAGAGCAGTAATACAACGCGTGTCGCACGCCAAGGTGAGCATAGGCGGCAAAGAGAAGTCGGCCATTGGCCGGGGCTACCTCATCCTGCTTGGCGTGGAGGCTACCGACGGGCCCGACGATGTGGAGTGGCTCGTGCGCAAGGTGGCCGGTCTGCGCGTGTTCGACGACGACCAGGGCGTGATGAACCGTTCCATTCTTGATGTCGGGGGCGATGCCCTCGTGGTGAGCCAGTTCACGCTCTTCGCCTCCTACAAGAAAGGCAACCGCCCGTCGTGGCTGCGTGCCGCGCGCCACGAGATTTCCATTCCGCTCTACGAGCTCTTCTGCCGCCGTCTGAGCGAGGCCATTGGCCGCGAGGTGGGCACCGGCGAGTTCGGGGCAAACATGCAGGTGGAGCTTGAAAACGACGGGCCCGTGACTATTTGCATGGACACCAAGAACAAGGAATAGGGCCAAAAATTGTGACATAACACTCATTTGAACGGCAACTGAACAACAATCGAAAGCATGGACAAAGACATAAAATTCATTGACCTCTTCGCCGGAATCGGCGGCATACGACTGCCGTTTGACGAACTGGGCTACCAGTGCGTATTCTCATCGGAATGGGACAAGGCCGCTTGCGACACCTACGAGGCCAATTTCGGCGAACGCCCGGCTGGCGACATTACAAAAATAGATGCCGGCGACATACCCCACCATGACCTCTTGCTCGCCGGATTTCCCTGCCAGGCGTTCAGCATAATGGGCAAGATGCGCGGCTTTGAGGACACTCGCGGCACCATGTTCTTCGAAGTGGCGCGCATATTGGCATATCACCGCCCAAAGGCGATACTGCTTGAGAACGTGAAACAGTTAACCACCCACGACAAGGGGCACACCTTTGCCACCATAATACAAACGCTGACAGACTTGGGCTACCATGTGAAGTGGCGCATACTCAACGCCCTCGACTTCGGACTGCCACAAAAGCGTGAGCGGGTGATTATAGTGGGCTTCACCGACAAGGCTCTATGCGACGAGTTCAACTTCGACTTCAAACGGCAGAAGTATAGCTTACAATCGATACTAGAGCGCGACGAAGACGTTGACAAGACGCTTTTCGCCTCGGAAACAATTGCACAGAAACGCCTAAACAGCGTAATTGGCAAGCACGTGTTCTACCCTTCCATCTGGCACGAGAACAAGTCGGGCAACATATCCGTACTCGACTATGCCTGCGCCTTGCGCACAGGAGCGTCGTACAACTACCTGCTCATCAATGGAACGCGCCGCCCTTCGTCGCGCGAACTACTCAGACTGCAAGGCTTTCCCGACAGTTTCAAGATTGCCGTTTCGCACAGCGAGATACGCAGACAGACGGGCAACTCAGTGGCAGTACCCATGATAAGAGCCATAGCACAAAGGATTGACAGCATAATACAGCAACGACATGAAACATCCACGATTGCGCGACAGCAGCAAGCTGCACAGCCACGAGCCGTATCCTATCAATGAAATACCCGAAGAGGTCATAACCAAGATAGGAGGACACCTCGTTTACCTGTTATACACAGGCCGCAAAGACATTTCAGGTAGCGACTGGGGCGACGCTTTCGCCGACGCCATTGGCGGAAAACATCTTGATTCGCCAGTGGGAATAGCCGACGTGGTGCTCGAAAGGATGGCCTGGTCGATGAAAACAGTCAAAAACGCAAACCCCTTCGCGTCCAAAACCGTAAGGCTAATCAGCGGTCGGTGCTCGCCAGACTACTCTTACGGCATCAGCGACCCGCACAAGGACATTCAGCAAACTGGGCGCGCAGTACTCGGAATATGGAACGAGCGCATCAATATAGCGCAAGACAACTACAACGCAGTGCGCTCCTTGATACTCATACGCTCCACAGACATGCTCAACTACACGCTGTTTGAGGAGGAAAACCAGCGTTTTCGCACCAGCGACTACATTTGGGAAGTGAACACAAACGGCAACCTTATAGGCAAGAATATAGAAACCGGTGAGCTAAAGTTCACTTGGCAACCACACGGAGCGCAGTTTACGATACACACAAAAGTGCCAATCAACGCCACAAAGTTTTGCATCAAGCAGCCGCCAAGGCTGAACAAGGATGACATACTTCACAGCATCAACTTCGACGAAACATGGGTAGAGATAATAAAATAGCCAACATTATGGACGACATCACCATAGGCCAGGCGCAGCTCATGGTGGACAAGTGGGTGAAGACCTACGGAGTGCGCTATTTCTCGGAACTGAGCAACATGGCGTGCCTCACCGAGGAGGTGGGCGAACTGGCGCGCATAATGGTGCGCCGCTACGGCGACCAGAGCGCGAAAGCCGGCGAAAAGCTCGACATCGCCGACGAGATGGCCGACGTGCTGTGGGTGATTCTGTGTCTGGCCAACCAGACGGGCGTTGACCTCACCGACGCACTGCGCCGCAATATGCAGAAGAAAACCGCTCGCGACAGCACGCGACACCTCGACAACCCAAAGCTCGCAAAGCCCGCCGACGGCAGCACACAACACGCCGACGGCGATGAAATGGCATAAAATTAAGCACGAAACGCGCCTCGACGACATCAAAACCGAACTTATAACAACTATCAATATGGGAACAATCAACGACCAGGTCCGCGCCCAGCAGCAGGACAGCAACGCCAAGCAGCGTGCAAGCAAATATGAGGAGGCACTCGCCAAATACAACCTCGACACCGACGACAACGCCGTGCGCGATGCCGTGCGCACCATCATCGCCGAGAAGGTGCACCTCAACGACACGCCCGAAGTGAAGCGTTTCCTCTTCGGAAGCATCGAGCTAACATCGCTCAAAACCACCGATTCAGACACGAGCATACTCGCGTTCACCGAGCGCGTGAACGACTTCGACAACCAGTATCCCGACCTTCCGCACGTGGCCACGATATGTGTCTACCCCTGCTTCGCCCAAACTGTGGCCGAATCGCTCGAGGTTGATGGCGTGGAGATAGCCTGCGTGTCGGGCTCGTTCCCCTCGTCGCAGGCGCGCATCGAGGTGAAAATAGCCGAAACGTCGCTCGCCGTGGCCGACGGTGCCACCGAGATTGACATCGTTATGCCCGTGGGCAAATTCCTTTCGGGCGACTACGAGGGCGTGGCCGACGATATCTCCGAACTGAAGGCCGCTTGCGGCGAGGCTCCTATGAAGGTCATCCTCGAGACGGGATGCCTCAAGACGGCACGCAACATCAAGACCGCCTCAATACTGGCCATGTATGCCGGAGCCGACTATATCAAGACATCCACTGGCAAGCTCGAACCGGCTGCCACACCCGAGGCCGCCTATGTTATGTGCCAGGCCATTAAGGAATATTACGACGAAACGGGCATTCAGATAGGTTTCAAGCCTGCCGGAGGCATCAACTCGGTAATGGATGCCGTGATTTACTACACTATCGTGAAGGAAGTGCTGGGCGAGAAGTGGCTCACCAACAAGTGGTTCCGCCTGGGCACAAGCCGCCTTGCCAACATGCTCCTGAGCGAACTGAAGGGCGAGCAGATTAAGTTCTTCTAAGAAAAACGCCCATTTCATCGGGGCGCAACACCACTTTTTCGCCCTAAAAAAGCCCATTTCACCGCCCTGCCGTGGTTTCAGAGCCGCTGCAGGGCGGGTGTGCAAAATACAATACAACAACAAAAAAATCACATCAACATGAAGAAAATCTACCCATTAATCGCCGCCGCGCTCATTGCAATGCCGTCGGCTACACAGGCACAGAGCGCGCAGACGGTGCAGCGCGCCGCCGCAAAAGTAAAGCATCTTCTCATGCCCAACGTTGCAAAGGCTGCTGCCAAGGCCGCAACCGAAGGCGGCGTGTGGCGTCCGGGCAAGGCGATTGTCTACGAATACGACAACAACGCATGGAAAAAACAGTATGACCAAGCCTTCACCTACAACACCGCTGGCTACATACTCACCGACGAAAAGAGCTATGATAACGGCAGTGCCACCCTCACCACCAACACCTACGACAGCCTACTGCTCTCCTACCTCACGCAGACAACCGAGAGCTCACGCACTTCGGCCACTGAGGCATGGAGCGAACCTACCGTCACTCTGCGCCGCGAAGTGATGCACGACAGCGAAGGAAGAATAACGAGCGTGACCGAATATGCAGACGCTGACTCTGATTCGCCCACGACATTGACTGTGAAATACGACAGCGATGGCAAGGCTTGCGAACTGAGCATGTCGCAATATGACAGTGATGCGGGTAACTCCACAATCACCATGAGCAACATCAAGTGGCAAGACTACAACTACGATGGTCTTTTCTCGTTCTTCAGCAGCGACAGTGAAGATTTCGGTCTCACCGGCGACGAGGCAGGAAAAATCACTTCGGCCGACCTTTCAGTAAATACTTACGGCATGTCGCTTAGCGGAACACTCACCGGCACCTATACCGACGAGGGCTACAACCAGACATTCTCCTTGACTTACTATGGCATGTCGATAATGTCGGTGAAGTATGACATGGCCTACACCGACGCGAACGGAAGCTGCGTGGCAACATCAGTTATAAAAACACAGGGCTCGGGAACCACCTGCGAACGCCAGACAATTACCATGGACGATCACGGCTACTGCACCGCTTTGCTCATAGAGTCGGGCTATTCCACCGACAACCTTTCCACCCGCGAAGGCTACACCTACGACTACACCTACGACAATGGCCGCATTGCCGAGGTGGTGACTAACGAGTGGGCAGCCGACGACGAGCCTTACACGCCGATGACAAAGACGGTGTATTCGGCCTACACCGACGTTGCAGCGGGCATTGGTTCGACCACATTCAAGCACACCGATGCCGCCACTGCGGTGTACACTCTCGACGGTTGCCGCGTGGGCACATCCACCAAAAACCTCATGAAAGGCATCTACATCGTGCGCCAAGGCACATCGGCAAAGAAAGTCACGGTGAAGTAATACAGCCCATTTCATCGGCTTGAACGCTTAAAAAAGCGCGGTTTCACCGTGCATATAACAATAATGCGGGGCACAACCTCATTGAAGGTTGTGCCCCGCATTGCGTAATGTCGGCTGCAAAGCCAACTGCTAAATGTCGCGCCTTATCACAAAGTCGAGATAGGCCGTAAGGCTTCGGCGTATGTCTTCGGCCTTAACATGGCCTTCTATGTATTGCATTGCCTCGCTATGGAACTCCCACATGCGCTTCTCGGCATACTCAATGCCGCCCATGCGCTTGGTGTAGTCAACGAGCTGCGCCACCTCAGAGGGCGTCACCGTGCGGTCTTTCACCTTGTAGGCCAATTCGAGCATAGCCTTGTCGCCGCCGTTGTTGAGCGCGTAAATCACCGGGAGGGTGAGCTTTCCCTCGGCCATATCGTTGCCCGTGGGCTTGCCAATGCAGTGCTCGTCGTAGTAGTCGAATATGTCATCGCGTATCTGGAATATAATGCCTAGGTTCTGCCCGAAGCGTTTCGCGGCCTCCACCTCGTTTTCGGGCGCGCCGGCCGAGAGTGCGCCTATTCCGGCGCAAGCCTCGAAGAGGGCTGCCGTTTTCTGCTTTATCACGTCGTAGTATACCTGCTCCGAGATGTCGCGCCGCCCTATGTTGGCTAGCTGCAGTATCTCGCCGTCGCTGAGCGTGCGCCCTAGCTCGGCCAGATAGGTTACGATGCGCTCCGAATGTGTGCGCGACACGCACAGAAGGGCGGTGGAAAGGATGTAGTCGCCCACCAGCACTGCCACCTTATTGTCGTAGGTTGCGTTGACCGAAGCCTGCCCGCGGCGCTCCTCACTCTCGTCAACCACATCGTCGTGCACCAGTGATGCCGTGTGAAGCAGCTCCAGACCCACGGCGGCATTCTGCGCCACGTCGGTCACTTCGCCGTAATTCTTGGCGGCAAGCAGGATGAGCATGGGACGCATGCGCTTGCCCGTGCGCCGGCGGATGTGCTCGAGCGCGCTGCCGAGCATGCCGTCGTCGTGCGACAGCGAGCGGTTGAAAAGCTCAGTGAAGCCTTCGAGTTCGGCCTCGATGGGAGTCTTGATGATTGACAGGTAGTCCATTACTTTCTGTTATTTAGCACAAAATTAATGATTTTATCGGGACTACTGACATATTTTTAGTAATTTTACGGCAAATAAGAATAAATAAACCCTGCCGCCTTACACCTTGTGCCGCCGCGCAAGGCACGGCAGCACTCATCACCATCATGGACAAGCTTTTCCTCATCGACGCCTATGCCCTCATCTACAGGGCCTACTACGCATTCATAAAAAATCCCCGCATCAACTCCAAGGGTCTCAACACCTCGGCAGTGATGGGGTTTGTAAACACGCTCAACGAGATAATGACCAAGGAGCAGCCCACGCACATCGGCGTGGCCTTCGACCACGGGCGCACGTTCCGCGACGAGGCTTTCCCGGCCTACAAGGCGCAACGTGAGGAGACTCCCGAAGACATACGGCTCTCGGTGCCCATAATAAAAGACATCATATCGGCCATGCACATCCCTGCACTTCAGGCCGACGGCTTCGAGGCCGACGACGTGATTGGCACGCTGGCCACTAAGGCCGGCGCAGCAGGCGTGCGCACCTTCATGCTCACTCCCGACAAAGACTACGGACAGCTCGTCACCGACAACGTGTCAATCTACCGTCCGCGCCACGGCGGAGGCTACGAGACAATGGGCCCGGCAGAGGTGTGCGAGAAATATTCCATAAGTTCGCCGCGCCAGGTAATCGACCTGCTCGCGCTCATGGGCGACTCCGCCGACAACTTTCCCGGCTGCCCCGGCATCGGTCCCAAGACTGCGGCCAAGCTCATCGGCGAGTTCGGTTCGGTCGATGCACTGCTCGCCGGCACCGAAAGGCTCAAGGGCAAGCAACGCGAAAAAGTGGAGCAAGCCGTCGACGACATACGCATGTCGCAGTTTCTCGCCACCATTCGCACCGACGTTCCCATAGAGCTCGACCTCGACGCACTGAAGATTACCCCACCCGATGCCGCACGTCTCACCGAAATCTTCGCCGAACTGGAATTCAAGAGCCTTGCCGATAAAATCTTGAACAAAGAGAAACAAACCGTAAAAAAGGTTAATCCGCAGCTCGATTTGTTTTCAGAAAATTCGTCCGAGGGGCCAGAAATCGCCGAAAACAAGCATTCTCAGAGCATAGAAAACACTCCCCACGAATACAAACTCATTGAAACAGAAGAAGAAGCACGCTCACTTCTTGACTTTTTTTTGACACAACCAATTCTCAGTCTAGACACCGAGACCACTTCAACCGATGCTATCGACGCCGAATTGGTGGGTTTGAGCTTCGCCGTCGAAGAAGGAAAGGCATTTTATGTGCCCGTTTCTGCCGACCGTGAAAAAGCCTTAACGATTGTCAACATATTCAAACCCGTGTATGAAAGCAGCCAAATTCTGAAAATAGGGCAGAACATAAAATACGACATGGAGGTGCTCATGCGCTACGGCGTACGCCTTGCCGGGCCTATGTTCGACACTATGATAGCCCACTATGTGCTGCAACCCGAACTCAAGCACAACATGGATTATCTTGCCGAAGTGCTTCTCGGTTACACAACCATACACATCGACCAGCTCATCGGACCGAAGGGCAAGAACCAGAAAAGCATGCGCGACATCGACCCATCGGTTGTCTGCGACTACGCGGCAGAAGATGCCGACGTCACTCTGCGCCTCTACAACGTGCTGCGGCCCATGCTCAGCGAGAAAAACGCCGAGAGTCTGTTCTACGACATTGAGATGCCTCTCGTGGAAGTGCTTGCCGACCTCGAGACCACGGGCGTGCGCCTCGACACCGAAGCACTTGCCGAAACGTCGCGCACACTCACTGCCCGGCTCGCCGACATGGAGAAAGAGATTTACGCTTTGGCCGGGCACGAGTTCAACATAGCGTCGCCCCGCCAGGTGGGCGAGGTGTTGTTCGGCGAGATGAAGATTGTGGAAAAGCCCAAGAAGACGCGCACCGGGCAGTATGTCACGTCGGAAGAGGTGCTGCAGCAGCTTCGGTCGAAGAGTCCGATAGTCGATCGCATACTCGCCCACCGAGGCTTGAAAAAGCTCCTCGGCACCTATGTCGATGCGCTGCCACGGCTTGTCAACCCGCGCACCGGGCACATACACACGTCGTTCAACCAAACCGTCACGGCCACGGGACGGCTCTCCTCGTCTGACCCCAACCTGCAGAACATCCCCGTCCGTGGCGACGACGGCAAGGAGATACGCCGTTGTTTCGTGCCCGAAGAGGGTTGCCTGTTCTTCTCGGCCGACTACTCGCAGATTGAACTGCGCGTCATGGCCCATCTGTCGGGCGACGAAAACATGATTGAGGCGTTCCGCGAGGGCCACGACATACACACCTCCACGGCGGCACGAATATACAAGAAGACGCTCGACGAGGTGTCGCGCGACGAGCGCACCAAGGCCAAGCGCGCCAATTTCGGCATAATCTACGGCATAACGGTGTTCGGACTGGCCGAGCGTCTCGACATCCCGCGCGACGAGGCAAAGCAGCTCATCGACGGATATTTCGAGACATTCCCCGGCGTGCGCGACTACATGGAACGCGCCAAGCAGCTTGTGCGCGAGCGCGGCTACGCCGAAACCATGTTCCACCGCCGCCGCTATCTGCCCGACATAACATCGCACAATAACACGGTGCGCGGTTTTGCCGAGCGCAACGCCGTCAACGCCCCCATACAAGGGTCGGCTGCCGACATTATAAAGATAGCAATGGTGCGCATACACCAACGCTTCAAGCGCGAACAACTGCAATCGAAGATGATTCTTCAGGTGCACGACGAACTCAACTTCTCGGTGCTGCCCGAAGAGAAAGAAAAGGTTGAAAGCATTGTAATTGAGGAGATGCAGCATGCCTGCAAGCTCAACGTGCCGCTGCTTGCCGACTCGGGTTGGGGCGCAAACTGGCTCGAAGCGCATTGAAAAGGAGCCGACGTTAGCGCGCGGTTTACAGATTATTGGTTTCGAGAAAATATTTCGCAAGTAAAGAGTCCCATAGGGACGACAGAATATAGCGCAGGGGCTTGCCCCTGCGTTTTATGGTTTTCAACAATTTTGCCCCTGTAAGGGGCGCATATTTCAACCTCATAATGAACTATGCGCCCCTTTCAGGGGCAATGGAGTGCAAACCATGCAATGGGCAAAAGTAATCGCTTGGGGGTTCACAACCTTATAAATAATGGCTGTTCAACGTATTACGATGTCTTACCGATATTCTATCTGATACATTGTTTACAGATAGCGCATGAGGATGTCCCACACGGCCACGATGTGACAGATGCTGCCCAGGAGCACGAAGAAGTGGAACACGGTGTGCATGAAACGCCGCTTGTTGAGACAATAGAACACCGCTCCCGTGATGTAGCTCACACCTTCGGCCACAATCCACGCTATGGCCGACGCGTCAACACAGTGCGTGAGCGGCCCGAAGGCCACGAGAATGCTCAGTCCCATGGCCACGAAACACACCGTTTCAACTATGCTGTGGCCTTTAAGACTTGCAAAACTCTTCACCGTTCCGACTATTGCCGCCGTCCAGATGAAGATAAACATCGTCCAACCCCAGTATCCGTAGTCGCGCAGGGCCACGAGTGTTATGGGCGAGTAGCTTCCGGCTATGTGCCAGTAAATGGCTGCATGGTCCCAACGGCGCAGTTTCTGCTTCAGCGGCGACCATGCCGAGAGGGCGTGGTAGACGGTGCTCGCCACATAAGAACTGAGCATTCCAAACAGATAGAGCACCACTCCGGCCGTGGCCCAACCGTTGCGTGCCCATCCGCACCACACGAGCAGGGCCGTGCCCACGGCCAGACCCACGATTATGCCCGCGCCATGCGACCACGAGTTCCACAGTTCTTCCTTGTGGTTGAAGAAGATTTTCATATTGATAAAAAGGTTTCCAACGTTTCATTCCCCACCCCATGCAAGGCCGGGGCGTTTGCGGCAAAGTTATTAAAAATATCCTATACGACTGCAAGAAAGCCCACAAAAAGCCTTAGTTGCCGCCTGTAGTGCAAAAAAAATGCGTAACTTTGCACGCGCAACGGTTCGCGTCGAGGGGCGCGATTAAAAGGGAACGGTGTGAAAGTCGCCGACAGTCCCGCTGCTGTGAGTCGCCCTTATCGGGGCACGAACAACGATGCCACTGGCAATGCACTGCATGCTCGGGAAGGCGTTTGTGTCCGGGCGGCGAGTCAGAAGACCTGCCGTAGCTGCAAGAGCCGTTTGCCGGTGCCCCGTGGATAGGGCCATGAACGGACAGACAACACCGCACACGCCACGCAAAGCCTACCCGCGCACAGCCACTGCTGTGCCATTAAGCCGTGACCAATGGCCACGGATGCCGACGGAGTGTGCGCCGCGCCCGCCACACAAACATCAAAACATAAAAAGCATGAAACTCAAAAGAAACCTCACGCTGCTCATTCTCGCCCTCGTTATGGGCTTCACGGCAGCGGCACAAACCACACTCCGCACACAGGGAGTGCCTCGCCAGGTGGCAAATGCTGCGGCAGCACGCACACTGCGCGCCGCTGCCTTGGAAACCACCGGCATCGACTTCGACAAGATTCAGCGTTGGGCCGGATCGGGCAACAACCGCGCCGCACTCGCCATTAAGTGGGACGGCACGCAGAACTCGGGCAAGACCCTCGTGTGGGGCTACCGTTGGAACGACGGCGAAGAACCTTCGGGCGAAGACATGCTCGACGCCATAGCCAAGGCCGACCCCTCGTTCTACCTTATAAAGCAGAGCGGCACGGCCTACGGTTCGGCCATAGGAGGCTACGGATATGACACCGACGGCGACCGCATGGTGTCGGTTACCGACCCCGACGGCAAGCAACAGTATCCGCGCAACGGCCTCATCGAGACCGGCGACGGCTACGGTTTCGACGACTACACGGCCACCGATGCCGACGACGCATGGAACGCCGGATGGTATTCGGGCTACTGGAGCTACTGGTTGGCCGACAACACCACCGACAAACTGGGCTACGCCTCGACAGGAGCATCGGGCCGCAAGCTCACCGACGGATGCGTTGACGCATGGGTGTGGAGCTCGTTCACGGGCGACGAAAACGAATATGACGGCGATTTCAACTATCTTCCGGCTTGCATCGACCTCACCCAGGGAGCCTATGTAGTGAACGAAGACTGGTTCGGCCACCGCAATTCCTCAACCAACTTCGTCTCCAACGACGGACAATGGGCCTACGACCTTCTCGCCGACATAGGCGCAACGGCCTGCTACGGAGCCTTCTACGGCAACCGTTTCTATGCCATTGCCAAGCAGCCGCAAGACCCCGGAGCAGCCAACGAGGGCGGACGCATAACCATTTGCGACGCCAACTCGCTCTACAAGATAAAGCAGATTGGCGACATCGACGACTCGCGCGCCAACAACGACGGCCGTGCCTTCGTGGGAGTTGACGAACACAAGGGATATGTAAGCACCCAGACTGGCATCTATGTGCTCGACCTCGACAGCATGCGCGTGCTCTCGCCCGTGGCCGACGAGCAGGGCAACGCCTGGACATCCACCGGAAGCTGCGGATTGATGGTGCGCCTCAACGAATATGTCTACGCCGCCACCCAAAGCGACGGGCTCATCGTTATCGACCCCGCAACCGATCGCATCGTGGAACGCATAGCCTGCGAAGGACTCGGAAGCATCGCCCTTGCCAAGGACGGTTCGCTCTGGGTGAGCACCACAAGCGGCATTTCGCGCGTTGACACCGAGACATTCACGCTCACAGCCATCGAACTGCCCACCGGCATCAACGCCCCGTCGCAGTCGTGGTATGCCTGGACTCCCGACGGATTCTGCGCCAGCACACAGCGCAACTCGCTCTTCTGGACCTATGCCGCAGGATGGTTTGGCAACGACGTGGTTTACCGCTACGACATCGACGACAACAAGTTCACCCAGGTATTAGACCTCAGTTCCGACCCCGACGGGTGGCACATCTACGGATGCAGCTTCCGCGTTGACCCCGTAACCGACGTGCTCTACACCTCGCTCTTCAAGAGTTTCGGCACAGCCGAATACACCGTGCGCAAGTATGATGCCGACGGCAACATCATCACCAACTATCCCATGGAAGACGAGGGACGCAACTACTGGTTCCCGGGCATGTTTGTCTTCCCCGATGTGAGCGACCCCGTGGCCTCAGCTCCCGAGGAAGTGACCGTGGGCGAAGGCAGCACCGCCACCGTTGACCTGCTCAACACCGTTGCCGACAACGACAACATGGCCGCCGCAGTGGTGAAGACCGTGGAGAGCATAGCCGACGAAAGCGTGGCAACGGCCACCGTGCGCGGCGGCAAACTCGTGGTTGAGGGAGTGAAGAATGGCTCTACCACCCTCAAGCTGAAATACAACTCCAACGGCATCACCACCACCGCACGCGTGAAAGTGACCGTAACTGCCACCGACGGCATAACACCAACTGCCGACAGCAGCAACGCTACCGAAACGGCACGCTACGCCACCGACGGCACACGCCTGGCAGCACCGAAGGCCGGAGTGAACATCGTCAAGATGAGCGACGGCACTACACGCAAAGTAATGGTGCGCAAATAAGCATCAATAACAGGGACAATCACAATCCAATCACTACACTTTCCGGGTGGTGGCGCGCACTGTCGTGCCGCCACCCATTATGCGTTTTTATGAAAGCAACACCATTAACGGCCACCCTGATGGCAGCAGTCTGCGCCGCCGCAACGCCACTGCGCGCCCAAACGGTGCGCCCGGCCATGACCGATTCGGTGCACACCCTTGCCGATGTGGCGGTTGTGGGCGAGCGGCAGCACTACCTCACGCCCAGCCAAACGATATCGGGCAAGGCCCTTGCCGACCTCTCCACCTCGTCGGTGGCCGACGCGCTGAAATATTTTTCGGGCGTGCAGATAAAGGACTACGGCGGACTTGGCGGACTGAAAACGGTGAACGTGCGGTCGCTAGGGTCGCAGCATGTGGGCGTTTATCTCGACGGAATAAGGATAACCAACGCCCAAAACGGGCAGGTTGACCTTGGAAAATACTCGCTGACAAACATGGAGTCGGTGTCGCTCTACAACTCCAACCGCAACGAACGACTCCAGTCGGCATCGGAATATGCGTCGGCGGCCACAGTCTACATGCAGACGCGCCGCCCCGACGCCACCACGGCCGCCGTGGAATATGGCAACGGTTCGTTCGGACTGAACAAGCTGAAAGCCTATTTCTCCATTAAAAACACATTCTTTGCCGATGCCGAATGGCAGCACTCCCGGGGCAACTACAAGTTCCGTTTCCGCTCGGCTTCGGAAGACACCGTGGGCACCCGCCACAACTCCGACATCACTTTCTTCCGCGCCGAAGCCGGAGCCTTCCACAAAGGACTTTCCACCCACGTTTATTTCTACTCCTCTGAGCGCGGTCTGCCCGGCCCCGTAGTGAGACGACTGAGCGATCAGTGGGACTCCACCGACCGCCAGTGGGACCGCAACTTCTTTGCCCAGGCATCCTACAAGAACCTCTGGCAGCGGTTCGGACTGCGTGCCAACCTGAAATACTCGCTCGACTGGCTGCGCTATCTGCAAGACCCCTCTACCAATGCAGCCACCATGCACTGCGACAACCACTACACCCAGCAAGACATCTACGGCTCTGTGGCAGCTTCGTGGAACACGGGGTGGCTCTCACTCACGGCCAGCACCGACCTGCGATGGAGCGACCTCTCGTGCAATGTCTACCGCTTCAGCTACGTCTACCGCATCGACTCCAAGTCGCTCCTCTCGGCCATTGTCTCGTGGAGGGGCTTCGAGGCCAACGCCGCCTTGCTCTACACCCACATCGCCGACCACACACGCGGCGGAGCCGAACCGCTCAGTCGCTTCACGCCCATGCTCACCGCATCCTACAAAACGGGGCGCGTGGTGGTGCGGGCATTCAACAAGCGCATCTTCCGCGCACCCACCCTCAACGATCTCTACTACACGCTCGTGGGCAACGCACAGCTCCGTCCCGAATACACCACGCAGTGGGACTTGGGCGCCGACTACCGCGACAGCCACCTGCATGCCGCCGCCGACATCTACTACAACAACATTGAGGACAAGATTGTGGCCATACCCATGAAGTGCCAGTTCAGATGGTCGATGGTAAACTTCGGACGGGTGAAGTCGTACGGACTCTCGCTTTCGGCCGGCTACGACCGCCAGTGGGGCAAGTTTGCACTTACTACCAACGCCAACTACACCTGCCAGGCCGACCGCGACCGCTCCACTCCCACCGACCCGGAGTATGGCAACTACATACCCTACTCGCCCCTTCACTCGGCATCGTTCATTGCCGACGCCTCCTACTGCGGCTACTCGCTCTGCGCCTCGATGCTCTACACCGGACAGCGGTTTGCCCTCGTGTCGAATAACGCCGACGACCTGCTTTCCGACTGGTACACCCTCGACATAAAACTCAACCGCACCTTCCACTTCGGCCGCCACTCGCTGCAGCTCACCGCCGAGTGCAACAACCTCACGGGGTCGCGCCACGAAGTGGTGAAACGCTATCCCATGCCCGGCCGCAACTTCAAGTTCACGGCACGATGGAGCCTGTAACAACTGCCAAAATGCCACACTACACACACGCAACAATGCTCAAGCAAACCATAACATACATAGCCGCTGCCCTGCTTTTGGCCTCGTGCTCAATGCAACCCGCCGAATACGGCCACGACGACGAGCCCACACGCTCGGCCGACAGACTGCTCGTGCTGTGCGAAGGACTGTGGGGAATGGACAACTCCTGCATAGCCCTCGTGGACAGCGGACGCGTAACCGACAAGTGGTTCCAGCAGAACAATCCCGGACAACACCTCGGCGACACGGGCAACGACATCATCATGGTGAACGACACGCTCATTGCCGTGTCGGTGAACTGGTCGAACATCATACAGTATATCCGCCCCGACGGGCGCGCCATAGCCGCCACCGAGGACATTCCAAACAACCGGCGGCTCGCCACCGACGGCTCGCGCTACATCTACTGCACCTCCTACGCCGACGGCGGCTATGTAGCCAAGATTGACATAGCCACGAAAGCCATTGTAGACACCTGCCATGTGGGGCGCGAACCCGAGGGCATTGCCTACTACGACGGGCGGCTCTTCATAGCCAACACCGGCGGCTACGCCTTTCAGGAGAACCAGCCCTACGAGCAGACAATATCGGTGGTGGATGCGGCCACCATGCGCGAGCTGCGCCGAATAGACACGGGCTGCATCAACCTCTACGGCAACGTGTCGCAAAGCGGGCAGTGGCTCTGCGTCAACTCGGCAGGCGACTACTACGGCACGCAGCCCCAAACGGTGGTGGTGAACATGGCCAACGAGGAGTTCAAGGTTTTCCCCTTCCCCTCAACTTACAACTGCGCCCACGCCGGACGGTTCTACTGCATAGGGTCGTCGTTCTCCTACACCACTGGCCAATACGCCTACTCGCTGCACACCATAAACCTGCCCTCGCTCGAAGCCGACGAAGGTCTGGGACTGTATGCCAACGCCGCCACGACGATAATGCAGATGCAGTCGCCCTACGGCATCTACATCTCGCCCTACTCTGCCCACCTCTACGCCACCGACGCACGCGCCTACGCCACCAACGGCTACCTGCACGAGTTTGACACCGGCGGCAACCAAGTGTCGCGCGTCATGCTGCGCGGCCTCAACCCCGCCCATTTCCTCGCACTTCCCTGACATTTCACCACACCAAGCAACGGTGAAACAGTCAACAAAACACACATCACATGAAAGCAACAGCAACAATCATCGCGGCCATGACCGCACTCGCCGCCACGGCACAGACACAGAATGTCGAGGTGATGGAATACCGTCCCGCCCCGGGACAGTTTGTCAACACCATGCCCGAAGGCGCGGCCGGCGACTCCGAAACGCTCATGTGCCATCGTTGCACCGAGCAGCTGGCCGACGGCAACCCCGTACATCTCGGCGCATTCGGCGGCTACATCACCGTTAAGTTCGACCACCCCATAGAAAACAAGCGTGGCTCCGACCTGCGCATCTGTGGCAATGCCTTCTACTCCACATCCGACCCCGTCTACGGCAAGGCCACCATCGGCGGGTCGATAGAGCCGGGAATAGTATATGTGGGAGTAGGCGACACGCCCGAAAGGGCCGAGTGGTATGAACTGGCGGGGTCGGAATACTACACACGCGAACGCCACAACTTCACCATAACCTACCATCGGCCCACGGCAGAAAGCGGTGCCCACTCGCTGCCCTACTCCACCTACGACGAATATCTGCCCTGGGAATGCTCGTGGACCGATGCCGACGGCACGCCGCGCGACTCCACCGGGTGGCACATGAAAAACAGTTTTCACTCGCAGAGCTACTGGCCAGCGTGGATTGATGCCGACCAACTCACCTTCAGCGGCGGATGTCTGCCCTGCAACGCCGTGAACTACGGCACCGACGAAAACCCCTACTGGGTGCTCTACCGCTACTCGGCCGACGCCTACGGCTACGCAGACGCGTCGCTCAACACCGACGACTACAGCACGTTCGACCTCGACTGGGCTGTTGACAACAACGGCGACCCGGTGCAGCTCACCCACTGCAACTTCATACGCGTGATGTCGGCCACGCTGCAACTGTGCTCGTGGCTCGGCGAGACATCAACCGAAGTGGCTTCGTTCACCGACCTGCACCTCACCGACAACTACGACGACAACCCCATAGTGATTACCCCGCGCAAGCGACCCACGGCCATAGCCACCATAAAGGCCGGCACTGCCCACGGCACGCAAGCCTACGACCTCGCCGGACGGCGCGTGCACAACATGCTCCCGGGACACATCTACATCATCGGCGGGCGCAAGACACTCGCCCACTGACATCGCGCCGCACCGACGGCACGGCGCGGCACGATTTAAAAATATTGGTGTCCAGTAAAATATTGGTCTAACATTGTAAAACGTGGAAAGTCAGGCCTTTATAAGACTTCTGAACACCGGGGGCTTACTTTTGCCCTTTGCAAGGTTAGCACTCCATTGCCCCAGTATGGGGCGAATATTATAGGATAGGGGCTTGCCCCTAT
>CAVCLB010000025.1:5851-30748 GCA_963602915.1 Dysosmobacter segnis | reverse complement strand
AGATAGGGGCAAGCCCCTATCCTATAATATTCGCCCCATACTGGGGCAATGGAGAGCAAACTATGCAATAGGCAAAAGTAACGGCGGCAACATAGATTGCCGCCGTTTTTTCGTTTGTATGCAATCAGCGCATCATGCCTTGTGATGCCAAATAGTATTTATCTTGTTTCTTATGATTGCTATATTCAATACCGATACCACAAGAAAAAGAACTATGCCCACTAAAACTGCCGCAGACATCGTAGTGTCGGGCATGTCGGGGAATAGCATCATTATTACATTCATGTAATAGCTTCTTACGAAGCATAATGCTATGAGTGCTATAATCAATACCGACAGGTTGAGCGACAGCACCAAAGTCTGATATGGCAGAGCCACCTTGGCCGGGGAGTAGCCTATAAGCAGGAGGTTTTCAAGTTTTGTGGAGTTCTTCTGCACAAGAAGGTATATGCTCAACATCAGTATGTAGAAGCTCAATGCCGAAATGACAAGTCCTACACCCATTACAATGGTGACAAGCAGTCTTAAGAAATAAGTGATTTTTTCTGCATCCATGTCGTTGTCGGCAATGTCATATCCGTGCGCATCCATATACTGGCTGACCTTAGTGTCGGTTGGGTTGTCAACTTTGAGTATCAGTCTTGTTGGTTCGGGTGTGTCGTTGGAAGAGAACCGCCGGTTGGTGGTTTCCATGAATTTCTGCGGTACGAGAATGGTGTTGAGCTTGTTTGAGAAGCCTATGACACGTCCCTCAAACACATCGTTTTGCCCGTTTCCGTGTATGAACAGTTTGAATGTAATCATTCCCACAAGTCCGTCGCTTATTTTAGGCAATGAGCGAGACTGTGCAAACCCGAAGTTATACATCGTAAGATAGGAACGTGGCAAGATGATAGGCACCTCTTTTGAGTTCTCGTCATATTTCCACTTGTCAAGAGCCACATCTACAAACCCGTCGGGCACGCTTTCAAGAAACAGTTCGGAGTTGAGCACATTTACACCATTAATCCCCATTGAGGCTTCCACCTTATAGTCGGTGGATGTGAATACGCCCATGTCGCGCACAAACGGCTGGCTGCTTATCTCGTCGATTTCCTGTTTGTTGAATGTGTTGGTGCGGCCAGTCAGGGTGCTTGCAGCACCGATTTTCTTGTTGACAATCAAGAAATTGCCTTTCATAAAGCTGTCGCCGCTAGTAAAAAGAGGCTTTATGTCGAAATAGAATTGAAGTCCGAAAAGGATAATCATAACTCCGAAAAGGTTGGCAAAGAAGAATCCCACAAACTGAGGGACACTGATATGCTGGCGCAGGAGTTTCCAAACCAATTTCATAGTTTTATAATTTTGTCGTAATCAAGTTCAATATGTTTGCCTATGCTCGTCATTATAATTCCGGCACCTTGTGCTTTGGCCTCTTCTACAACCATGTCGCCCATTATTTTTGCGTTGTTGTCGTCAAGATGGCTTATTGGTTCGTCGAGCAGTATGAAATCGAAAGGTTGTGCCAGGGCGCGCATGAAGGCGACGCGCTGTTGCTGTCCGAACGACATGTGGCCTATCAGTTCATGCCGTTTGTCGGCAATGCCCAACCGCTCAAACCACATGTCTATTTTCTGCGTTGGAACATATCCTGTGAGGCGGTTCTTTATCATCACGTTCTCGAGGGCTGTCAATTCGGGAAACAACCTGAGTTCTTGAAAAAGGTGGCTTATGTGCATCTTCCTCATTTCGGTCCACTTGGCAATGCCAAATGTTTTGGTGTCGCAGTCGTCCATATAGATGTTTCCCGTATAGTCATTGCGATAACCCACGACATAACTGCAGAAAGTGCTCTTCCCCATTCCACTTGCAGCCTCCACCAGATAAGTGTTGCCTTTGGTGAAAATGGTTTCCTGAGCCCACACTTCAGAGCTTAAATCGGTTCTCGAAGCGAAAACGTCAGGAACCACGTTTTTGAAAACAATCTTGTTCATTGTTATTTCATTGTATATACAATATTCTTCACGTTACCAAACAACTGCTTTTTCAATGACTGCCCATCTCGGTCGTCGCCGAGCGATGCTAGTGCAGCATCGGTATTGACCACAAGTGCTATGCGCTTGCCTTTTATCAGTGCTGCGATTTCATTGTTTTGCGGTTGCACACTGGCACTTGCTGCAAATTGGGCCAATGATAAGTTGCTCCCGCAATAGAATTTATGCATGTCGGCAGAACCGAAGAAAAACGCTGATTTTCCGTCGGTGTATTGGTAGCAGCCAGCACCAGAATCAACAATCTTTGCACCGGCGGGGCATGACGATTTCCAGTAACCCACCTCATCCTTCCATTTGTCGGTTGAGAGTTGGGCGGCAAACGTGATGTCCTGCGCCGCGCCATGGGCATTGCTAGCCACAACCATGTTGCCGTCGATGCTGTTTATGATGAGGTTAAGGTCAACTGCCATGTTCAAGCCTGCCAACAATGCCTGCAAGGCTTTGTTTGACTGCATCAATGGAAGAAAAGCCTTTCCGTTGACATTGGCATATAAAGATGCTGCGTATTTGTCTGACAATGTGGTGAAGAAAGTGTCGCCAATGGGACGGTAAACGCCTTGCGATTTTCTAAGAGCCTTGTCAATATTCGCGTTGTCAGAGAAAAGACGGCCCGATATGGCGAGCTTATCGCCTTTTACAGATGCTTCTGCTGCAACGATAACCTGCGATGTTGAAGCGTTTTCGGGTAATCCCAAAGTAAGAAATGCCGAAATTTTGTCGGGCAAAGCATTGGCTCTGGCAACCAAGGCGATAGGGCTCTTCAGTGAGTCGAGGGCAGTGTAAAGTGGCGAAGCCTTTATGCCAAAATCTTCATCTTGTTTCAACAGTCGGGCTATTGTGTTCCATGTGTCTGACATGGAGGTTGAAGTGACAGGGCCTATGACAACCAGTGCCTTTTCGGAGAAACCTACGGCCCATGATTTTTTAAGGTCGGTAAACAGAACACCGTTGCGTTCTACAGCATTTGTGGCCATGCCCGATTTTGCCATATTGCCGACGAATTTCTTTAAATTCCTTTTGTCAGTAACCTTGGCACACAAACCGAAATTGCCGTCAATGGTTTCAAAAAAGAATACACGGCTTTTGAAATCAATGCCACTTTCGGCCAAGTCGTTGCCTCCGAAAATTTCTTTTAAAGAGTCGAATGGGGAACTTTCGCCCATTTCGCTTGCATCTAAGGCAACAATGGCAGGACTGTTTCCCGGTATTGCATTTATATAGTCGTTGTCAGAACAGGCGCAAAACACAAACAGACACAATATTGCCGAAAGGTGTAAAAGCCGTGCCTTTTGGAATATGTATTGCCCGTAAATTCTCAAATTAGTTGCATTAAAATGTTCATTCATCTTTGCTTGTTGTTGGTTTTTATAGTTTTCGCTTGCAAGTGTTGGCAGTCATCACGGCAAAAAGACCAGCTGTTTCGGTGCGCAGTCTGCTTTGCCCAAGCGACACCGACGTGTATCCTTTTGACAACGCATAGCGCACTTCATCAATCGAGAAATCGCCTTCTGGCCCCACCAAGATTGTGGTTTCGGCGTTGATGTCGGCAGCTTGCAGTTCCTGAAACAAATCTTTTCTTTCCACATCGTCGTAGCAATGGGCAATGTACTTGTTGCCTTGGCGCGGAGTATCGATGAAATTCTTGAAACTAACCATTTCGTTCACAACAGGCTTCCATGTTTTATGGCTTTGTTTCATGGCCGACACAACGATGCGCTCAACCCTGTCGGTGCGAATAGATTTGCGTTCAGAAAATTTGCAGTCGATAAATGATATTTCGTCTATGCCTATTTCCGTTGCTTTTTCTGCCATCCATTCAATGCGGTCCATCATCTTTGTGGGTGCAATGGCAAGGTTTACTTTGCCATGCCATGTTGATTCGGTTTTTGTTGCCTCTACAATTCGGTACAGGCAATGCTTGTTGGATATTGCAGTAACCTCGGCCTTGCATAAAGTGCCTTTTCCGTCCACGAGAAATAGTTCGTCGCCCATATCAAGACGCAACACTCTTGTTGCGTGTTTGGCTTCTTCGTCGGGCAGTTCTGTTCGGGTTTCGGCTTCCGGGACATAGAAATATCTTGTTTCTTTCATAGTCGTTTTCAATGTTTCAATTAACAGTCATCGCGTTTTTCCTCGTGTGGCATTAAGCAGGTATTGCTTTCATTCGGCCGGCGTTTCGTCTGCTTTTCGTCTCTTCTGTTCTTCTTGCAGTTGTGAAGCAAGCTCGTAATTTTCGTCGGCTATGGCTTTTTTGAGTGCTTTGCCTAAGATTTCGTTGTTCAAGACATTCACTGGTATTGCCAGCATCGAACGCCCCTCTTGGTAGGCCACCCCCTGACGCATGAACAGAGTGCTCTCGATATATACCGGAACATTGCCTGCAAATGCCATAACAAGTGCATCGTAGATGTCAAGTTTGTGCAATTCGTAGGAATTTTCATCACAGAGCAATGCCGTGTAGTGTCCGTTGACGACGCTGTTTATCAATATCGTCGGGTGAACACCACGGCTTTTAAGCATGATTGACAAAATGCCGACCAGACTTTCGCTTGTCTTCCGTTCGCCGGTGACATAAGACTTGATAATTTCGGCGGCGGCATTGTCGCACAATACGGTGAACTGCCGCGTTTCTTCTTCATCGGTGAAGTTTACGAGCAGAATTTTCGAATTACCTACAAATTCGCTCAAACCTTTGAAATGAAGCCGAATTCTTTCCATTGCCAGCAACCTATTTCTTTGACGGTCTGAACACTATTGCAAACAACACTGCAACCAAAAGTGCATAGCCGGCAAAAATAAACCAACATGCCGACCAGTTGCCTACGGTGTAGAAATTGTCGCCGAACTGTTCGCTATGGGTAAAGACATTGATTATTTTCTGCGCTCCAATTGTTCCCACGGTTGCACCTATGCCATTGGTCATAAGGAAAAACAATCCTTGTGCGCTCGACCGCATGGAATGGTCGGCATTGTTTTCAACAAACAACGACCCGCTTATGTTGAAGAAATCGAATGCAACACCATATACAATCATAGAGAGGATGAACATCCAAACACCCGACCCGGGGTTGCCCGTACCGAAAAGTCCGAAACGAAGAACCCATGCCAACATGGCAATCAGCATGACATTCTTTATGCCATAACGTTTCATAAAGAAAGGTATAAGCAAAATGCACAATGTTTCGCTTATCTGCGACAGGGAAATCAGAATGTTGGCATGCTGCACACCAAATGTGTCGGCATATTCTTTAATAGTAACGAAACTGCTGATGTAAGGGTTGGCAAAACTGTTGGTTATCTGCAAACTTACTCCGAGAAGCATTGAGAAGACAAAGAATATTGCCATTTTGCGCTGCTTGAACAAAGAGAATGCTTTCAAACCGAAAGACTCTGCCAAGCTTTTTGCCTCGCCTGCACCGGCAGTGGGGCAAGAAGGAAGTGTCCATGCATAGAAGAACAATACAAAGCCCAAAACTCCTGATGTGACAAACTGAAATTGGTTTGACTGGAATCCCATTAAATCGACAAACCACATTGTGCATATAAAACCTACAGTGCCTAACGTTCTAATCGGAGGAAAGTCTTTTACCACATCCAAACCGGCCTGCCCCAATGCATTGTAGGCCACTGAATTGGAGAGGGCAAGCGTTGGCATATAGAATGCAACCGACAGTGAATAAAGCGAGAATATGGTGGCAAAAGAAGCGTTGGCACCTGCCTGGCTTCCATACCAAGCTGTGGCAAGCATGAATATACCGGCTAAAAGGTGACAAATGCCGTAGAGTCGTTGCGCCTGCACCCAACGGTCGGCAATAATTCCCATGATTGCAGGCATGAAAATTGACACAACACCTTGCATTGAATAGAAATAACCTATTTCCGACCCCATACCAATATTACCCAAATAACGTCCCATGGAAGTCAGATAAGCTCCCCACACCGCAAACTGTAAAAAGTTCATCAGTGCCAGTCTGATTTTCAAATTCATTGTTTATTCGCTTTGTTTTCTTCTTTGTTTATTCCGATTTTTATGGCATTGCATGTGCATTTGCAGGCATACAAACGTTGCAAAGATACCAAGTTTTCATATAAAAATGAAATTATTGAGAGAAAAAATGGCCTTTGTTTCATTCGACATCAAAAAGGACAAGTAGCTTTTTTTAAAAAAACAAAAATGAAGATTTGTACTTTTGTGGTGTGCAGCATAATACTTAACTTTGCATTTGTATGTGGCTTTGTCTTGAGCGTTGATGAATATTTTGCGCCGTTGGCAAATGCCCATGTAATAGTATTTATGAAACAAAGGAAAAGATAATGCACATGAACAGAATATTGCGCCTTGCGGTTTTGGCGGTTATCGTTGTTATACAGTTGACCAACGTGTTTGCCGATGATGTTCCGACGATATCCCCGACAGCCATTTTCACCACTTCTGACGGTGAAGAAAGTTCAACCAGTTATTCGGGGTCGGCTCCATTGTATGCCCAGTTTAAGGCAAATGCAGAAAACACCTCGGGCTGGACGGCACATTATGAATGGCGCTTTATGACAGAAGATAAAGACGAACCTTATTTGATAAGGTATGAAGAGGACACCGAATACACATTTACCAAGGCAGGTTCACATAAGATACTGTTGTATGCCACATTCAGCCGTGGCGAAGAGTCGGTGGAATACACGCAGGACTATTGGTCGGAAAATGAGCCTATAAGGGTGGTAATATCTGAAAGCAAATTGGAAATGCCCAATGCGTTTTCGCCAAACGGCGACGGTATAAACGATGTGTATAAGGCAAAAAGCAGTTACCAAAGTTTGGTGGAGTTTCATGCCTATATATTCAACCGTTGGGGACAGAAGCTATATG
Source organism: Dysosmobacter segnis (assembly GCA_963602915.1). GTDB lineage: Bacteria > Bacteroidota > Bacteroidia > Bacteroidales > Bacteroidaceae > Prevotella. The sequence goes on along the minus strand of CAVCLB010000025.1, from coordinate 23,851 downwards.
AATGGACCGATCCGGCAGGAGGATGGGACGGTAAATACAACGGAAAGGATGTGAAAGACGGTGTGTATTATGTATTGGTAAAGGCTAAAGGTGCTGACGGACGTAAATACAACATCAAAAAAGATGTCAACCTGTTGCGCGGATACACCGAGACCTCTGGCAGCAATACTGGTGAATGAAACCAACTTGGGTTGTCGGCGACTGCCGTAATCGTAGGTGACATGATTAAGTACGGCATAAATTTTAGAAAATCGCTATTTTTATGTACTTTTGTAGCAGAAATCAAGTGACATGGAAATGAAGAAAACATTGAAATATATAGTATTTCTGGTGTTGTTCTGCCTTGCAGCATCGGTAGGTGCACAGACTGCCAAATGGCAAGACCTGTACACAATAAAGAAAAAAGACACCATTTATGGCATCGCTAAGAAATACAATATAACAATAGATGAATTGGTGAAAGCCAACCCAGAAATGTCAAAGGATGGGTTTACATTGAAAAAGGGCGACCAACTGCTCATACCCTACCCTTCTGTAAAAGCTAAATCGACAACAGTGGCGAGCAGTAATGCCCGGCAGGTGAATACGGCCAAGAACATCTGCATAGGTGTGATGCTACCTTTGCATAATGTAGACGGTGACGGACAACGCATGACCGAATATTACCGTGGCATGCTTATGGCTTGTGATTCGTTGAAGGCCAAAGGTATAGGCATCACGACAATGGCATGGAATCTGTCGGTTGACGCCGATGTAAACCAGATATTGAAAGATCCGAATGCTCAGAAATGTGATGTTATATTTGGGCCGTTATACACAAAACAAGTGCCTGCATTGGGCAATTTCTGCCGCAAACACAACATCAGGCTCGTCATACCGTTCTCGATAGACGGTGACGATGTTTCAAACAATGCCAACATTTTCCAAATATATCAGGCTCCGCAAATGTTCAATGAAAGTTCGGTGAAGGCTTTTCTCGACCGTTTCGGCAGTTGTCACCCGGTGTTTGTCGATTGCAATGACATTACGAGTCAAAAGGGATTGTTTACATTCGCACTGCGCAAGAAAATGGAAGCGAGAGGCATAAAATACAACATCACCAACTTGAATTCTTCGGATGCCATGTTTGCCAAGGCTTTCGTGAAAAACGAAACGAATGTTGTTGTAGTGAACACAGGACGTTCTCCCGAACTGAATTCCACGTTGGCTAAGCTCGACATACTGAAAAAGAACAACCCCAACATTGTCATTTCTCTCTTCGGATACACGGAATGGCTTATGTATGACAAAGTGTACAAGGAATATTTCCATAAGTATGATGCCTACATACCAACGACAGCATATTATAATGCCGTGTCCTCAAGAACAAAGTCATTGGAGAAGTCTTACAGAACATGGTTCAAGTCGGACATGCGCGAGGCTCTTCCGCGTTTCGCAATCACCGGTTTCGACCATACCATGTATTTTATAACAGGAATGAACAAGTTTGGGAAAGACTTCAACGGAACTTATACGCAAAAGGCATATACGCCTATGCAGACTCCGTTGAAATTCAAGCGTATAGCCAATGGAGGTATGCAGAACTACAGCTTTATGCTCATACACTACACCCGTAACCACTCAACCGAATCGATAAACTATTGATGAAAATATATAGGAAATCTGCGTTGGCCATTGCTTTGGCAATACCTTTTGTGGCGCAAGCACAAATCGGACAACACCGTAACGAGTTTTCGCTCGGCATAAACGGCGGATATGTAATGAGCAACATAGGCTTCACGCCCAAAGTGACGCAAAATTATCATGGAGGAATGACGGCCGGACTTTCATTGCGCTATGTCTGTGAAAAATATTTCAGCACTATATGCTCTATACATGCAGAGGTGAACTATTCGAAAATAGGTTGGAATGAAAGGATATATACCACAGACGACAAGCCGGTGATAAATGCAACTACAAACCAGGCAGAAACGTATGTGCGTGACTTGAATTACATTCAGGTGCCCTTCTTCGCCCATTTGGCTTGGGGCAAGGAGCGGAAAGGCATGCAGTTTTTCTTTCAGGCTGGCCCGCAATTCGGTTTCTTGCTAAATGAGAGTACTAGAACAAATTTCGACTTGGCAAATGCCAACTTGACCGACCGCTCTAACACCACCGTTGCGCAAGACACAATGAAGGTGGAAAACAAGTTTGACTATGGCATTGCGGCGGGAATTGGAGTGGAATATACAGTACCGCATGTGGGACATTTCTTGCTCGAAGGCCGCTATTACTACGGACTTGGGAATATCTTCGGTGATACAAAGCGCGACTATTTTGCAAAGTCCAACATAAGTAATATAGTCGTGAAGCTTACTTATATGTTCGACTTGTCACACACAAAGAGATGAAGCCCGACGACAGTGGGGCTTAATTGTCGGAATGCTTGGCGGCAGGTAGCGCGTCTAATACTACTTTCCATTTGTTGTTTTCCTTGTGCAAGTTAAAGGAAAATGTGGCAGCGGGGCAAATTCTCGGATTGCTTTCGAGTGAATCGTTGGCGAGAAAATTGTATACTTTAAGTTTCACTGTGGCTTCTGCATCGTCGTTTATGCTGACATCAACAATCTCACATGATGCTGTGTCAGGGTAGTTGTTAAAAAGGTCAAGGTCGGATTGACTGACATTTGAGGCTGTGTATTCCAGCCATTTCCTTGATTCTTGTGTACATAATGTAGCCGCGTTGCCATATCTTAGGTTGAAAAACTCGTTGGCAAAGGTCTTCGTTGTTGTCTCAACCAATTCGGTGTCTTTTGTCTCACATGCAGTAAGAACTAGTGAAGACAGCATGGTGAGGCAGATTTTACAAATGACAGAATTGTGATATGACATATTTTCAAGCCTTGGTTTATATTGCAAAAGTAATATAAAAACTTGTGTTATCATTTATTTTTTGATACTTTTGCATAAAAACAACAAGATGTTCAACTTCATATCACTTGCCAGCGGAAGTAGCGGCAATTGTTATTATCTATATACGGAACGCACAGGTGTATTGCTTGATTTAGGTATTGGGTTGCGCAATTTGCGCAAGAGTTTCAAGGAATACGGATTGTCGTTCTCAAACATACATTACATACTGGTGACTCACAATCATGCCGACCATATAAAATCGGTGGGTTCGTTAAGTGAGAAAATGGATATTCCGGTGTATGCTACACGACTTGTGCACAGTGGCATTGACAAAAACTATTGCGTGAAACACAAGGTGGGGCATGAAAAACGGCGGTTTGTTGAAACGAATGTACCATTTCAGCTTGGCGACTTGTCGGTGACAGCTTTCAAAGTGCCGCATGACAGTAGCGAAAATGTTGGATATATGATTCGCCATAACGATACTGTCTTTTGTCTGTTGACCGATGTAGGACATCAAACAGAAGAAATGCAAACAGTGATACAGGAAGCCGACTATTTAGTAATCGAAGCCAATTATGATGAACATATGTTGGAAAACGGTCCTTATCCTGCTTATCTGAAGGCACGTATTAAAAGCGGAAACGGGCATCTTTGCAATGACGTGTGTGCCAAAATGATTGCCGAATGGAAATCAGAACGTCTTAAACGTGTATGGTTGTGCCATATAAGTGAGGAGAACAACACTCCGGCTTTGGCTCTGTCGGCAGTTGTCAACAGACTGAATGAAGGATTGGAGAATGGGAAACACATCCCTCAGGTGGAGGTATTGAAACGTCGGTCGCCTATGGGGATATATGAGTTGGAATAAAATTCACGTCCTGTTGTGTTGCTGTTCAGACAAGTCTATAAAGTAACCAAGTTTATAAAGATTGAAAACAAAGGTTGAAGGATTGGACGAAAGCAACTGCTTTCGCCAACTTTCCTTCTTTACTTTGTAAACGATGTGGAACAATTTCCTCAAATGCCATTTGTCGATTATATTTTCAATATGAATAAGCCGTGAGTATTTCTCCATTTCTTTCTTGAACAGGAGTAATGTGTGCATGGCCTCTTCGGTCTTTTTCAGGAAGCGAAGATTGCTTTCATAGCTCACATACTCCACACCATTGTCAATGTGCAAGACCTTGACATGGTTGTCGCAAAGGCATTTCCCATACATCACGTCCTCGTATCCGTATGATTTGACATTTTCATTGAACGGTAATCTGAGTATCGTTTGTTGGCGTATCAGGAAATTTGCGGTGCGGAAATTTGCATAAGGGTGTTTGTTTCTGTTTGTCGCACAATGATGAGGTTCGCATGCCTTTTCGTAATTGTACCGCAGATTTCCTGACAGAGCCTCGGCATTTCCCCCAATAATGACGCCGCCATACACCACATCAAAGCCATTGGCCGCATTAATGTAGGCTGAAAGAAAATTATCGTCAGGTATTTCAACTTCGCAATCAATAAACAGCAGCCATTCATATTGAGCACTTTGCGCAAGGAAATTGCGTGTGAATGCGCGTCCCTTGTTCACTCGGTTTCTTATGTAGCGACAGTTGGGAATGGATGCAACAGCCTCGTTTTCCTTAACAATATCTGCTTTGTCAGAACCGTCATCAGCCACGACAATTTCATATTCAAGATTGCCTGTGGCATTTGCTACATCCGACAGCCGCCTTACAAGTTCAATGCAGCGGTTGTTGTAGGTGGGTATCAATATGGACAATTGTTCTACCATGTGCGATAATGGGTTATCTTTGCATTTTTTCTTTTAGATATAATCCCGTGTAGCTATCTTTGCAAGCTGCGATTTCGGGTGGGGTGCCCGTGCAGACCACATTGCCGCCTTTGTTTCCTCCGTCTTTTCCGAGGTCGATGATGTAGTCGGCGCATTTAATGACATCCATATTGTGTTCAATGACAATGACCGAATGACCTTTCTCAATAAGTGAGTTGAATGCCTTCAAAAGGCACTGTATGTCGTGGAAATGAAGTCCCGTAGTTGGCTCGTCAAATATAAACAGTGTGGGTTCTTGGCGTTCCTGCCCTATGAAATAGGCCAGTTTTACACGTTGGTTTTCTCCGCCAGACAATGTAGAGGAACTCTGGCCCAATTTAATGTAGCCCAGTCCCACTTGTTCAAGAGGCTTCAACCGCTTCACAATGGCTTTTTCTCCATGTTCCGAAAAGAAAGCAACAGCTTCGGAAACAGTCATCTCCAGAACATCATAGATATTCTTTTCGTGAAAACGCACATCAAGTATGTCTTTCTTGAAACGTTTGCCGTGGCAGGCATCACACTCCAGTATAATGTCTGACATGAATTGCATCTCAACGGTTATCGTTCCCGCCCCCTTGCATTCCTCGCATCGTCCGCCTTCGGCATTGAAAGAGAAATGTTGGGCACTAAACCCTTCCTGTTTCGCCAGAGGCTGGTCTGAATATAGACGGCGTATCGCATCGTAGGCCTTTACATAGGTTGCGGGATTAGAACGTGTGCTCTTTCCTATCGGATTTTGGTCAACATACTCCACATGTGACACTTGGTTCCAGTCGCCTTCAATCGCAGCATATTCCCCGGGAGCATCAGCCACTTCGTTGAGATGACGCTTCAACGCCGGAAACAGGATGCCAGTCACGAGAGAGGACTTTCCCGAACCGCTGACACCGGTTACAACGGTAAGCACATTGAGCGGAAACTGCACATCAATGCCTTTAAGATTGTTCATCCGGGCACCTTTTATCGTTATCGCCTTATTCCATTGTCTGTAACCGTGAGGCAGTTCTATCTGTTCTTTCCCTGTAAGATATTTTACCGTATGGCTTCTGCTATTTTCTGCATCAATACGGTCAATCTCGTCAACCATGCCTTCGAAAACCACCTCTCCACCATTCACTCCGGCATTAGGGCCAATGTCAATGAGGTAATCGGCGGCGCGCATTATCTCTTCGTCGTGCTCCACCACCACTACGGTGTTGCCTATGCGTTGGAGTTTACGCAACACATCTATCAACCGGCGGGTGTCCTTGCTGTGCAATCCTATACTCGGTTCGTCAAGAATATACAACGAGCCGACAAGTGAACTACCTAATGATTTTGTTAAGTTTATGCGTTGGCTCTCACCTCCACTCAGTGTCATTGCCGCACGGTTGAGGCATAGATAACCCAAACCCACCTCGTCGAGAAAATGCAGTCGGCTTGTGATTTCCTTCAAAAGGCGGTCGGCAATCTGTGTTTCTTGCGGAGTGATGTTAAGGTTGTCAAACCATTCTATCAAGTTTGACACGGGCACTTCAATCAAGTCGGTGATGCTCTTTCCGGCAATTTTCACCCATGACGATTCTTCTTTCAGGCGCTTGCCTTTACACGAAGGGCATATCGTTTTGCCACGGTAGCGGCTCATCAGCACACGATATTGTATTTTGTACTGATTGTCTTTCACCATTTTAAAGAACGCATCTATGGATACCTGATTATCTATGGAGAGTTTCCTTTCCGACGGCAAGCCATGCCACAGCATGTCTTTTTGCTTCGGAGTGAGTTTGTAGTATGGTTCAAATATCGGGAAATTGTCTTTTGCAGCCCTGCGGCAGAATTCGGTTTTCCAAACGCTTAATTTGTCGCCATGCCAACACTGCACGCAACCGTCATATACACTCAATGATGTATTGGGGATGACAAGTTTTTCGTCGATGCCGACCACCATTCCGAAACCTTCACATTCAGGGCATGCCCCTGAAGGCGAATTGAACAAGAACATGTTGTCGTTGGGCTTTTCAAAAGCGATGCCGTCGGCTTCATATTCCGAAGAGAAGTCGTACTTTATTCCCGCAGGCAGCAACACTACCCTACATTTACCGTTTCCTTCGAAGAAAGATGTTTCCACCGAATCGGTAACACGAGATATCGTTTCAGGATCGTTACTTGCATTTATGCGGTCGATAACCAAGTAAATGTCATCAGACTTTGTGCTTTCAATGGTTTGACAATCTTCTAGAATATCATCAATACGCCTTATTTCATTGCCAAACCAAACACGTGAGTATCCCTGTTGCAACTCGACAGACAGTTGTTTCTGCAATGTGCGTCCCTCTGCAACATGTAACGGCGAAAGTATTAAGAACTTGCTGCCTTCAGAGAATTGCGAAATCTTGTCCACCACATCCTGAGAAGTGTGCATTGCAACATCCTCTCCACTCAGCGGAGAAATTGTGTGTCCTATGCGTGTGAACAACATGCACATATATTGGTAAATTTCTGTCATTGTCCCCACGGTGCTGCGTGGGTTTCGAGATATTACCTTTTGTTCGATGGCAATGGCTGGTGGCAGTCCGGCAATAAAGTCGCATTCTGGTTTATGCATACGCCCAAGATATTGGCGTGCATAGGAAGACAACGACTCCACATACCGGCGTTGGCCTTCTGCATACAAAGTGTCGAATGCAAGCGAAGACTTTCCGGAGCCAGAAACGCCGGTAATAACAACAAATTTATTGCGGGGGATTTTCAGACTGATGTTTTTCAGGTTGTTTACCCTAGCCCCTTTTATTTCTATACACTTGTCCATAAACAATAAGGGAGGTTTCCCTCCCTTTTAGTATGTTTCGTTTTTCTCTTTCTTCTATATGAGCCGCGCTTGTAGCGCAGTGGCATTTATGAGTTCATTGAAAGCAAGAACTCTTCGTTGTCGCGTGTTCTCTGCATTTTGTCGTGAATGGAATTCATTGCTTCCATAGGATTCATGTCAGAAATGAAATTCCTCAATACCCACATACGCCTTAGTGTTGTGTCATCCTGCAACAAATCGTCGCGGCGTGTGCTTGATGCAACAAGGTTCACTGCCGGGAATATGCGTTTGTTAGACAACGACCTGTCAAGTTGCAGCTCCATATTGCCGGTGCCCTTGAATTCCTCGAATATAACCTCGTCCATCTTCGAACCGGTGTCGATGAGTGCGGTGGCTATGATTGTGAGCGAACCGCCTCCTTCAATATTTCGTGCTGCGCCGAAGAAACGTTTCGGCTTTTGCAGTGCATTGGCATCAACACCACCGGTCAACACCTTGCCCGATGCGGGCGAAACAGTGTTGTAGGCTCGGGCCAGACGGGTTATAGAGTCAAGGAATATCACGACATCGTGTCCGCACTCCACCATTCGCTTTGCCTTTTCCAATACGATTCCGGCAATCTTCACGTGGCGTTCTGCCGGTTCGTCGAAGGTAGATGCAATCACTTCGGCGTTTACGGTTCGAGCCATGTCGGTAACTTCCTCGGGACGCTCGTCGATGAGAAGCATCATCAGATAGGCTTCCGGGTGGTTGGCGGCAATGGCATTTGCAATATCTTTCATAAGTATTGTCTTACCCGTTTTGGGCTGAGCCACGATCAAGGCACGCTGTCCTTTTCCGATGGGCGAGAACAAATCTACAATACGTGTGCTGAGATTTGTCGTTGCTTTGTCGCCGCAGAGGTTGAACTTTTCGTCGGGAAACAACGGCGTGAGGTGCTCAAACGAGATGCGGTCGCGCACATCGGCAGGCTCTCGGCCGTTTATCATGTCGATATTTGTAAGCGGGAAATACTTTTCACCGTCGTGTGGTGGACGTACATGGCATTGCACAACATCGCCGGTCTTCAGACCGTAGCGTTTGATTTGTGGGGCAGACACATATACATCGTCGGGTGATGACAAATAGTTGTAGTCGCTTGAGCGAAGGAAACCATATCCGTCGGGCATTACTTCAAGCACTCCGTTGGCCGTTATGATGTCAGAAAAGTCGTATTGCTCTTCGTCTTCTGTTTCTTGGAATTGGAACGTTTGTGTGGGGTTTTGTGCTGGTGATGTCGGGTTGTCAAACATGTCGAATGTAGGAACAGCCCCGTGGTCTTCAATAGGCAAATCTATTACGGGAATGAAATCAGTACCGTCGTCAGGGTCGCCGCTCCAAACATTCGTGCTGTTTTGTGCGATTGCCGATTCTTGATTCTCGTTATGCGCGTTGATTTTTGCCTGTAGTCTTGCTATGAGGTCGTTGCTCTCATCGTCGTTATTATTCTCGCCTGTTGCAGCGAAAGCCTCCTCTGGGATGTCGTCAACCGCCTCTTTCACTGTCGCTTGATTGTCATCGGCTTTGTTGTCGGTGTCATTCTCAGTCAAGTTGGTGGTGTCGGCTTCTACCGTGTCGTTGCTTTCCGGCTTAACTTCGGGTTCGTTTTCTTTTGCTTCGGCCAATGCCAAGAGTTCTAGTTCCTTTTTCGATTTTCTTCCACGGCGTTTAGGGGCAGGTGCGGCGGCAACTTCATCTTCTGGCTTTTGCACGTTTGCCGTGTCTGGCACATCAGTTTCTTCCTTAAACAATGATTGTTGTTGGGTGTCGGCGGCAGACTTATTCTTTTTCAAATCAAAGTTTTCGCCGTCTTTGCCATTTACCGAATACACACGGTCGGTGTCCTTTTTCACGATTCTCGTGCGTTTGCGTTTTGTGCCTATCGGGTTTTTGCTGCCTTCAATTTCAGCCTGTTTGTCAAGTATGTCGTAAGTGATATCTTCCTCACTTGCACCTGCTGCGATGCTTATGCCAAGATGCTTGGCAATATCTTCCAAGTCGGACACACTTTTCGATAATAATTCGTCTTTACTATACATATATTAAAAGTAAAATATGATGAGAAGAAATGTTTCGCGAGCGGAAACACCTTTATTAAAGTTGTTGCAAAGTTACAAAAAACAAATGGTTTCTCCTTTTGCTTCACTGTCGTTTTTTTTGCAAGTTTTAAAAAATTAACACTGTTCTTATGGCTCTGCAAAATCAAAAGGAACAAAATTTTACAAGCAAACACACACTTCTTCGTTTCCTTTTTGTATCTTTGCCGTTGGATTTGGCTTTGAGCCTTCTCCAAGACATCGTTGGTAAACAAAAAGCATTCGCTATTATTTCGCGTTCAGCCAAAAGCCTCGGAAACTTATTGGCATAAGATTGGTGGCACCTCGGCAATTCAAGTAAACTTGATTGCGCTCGGTTTGCACAATCTTTGGAAATAACGTAACAAGGAATAATTGTGATAAGGCATTCGGTATGGGATGCCTTAATCCATCATGTATTAGCAATGCATCAACGCCATAGGCGTGGTGCATTCTTATTTGATGGGTTGAGGTTTCCATTCCGAGGCTGCCTCATAGCTGAACGCAATAAGGAGCATCACGCCCTTTTTGCGTCTTGGCGTGATTGATAGTATGTGCTTGCGACCCTAAACTATCAATCACATATTATGGCAAACAAGAATCTCAATGCCGCCAAGGTGGCGAAGAAGGATGAATTCTATACACAACTTTCTGATATAGAGCGTGAGTTGCAACATTATTGGCAGCACTTCCGTGATAAGGTGGTGCTCTGCAACTGCGACGACCCCTACGAAAGCAACTTTTTCAAATACTTTGCCCTTCGCTTCAATCATCTTGGATTGAAGAAACTCATCTGCACATGTTATAACGGTTCGCCAATGACGGGCAACGAACTTATGTTACATTTCGATGGTGACGAGCCAAAGAAGATTGCTTATAAGGTGGAGATTACCGAGGTGAAGGATGAGAATGGCGATGGTGCTGTCGATTTATCCGATGTACGCTATCTTCTGGAGAACGATAAGAATGTGTTATCATTATTGAAGACTGGCGATTTTCGCTCAGAGGAATGTATTGCACTTCTTAAAGAAGCAGACATCGTTGTTACCAACCCTCCTTTCTCATTGTTCCGGGAATATATTGGGCAGTTGATGGAGTATGGGAAGAAGTTTGTAATTGTTGGTCATCAGAATGCGATAACTTATAAAGAGGTATTTCCTCTGTTGAGAAAAAACGAAGTGTGGCTTGGATATAAATCTGGAGATATGGCTTTTAAAGTTCCAAAAAGTTCGGAACCTAAAGCAACTCGTTATTGGGAAGATGAAACCGGACAAAAATGGAGAAGTTTGGGGAATATATGTTGGTTTACTAACCTTGACCACAACAAGCGGCATGAAGAGTTGGATTTAGTGTGTCGATACAGTCCCGATGAGTATCCCAAATATGATAATTATGATGCAATAGAAATTAGTAAGACTGCGGATATTCCATATGATTACGATGGTGTGATGGGTGTTCCAATAACTTTTATGGACAAATACAACCCCGAACAATTTGAGGTTTTAGGTATGTGTGAGAATATGGACTTGTACGGACTTAAAACTAAAGTCTATAGTTCAGAAGAATGTCGTGATGCGTATTTTGCAAAATTTGGAAAGAAAGGCATTTACGACCTTAATGCCAGTGGCGTAATTGTGAAGGGCTCGAAAAAAGAAAAGGTTTATGCTCGAATATTAATCCGCAACAAACACCCCCATACATTATGATGACAATCAAGCAAATGGAAGTGACCGTAGGCGAAATCACCAAGGGTTACATCAATAATGATGAGCAGGGAGTGAGGGGCTATGACGGTCTTTTGGACATTCGCCCACCTTACCAGCGTGAGTTCATATATAATGAAAATGAGCAGCGGGCAGTGATTAACACGGTGCTTCACAACTATCCCCTTAATATAATGTATTGGGTGAAGCGCGGCGACGATGCCGAATGCCCCTACGAGGTGATGGACGGGCAGCAGCGCACACTGTCGCTCTGCGAGTATGTGGCAAACGTGTTTGCCGTTGATTTCAAGAATTTTGACAATCAGCCGGCCGATATTCGCAAGAAGATTCTCGACTACAAGTTGACCGTGTATGTATGCGAGGGAGAAGAATCGGAGAAGTTGGCATGGTTTAAGACAATCAACATCGCGGGCAAACCTCTGAATGAGCAGGAGATACGCAATGCCGTCTATGCCGGCCCTTTCGTGAGCGATGCAAAGAAGCATTTCTCCAAGACCAACTGCGCGGCCTATCGTTTGGGTAAGGACTTGGTGAACGGTTCGCCCATACGTCAGGACTTCTTCAAGAAAGCCTTGGAATGGATGGCAGAGCATGAGACTCGTAACGGCAAGTCGCAAACCGCCGTCGGCTATATGAGCCATCACCAGCACGACTTGAATGCCATGCCCTTATGGACTTATTTCCAAAGCGTGTTGCACTGGGCAATGGATAACTTCAACATGAAGAAGTTCAAGAAAATTATGAAGGGCTTGGATTGGGCACGTTTCTATGACGAATATCAGGAGAAGGCACTCGACATTCAAAAGAATGAAAAGAGAATCGTTGATTTGTTGGGCGACGATGAGATACAGAAACCGCAAGGCATAATCCCCTATGTGCTGACAGGCGACGAACATTATCTCGACCTCCGTGCCTTCCCCGACAAAATAAAGTTGGCAGTATGGGAGAAGCAGAACCACAAATGCCCTCTTTGCGGCAAGGTGTTTGACTATGTGTTTATGGAGGGCGACCATATCACGCCTTGGCGCGATGGCGGCAGAACGGTAATAGAGAATTGCCAAATGCTCTGCAGGGAATGCAACCGAAGAAAAGGAAGCAAATAATGTTGGTTGGTAGTTTTGCTGTCTGAAATGCAAAAAAAATGTCCCGATATAGCAGAACCATTATCGGGACAAAATTTTTTACATGGATTTCACGGTGTTTTCCACTATTTCAATTTCTTCTTTCACAAGATTATACTTGGCATACAACTGTCGGTCTATTTTGTCAAGGTTTGCCGTCCAGTCAATGTCCGATGCATTGGTGTAGTCCTGCATCGGAACGAACATGAATTTGTCGGAAGACAGGTCTTGCGACGTTATTGTCTGCAGCATCAGATAACGCAGGAATTTTGTCTTGAGATATTGAGTGAAGTTGGTGGCTTCGGCTTCATTTTCAAAGACATTACCCACAAGGTAGCTTTGGGTGCATATCACTCCAGGAGGCAGAGTCATCAACGACGACAATACGCGGTACTGTCCGTTGCGGTCGGGAGTACCGGCATGTTCGCATGTAGCCTTCGAGAAAATAACCTTATACATGTCAGTCCATTGGCTGTTTTTCTTGATGCTCTCACGGGTAACATACGTTGTCGCCCCACTCGATTTCAGTTCCACCGACTGGTCAAACGGTTCCTCTTCTCCGCGATAGGTCGTCACAAACCCGAAGGGCGTCTGGCCACTCACGGTTTCGCTCAGCATATGATTGCTTTTCGACATTACTTTCTCAATCACCGACAGTGCGTCGTTGTTGCGTATGAATACGGGATATTCGTCAAGACGGCGTTCTTGTGTACGGCTCTTTCCGTGCAGGGTGTTTGTAAATTCACAGTTGCCGTTGTGATGTGCGTCCCAAAGGAAATATCCCACACCGCCCGAAATGTCAACCGTGGGGAAACAGTCTTTTGAGTCAACAAAGTCGAAAATCTTTCTGAGCCTCTTGTCGGTGAGCATGTCTTTTCTGAATTTGTCAAGACCGCGGCCGCCTGTGAACCAACGCGACGGCATAATCATCGATATGTAGTTGGGCGAGAACTCTTTCGCGGTTTCCATAAACTGGTTGTAGAGCGGAATACCATAGTTGTCTTTTTGCTCTCCGATGTTCACCTGATATGGCGGATTGCTTATAATAGCGTCGAATTTCATGTTTTCTATGTTGTTGGCGTTCCAGAAAGTCTTGCCATTGGCGACTGTCCTTGCAAATTTCTTCTTGTAGGCCATGATTTGCCCCGTTAGGTTTTCGAGGCACTTTACGTTGGCTTTCGTGTCGCGGAAGCCCGTCAGCGTGCGTCGCGTTATCCGTTCAGCCATTTTGGTCTTGCACAAAACGAATATGTTCTTCTCTATCACCTCAGCCCACAACTGTTCGGCCTCGTCGTCAGACAGTGTGTCAAACAGTCCCTGCGACTGGCTGCTGCGTATCTTGTAAATGCCATAAGCCATATACAATGCATACAAACCAGTCTTTGAGCAAATCTCAAGAACTTTCGACTTCGGGTTCATAAACACCTTGTCGGTCACTTCACCATGATACACAAAACGCGGTTCGCGCAACAGCTTTTCGTGTTTTTTGTCCCAGAAATCATAACCGCCCAAGGTGTCGCTCATGTGCATATTAACTAGTCTCCAAGGTGTGAGCACAGTCTCTTTGTCAGGGTAACAGAAATCGGACAGAATGTCGGCAATTTCGTTTATGCGCTCCACAACTGGGAGTTTGTCGGCAGCCTTCACCCTTTCAGCAATGGCTTTTGCCGTTGCCACAAATACATCTTCGCGGTAGAATCGGCGCAGACGCATGAACATTTTCATGGTTATGCCGCGTGGCATGAACTCTTTCCACGAGTCTTCGTCGATTTGCTTTATAAACGAGTCGAGTGTGAGTGCATCAATCTTGTCGGTTGTGCCATATATCATCATCGGGAAACGTGCCGATATTTGATTGAGTATGGCAAGTATTTTCTGCCGACGCGACTGCGCCGTGTTGTTTGACTGAGAGGTTTCTTCAGATTCTACCCGTTGCTTTTCAGCGATGCTTTTGGCATCTTCGGCGGGCTTTCTCACCCGTTTCTTTGTCCGGGTCATAATGTCGCGGTTGTCGCTGCGACTTTCGGCGGTTGCCATTGAAATGGCCTTTGCAACCTCATCGAGCAACTGAAGGTCTTGCTTGCGCAAGTTTTCCAAGTTTCCGTAAAGGCAACTGTCGCGGAAGCCTTTTCTTATTAGGTTGTCAGAGTAGGTCTGGTTTACGTCTCTCACAAACTCGCTGGCTCCATAGCGCACGGCTTTGCCGCCACGCGCACACACCAAGCGACAAAATGTAAGGAATTGCTCCACTTTCAACATGTGGTCACCTGCAACGTTGGCATCGACAGTGTTGTTTATGTATTGGTCGAGAATGGTAAGCGTTCGTTCTGGCGAAAAGTCGAATACATAGCAGTTTTGCTTTGTTCTTCCGTCGTTGTATGGAGTCTGGCATCTGAACATTGTCTGCATGTAACGCGCCACGCCTGTGTCGGCTCCACCTGAAAGCATCACCACTCCTGTCCATTCGGGCACCGTAGCACCAACTGTCAATCGTCCGCAAGACAGTGTTATGGTGCGATCATGGTTTCTTATAGCATCTTTCACGCGTGTCAGAGCGTTTTTCTCCCAACGTGACATTTCAACGATGTCATCTCTGTCGTGTGTGAATTCGCCTTCGCCTGCCACATTTACAATTTCATATCCGCTGAAAGCATTGTCGGCAGTCTGTTCGGTGAGAATTTCGGCAAGCCGTTTGGCTGCCTTTACTCCAGGCACCGACCATAATGTGTGCTTGAATGCATCGGCGTTTGCGCCAGTGGCAAAAGGACTTGCAACGCCCGCCTGTCCGCTTGATATTAGATTTAGAAAACTGCGGACATCGGCTTCATGCACAAATTCTCCGGTAGCATCGTCAACCTTCAGGAATTCGGAGAAGGCGAATGCTCCATTTCCATCCTCCTTGTATTTTTTGAAATTGCGGCCCAAATCGCAGGCCACGACATTCATTGTTGCAAGTGGCTCATAGGGATTGGGCTTACCGGGATGTTCTTCTTTCCATTGGGCTTTTGCCCTTTGTTCCATTGTGTAGTCCCATCTGAACACATCGTTGGCTTCAAATTCTGCCACTATATTATAAGGTGTACCCGACAGATAGAGCGTTTTCACATTGCGTTTGCTCTGCAATTCGGCCAATACCTCTTTGCCGAGCTTGGTAGATATGCCCTCGTGTGCCTCGTCAATTATAAGCAGGTCCCATTTCGTGGAGAATATATCGTTGTTCTTGTCAAGTTTGCTGCTTTTGTTTACACGCTTCGACCCGCGCAAGTCTTGCATCGATGCAAAATATATGTAACGGAAATTCTTGTCAACACATGCGCGGCGTTCCAAATCGGCGAAATCTTCACCGGCATGGCTCTTGGCGTTAGATGCCGTCTTGTGGGCCTTGCTTCCGTAAAGGCAATCGGTGAAACCTAATTTTTCAAAGTCGTCAAACCAACCTTCGCGCACCACAGGGCGGTGTGTGAGGATGAGCGTGCGGCGGAACGTGCTGCGCTTCACCACTTCGAGTGCACATAGTGTTTTGCCGAAACGCATCTTGGCATCCCACAACATCTTTTTGCCGCGCTTAAAGCAGGCAAGTGTCTGTTCCACTGCCTGCAATTGCTCCTCACGCAGCGTTATGCCTGTGTTTTGGTTGTTGGCAGTATCGGTGCCTTTTTCAGCGATGTCGCATTCGCCTTTGTTGCAGAATAGCATCACGGCATCAGTCAGCGACTGTCTATCGGCAACAAACCAGTCGTTGCTTTCGTCAACAGTTCCTGTTGATTTGTCTGTATGCTTGAAGCCCTGGCCTACAAGCCATTCCTGCAGCTCGGCTTTCCCGAAACCAATGCGCTTGTTTCCGCATTTCTGCACGGCAAGTGCTGCATATTCCAAAACAGCGGCACTTGCGTCGGCGTTGTTTTGGGCTATAATCTCGGTTGCGGCTTTGTTAAGGAATTCACAATTCGGTTCCAGATTTTCCGGGCGACCATTGTAATTCACAGATGCCACGCCGACGTTGAGTTGTCCTTGACGACTGTTGTCGGCTATGCCATATATGTATATAATGTTGTAAACGCTTGTTCCTTCAAAGTTTGTCATATCTCGATTTGTCAATAATGTCCTTAAATAATATATCTTTTCCCGACAAGATGTCGGTGGAATGCCATTCTTTCACCTTACATAATGTTCTGTTGCATTGTCGCATGTTGTCTTCGCGCGTAGGTATGGCGAATGTTGTGCCGTCCATTTGCCATATATTCCATGATATTATGACTGCAGCTTTTTCCATGGTTTCTATATACGGTGCCCTACCCCATTTGTCTACATAGTAGTCGTAGAAGGTGCACAGCAGATTCTCGCGTGCGAGAAACACATTGTCGCCTTGCCAGTCGAAACCATAAACCGACTGCAATGCTTGGTAGGCTTTGCGCAACCATTGCCGGCGGTTGGCCTTGTTGTATTCCGAACCGGTGTTTTCCTTTATTACACGGAATTTGCGGTCGAGCATTCCCACGCGGCGTTCCAGTGCAATAGGTTGACCGTTGGTCACGTCATAGCGGCTTGCTATATATGGAGCTTCTCCGCATGCCATCTCCATGCGCCGTGCCCTCACATAGTCAAGCCATGTTTTCCCGTTCGGAAAATTCACGCATTGGGCATTCACAATCCAGTCGGGGCCACATCCTTCTTCATATTTCTCCGCATTGAACACGCCTCTTTCTCCAAACCAAGCCTCGTCTACAAGATTGTTTTGTGCATTGCACAACCATGCAGGAGTGAACACCTCGGCCTTGCATTTGGCGCGGAGCGAACGGGCATCGCGGTGTTTCAACACCTGAGGCAGAATGATATTGCAGTCGTCCTGCGCCACGTCTTCGGGCATAATCTGATCATAATACGAGTGTCTGCCGTTCTCGGCCGATGCATAGTCGTCGGTTGCCCAAAATATGTTAGCCTGACTACTCTCCGAGCTTAGAGTGTTGTCTCTCAACAATATAGTGAGAAGCCGTTTGCTGCTTCTCACCACATTTTCACTCCAAAGGTCGGTTATTTCTGCCATGTTGCACTCTTTATGCCTTTTAAAATGTAGGGGGTAGTTTCTAACTACAAAATTAATCAATAAATTTCACCTGTGGAAGTTTTAACACGAAAAACCTGTTGCAGTTGTGTAGTGTTTTTCCGCCTATGTTGATTGCCCACATTCCCCCGTGTTTTTATGCGCTCATTACTGACGGGGTGCTCTAACCCTATAAAATATTTATTGATGTACGATGAAAATTTCGCGCTTGGCAAGTCCCGTAGGGACGGCAGATTATAGCGCAGGGGCTTGCCCGGCGTTTGTGGTTTTCACTAAATTTGCCCCTGCAAGGGGCGCATAATTCATTGTGATGTTGAACTCTGCGCCCCTTACAGGTAGGGTGCTCAAAATCCATAAAATTTTCTACACTGTTTTTGGGTAGAACAATAGGCATAATACGAGACAATGCATTCATCTGCCCTGTAAGGGCGTAACAGTCGTAGCCCAGGGTGAGCCGTTTGCGACAGCAAA
>CAVCLB010000025.1:0-5700 GCA_963602915.1 Dysosmobacter segnis | reverse complement strand
TTACGGATGTCGCTTCGCTCCATCCTCACCCTGGGCTGGGATTGTTACGCCCTTGCAGGGCTTTGATTACTGAAAGCCTTTTGAGAATCAGATAATTGTAAATTTGAATCAATATAAAATCGCGCACATTTTGTAATCCGATTTTGAATACCCTACCCTTTGGGGCCATCTGCTAATTGACAAATCCGAAAGTTGAGGACCAAAGTATTTAGGAAGCTGCCTCAGAATGTGCTACCATTTCCTGCGATTTGTTGTCTAATCGATTCGGTGTGGATGAGTTCAAATAGCTGCTTCACAAAATCTTCTCCGAGCCCTTTTGCTGTGCCAAGTTTGCTGCGTTTCTCAAGAATTTCGTTATAGCGGTTTGTCTGCACGACGGCAAGGCCGTGCTCTTTCTTGTATTTGCCAACAGCAAGACACACCTGCATGCGTTTTGCAAGAAGTTCTATTATTTCGTTGTCGAGCGAGTCAATTTGCACCCTCATATCTTTCAGTCCACACACCGTGTCAACAACATTGCTTGTGGTGACGGGGATATTTGGGCATCCGGCATTTTGGGCAGATGCAGAAATGCCAGTCAGGGCAAGGTCAATCGCCAATATTATTATTCTTTTAATAATTATGAGTTGTGCATTAATTGTGGGTTTGTGTCAGAAAAATTTTACGTCGGTAATGACCATTGAACCTACTTTCTCGTTGAGTCTCTTCACCAGTTGCGTTCTCATCATCGACAGGTCTTGCCGCAGTGCGGGATTTGAAATCTTTACAAACAGAGTCTGATTTTTTATGAATTTCTGCTGCGTGTAGCGTTCCACCACGGGGCCAGTCACCTCTTCCCACGAAGCAATGAGCCTTTTTTGCAACAAAGGTGTTTCAAGACCTTCCTGCCGCAAATACTGGGCAAGAAGGTCGCCTATGTTTTGCACCTTGCGTCTAAACATCTTTTTTCTCGTTTATCTCGCCGCCCGACACGTCGAACAACTTGTAGTCTGACGACACGTTGCTCAAGATGCGATCGAGGTGTTCGCGGTTGGTGTCGGTAATGAATATCTGTCCAAACTCGCTGCCCGACACAAGTTTTACAATTTGCTCCACCCTTTGCGCATCGAGCTTGTCGAAAATATCGTCGAGCAAGAGCAATGGCGTAGTGTTGGATGCCGTGCGTCGGAGAAAATCAAACTGCGCAAGTTTCAGGGCTATCACAAATGTTTTGTTCTGCCCTTGGCTTCCCTCGCGTCTCATCTGATAGTCGCCGAGCATCATCTCGAGGTCGTCGCGGTGCACGCCGTGCAACGAATAGCCCACGGCACGGTCACGCAAGCGGTCGCGCTGTATCACATCAAGCAACGGGCCACGTTGTGCATGCGACACATATTTGAGCGTAACAGGCTCGTTGCCACCCGATATGTGGTTGTGTATGGATTGGAATACGGGCGTAAGTTGGTTGACGAATGCATTGCGGGCGTTGAAAATCACGGTGCCGTGGCGGGCCATTTCATTCTCCCAAATGTCAAGAAGCGCCGCGTCGGGAGTCTCTTCCATTTTCAGCAAGGCATTGCGTTGCTGAAGGGCCTTGCCGTAGTTGGCCAACGCTTCTATGTATTTGTGGTCGTATTGCGATATTACCACATCCATCAGTTTGCGTCGTTCGTCGCTGCCGCCAGTTATCAGCGTGTAGTCGGAAGGCGACACGAGAACAAGCGGTATGAGCCCTATGTGCTGCGACAACTTTTTGTATTCTTTCTTGTCGCGCTTGAAGTGTTTCTTTGTGCCGCGTTTCATTCCGCAATACACGTTGGTGGCCTCGCCGCGTTCGTCAGTATATTCGCCGTCGAGCACAAAGAAATCCTGATTGTGGGTTATTATCTGCGAATCTATCGGGTTTGACGAACTGCGACAGAACGACAGATAATACACCGCATCGAGAAAGTTTGTCTTGCCTTCGCCGTTGTGTCCTATGAAACAGTTCATGTTTGGCGACAACTCGACTGTTGCCTCGCGTATGTTCTTGAAATTTATTATTGATATCTTGTTGAGTACCATCCGATTGTTTCTATTGTACAGGTGTGCGCGTCAGTTATAGCCCCACCTTTATTCATAAACCTCGTCAATGCCAAATCCCGTGTCGTTATATTCAGAGGCGCAAGGGTCATAGCCGTCGGGCAAGTCGAATTTTGCATCCTGATTGTAAGGAAGACTTGGGTCGGCATACACCTTCTTCATGAAATAAGCCCAAATGGGCAGTGCCATGGTTGCACCTTGTCCCATGCGCATGGTGTCGAAATGTATGTCGCGGTCTTCTCCGCCAACCCAGCATCCACTTACGAGCTGCGGGGTGAAGCCCACGAACCAGGCATCGGAATTGCGGTTTGTGGTGCCGGTCTTTCCGCCAATTTCGCCTGTGAAGTTGTATTTGTATCTGAGCCGTCCTGCGGTTCCGCCGTCAACGACACCCATGAGAAGCACGAGCATCTTGTTGGCACTTTCCGAACTTATCACCTCGTTCATACGTGGTTGGAATGTGGTTATCACGTTTCCTTCGTTGTCTTCAATTCTTGTGACAAACATCGGTGCGGTGCGTATGCCGTGGTTGGCAAACGTTGTGTATGCGCTTACCATCTCGGCCACCGAAACCTCACACGGACCAAGGCATAACGACATCGACGGGTGTATGTCGGGGTTGTTTATTCCGTAGACGCGCAGCAGTGAGACAAACTGCTGCGGATTCATCTTGCTCATAAGATAGGCCGAAATCCAGTTGTTCGATTGTGCAAGTCCCCATTTCAGCGTCACCATTTCTCCGTAGCGTTTGTGGTTGGCGTTGCGCGGTGTCCACGGTTGTCCGGCCACGATATATGTGCGTTGCACGTTGGGAGCTTTGTCGCAAGGCGAGAAACCATTCTCCATTGCAAGCGAATAAAGGAACGGCTTAATGGTTGAACCCACTTGCCGACGGCCGTTCATCACCATGTCATACATGAAATGCGAGTAGTCGAGTCCGCCCACATAAGCCTTTACCGCACCGGTGCTTGGCTCCATGCTCATAAATCCTGCACGGAGGAATGATTTCACATATCTTATACTGTCGAGCGGTGTCATAACCGTGTCGATGTCTCCATGATAGGTGAATACCGACATCTCGGTGGGAGTTCTGAACGATTTTCTTATTTCCTCGTCGCTTGCTCCCGACGATTTCATCGCACGATAGCGGTCGCTTTGTGTAACGGCCCGGTCGAGTATAAGCCGCACTTGCTTTGCCGAAAGGTCAGAGGTGAATGGTGCGTTGGGCTTGTTGCGCTGTTCCTTGAAGAACTCGGGCTGCAGATAGCGTGCCACATGGGCATAGACCACTTCTTCGGCATAACGCTGCATGCGTGAGTTTATGGTTGTGTAAACCTTCAGACCGTCGGCGTTGAGGTTGTAGGGCGAACCGTCTTTCTTGAAGTTCTTGTTGCACCAACCGTAAAGAGGGTCGGTTGCCCATGCTATTGAGTCAATCACATATTGTCGCTTGTTCCATGACGGATATTTGGATATATCGGGCCTCTCTGCCGACATATACACACGCAAGAACTCGCGCAAATAAGGGGCAGTGCCGTCCTTGTGGTCGATGCGGCGGAAATTGAGGGCAAGCGGCTCTGCGGAATACTGTGCGCATTCGCTTCTCGTGAGATAGCCCGACTTGCGCATTTGGTCGAGAACGACATTCCTGCGCTCGGTGCAACGTTCGGGGTAGCGCACGGGATTGAACAGTGAGGGGTTCTTGCACAATCCAATCAGCGTGGCCGATTCTGTTACATTCAGGTCTTTTGGCTCTTTGTTGAAATAAGTGTTGGCGGCTGTCTTGATGCCGACAGCATTATGCAGGAAATCGAAATAGTTGAGATACAGGGCTATTATCTCCTCCTTGGTGTAATTGCGCTCAAGTTTTACTGCAATCACCCACTCTATCGGCTTCTGCAACAATCGCTCAACCGTGCTTTTTGCTGTGCACGAATAAAGCTGTTTTGCCAATTGTTGGGTTATGGTTGAGCCACCGCCGGCACTTGCCTGCCCCAATATTCCTCTTTTCACAATGGCGCGTCCGAGGGCAATGAAGTCAATGCCCGAGTGGTCGTAAAACCGTTCGTCTTCGGTGGAAACCAATGCTTGCACCAAATAAGGCGACAGATTGGAGTAAGACACACAGATGCGGTTTTCGCGGTTGAAATTCCATGTGCCTATCACTTTCCCGTCGGAAGAATATATTTGGGTGGCGAAGCGGTTGATGGGATTTTGTAAGTCTTCAACAGGAGGCATGTATCCTATCCATCCGTTCCATATAGCGGTAAATGCAATACCGCATGCTGCAAATATGGTAAATAGCGCTCCCCAAAGAAAGTGAACGAAAGTTTTTCTCATTTCACGATTGATTTGTATGATAATGTACGCACGGCACCAGCCGCTAGACCCTGTGTTTCACAAAAAATGAATGTTGCAAAGTTAATGCAAATAGAACGATTTGCAAAATAAATGCGGGGTATATCTGCCCCAAAGACCCATTTCCTCTTGTTGTATAAGGCTGAGTGACGATAAAAAAACAACTTGGGTAAGTTTTGTTGAGTTATCAATATCAGTTATTTAGGTTGGTTCACTCTGCCTTTTTACCGTTGAAAAGAACAAAGCCCAAGACGCTTTTCATTGGATGGATATCGGCTTGGGCTTTATTTGTCTATTCAAATTAACAGCACCTGATTGTCAGCAGCTCGCTGGCATCAGTGAGGTAATTGCCGCTACGGTGTTCGCACTTCACCTTCCATGCTTGTTTTTTGTCGCCCTCTGCGGCCATCTGTATGGTCTTCAGTCCATAGCAGTGGTTGATTTTGTCTATCTCCTGCATGAGCCTTGCTCGCTCGGGGCGGTTGGGGATAGGGTCGAAGAGATCGGCCACGATGTTGGTATTGGACTGTATGTCGCTCACGATGACACCCGAACGCTTGTACTGGATGCCGTCGCGCCAGATGCTCTTCAAGGCTTGGATGGCAGCCTGGGTTATCTCTATCGTGTCGCTTGTGGGCACAAGGAGGGAGACGGTGGCGGAATTGCCGTATTGCGGAAGGTCTTCACGGAAACGGTTGCTGGCAATGAAGACGGTGACAGCCTTGGCTCCCGATGCCTGACCGCGCAACTTGTTGGCGCAACTGCCGGCAAAGGTGGCTATGGAGGCTTTCAGGGAATCGAAATCGGAGACCATCTCGCCAAAGCTCCGTGAGGTGCAGATGGTCTTCTTCTGATGCACCTCCGTGGTGTCGATGCAGGGATGGCCGTTGAGTTCGAGCCATGTCTGAATGCCGGGTTTGGTGAAATGCGAGCGAACCCACGACTCGCTCTTGTCGGCAAACTCCAGGGGCGTATGGATGCCGAGGTATTCCAGTTTGGCAAGTGTCTGTCTGCCGATGCCCCACACATCGTCAAGGGGAAAGAGCGAGAGGGCTTTGCGCCGCTTCTCGTCAGCGTCTATCATGCACACACCCCGATAACCCCTGTATTGCTTGGCAAACTTGCTGCCCATCTTTGCCAGCGTCTTTGTCGGGGCAATGCCCACGCTCACGGGAATGTCGGTGTAGAGCAGTATCTTGTCCTTCAGTTCGCGCATCATCTCCACGAGGTCGAAGTGCTTCTCGTAGCCCTGCAAATCGCAGAAACTCTCGTCGATGCTGT
>CAVCLB010000024.1:0-32282 GCA_963602915.1 Dysosmobacter segnis | reverse complement strand
GTCGCTTCGCTCCATCCTCACCCTGGGCTGGGATTGTGACGCCCTTTCAGGGCTACAATTACCGAAACTCTTCTTATAATCAAACAATTACAAACTTAAATTCATATAAAAATTACGCACATTTTGTAATCCAATTTTGAACACCCTACCTGTAAGGGGCAAAAGTGAGTAATGCCTAATAGATAGGGGCAAGCCCCTATCCTATAATATTCGCCCCTTTCAGGGGCAATGGAATGCAAACCATACAATGAGCAAAAGTAAGCCCAGTGTTTTCAAAAATCATATAAAGAACAGCTGTTAAGCGTTTTACAATGTCAAACCAAATTTTACCAGACACCAATACTTGCAAACAAGCCTTACTTGCATTACAAAGAAGCCTTGTTTGCAATGTAAAGAAGCCTTGTTTGGATAGCAAAGAAGCCTTAGTTGCGATGCAACTAAGGCTTCTTTTTTCATTGACCTAATTTCTCTCCGCCTCTGCCGGGGCGCGGCCAAGGGCCGTGCGCTACATTCCGGCGAAGCCGTCGCCCCACAGCATCTGCACGAGCACCTGCCCTACGGCCTTCAGGGAGTTGCGGTCGATGTGGTCGATATCATCGCTCACGGTGTGCCACGTGGGGCCGAAGGAGCTTTGTTGGCAGTCGGGGAAGAACGGAATGATGTCGATGCACGGTATGCCGGCCTTTTCGTTCACCGGCACATGGTCGTCGGTTATCATGCCGCCGTCGGACATCGGGAAGAAACTGCCGTAGCCTATCTGCGACGCGGTGCGCCACACGCGGTTGAGAAGTTCGGACGCATATTGCTTCGACACGCCCTCCTGATAGAATTTCGCGCCCTGCGCGCCCACCATGTCAATCAGTATTCCGCACACGGGCTTGGCAGCGTCGGGCAGCGTTTCGGCCCAGTGCTGCGCGCCGAGGGCCCACGAGTCGGCATTGTCGGGCATGTCGCTCCACTGCGGCGTGCCCCAGTCTTCGGCATCGAAGCACACGAAGTCAACCCCCACCGAGGCGGCGGTATCGTTCTGCAGCAGCCTTGCCAGTTCGAGCATCACACCCACTCCGCTCGCACCGTCGTTGGCCGCCATCACGGGTTTGCGCCAGTTGATGCTGTCGGGGTCGTTGTCGGCCCACGGACGGCTGTCCCAATGGGCGCAGATGAGCACCCTCACAGCGGCGTCGGGGTTGTGGCGTGCAATGATGTTGCGGCACTTCAGCGTGGTGCCGTCGTAGCCTTTCACGTCGATGTCCTGCGTTGCGACTTTCATTCCATAGGACGAGAACTTTCCCATTATCCACTCTCCGCAGCGGTCGTGGGCCACGGAGTTCATCGTGCGCGGCCCGAAGGCACACTGTGCGGCGGTGAAGGCGTAGGCCGAGTCGGCCGAGAATGTAGGTCCGACGAGTGCCACTGTGTCGGCCTCATCGGCACTCTGCGCCTTCTTTGCGCTGCGGCACGAGGCGCAGGAGCATGCCATTGCCACGGCGGCGGCAGCCGCGAAGCACGTCATAATTACCTTTTTCATCTTTCAGTTGAGTATTTTTTTGTTTGTTGATTGTTCTTTTAGTGACGGTGAAAAAATAAGTTGGTATGATTTGCGGCTTGTATTTTTGAGATGTTTTTGTCTCTTGAAGAGGGAGCATAGCGAGCTATGTGACCGATGAAAGAGGCAGAAACAGCCAAAAAGATGAGCCGAACAAAATATTCAGATACTTATCTTATGTACTTCAAATCATATCAGGTTCTTTTTTTTATCGTCACTTACTATGTTTGTCCCCGTGTTGCGGGGCCTTCTGCGGCAAGCATTTTCACGCCTGTCGCGCGGCCTGCACCTGGCGCATCACGCGCAGCCAGTTGCCTCCCCAAATCTTGGCTATGTCGTCTTCGGAGTAGCGTCGGCGCAGCAGTTCGCGCGTGAAGTTAATCAGTTCGCTGCTGTCGGCCAGTCCGGGCACTCCCCCGTCGCCGTCGAAGTCGGTGCCGAGGCCCACATGGTCGATGCCCATCACGTCGATGGCATGCTCCAGATGCTCCATGGCGTCGGCTATTGTGGCCCCTCCGTCGGCGGCCAGGAAACCGTCGTAGAGCGTTATCTGCGCCACTCCGCCCTTGTCGGCGAGAGCCCGTAGCTGGTCGTCGGTGAGGTTGCGCGGCACGTCGCAGAGGGCGCGGCAGTTGCTGTGGGAGCACACTATGGGCTGGGTGCTGATGTCGAGCGCGTCGTAGAACGACCGTTCGGCGGCGTGGCTGAGGTCTACCATAAGTCCGAGTCGGTTCATCTCGGCTATCACCTGCTCGCCGAAGCGGCTCACTCCGCAGTGGGTGTTGTCGGTGCGCCGTGCCGAGTCGCATATTTGGTTGTCGCCGTTGTGGCACAGTGTGATGTATACCACGCCTCGCTGGGCGAAGTGTTCCACGTTGGCCAGGTCGTCTTCAATGGCCAGTCCGTTTTCTATTCCTATCATCACCGACTTGCGTCCGGCGCGCTTGTTGGCCACGAGGTCGTCGGGCGTGCGTGCAAGAGCCACGAGTTGGCCGTCGCGCAGCACCGTTTCGTTGATTTTGTCGAATATGAGGTCGGCATAATCGCGCGGACTTTCCACGCCGAAGGGGGCTATTTGGGCGAATGTCTCGCCCTCTTTGGGCTGCGGCAGATAGGCCACCATGGTGACGGCATCCTGCCGGCTGTCGGTCATCTTGTGCAAATCGACGAGTATGCGGCGGTCGCGCTGGTGGAAGTCGATGCCCTGCGGGAAGAACATGGGCGTGTCGCAGTGCGAGTCGATGGTTATGTTGCGGTCGTGGAAACGCTTTGCCCCGGCGAAGAGGCGTGCCTCGTCGACGAGCCATTCGAATAGCGGCAGACCGTCGTGGCCGAGCCATTCGGGATGCCACTGCACTCCCATCACGGGCTTGTGCGCGCTGCATTCCATGGCTTCAATCATTCCGTCGTCGGAGAAGGCGGTGGGGATGAAGAGGTTTCCCGTCTCGTCAACCACCTGATGGTGGAACGAGTTGACATAAAGTTCGCCCTTGCCGTAGATTGTATGGAGCAGCGAGTCGTGGTTTAGGGTGACGGTGTGCGTGGGTTCGGAGCGGTCGGCATCCTGCGAGTGCTTCACCGTGCGCCCCTCGTTGCCCATGTCCTGCATGACGTGTCCGCCCAGAGCCATGGCGAGGGTCTGTATGCCACGGCATATTCCGAGCATGGGCATTTGCCGGTTGAAGGCGAGCCTCGTGATGAGAAGCTCGGCCTCGTCGCGCTCGGCGTTGATAGAATGGAGTGCGGGCGAGGGCTGTTCGCCTGCCCAGAGAGGGTTGAAGTCGCCGCCGCCGGTGAGCAGCAGCGCGTCGATGCGGTCGAGTGTGGAGGCTATCACGTCGGTGTCGGCCACGGGCGGGATTATTAGCGGCGTGCCGCCGGCCTCGACTATCTGCCGGTAGTAGCGGTCGCGCAGGGTGGCGTCGCACCCCTCGTGGTTGGCGGTGATGCCCACCACGGGCCGTGGGGTGGCCTCGCGCGGCAACCGGTAGATGCCGTTGAGCCGCTCGTCAAGGTCGTAAGTGCGCATTGCAGTGTGGTTTAAAGATTAAAGGCAGGCGTGCCGCGAGGTGGGTTGTAGTCCTTCGCGGCATGCCTGCCTCGTGTTGTCGTGCCGCGCGGCGCGACGCGGTTGTCAGTTGTTTTCGATGTGTACGGGTATCTCACGCTTGATGCTCTGGTCGAGCGAGATGAGTGTCTCGGTAGAGACAACGCCCGGAATCATCTGCATCTTGTTGTTGAGCAGGTCCATGAGCTGCTCGTTGTCGCGTGCATAGAGCTTGAGAAGCATGGTGTAGGGGCCCGTGGTGAAGTGGCACTCCACTATCTCGGGTATTTCGTTGAGCTTCTGCACAACGTCCTTATACATGCTGCCGCGCTCGAGGTTGAGCCCCACATAGGTGCATGTGGAGTAGCCTATGCTCTTGGGATTGACGTCGAATCCGCTGCCGGTAATCACTCCGCCGGCTATGAGGTGCTGCACGCGCTGGTGTATTGCCGCGCGCGACACGCCGCATTCTGCGGCCACGTCCTTGAAGGGGATACGCGCGTTCTTTGACAGAATGCTGAGTATCTTTTTGTCAAGATTGTCGATTTTGTCCATTTTGTCGTTATGTTATTTTATTTCTTGCCGTTTTGATATAGCAAAATTAGCCAATATTTTTTACACACCCAACATATTGACCGCGTTTTTTTGATATTTTGTGCAAAATGGAAGGTTATTTAATACAAATACAGGTGTGCACACGCGGTTGGCCGTTCAAAATGTTTATTCCGCGCCGCCGGGCCGGAGTGTGCGCCGGAGTGTGCTTTTGCTGCCGTGCTGTATCGCCCCGTCGGTGCGGCGCGGGGCACTGCATCACACGAAAAAAACGGGGCGCAACCCGTCGGGCCAGAAGCCTGCGGGTTGCGCCCTATGCGTTGTTTGGCCTGTGGCGGCCGGTTATTTTTTCTTTGCCTTAGCGGTTTTTGTTGTCTTTGCGGCAGTAGTCTTGGTCTTTGCGGCAGTCTTGTCGGCAGCGGCAGCATCGGCCTTAGGCTCGGCCTTGGGCTCCACTTTCACCACCTCGACGGTGAAGATGAGGGTGGAGTAAGGCTTTATCTGTCCGGCCTGGCGTGCTCCGTAGGCCAGTTCCTGCGGGATGTAAAGTTCCCACTTGCTGCCCTCGGGCATCATGGTGAGTGCTTCGGTCCAACCCTTTATCACCTGGTTGGGACGGAACGACGTGGTGTTGGGGTTGCGCTTGTAGCTGCTGTCGAACACGTTGCCGTCGATGGTGCGGCCTTCGTAGCGCACGGTTACGTTGTCGTCCTGCTTTGCCACGGCTCCGGTGCCGGTGTTGATTACCTTGTACTGCAGGCCCGAGGGCAGAACCTTCACGCCTTCTTTGTTGGCGTTGTCGGCAAGCCATGCGGCGTTCTGCTGTCTGTAGGCTTCGTTCTTCTTTGCTTCCTCGGCCTTTCTCACCTTGTCGAAGTGTCCGGCGGCGGCCTCAACGTTCATCACTGCGGTGTCGCCGAGCACGGCATCGATGAAGCCTTGGTTGAATTTCTCGCGGTCGATGCTATATGAAGTGCCCTCAAATGCCTTGCTCACGTTGGGCAGCATGCGGTCGTCAACCATTTGTGCCACCGTAGCGGCAGCGGCGCGTGCGGCAAAGGCAGGGTCGCCTGCGCTGGCGAGCTGCTCGCGCAGGGCTGCGGTGAAGTCGCCGATGTGTGCCGAATCGACGTGCAGCTGCTGTGTTACATATTCCATGAGGCCGCGTGTGAACGACTGTCCGGCGGCGTAGCTGAGTGTGTCTGACGGTGTGGCGAGTGCCACCTTCTGCACGGCAGCGGCGGCTTTGGCCTTCTGTTTCTTGTTGCCTGGCTGCGTGGGAGCGGTGGCCAGTGCTGTGCCTGCTGCGAGGAGCAGGGCAAAGATTAATGTCTTTCTCATTGTTGCGTTTGTGTTTTGTAGTTTTCCTATGTTGCGGCGCGAAGCCGGGGAGATGCCCTTCGGTGCGCCATTTCAAAAGGGGCGGCCCTAAAAGAGCCGCCCCGTGGGTTGCATTTAGTTTGCTTTATTTTCCTACCTTCACGAGTTCAATCTTGAACACGAGTGTTGAGAAGGGCTTGATTGGGCCTTGTTCGCGGTCGCCGTAGGCAAGGTTCTGCGGGATGTAAACCTCCCACACCGAACCGGCAGGCATGTGCACGAGGGCTTCTGTCCATCCCTGTATCACCTGGTTGGCTTTCATGCTCACGGGTTCGCCGCGCTTGTAGCTGTTGTCGAACTCGGTTCCGTCGATGAGCTTGCCTGCATAGTGCACGGTAACGGTAGATGTGTCGGTGGGCACGGCTCCGTTGCCTTCCTTAATCACCTTGTACTGCAAGCCAGAAGGCAGAGTCTTCACGCCGGCCTTCTTGGCGTTGGCTGCGAGCCACTGCTCGTTCTGCTTCTTGTAGGCACCATACTGCTGCTCCATGTGGCGTGCCTTAATGGCCTCAACCTTAACCTGGATGAGCTGCTGAGCCTGCTCCACAGTCATGTTGCCCTTCTTTCCGGTTGTTCCGGCAGTGAATCCGGCGAGGAAGTTCTTGAGGCTTATGGTCTTGGTGGAGTCTTCTCCGAAGAGTTCATGGTTGATTCCCTTCACCATGCGGTTGGAAATCTGCTGGCCAATCTGTATGCCCATGTAGTAGGCGGCCTTCTTCTTGTCGTCGCCGGCATTGGCTCCGACGTTCACTCCCTTTATGAATGCTTCAAGATAAGTGGTGTCTATGTCCATCTGGACAAGATACTGCTTGAGGCCCTGGGTCTGTGCCATACCCATTGCATAGCTCAGTGTGTCTACATCGTTCTTGAGACTTGCCTTGGGCGTTGAGTTGCCGCACGACGAGATTACGCTTGCGGCTGCGATAGCCAGTGCGGCTACGAATGTGAATTTTCTCATTTCTTTATTGTAATGAATTTTGTTTCGTTTTGCTTGCATGCGCATTACTGCACCTCGATGAGCTCCACGTCGAAGATGAGGGCGGCAAACGGAGGTATTGACTGGCCTGCTCCGCGCTCGCCGTAGGCAAGGTTGTAGGGGATGAAGAAGCGGAACTTGGCGCCTTCTTTCATAAGCTGCAGACCCTCGGTCCAGCCTTTTATCACGCCGTTGAGCGGGAATGTGGCGGGCTCGCCGCGCTGGTAGCTGCTGTCAAACACTGTTCCGTCGATGAGAAGTCCCTCGTAGTGGCACTTCACGGCATCGGTGGCCTTGGGCTGGCGGCCGTTGCCCTCGCGCAGAACCTGATATTGCAGGCCCGAGGGGAGCGTTACCACGCCTTCTTTCTTGGCGTTGTCGGCAAGCCACTGCTCGCCTTTTTCCTTGCTGTCCTTGTATTTCTCGGCAGCGGCGGCGCGCTGCTTGGCCTCCTGCTGGGCGAAGAAATCGCTCACGATGGCCTGCGCTTCGGCATCGGAAACCTGCGGCTCGCGGCCTGCAAGAATGTCCTTTATTGCCTGGGCAAAGTCGTTGATGTCAAGACCGTCGGCTCCCATCTGGGCCAACTGGCGGCCTATTCCGAGGCCAAGTGCGTAACTCACTTTATCCATAATACGTTGTTTCGTTTTGATTATTTGCTTTTTAAAAACGTGCAAATTTACTATTTTTCCGTGAGAGCCCTGTCCTGTTTGCCGAAAAATTAGCTTTTTTGTAATTTATTAAGCACACGCGTGCACGCCAACAAAGCGAAAAGCGCGGTCTTTCTTCGTGTTTGTGGTCGATTTGGCGTAACTTTGCATATCTCTAACATCATCCATACGACAACACAATGGCAGAAAATTTCGACATAAGGCAGGAGCGCACCGCGCAGGGCGAAAAGGATTTCGAGAACGCGCTGCGCCCTCTGCGCTTCGGCGATTTCAGCGGACAGCAGAAGGTTGTGGACAACCTCGAGGTGTTTGTCGAGGCCGCCAAATACCGCGGCGAACCGCTCGACCACACGCTGCTGCATGGTCCTCCGGGTCTGGGCAAGACCACCCTGAGCAACATCATAGCCAACGAACTGGGCGTGGGGTTCAAGATTACGAGCGGACCGGTGCTCGACAAACCGGGCGATTTGGCCGGAATCCTCACCTCGCTCGAACCGCGCGACGTGCTCTTCATCGACGAGATACACCGCCTCTCGCCCGTGGTTGAGGAGTATCTTTACTCGGCCATGGAGGACTACCGCATCGACATAATGATTGACAAAGGCCCCTCGGCACGGTCGATACAAATCGACCTCAACCCGTTTACGCTCGTGGGAGCCACCACACGCAGCGGACTTCTCACCGCACCACTGCGCGCCCGCTTCGGCATCAACCTGCATTTGGAATACTACAAGCCCGAAACGCTCAAGCACATTCTCTTGCGTTCGGCCGGAATCCTAGGCGTGCCCATGGACGAAGATGCCGCCGTGGAGATAGCACGACGCTCGCGCGGAACGCCACGTATAGCCAATGCGCTGCTGCGACGGGTGCGCGACTTTGCCCAGGTGAAGGGCAACGGGCGCATAGACACCGACATTGCACGACTCTCGCTCAGCGCGCTCAACATCGACCGGTATGGGCTCGACGAGATTGACAACAAGATTCTGCTCACCATTATCGACAAGTTCCACGGCGGACCGGTGGGCGTTTCCACCATAGCCACGGCCATTGGCGAGGACACGGGCACCGTGGAGGAGGTGTACGAACCGTATCTCATCATGGAGGGCTTCATAAAACGCACTCCACGCGGACGTATGGTCACGCCGCTGGCCTACTCGCATCTGGGGCGCAACATTGAGGGAAGCAACACCGCGCAACCCTCACTTTTCGAATGACGGCACGCCGATGCATTACGCACCGCGCCGCACCACGCAAAAAGGGCGAACCTTGCCGCGCCACGGCCAAGGCTCGCCCTTTTTGCATTCCGCATGATTTCATGTGGGTTCTATAATATCTTCCGTAGGTCTGCGGAACGAAACCGGCCTCTGCCCTACTCTTCCTCGCCGCCGCCCTCGAGCATCGACGAGATGTAGAAGGCGTTGGCCTTGACAAGGCGCGCGCCCTCAGGCAGATTGGAAAGCGGCGTAACGGCGGTGTAGCCAAGCCCCGTTGCCCCCGTGGCCACCTCAACGGCGCGGAACGTGTGCGTGCCCTTTGCCGCCGAAGTCTGGGCAAAGATGTATTTCTTGCCGCCCATTCCCACTATCGCCTCGTCGGGCATCGCGTCGGTTTCGCGCGTTCCCGTGCTTATCATGGCGTTGACATACATGCCCGGCATGAGCCTCGCCCGTGGTTTTCCTTCAAGCGAACAGTGCACGCGAATGGCTCTTGTGTCGTCGTCGAACGACGAGTTGATGCCGTAGATGCGGCCGCGCAGGTGCACCGTGCGGTCGTTGGTGAGCACGATGTCGGCCCACTGTCCCTCGCGCAGACTGGGTACGTCTTTCTCAAACACGGTGAGGTCGCAGTGCAGCCGGGAGTTGTCGGCCACGGTCATCATCACCGTCTGCATGTCAACATAGCTTCCAAGGCTCACCCTCACACGTCCCACCACGCCCGAAATGGGCGAGGCCACGGGCATGCGGGTGGCAAACCGCCCGGCGGCCACGTTGCCCGGGTCAACTCCTAGCTGCCGCAACTGCCGCTCCACGGCCTTCTTCTGCGCCGACGCTGCGGCCAATGCCGTCTCGGCCTGCTGCAAACTCTTCTTCACCCCGGCATCCTGCGCGGCAAGACGCTGCTGTCGCTGCAGTTCGAGTTGTGCCGAAGCGGCCTCGCCGGAGGCCACGAGATAGCTTTTCTGCAGCTCCACTATCTCGGTGTTCTCTATATAGGCCACCGTCTGTCCGGCCTTCACGGCATCGCCTTCGCCCACAAGTACGGCCCGCACCACGCCTCCGCACAGCGGCGACACGTCGGCACGGCTGCGCGCATCGAGCGCAAGTTGTCCCGAGGCACGCACTGTCTTGCCGAGATTGCGGCGGTCAATGGTGCCGAGCGTTATGCCCACGGCCTGCATCTGGCGGTCGGTGAGCGTCACGGCCTGCGCCGTGGCTTCGGCGGCGGGCTCTTCTTGTTTGTTCTCCTTGGTGCTGTTTCCGCACGCGGCGAGTGTCATGGCCATTGCCATGCATATCATAAATCTTTTCATCATTGCTGTGGTTTATCGTCTTATTCTCTGTATGTTCACCACGGCCTGGTTGCAGTTTTCGGCAGCATCGGCGTGGTTCATCCTTATTTCCGTTGCACTCTGCATGTTCTGCAGCAGTTCGATGTAGCCTATTTCGCCGTTGTCGTAGGCGGCGCGGCTTATGCGTTCCATGTCGTCGGCATGGTTGAGCCCCTCGCGGTCGTAGTAGTCGAGCACGGCCTTTGCCTTGCGGTAGTCGGCAAGTGCGGTGCGGTATTCCACGGCAAGAGCCTCGAGCTGTTGCCTGCGCGACACATCTGCCAGTTCGGCCTCCTTGCGTGCAGCGCGCACCTTTGCCTTGTGCGCCCCGAAGGCGAGCGGCACTCCTATGCCCACGGCAAAGCCCATGAAGTCGCCCTTGTCGTAGGCCGAGCGGTCAACATGATAGGGATTGAAGCCCTTCACCACGAGTTGCGCGCCCGCTTCGAGCGACACCGTGGGCAGAGCCTCGCGTTTTGTCACCGTGACGCGTGCCCCGGCGGCGTCCACCTCGCCGTCGAGTGCCGAGGCAAGAGCCGTGGCCATAGGGTCGAAGGCGGCGAGCGTGTCGGCCGAGAGATGCGTCAGCGCGGTGTCGGCAGGCTCTATTTCAGCCGAAGTGTTCATAAGAAGCATGAGCCGGCGGCGTGCCGTGTCGTAGTCGCGAGCGGCATTTTGCGCGGCCACGCGGTTCTCCTCCACGAGTCTCCGCACGTTCATGCGCTCAAGTTGTCCCGTTTCGCCGGCGGCAAGACGCGCCTCTGCAATCTTCAGAAAATGCGCGTAGGCTTCGCCTGCACGTTCGAGTATTAGCCTACGTTCGCGGTGGTAGAGCACCGTGCAGTAGGCTCCGCGCACTGCCGAGGCCGTCTCGGCGGCGGTGAGAGCCAGCCTGCGCCTTTCGGTAGCGGCCTCGGCACGCAGCAGGCGGCGGCGCGCCGAATACACCTGAGGCAGAGAGAATGTCTGCGAGAGGGTGAGAGCGTTGTCGGGACTGCCCCCCGACGTGGGGTCTTGGGAGAGCGTAAGCTGCGTAGGTTCGAGTTCGAAAGCCGTCTTGGCTAGTTGCTCTGCCCTCTCCACGGCAATCTTTCCGCCTGCCACCGAGAGGTTGTTGGCGAGAGCCGAGTCTACGCACGCCTGCATTGTGAGTCTTGTCTGTGCCGTCGCCGGAGCTGCGGCGAGCAGCAACAGTTTGGTTATTGTTGTCAACATGGTGTGATGTCGTTGGTTGTTGAGATGTTGTTTTTCTTTGCCACCGACGCATATATGGCCGGAAGCACCACGAGAGTGAGCAGCGTGGCGGTGACGAGTCCGCCTATCACCACGGTTGCCAGAGGCCGCTGCACCTCGGCTCCGTCGCCCGTGGAGAGTGCCATGGGAAGGAAACCGAGCGATGCCACGAGTGCAGTCATAAGCACGGGGCGCAGCCTCAGCATGCAGCCTTCAACCACGCGTTGCGTCACGTCGGCCATGCCTTCGCGTTCGAAAGCGTTGAACTGGTTGATTAACACCAGTCCGTTGAGCACTACCACGCCGAAGAGGGCTATGAAGCCCACGCCTGCCGAGATGCTGAACGGCATGCCGCGAAGCCACAGTGCGGCCACGCCACCTATTGCCGAGAGCGGAATGGCGGCGGCCACGACGAGCGTTTCGCGCACACTGCGCAGCGCAACATAAAGCAACAGCAGGATGATGCCTAGTGCTGCGGGCACAGCCACGGCCAGACGGCTCTTGGCGGCGGCGAGGTTTTCAAACTGTCCACCGTAGCGGTAGTAGTAGCCTTCGGGCAGTTTGAGCCTATTCTGCAGCAAGTTGTCTATCTCAGAGATAGCCCCTTCGACGTCGCGTCCGCGCACATTGAAGCCCACATATATCCGCCTTTGTCCCTCGTCGTGGGTTATCTGCGCCGGAGCGTCGCGGAAATCGATGTCGGCCACCTGCTCCAGAGGCACCGTTCCGCCGCCGGGCAGCGGCAGACGCAGGCCCCGCAGTGCGTCGGCATCGTTGCGCAGCGACCGGTCGAGACGCACCGCTATGTCGAACTTGCGGTCGCCCTCCAGCACCTTTCCGGCTTCCTTGCCCGCGAATGCGGCCTCTATCACGCCGTTGGCGTCGCTCACCGAAATGCCGTAGCTTGCCATCCGCGCCCGGTCGTAGGCCACTTGCAGCTGCGGCAGACCGTTGACGCGCTCCACCTGAGGCTCGGTCACGCTCTCGACGGTGCGTGCCAGTGCGGCCACCTGCGCTGCGGCAGCCGAGAGGCGTTCGAGATTGTCGCCGTAAATCATCACGGCCACGTCTTGCTTTATGCCGGTCACCAGTTCGTTGGTGCGCATCTGTATGGGCTGCGACATCTCCACGTTGAGTCCCGGTATCTCGGCGAGAGCCTCTTCCATGCGTTCCATGAGTTCGGTCTGTGTTTCGGCCGATGTCCACGAAGCTTTGGGCGCGAGCGCAATCATCATGTCGGCACGCTCCACGGGCATCGGATCGGTGGGAATCTCGCTGCTACCGATGCGGCTCACGGCCTGTTTCACCTCGGGGAAACGCTCCTTCAGAATGCTTTCGGCCTGCGAGCAGGTCTTTATCATCTGCGAAAGCGACGTGCCCTGCTTCATGCTCAGTTCGGCGGCGAGGTCGCCCTCCTCGAGATTGGGTATGAATTCGCCTCCCATGCGTGTGAACATCACGACGCTCACGGCAAACAGTGCGGCCGCCGAGACGATGAGAGCGCGCCGGCGGCGCAGTGCGGCCATAAGCAGCGGACGGTAGGCGCGGCCTATGGCTAGCATGGCTTTTTCTGACATTCCGTGGCGCACGGCCGTGCTCTTTGGCAGGAACAGCGACGCGGCTACGGGCACATAGGTGAGCGAGAGGATGAATGCGCCGAGTATTGCGAAGAACACCGTGAGTGCCATAGGGCGGAACATCTTGCCCTCCACGCCCACAAGGGTGAACAAAGGCACATACACCGTCATTATGATGAGTTCGCCGAAGGCTGCCGCCGACATCATCTTCGACGCTCCGGCCGACACTATCGCGTCGGCTTCGGGCTGCGTGAGCCTTCGTCCACGGTAGGTTGCCGCGTTGGACGCTATGTGCCGGCACACGCATTCCACTATGATTACCGCGCCGTCAACCACAAGACCGAAGTCGATGGCGCCGAGACTCATCAGGTTGCCGCTCACGCCAAAGACGCGCATCATGCCGAAGGCGAATAGCATGGAGAGCGGAATGACCGATGCCACCACCGCCCCGGCGCGCACGTTGCCTAGGAAGAGCACGAGAATGAACACCACTATGAGTCCGCCCTCTATGAGGTTGCGGGCTATTGTTCCCGTCACCCTGTCAACGAGTTGGGTGCGGTCGATGAAGGGTTCAATCACCACGCCCTCGGGAAGCGAACGTTGTATCTGTCGCATGCGCTCCTTCACGTTCTTTATAACCTTCTGGAAATCCTCGCCCTTGAGCATGAGCGTTATTCCGGCCACCACTTCGCCCTCGCCGTTGCGTGTCACCGCTCCGTAGCGCGTTGCGCTTCCTATTCTCACGGTGGCCACGTCGCCCACCAGCAGCGGCACCCCGTTCACGGTCTTCACGGGTATGCGTCGCAGGTCGTCGAGGCCGCGTGCCAGTCCGATGCCGCGTATGAAATACTGGTTGCCATACTGTTCTATGTACGACCCGCCGGCATTTTCGTTGTTTTTCTCCACCGCCTCGCACACCTCGGGAATGGTTATGCCCGCGCTGTTGAGCCTCTCGGCATCGACGGCCACCTCATATTGCTTCACGAAGCCGCCCCACCCGTTCACCTCGGCCACTCCCTCGGTGCCGGCGAGCTGCTTGCGCACAATCCAGTCTTGCATGGCACGCAGGTCGGCAAGGCTGTATTTGTTTTCATATCCCTTCTTGGTGCGCAGTGTATAGTGGTAAATCTCGCCCAATCCGGTGCTCACCGGGGCCATGCCCACGCGTGTGCCCGATGCAGGCAAGTCGTCTTCGGCCTCCTTCAGCTGCTGGCTCACCTGCTGGCGAGCCCAGTAGATGTCGGTGTCGTCGTCAAACACGAGCGTCACCACCGACAGTCCGCCGCGCGATATGGAGCGGCGTTCCTTCAGGTGCGGTATGTTGGCAAGTGCCATCTCGAGAGGGGCGGTGACAAACTGTTCCACCTCCTGCGCGCCGAGCGACGGGGCTTGCGTTATGACCTGCACCTGGTTGTTGGTGATGTCGGGTGTGGAGTCGAACGGAAGACGGCACAGCGACACTGTGCCCCACACCACGAGAGCGAGCGTGAGAGCTCCCACCACCAACTTGTTGCGTATTGAAATGTTGATGATTTTCTGAAACATAAAATGTTTATTGTTGTTATTGGAGTCCGGCAAAATTATGGTTTAATACAGAAAACATTGAACATCTGCCGGTTGCAAGGTTTTTGGAAAACGCAATGTTTACCTTTGCCCATTGCATGGCTTGCTGTCAATTGCCCCTGTAAGGGGCGCAGATTATAGGATAGGAGCTTGCCCCTATCTCTCCACGTCCCCTTTCTTTTGCCCCTGTAGGGGGCGCATAATTCATTATGCGTTTGAACTATGCGCCCCTTACGGGGGCAAAATTAGTTAAAGCCATAACCGCAGGGGCAAGCCCCTGCGCTGTAATCTGCCGTCCCTACGGGACTTGCCAGTTGCGAAAGTTTCACCAGACTTCAATAATTTGTTGTAGACAAGAATGTTGCGGCGGCACTCTTTGCCGCTCAAAAAATGTATTCTTATCCACGCGAGGGAGGAGCCCTCAGTGCAGGCAAGGCCGCGCACGCGGCTTGCCGTGGCTTTGCCAACGGGCAAAGTGCATATTCGTGTTCAACCGCTAGGCAGAGCGTGGCCGTAGGCGGGGCAACGGCCGCTGCCGGGGCATAGTCGTTGCGCTGCTGCTTGTGGGCACGGGCAATCTGCGGTGTGCCCTTGCCCACCACAGCATTGTGCAGCTGTTGCAGGGCGCAGCCGCTGTCGTTGCCGCGCTGGTGGTGGGCTGTGTGGGCATCGTTCACGGCCCCGTCGGCCCGGCACACCTCCATGTCGAGGCAGGCCCACACGCCGTGATGGTGGTGGGGAAGCACCGCGAGCACCATGAGCAGGTGCACGGCAGTGAGCATTAACGCGAGCCTCATGCGCGCGGCGGCGGCTGAATGTTTCATCGTTTAGTAGTGCAAAGGTAGTTTTTATTTCGTGCAACCGGGTTGCAAAATGCGCAAAAAAAAAACGCCATACGGCCTCATCGGGCTGCATGGCGTTTTGCTTTTTGCGCTTTTCGGGCGCGTGGCCGCGTTGTGCGGCGTGCTTTATTTCACTGTCACGGCGCGGTGGTTGACGATGTAGATGCCGGGGCGCAGACCGTCGAGGTTCTTTGCCTGGCGTTTCACGAGCACTCCGCCGGTGGTGTAGATGTCGTAGGGTGCGTTGCCCTCGGCGTTAACTTCGTCGATGGCAGCCACCACGCAGTCGTCGCTGCTGACGGCTTCCGACTCACCGCCCACGAATACTGCCGACACCGAGTAGCGGTCGCGGTGCCACACTGTGGGGTCGAACGTGAAGGTGGCCTGCGTTTCGTCGGCGCCGAGCTGCTTCACAAGTTCACCGTTGCAGTAGACGTTG
Organism: Dysosmobacter segnis; assembly: GCA_963602915.1. Lineage (GTDB taxonomy): Bacteria > Bacteroidota > Bacteroidia > Bacteroidales > Bacteroidaceae > Prevotella. Next base: position 16,908 of record CAVCLB010000024.1, on the reverse strand, counting down.
AAGCCGCTGAGCTTGCCATAGCCGCCGTAGTATATCACGTCGTCGAGGAGGAATATGTAGGCATCGTCGCTGTTGGTGGTGCAGCGCACGGCGAAGTAGTTGGCTCCGTCGGGCACGTCGGCAGTGTAGGCTTCCCATGCACCGCCGCTGTGTGTGTAGCTGGAGATGCGCTTGAACTCAGATGCGCTGTTGCCGCCGTCGGAGTAGAGCACCTCGAATGTCTGCGGATAGCGTATGTTGTCCATGTTCGACTGGGCGTTGTTCACCCAGAACATCACCGTCTGTGCCTCGCCCGAGAGCATGGGCGAGATGAGCCAGTCGTCGGTGGGCAGATAGTTGCTACCCTCGCGGCTCCACATCGACATGAGGCACTTGTCGCCTCCGTGGGGCTTGATTGAGGAGTTGGTAGAGGTGATGCCTTCCTGGATTGACTCGGGATTGAACACGATGTAGGTGTATTTCTCGGTTTCGTGGGGGAAGGGCATGCCCATCGAGCCCCACAGTCCGCCGGTGGTGGAACCTTTCTTCGAGGTGTAGGTAGTCCATGAGCCGAAGGCGTCGATAGTCCAGTTGTCGTATTTCTCGAAGCCTTCCCTCACGCGTTTGCTTGCCGGTTGCGGTGCTGTCCAGTTGAGCGTTATCGTGCCCTGGGTCTGCGTTGCGGTGAGGTCTTGCGGTGTGGGAATGTCCGATGCGGTGAGCTTCAGCTCGGCCGAAGCCGTGTTGTCGGCGGTGTTCTCGTCGGCAGCATATTCAACCGAAGCCTCAAGACTTATGGCATCGGCCTTCGACGATGCGTCGGTGGTGATTTCGGTGGTGAACGAGCGGCTTTCGAGAGCGGCCAGCTCATCGCTCACTGTCTGCTGCATGAGGGTCTTTCCGTCGGCACGCAGCGTCACCTTGTAGCCCTTTGCGGCCTTGTCGCCGTTGTTGGCCACGGTGAGCGTGACGGTGGTGTTCTCGCCCTTCATAACCGATTCGGGCACGTTGAGGCTCACGGCCAAGTCGTTGGCATAGGCGTTGCGCACGTTGACATCGTCGATGCGCACGCTCTTATACTGTCCGGCGGTGGCCTTGAAGGTGAGTATCACATAGGGCAGCGAAGCCATTTCGGCGGGTATCTTCACCGAGGCGCGGTGCCAGCTGTTGTCGGCGGTGGCCGAGGTGTAGGCCACGGTGCCTATGAGTTGCGCTGCCGAACCGTCGGGACGCGAGGCGTAGACATCAATGGTGCTTGCCGCATCGTCGGTGAGATGGGCGAACACCACGGCCGGCGAAGCAGCTCCCGAGAGTGCTATCTTGCCCGTGCTTATGCTTGCCGTGCCGCCCTTGGCATAGGAAGTGAACGAGAGACAGTGCGAGTCGCCGTCGGCAGAGAGCTGCGTGTTGAACGTGAAGCCGTTGGCATCGGTGTCGTCGGCAGTCCACCAGAGTTTCTCGTCGTCGCCCTCGCCGCATCCCGACACGAACGGGAAGGCGTAGGCATCGCCCGAGATTATGGGGCGTGCGGTGGTCATCGTGCTCTCGCCCTTGGCGTTGCGCACGGCCACTGCATAGCGGCGCAGCTGCTGGCTACCGCCCGTTGTGGGCGTGTTGTCGGTGTAGGCAGGTGTCTGCGATGTGCCCACGAGCTGGGTGTTGACGTTGCCGTCGGCCTCGTGCACGCGGTAGATGTTATATGTAACGTCGGATGTCACCACCGCGCCGCCGTTGGCACCGGTGGCAGAGGCAGCGTCCCACGAGAGGGCAACCGATGTGATGTTGTCGGCAGCGAGCACGTCGTGAGGTGCGGAGGGCACGTCGGTGCCCACATACTGGCGGCAGGTGGCTGTGGTGCCTGCGCCTGCTTCCGACTCGGCCACCACTGTGTAGGTGTTGAAACCGTCGGCGGGTGCATTGTCGGTATAGGTGATAGTTGCGCCGGGCTGCTGTGCGCCGAACTCCTTAACGGCCACGCCGTCGCGCGAGAGCGTTACGTTTTTCACTGCCGTGAGCGCATTGCCGGCCACTGTCTTGGTGGGCAGTGTGAAGCTAATGTCGGCGCGCAGTGCTCCCGAGGCGTCGGGAGTGGCGGTGAATGCCGATGCCGCTGCTGGTCCGTCGAGGCATCCCTCGTCGGTCACGGTGATGTCGTCTACATAGATGTAGGCCATGTTCTTGTCGCTTATGGCGTGTATGCCGAGGTAGAACTTATGGTCGGAGTCGGAATCGATGGTGCGCGAGAACTCCACAAACTTGGTGTCCTTGAGCTCGGTGGCGGCAGCGAAGGTCTCGGTGAGGTTGGCCACGGCAGCGCCGTTGCCATATTTAGCCTCGATGGTCTCGGTGAAATAGCCCATAGAGTTGCGTGCCTTGAACGACACGGTGTAGCGGTGGTTCTTCAGCATGTGCACGGGCGGCGTTACGAGCCAGTCGTCGGCAGCCTTGGTGGTGCTTGCCTGATAGCGTGCGCACTGGCGTTCTTCCGACCAGTCCCATGTTGTTCCGTCGCCGTTGGAGTCGATGGTGGTGAAGAGGTCGAAGGCGTTTTCGCTGTCGAATGTCTCGGTGAACGTGGGTTCTAGGCTCTCGCCGTAGCTCTTGGCGGCGGTGAAGCGTTCCTGTCCGCGCTGAGTGCCGTTGATGGGCGTGATGCCGTAGTAGTAGTTGCCGAGCTTGCCCGAAGGCAGCTGGTCGGTGCATTGCGTGGCGGTGGTGGCTTCGGCCACTTTCACTGCGCCGGGATAGCGCACCACGTCGTAGCTGATAGTGCCCATATAACCGCCGTTAACGGTGGCCGAGGGCTTGCCCCATGTCACTGTGGCCACGCCCGTTGAGGCGTTGAGCGACATGCGTGCAAACGACACCTGCCTGGGCTGGTCGTAGCCCACATAGGCAGTGGTCTTGGCGGCTATGCTCTTTCCGGCGGCGTTGGACAGTGTAACGCTGAAATAGTTGGGGCCTTCGGGGGCGGTGACGTTCACCTGTGCGGTGGCACCGGCAGCTGCCTGTCCTTCGGCTATAATCTTTGCGCCCGAGCGCACGGTGTAGTTCACGTTGCCCGAGAGTGTCTGTCCGCCGTAGGTCTTGGCAGGCACGCCGAAGCTGATAGTGCCGTTGAGCGACGCGCCGTCGAAGGTGGCGGCGAGCGATGTGGGCATTGCAGGTGCCGCAGCGTCGGGCACGGCGTCGGGCACGGCCATGCCGAGCACCTGGTTCTGTGCCGGGAAGTCGGCGAGCTTGGTTGCCCGCCCGGTGGCGAGGTCAACGGTGTAGAGCGCGGCGTGCTGGTCGGCGTCGATGCAAGCCCAGTAGAACGTGTCGTCGTCCTGGTCGATTTCGCCGCTCTGCCCTGCCGTGCGGTTTGAGGCAGTGGCCACATACACTCCCGTGGAGCCTATCTTGGTTTCCTTTCCGGTGGTGGTGTCGATGAGATAGAGGTAGCCGTCGGCTCCCACGCCGTAGAGTTTCTCCTCGCTCGACACGCCCATGGCCACCATCTTCACCTCGGCGGCTCCTATGGTGGTGCGTGTAAGCTTGTCGTAGTCAATCACGCCGTATTCAAACGACATCATGTCGGTGGTGTAGAACTGTCCGTACACCTTGCCCGTGTATTTGCTCGATGCCGTCTCGGTGGCTATGAGGCCGGCCGACGAAACCGTTTCGGGCACTATAAGACTGCCCCAGTTGGATCGTGTGTCATACTGGTAGTGGGTGATGGTGAGCGACGAGCCGTCGAGTTTGTAGTTCACTCCGTTGTAAACTCCGTCAACCAGCGCGCCTCCGCCGTTGGGCATCATGTAGCGGTCGGCCGACTCGGTTTTCAAATCGGCGAAGCTTGACGCCGTAGCAGCGTCGAACGACATGTAGCCGTAGGTGCAGCTCGCGGTGGGCCACTCGGTGAACGACGACAGATAGCCCCACAGTGTGCGGCTGGCGGCGCGTGCCGCAGCCTTGAGCGGGGTGATGAATTGCGCGCCGGCATGCTGTGCGGCACCGTCGCGGTGCACCGTGGCCGTAGGTTTGCCGTTGAGAATGGCCACGCCGTCGAGCAGCGCGCGCATGGCGGGGGTGACTTGCGTGCCCGCGTCTTGCACATTCAGCGTCTGGCCGGCAGGTGTCTGGGTCGCAGCAGAGGCAGTGGTGCCGAGGGCTGCAGCTGCCGCAAGCGACAGCGACACAAGTCGGAGGTTGGGTTTTTTCATAAGAAATCTGATTTTGTTGTATATATTAATTGGTTATGGTCGGTATGGGAGACTGGTGTTCAGGCGATGCCCGGAAATCGGCTGGTAGCCGGTTGACAGAGTTAAAGCGGGACATGACATAATGCCCTAATTTACAGTAAAGAAATATCCAATATGCAAAGTTAAGCATAATGCACGGCTTTGCGCGGAGTGAGGTGCATTAAATAAACTTAATTTTTTGTGCAGCGCAGCGCGGGCATCCAGGCGTGCCGGGGCGTGAATGAAGCCTGCTTAGCGGTGCTGCACGCCCGCTTTGCGACCCTACCGTTGCACCGCCGTGCGGCAAACAAGGCTTGTTTGCCGCACAAAATGGCTCTACGGCGTGGGCAGGGAAGCCTTTGTCGCTGTCCAAACAAGGGTTGTTCGCCCCGCAACAAAGGCTTTGTTGCACATTCAAGGGGCGTTTTCTACTTCATCGTATAGTCTATATCGTCTTATAATTCATAATAAAATATTGTTTTACAACAACTTACATCATAATCAACGAGAATGCCCGCAAAAGCGCACGGCGGTTTGTGTGTGGCTTTCGCGGGCATTCTCACGCGGTTGACGATGTTAAATTTTGTAAAGACATTTGCATTTCCCAGCGCGTCAATATCCGGTGGTGCAGTGGCGGCGGAACTGTTGGAAATCGAGTTCGGTCATGCCTGCGGCTCTGAATGTCACGGCGCGGTCGTGGTCGTCGAGATAGCGTCGGCGGCGCATGCGGTAGCATGACGATGCGAGCGAGAGGGTGTCGTTGCGCTGTGGAGCGTCTATCCCGGCCATCTGCAGCATGGTGTGAAACACCGACACGCTGCTCTCAGCTCCCTTGTTGCAATTGGCTTGCAGGGCAGCGGCCTCTTGGCGGTACTGGCGGCGGTAGGAAGGCGATGTCCAAATGATGAGCGGCACGTTGGTGTCGAAGAACGAAGGCACGGGCGAAGCGTGCAGAAACCGTTGCCGACGGTCGTCGAAGATGTTCTCGCCGTGGTCTGACGTGTAGATCATTGCGGCGGCGCATCCGCGTCGGGTGAGCATTGTTATGAGCGAGTGCAGCAGCCGGTCGGTCTGCCTTATGGTGTTGTCGTAGGCATTGATGAGCGCGGGGCGGTTGTCGGCGGCGGCAGTTGAGGGCGCGTCGGGGCGGAAATAAGCTTGGCTGCGAGGGTAGCGGTCGCGGTAGTTGAAGTGCGACCCGTAGGTGTGGAGCACTATGAGCTGCTTGCGTCGGCGGCAGTCCATCACCCGGGCGGCGCATGCCAGCAGCTGCATGTCGCCGGGTTGCGCCGCATCAAGGTCTTCGGCAAACCGCCATTCGTCGGCCTCCTGACCGAAGAAGTCGATGAACGAGTGGTTGGGTTTCTGTGCCGAGAGGAAAACTGTATGGAATCCGGCTTCACGGAAGGCCGCAATGAGGCCCTTTTCGCGGTAGAGCCGGTCGTGGTGGGATGCCGTGGCGGCCGAAAGGAGCATGGGCACGCTCTTGTGGGTGGTGTTCGACTGCGAGGAGACTCCCCTGAACACGTTGATGCCGGGCGTGGCTGCGAGCAGCGGCGTGGTGGGGCGTGCGTAGCCGTAGAGTTGGAAATTGACGGCGCGTGCCGTCTCGCCTATCACAAGCACATACACCTCGCTGCTGTCGGCGGCGTGGGTTGGGCGCGCGCCAAACCTGAATGTGGCCACGTCGGCGCGGTAGTGTGCGGTGGCACGGGTGCGCTGCACGGCAAGCCAGAGGTTGTAAAGCACGTTGACGGGATAGAGATGGTCGGTCACGCGGTAGGCGAATCGGGTCGGGGCATTGCCTTCATCAGCATCGGCCACATCGTCGCCGGGGGCGCACACCCGGCACACCGACACTACGGCAAGGCCGCACGCGGCAACACACAGTGCCCATCGGCGCACGCGCCGGCGATAGTCAGGCCTCCACTCTATGCCTCGCCGCCACGCCACAGCGGCCACGGCGAGCAGCGGCACATACACGGCCACCACCACGGCAATGGCAGGCACGAGGTTGTCGAGCAGTTCCATGGCTTCGCCGGGGTTGGTGGTAACGAGGTTGAGAAACATATCGACGGCTATCACGCCGCGCCCGTAGAGAAAGAGCAACACCGTTTGGAAGGCGGCAAAGAACACGAGCGGAAAGCACATCCACACGGCCTTGCCGGGCTTGCGCACAAGGGTTATAAGCAGGGCATAAACCGCAACGGGCAGAAGCACGCCTGCCGCGCAGGCCCACCACGGCATGTGCTCGGTGGCGCAGAGGGCTATGTTGGGCAAGGCGAGGGCGGCAATGGCGTAGATGAGCCACGGGGTTGCATGTCGAAGATATTTTTGCATAGCAGGGTTTTTCGTTTCTTAGTGACGGTGAAAAAACAAGTTGGTATGATTTGCGGCTTATATTTTTGAGATGTTTTGGGTTCTTGAAGAGGGAGCATAGCGGGCTATGTGACCGATGAAAGAGACCAAAACAGCCAAAAAGATGAGCAGAACAACCATAGGTAGATGTATTTCTACAGTTCTCAAATCATACCAATTTATTTTTTTATCGTCACTTATGCCGAAGGCGAATGCTTTATTATGCCGGAGGCGGCGCGGCGATGTCAGTAGACGAGGGCCACGTTGTCCACCCAAAAGGTGTTGCCCACCGTGCCCACATAGGCTCCGCCGTGACTCGACGAGAACTGCAGCACGAGATGCGTGGGCACGGCCGTGGCACTGGCCCACCCCACTTCGCGCACGGGCACGCTCTTGCCATGTGAGTTGCGCGCATAGTCGGTTGTGCGCAAGCCCATGGTGGCGGCGTCGTAGCCGGGTGTGTGGGTGATGTCGCCGTAGTGTATCTCGTAGGTTGCGCCGTCAATCCATCCCTGCGTAGATGCAGAATATTTCACCACCATAGTGCCCACGCGCAGGGCAGTGATGTTGCCTTTGGCATCTTCCGACCGGTGTTGCAGGTAGAGCACCGTGATGCAGCAGTCTTTTCCGGGCACCGACGACGGTTTGCTGAAACCTGTCTGCTTCACGCGCATGGTGTTGCCGGGGGCGTGCACGCGGTAGTCGTAGCGCAGGGCACGCGGGCGGTGGGTGAAGGGAATGCCCCAGTTTATGGCCTTGGGACCGTCTTTGGTGCCGGTGATGGGCTCTTTCACGTCGCCGAGAAACATTGATCCGGCGGCGAGCACGTTGATGTTCATCAGTCCGAGCACGCGGCACGTCTCGATGTGGGTCTCCATCTTGGCGCACCATCCGTCGCCGCGCCGCTCGCGCGACACCGAGTTGTTGGTCTTCACCACGCCCATCACCTTGGCCATGACGTTTGATGTGCCCCACGGCGAACCGCCTTGGTTCTTGTAGGGAGTGTTGCCCGTGATTGTCTGCGACGGCCCTACCTCGTAGAGGGTCTTTGTTTTTCCGCCTATCACGGCCGACTCGTGTATGTTGCGCACCGTCCACGAGTTCATGTCGCCGTATTTCAGCGGCACAATCTTGTCGGCAGCCCGCAACGGCTGCGGCACCGTGGCCACGCCGACAAGTGCCCACACGGCAGCCGTGCAGGCGTTTTTAAAAAGTGTTTTCATTGCATTTCGTTTCATACATATTCTCCTGCGACACGCAGAATGCCCGTGCAACGGCACGCGGCAAAGCTGCAACACCTTTTGCAGAAGTGTTGCAAAGATATAACAAAAAGGCGGATTGAAAACTCCATACAATATGGAAGTTTCCAATCCGCCTTGTTTTTTAAGCTATGTTAAGTGTCTGATTTTTCTATATTTCCACACAAATGTCCCACGCTTCGCCTACGGTTGGGCGTCCATCGGTGCGTGTCAGTCGTCCTTTCCGTCGAGAACGGCGAGTGCACGCTGCACTATGTGGCTTCCTTGGTTGATTATCTGGAAATACTGGCTCATGTCCCAGATGTCGCGGGCAACGAGTGCCTTGAACTGCATTTTGAGCTGCGGCAGGGTGAGGCGCAGCTCGTTGTCGTCGCGCGGAACGAGCTTTTGCGCTGCAGCCTTGGCTATCATGGAATCTACCTCGGCCTGCGGCACCTCGAATGTGCGCTCAAACGCGCCGAAATCGGCATACCGCCGCTGCAGTTCTTTGCGGTGGTTGTCAACATATTGCAGTGTGGCGTTGACCACAATGCCGCGTGCCACGAGCTGGCGGTGGAACGCGGTGTACTGCAAAGTGTCGAGCGGCACGAAGTGGTCGGGCATTATTCCGCCGCCGCCATACACCGCGCGGTGACGGCGAAGGGTGTAGCATTTGAGCGAGTCGGCAAAGTGTATGGAGTCGGCCGAGTAGAGTTCGCCGTGCTTGAAACGCTTCTCTATGTCCTGGGCATAGTCTTCGATGTCGCCCTTCTGGTAGGGTTTCTGTATGCAGCGGCCTGCTGGCGTGTAATAGTGGGCAATGGTGAGGCGCATCATGGAGCCGTCGTCAAACTCGATGGGACGCTGCACCAGACCCTTGCCGAAGGTGCGCCGCCCCACAACGATGCCCCGGTCCTGGTCTTGCAGCGCGCCGCTCACGATTTCGGCAGCCGATGCCGTGTATTCGTTCACAAGCACTATGACGCGGCCCGAGAGTATGTTTCCGTTGCCGCGGGCACGGTATTCCTGCCTCGATGCGGCGCGGCCCTGCGTGTAGACTATGAGGTCGTTTTTCTTCAAGAACTCGTTGGCTATCTGGGCAGCGGCCTGCAGATAGCCTCCGCCGTTGTCCTGGAGGTCGATGATGATGTCTTTCATTCCGCTGTGGCGCAGCGAATCTACCGCCGTCATAAACTCGCCGTAGGTGGTTGCACCGAAACTGCCTATGCGCACATAGCCCACTCCGGGGCGTATCATGTAGGCGGCATCGATGGTGTTGACGGGTATCTTGTCGCGAACGACCTCGAACGTGAGCACACCGGGCACTCCACGGCGCACCACGCCGAGCTTCACCTTGGTGCCGCGTGGGCCGCGCAGGCGGCGCATTATCTTGTCGCGGGGCATCTTCACGCCCGCAATGGCGGTGTCGTTGACAAGCACTATGCGGTCGCCGGCAAGTATTCCCTTCTTGGCCGACGGCCCTTTGGGAGTGGGCTGGATGACTAGAAGCGTGTCGTTTACCATGTTGAACTGCACGCCGATGCCGTCGAACGATCCCTGCAAAGGCTCGTTCATGGCCTTGGTTTCGCGTGCTGTGGTGTAGGAGGAGTGCGGGTCGAGCATCTTGAGCATCCCGCGTATGCCGTCTTCAACGAGTTCCTGCTCGGCCACGGAGTCGACATAGAGGTTGCTTATGGCCATTTCGGCCACCTGAAGTTTGCGCAGCGGACTGTTTTCGCCGAAGTTGAAGCGCAGCTGCGCGGCCGCCGTGATTGGCAAAAAAAGAAGCAGCGCCAGCATGGCTGCCGCCGCTTTGTTGTGGTGGTGTTTCATCGTTGTGATGTGTTTCAGTCGTCAATGAGGTTTTTGTCGTCCTCGGGCAGGTCTTCTTCAACCACTAGGTTGTCGATGATGAAGTTCTGCCGCTCCATGGTGTTCTTGCCCATGTAGTATTCGAGGAGCTTCTGCACCTGGTCGGTCTTGTGCAGTGTGACCTGCTCTAGGCGCATGTCGGGCCCGATGAAATGCACGAATTCGTCGGGCGAGATTTCGCCGAGACCTTTAAATCGGGTTATCTCCGGGTCGGGACCAAGGTCGTGTATGGCACGCTGGCGTTCTTCGTCGCTGTAGCAGTAGCGCACTATGAAGTCGCCCTTGCGCTCCTTTCCGGTGAGGCGGGCATCGGCTTCGGCCACCACTTTCTTGTCCTTGATTTTGGTGCGGCGGTTGCGCACGCGGAAGAGCGGTGTCTGCAGCACATAGACGTGGCCTTTCTTGATGAGGTCGGGGAAGAACTGCAGGAAGAAAGTAATGATGAGCAGGCGTATGTGCATGCCATCGACATCGGCATCGGTGGCCACGATTACTTTGTTGTAGCGCAGTGTGTCGAGCCCGTCTTCGATGTCGAGGGCGGCCTGAAGGAGGTTGAATTCCTCGTTTTCATACACCACTTTCTTTGTAAGGCCAAACGAGTTGAGCGGCTTTCCGCGCAGCGAGAACACTGCCTGGGTGTTTACGTCGCGGCTCTTGGTGATTGATCCGCTTGCCGAGTCGCCCTCGGTGATGAATATTGAGGAGTCTTCTTTGCGGTCGTTCTTGGCGTCGGAGTAGTGTATGCGGCAGTCGCGCAGCTTGCGGTTGTGCAGGTTGGCCTTCTTGGCACGCTCTCGTGCTATCTTGGTTACGCCCGCCATGGCCTTGCGTTCGCGCTCGCTTTCGGTTATCTTCTGCTGCATTGTCTCGGCGACATCGGCATGTATGTGCAGATAGTTGTCCACTTCACGCTTCACGAAGTCGCCCACGCACTTGTTTATGCTCTCGCCTCCGGGCGACATCTGCTGCGATCCGAGCTTAATCTTGGTCTGGCTCTCGAACATGGGTTCTTCGACGTTGATGGCAATGGCTGCCACCAGACCGTTGCGGATGTCGGTGTATTCGTAGTTTTTAGAGAAAAATTCCTTTATTGTGCGTGCAATGTGCTCCTTGAACGCGCTTTGATGGGTTCCGCCCTGGGTGGTGTGCTGTCCGTTTACGAAGGAGTGGTATTCTTCGCCATACTGGTTTGTGTGGGTGAATGCTATCTCGATGTCGTCGCCCTTCATGTGCACTATGGGATAGAGGGGGTCGGTTGTCATCGTGTCGGTGAGCAGGTCGGCCAGTCCGTTGCGCGAGATTATGCGGCGGCCGTTATACATTATGGTTAGGCCGGAGTTGAGATAGGTGTAGTTGCGGAGCATCGTTTCAACGATGTCGTCGTGAAACGAGTAGCCAACGAATAGTGTCGGGTCGGGCTCGAAGTGTATGTAAGTTCCGTTTTCGTCGGTAGTGTCGGTGGTGGTATCGCCTTTCAGTTCTCCTTTCTCAAACTGCAGGGTGCGCACCTTGCCGTCGCGGAAGGAGCTTACGGTGAACTTTGCGCTGAGGGCATTGACGGCCTTCACGCCCACGCCGTTGAGTCCGACGCTTTTCTTGAACGCCTTGGAGTCGTATTTTCCGCCGGTGTTGAGCACCGAGACGGCTTCTACGAGCTTGCCCTGCGGTATGCCTCGGCCGTAGTCGCGCACCGAAACGCGCAGACGGTCGTCTACATCGACTTCGATGCGCTTGCCTGCGTTCATCTTGAACTCGTCGATGGAGTTGTCAACCACCTCCTTCAACAACACATAGATGCCGTCTTCGGGCAGGTTTCCGTCGCCGAGACGGCCTATGTACATACCTGGACGGGTGCGCACGTGCTCCATGTCGGAGAGGTGTCGTATGTTCTCGTCGGTGTAGGTAACGGCGTTCTGTTCGTTCATTTCTGTCTCATTTTTCACTTGGGGTTTGTTTGCGGCGGCGCGGCGGAGCCGTTGCCGGCCGTGGGTGTGGCGCGCTTTACTTTATGTCGCGCTTGTAGCACTTGCGTCGCTTGTGCTGCACGGGGTCGAGCGGCCCCCACTGGTTCTGCACCTTCTCGTTGGTTTCCATTTCGACATGGGTCTCGCCCCACTCGAAGCCATACTCCTGGTAGCGCGGGATGAGGTCGTAGAAGAGCAGCGCGTTGGCTCCCTTCGACCGGTATTCGGGCAGTATGCCCACGAGAAGCAGGTCAACAATCTTGGTCTTGTGACGCTTCAATGCCTGCACGATGTGCCACCATCCGAAGGGGAAGAGGCGTCCGCGGCGGCATTTCTGCAGTGCCTTGGTGAGCGAGGGAATGGTTATGCCCACTCCCACCACCTTGTTGTCGGCGGTGGAGTCTTCGATGAGCGTGACGAGATTGAGGTCGGCCATGGGCAAATACATGTTGACATACTGGTCGATCTGTCGGTCGGTGAGCGTGGAATATCCGTAGAGTTGGTCGAACGTGGCGTTGATTATTTCGAATATCTTGCGCCCGTAGCCTCCTTCAAACACGTCTTTCCGGGTGAGTTTCTTCACTCTGAGTCCGTAGCGTGTCTGTATCATTTCGGCCACCTTGGCATATTTCTCGGGCATTTTCTCGGGCACATAGAGCTTGTATTCCACATAGTTGTTGTCAACAACCCACCCGGGCATGGCCTCGATGTGCTGCGGATAGTAGGGGTAGTTGTATATGGTGGCCATGGTGCCGAGCTCCTCGAAGCCCATGGTGAGCATTCCCTCGGGGTCCATGTCGGTGAAGCCTAGCGGGCCTACAATCTCGGTCATGCCGTGCGAGCGGCCGTAGTCTTCGACGGCCTTTATGAGCGCGGCCGACACTTCGCGGTCGTCCACGAAGTCGATCCAACCGAAACGCACCTGTCGGCAGTTCCACTTCTCGTTGGCGTGGTGGTTGATTATGGCGGCCACACGGCCCACCATCTTGCCGTCGCGGAAGGCCATGTAATACTCGGCCTCACAGAAATCGAACGCGGCGTTGCGGTCTTTGCGCAGTGTGTTCACCTCGTCGGTGTAGAGGTTGGGCGCGTCGTATGGACTGTCTTTGTAAAGGTCGTAATGGAAATCGATGAAAGTGCTGAGGTCGGCACGCGACTCCACTTTCCTTATTTCAACTGATGCCATTTTGGTGTAAGTTTTCTTCGTTTCTTGGCGGCGGCGCGGTGCCGATTGGTTTCCGTGCTGCCAGTGCATGTGTTACGATGTAGTCTCTTTAAAATTGCAAAAGTACTGAAATTAAGCATAAAGCGCAAATAATGCACATTATTTTATGATAGTTTTTCACTTTCGCGCCAACAACAGCACATGAGAGCCGTCGGCGGCGGTGGTTGCGAATATGTAGGTGTCGCCGCCGTCGGCTAGTTTCAGGCGGCGTCGCAGTGCGTCGGCCGAGAGCGGGAAGTTGCGCACGGCCACGTTGGCCTTTGCCACGCCGTCGAGGGCGGTGCGCAAAAGGCGTCGGTTCATGGTGGTGACGGCGTAGACGGTGAAGCGGCGACCGGGGAAGTCGTTGCACTCCGCGCCCGAGAAGAACAGATGACTGTTGGCGGCAATGGCCGAGAGCGAGTAGCTCCGGGCGAGTGTGCCGAAGCACCCGGCCTTCATCACGGCAGCCCCCGGCTCATAGAGAAAGAAAGGCGGCTGTGGCAGCGGCGCGACGGGCACTCCCTGCTGTGGCAGCGTGCCGCCTGCTGCGGTTTTGAAGGCGAATGTATGCACGGCAGGCAGAGTGTTTCCGGCCGCGGGAAGGGCGTTTTTGGCATGGCTGGAGATGTCGGCGCACACCACATCAATAGTGCCGGCGGCCGTTGGCTGCGGCTCGGTTGCAGAGCTAGGTTCAGCTCCATTGGTCAGCAGCGAGGTGTCGGCCACGATCAGCAGTTCCTTGCACTCGCCGCCTACCGACACGATGTGCACCTCAATCACCGTCTCTCCCAGGTCGCACACGGCCTTGTGCCAGTCGAGCATGGGCGAGAGCTTTATCACCACGAAGCGTGCCTTGGCGGCGAGCTGAGGCATGAGCGCGGCGGCATCGGGTGTGCAGTCGGCAATGGCCACGGTTTTGGAGCCGTGGGTGTCGCGCCGCGCCGGGTCGAGGAATATCACCGTGTGGCGGGGCATCTGCGCAAGAATATCCTCGGCCTGGGCGCACTTCACGGTGGCATGCGTCAGGGCGAGCTTGCCGAAGTTGTGCGAGGCCACGCTGCAGAGTTGTTCGTTGCGCTCCACATAAAGTGCCCGGCCAAAGAGCGGGGCGAGGAAAGAGAAGTCTACGCCGAAGCCGCCGGTGAGGTCGGCAAGGGTGGCCTCGCTGCGGGCCACACCCGCGCTTTTGAGCAGACGGGCCACAAGGGCGGCCTTGTAGCGTGCCGCCGGTTCGGAGGAGCACTGTTCCATGGAGATGCGGGGCGGATAGATCATGCCGTCGACGGCAGCCCATGAGGGCAGTTTGCGGCGTGCCGTCTGCCGCCCGGCAATCTGGTCGAGGGCGTAGGGCATGTCTACATCGGGACAACGCGCGGCTTGCAGGGCAAGGCGGCGCACGTCGTCGTCGGCATGGAGTAATATGAATTCCTGGGTGGTCATCGCTTGATGGTTTTTCGTTGCTAACGGTGTGGGGCGGATATGGCCCTACGCTTGCAAATTTACAAAATATCCGTCAATGCGCAAAAACTGCCCCGGCGGCATGAAATGAAAGCGTGGTCTTTACGAAATATCCGATTTGTCATATTTTTTGTTCAATATGTAACCTAGCGGCGGTGTGCGAGACGGCAGAAATGGAAAACCAGTAAAAAAGTGTAAGTTTTGTTTTGCCATTCACCCAACATGCACTATCTTTGCACAAAGATGCCCTAAATGAGCAAAAACACACAACATCACTCTGTTTGAGAGCCATTGGCGAAAGCAGACGAACTGAATGTGCAGCGTGTGAAACGACATATCAAACGAAAAAATCTACATACTGATGGAACCTGTAACCCAATTCAACACCTTGCCCGAACGGCTGCGCCTTACGGGGAAAAGAGTGCGCGTGGCCGTGGCCAGTCCGGCCGACTCGCACACCGAAGAAGTGGTGGCGCGTGCCGCCGCCGGGCATCTCGCCGAGTTCACACTCGTTACTTCGGGCAGCAAGACCGAGGTCGCCGCACGCCTGCAAGCACTCTATCCGGAGAGCATAAGCCTCGTGGCCGCCGACGATGACGACGACGCTGCACGCAAGGCAGTGGCCGAAGTGCGCTCAGGGCGCGCCGGGGTGCTCATGAAAGGCACGCTCAACACCGACAACCTGCTGCGTGCCGTGCTCAACAAGGAGTGCGGACTGCTCGAGCCGGGGCATGTGCTCACACACATTGCCGTGGCCGAAATACCGGGCATGGAGAGGTTGCTGTTCTTCACCGACGCGGCCGTCATTCCCTACCCCACCACCGAACAGTTTGATGCCATGACCGCCTACGCCACCGACACATGCCGGCGCATTGCCGGGACAGAATGTCCGCGCGTGGCACTCACGCACTGCACCGAGAAGACAAGCGAGAAGTTTCCGCAGACAATAAGCTACGCTCAGCTGCGCGAGAACGCCGCCGCCGGACGCTACGGCAACGCCTTTGTGGAAGGACCAATGGACGTGAAGACGGCGTGCGACGCCGAAAGCGGGGCCATAAAAGGCATAAAGGGACAGGTGGCCGGGCGCGCCGACATCATAATATTCCCCGACATCGAGGCCGGCAACACCTTCTACAAGACGATAACACTGTTTGCCCACGCTACAGTGGCAGGCATGCTCGCCGGCACCACGGCACCCGTGGTGGTGACATCGCGCGCCGACTCGGCCGACTCCAAATTCTACAGCCTCGCCGTGGCGTGCCTCAGCGCAGCCACAGCAGGGCACGACTGCGACAAGTGAGAAACAACAACAAGTAACATGAAACGTATATTTGTCATCAACCCAGGCTGCACCTCGACGAAGGTGGCCGTTTATGAAGACGAGAAAGCGGTGTGGACCAACGACGGACTGCACCCGCAGGAAGAGGTGGAACAGTTTGCTACCGTGGACGACCAGTATGAATACCGCAAGGACTTCGTGCTCAAACTGCTCGCCGAGGCCGGCATACCGCTCAACTTCGACGCGGTGATAGGACGCGGCGGACTGCTCAAGCCGCTGCACGGCGGAGTGTACTCGGTGAACGAACTTATGAAGCACGACCTGCACCACGCGCGCCAACAGCATGTGTGCAACCTCGGGGCACTCATTGCCGACGACATCGCCAAACAATGCGGATGCCCTGCCTACATGGCCGACCCCGTGGTGGTGGACGAGCTAATGACACGCGCCCGCTACACCGGACTGCCCTGCATGAAGCGCGAGTCGATATTCCACGCGCTCAACGCCAAGGCCGCCGCACGGCGACACGCACGCAACGTGGGCAAGAAATATGAGGACATGAACATAATTGTGGCACACCTCGGAGGCGGAATATGCGTGTCGGCACACCATCTGGGGCGCGTAATCGACGTGAACAACGCCCTCAACGGCGACGGCCCCATAGCCCCGGAACGATCGGGCACACTGCCCGCCGACCAGCTCGTGAGGCTCTGCTTCTCGGGCAAGTACTCGCAGGCGCAGATAATGAAGATGCTCGCCGGAAACGGAGGCTGCCAGGCTCTCTTGGGCATGAAGGACATGAAGGAGATAGCACGGCGCGCCGAAGCCGGCGAAGAACCCTTCCACGAGGTGCTCGAGGCCATGCTCTACACCGTGTCGAAACAGATAGGCGCAATGGCAGTGGCTCTGTGGGGCAAGGCCGAGGCCATAATACTCACCGGCGGAATAGCCTACAGCAAATATTGCGTAGAGGAAATAAGAAAGCAGGTGGAGTTTCTCGCCCCCGTGGCGGTGCTGCCGGGCGAGGGAGAAATGGCTTCGCTGGCATTCAACGCACTCGGTGCGCTCAACGGCGAGCTGCCCGTGAAGGAATATGTATGACAACTGCGGGCGCAAGCCCGGATATGTTTTTGACGGCATTCTGCAAGAAATACAACGCTTGCGGAATGCCGTTTTTCTTTTATTGGTGTCCGGTTAAATATTGGTCTAACATTGTAAAACGTGGAAAGTCAGGTCTTTATAAGACTTCTAACCCCTGGGGGCTTACTTTTGCCATTTGCATGGTTAGCACTCCATTGCCCCAGTATGGGGCGAATATTATAGGATAGGG
>CAVCLB010000023.1:0-32391 GCA_963602915.1 Dysosmobacter segnis | reverse complement strand
GTCGCAAACGGCTCACCCTGGGCTACGACTGTTACGCCCTTACAGGGCTGATGATTGTAATGTCTCGTTTTATGTTTATTGTTCTACAAAAAACAATGCAGAATATTTTATCGATTTTGAAAACCCTACCCTACGGGACTTGCCAATTGCGAAAGTTTCATCGGATAAAATATTAAAAGACGCAAAGAGCAATTCGTCCAAAGAAAAATATTAACAATGCGTGGAATTTTCAGAACACGCCTTAAGTCATTTTTATCGTCACTCAACTACACGGCAAAACCGCCTGCCTTGACTGTATGATACAGCAAGGAAGGCGGCAGCCTGAAAACCTATAATCAATGAAGTCAAAAATTCTTCAGCGTGTCGGGCACTTGCGGCATGGCTCCGTTCTGTGTGCACACGAATGCGCTCACCTCCACGGCGTGTCTGTGTGCCTCTGCCACCGGCAGTCCGGCGAGTATGGCGGCGCAGAACGTGCCGGTGAACGAGTCGCCTGCGCCCACCGTGTCGGCCACTTCCACCTTAGGCGTTTCCTGAAACGACATCGCTCCGGGCGTGAACACATAGCTTCCGTTCACACCGCAGGTGAGCACGAGCATGTCGAGGTTGTATTTGCCGAGTATGAGCCAGCACTTGTTCTCGATGTCGAGGCCGGGATAGCCAAACATGCGGCCTATGGTTACAAGTTCCTCGTCGTTTATCTTCAGTACGTTGCAGCGTTTTAGGCTCTCGCAAATCACCTCCTTGGTATAGAAATTCTGCCTGAGGTTGATGTCGAAAATCTTCATGCAGTCGTTGGGAGTGGTGTCGAGAAAGCGGTAAATCGTTTCACGGCTCGTGGCATTGCGTTGCGCGAGCGAGCCCCAGCACACGGCGCGTGTGTTTTCGGCCACGTGTTTCACCTCGTCGGTGAAGGGGATGTTGTCCCACGCCACGTTCTCCTTTATGTCGTATGTAGGCACGCCCTCCTCGTCGAGAGCCACCTGCACCGTGCCCGTGGGGTAGGGCACGCGCGGCATGCAATAGTTCAGTTTCTTTTCTTCGAGCTGCTGCACAGTCTCTTCGGCCAGTTGGTCTTCGCCCAAGGCACTCACTGCAATAGAGTTGAGGCCGAACTGTCCGGCGTGGAACGCGAAGTTTGACGGAGCGCCGCCGAGTTTCTTGCCTTCGGGCAGCACGTCCCAGAGTGCCTCGCCCAAGCCCACTACATATTTCTTTTCCATGTTTGTTTCTTTTTTTCGTAATTTGTTTTGCAACTGCTGTGTGTCACAGTCGCGCGGTTATTGTTTCACTCTCGGGATGTAGGTGAGCAGATATATCACGCCCACTGCCATTACCACTGCGGCCCATGCCTGCGGACAAGCTGCTCCGGCTGCCTTGGCGGCATCGCTTGCCCATCCCATGGCGAGTGGGAACACCGTGCCTCCGAAAAGTCCCATTATCATAAGTCCCGACACCTCGTTCTTCTTCTCCGGTGCCGAGAGCAGTGCCTGCGAGAGCACCACCGAGAACACGTTGCTGTTGCCGAAGCCCACGAGAGCAATGGCGGCCCACAGTTCCCACTTGGTTGTTCCCCACACGAAGCCCACCATCGAAAGTGCCATCATAAGCACAATAACGGTGAAGAACGTGCGTATGTTGAGCTTGCGCATCACTATCGAACCCGTGAGACAGCCAGCGGTGCGGAACAGGAAGTAGACCGATGTGGCATATTCGAAGTTCTTCAGTGTGTCGCCTTCAGTGCCTAGACGTTCGAGCAATATTTTGGGAGCCACGGCATTGGTGCCCACATCGATGCCCACATGGCACATGATGCCTATGAACGAGAGCAGGATGAGCGGCGAACCGAGCATCTTGAAGCATCCCGCGAAGGTCGATACTTCGCCTTCAATGGGTTCTTCCTCAATCTTGGTGAGCCCGAGCCACAGCGTGGCCGCCATGCCTATCACGAAGAACACGAGGAAGAGAATGCGCCAGCTCAGTCCGAGCAGTGGTGCGGTTGTCGTTGCGCCCCATGCCGCTATGAGCGGAGCAATGAACGATGCTATGGCCTTGACAAACTGTCCGAAGGTGAGCGTAGATGCCAAATGGCCCTTCACAATCATTGTCACGAGCGGGTTGATGCTCGTCTGCATTATGGCGTTGCCTATGCCGAGCAGCGAGAACGATATATACATGAGCCACAACTGGCTCTCCTTGGTGGGCATGAAGCTGTCGAACAGAGGCAGCAGCACTGCCATGGTGGTCACGGCTATTGAGAGCAGCACCGTGCGCTTGCGTCCGATGCGGTTCATCAGCATGCCCGTGGGCACCGAGAAGATTAGAAACCAAAAGAATACGAGCGAGGGAAAGAAGTTGGCAGCCGAGTCGCTCAGTCCGAAATCTTCCTGCATGTTGTTCGACACCGCGCCAACAAGATCGACGAATCCCATTGTGAAGAACGCGAGCATCACCGGGAACAGTGCCATTTTGTTTGAATTGTTCATTTCAGGTTTTCTTAGTTTATTTGGTAAATGGTGTATTTTGCTTTTCCTTTCACCGTCAGCCTGTCGTAGGGCTGCGTGGGGAACACGATGTTCGACATAGACATCTTTCCCTCGGCATCTATTGCCTCGATGCTGCTACGGTCGATAAACACGCGCAGTGTGGCGAGCTTGCCCAGAGTGGGAGCCGTTGTCACTGCCGGAAAATCGTCGCTGAAGTCGGCGCGTCCGCTCTTGGTGCGGTCCATGGTGAATGTCTGTGCCTTTGCATTGTAGGTCATTGTCACCTTCTCGCCCTTGGCGTTGGCCAACTCCACGGTGGCGTCGCCCTTGAAGGTGAGCACCACTTCGCAGGTGTTGGTGAGCCGTTTCGAGGGCTTGGCAGCTCTTGCCGCCGTAATTTCGGGCGACGGAGTAACGCCGCAGTAGGTTTCGCCGTTGTATTCGAAGAGGTCGAGGTCGCGCGGAACGGAGTTGGCCGAGCGGTATTGCATCGTAGGCACTTGGTTGGCATACTGCCAGTTGCTCATCCACGCCAGTGCCACGTGCCGTCCTTCGGGTGCGTTGGCAAAGGTCACGGTGGCATAGTGGTCTTTGCCGTAGTCCATCCATTTGGTCACTTCGGGCTTCGATTCGCAGGTGAATGTCTTGCCGTCGAAGTCGCCCACGAAATACTGTGTGGCCGAACCGCCGAACGGTCCGCCGGGGTTAAGGTTGCAAATGAGCAGCCACTTGCATTTGTCGGTGCCGCGCACCTTCAGTTTCATAAGGTCGGGACACTCCCACACGCCGTCGTGGCAGCCGTAGCCTGCGCCGAACGAGCTCTCGTAGGTCCAGTTCTTGAGGTTGTCCGACGAGTATATGTTCATCTGTTGTCCGGCGGCCAGAATCATGTTCCACCGGCGGGTATCTTCGTTCCAGAACATGTGCGGGTCGCGGAAGTCGGGCACATTGCCCGTAATCACCGGGTTGCCCTCGTGTCGCGCAAACGTGTTGCCATTGTCGGTGCTCACGGCCAGACACTGCGTCTGGTTCTCGGCAGCGGCGGTGTACATGGCCACCACGGCCCCTTTGCCGTAGCCTGCCGTGTTGTCGTTGTCCACCACGGCCGAACCGCTGAACACCGTGCCCCATGCGTCGGGTTCAACGGCTTCGCCTTCAAACTTCCAGTGCACGAGGTCGGTCGATGTGGAATGGCCCCATGTCATGTTTTCCCACTGCGAACCGTAGGGGTTGTGCTGGTAGTAGAGGTGCCACACGCCGTCTTTGTAGAACATGCCGTTGGGATCGTTCATCCACCCCCAAGCCGGGGTGTGGTGGTAGGCCGGACGCCATGCCTCGCGGTTTGAGGCATCGTAGCTGTCGGCCGTGCGCATGTTTTTCCAGCAGGTGAAGCCTGCTATCTCGCCGTCGGTGCGGTAGGTGCCGTTCACATGTATGTCGAGGGCGAGGTGTTTGCGGCCGCTCCATTTCTCGATGAAGAGCGGCACATAATAATCAATGTGGTTGCTTGCGAGCCGCACGTTGAGCGACTGCACCTGATTGTTGTCGGCCACCACCTTCACGTTGCACATTTCGGCCTTCTCCTGCACGGGCAGTAGCAGGCATTTGCCGCGCTTTTCTATGTTGTATATGCAGTGGTTGCTGCTTAGAAAACGGGCCGTTTGCGCCCCTGAGTGTGTGGCGAGGGCGAGCAACAGTGCTGTGACGGCGGCGCGCCCCGTAATTTTTTTCTTCATGATGAGGTTTTTTTAAAGTTGTTAGGTTTGTTGAGGCAAATCGCAGTGCCTTGTTGGTTTTGTTTTGAAGACTTGAAGCGATGTACGGATTATAGCGGTTGCTTAGCCGCCGTGGCGGCCTCGGCTTCCGTCAATTCCGTGGTGCAAAGTTATGCGCTATAATATAATGTGTGTGTAAAAAATGTTTCATAACCTTGCAAAAAACGTAGTTTGCAACATTTTTGCCATAAAAACCACGGTTTTTCTCATTCTTCTTTGCCCGTTGCGGCATTTGGTGCGCGCGTGTGCGGCAAATGGCGTGCGCGCGTGCATCATCTGCGGTGCGCGCGTGCACCGTTTGTCCCACAATGGGCGCGAAGCATCCGTCTATTGGCGAAGAACGTTTTGTCGGGCTGCAAAAATCGTTCATTAAACTATAAAAATGTTGCATGAAACAAGAATTACACCCGATGAACGATATTTTTTTACGGTTTGCACGCTTTGTGGCTACATTTGCAGCCGATAGTGAAAAAACCTTACTTTGCCCGATTGAGGGCAGTAGACTTTAAACCAAATAATTAAAGACAATATGAAAAAAACGCAATTTGCTTTAGCGGGCATGTTGTTGCTCGCCGGTACAAGTGCCTTCGGCCAGAGCGGCGCTACGGGCGGCAGGGTGACCGACAAGAACGGCGAGCCGGTAATCGGAGCTTCGGTGAAGGTGAAAGGCGGCAACGGCGTGGGCACAGTGACCGACATCGACGGCAACTTCAAGCTCGATGCCAAGCCAGGCACAACCCTTGTCATCTCTTATATAGGATGCAAGAACAAGGAGGTGCGCGCTGCACAGAACGTGAGCGTGGTGATGGAGGACAACTCCGAACTGCTCAACGAGGTGGTGGTGACCGGCTATCAGGTGCAGCGCAAGGCCGACCTCACCGGTGCAGTGTCGGTGATGAACCTTAAAGAACCCGTATCGGCCTCCGACCCCAACATTCTCAACTCAATGCAGGGCAAGCTCGCCGGCGTGCAGGTAGTGACCGATGCTGCCCCGGGCGGCGGCGATGCAGCCATTCGTGTGCGCGGTATGAGTTCGATAAACGGCTCCTCGCCGCTGCTCATCGTCGATGGTATTGCCACAACCGAGAACATGAACTCGATAAACCCGGCCGACATAGAGTCGATACAGGTGCTGAAGGATGCCTCGTCGGCCTCAATCTACGGTTCGCGCGCAGCCAATGGCGTGATAATCATAACCACCAAGCGCGGCAAGGGCGACAAGCTCACCGTGAATGTGAACTATGCCGCCAGCTTGCAGACCGTGGCCAAGACCTACGATATGCTCAACACCGAGGAGTGGGGACGTGCTTACTGGACCGCCGCCAAGAATGCCGGCATGAAGCCTTCGCACCCCTTCTATGGCAGCGGCGACACGCCTCAGACCGTGGCAGGGCTGCCCGACACCAATTGGCAGGACGAGATTTACAGCTCGGCATGGACTCACAACCTCTCGGCAAGCGTTGCCAACAGCGGCAAACGCGGCTCAATGCTCTTCTCGGGCAACTACATCAACCAGGACGGACTCGTTGACTACACCTTCTACCGCCGCTACTCGGCACGCCTCAACTCCACCTACGACATCTCGCGCTATGTGAGCGTGGGCGAAAATCTCATGGTGTCGAAGTGGTATAACCGCGGATGCTCGTCGCAGAACGACCGTGGCATTCCGTTCACCGCCATGCGTCAGCATCCGGGACTCACGGTGCGCAACGCCGACGGGTCGTTCACCAGTCCGGTGGAGGTGCTGAAATCAGACATCGCCAACCCCGTGCAGACACTCTACAACGGGCGCGACGACTCCAACGAGAGTCTGCGCATCTTCGGCAACGCCTATCTTGAGGTGAAGCCGGTGAAGGGCCTCACACTCAAGAGCAACTTCGGTTTCGACCACACACAGTATCTCTCCAAGTCGCTCACACGCAAGGCTATATCGTCTGACGTCAACTCCATGAGCCGCGCCTACGGGCAGGGCGAGACGTGGACATGGACCAACACGGCCAACTACATGTTCGACGTAGCCCCCGACCACCACTTCAACGTGCTCGTGGGTTCGGAAGCAATCAAATACAAATACCAGGACTTGTCGGCATGGCGCAACAACTATGCCTTCGAAGATGTGAACTACATGCAGATAAACTCGGGCGAAGGCACGCAGACCAACGGCGGCGGAACGAGCGAATGGGCACTGTTCTCGCTCTTCGGCAAGCTCGACTACAACTACGCCGACCGCTACCTGTTCTCGGCAACACTGCGCCGCGATGCCACATCGCGCCTTGCCAACGACCAGAACTCGGGCGTGTTCCCGGCATTCTCGGCTGCTTGGCGACTCTCGCAGGAGAATTTCTATCCCAAGAACAACGTCGTGAGCGACATCAAGATACGCGCCGCATGGGGACAGAACGGAAACTCGGCCGTGGTGAGCAACTACGCTTCATATTCCACCTACGCCTACGACACGGGCAACGGATCGTATGACCTCAACGGCACCAACACCTCGCTGGTGAGCGGAATAAAGGTGGCATCAACCGGAAACCGCAACCTCAAGTGGGAAACCACCACGCAAACCAACCTGGGTGTTGACCTCTACATGCTCAACAACTCGCTCAGCCTCACCTTCGACTATTATTGGAAAAAGACAAAAGACATGCTCACCGAGCCCCCGGTGCTGTCGGTGGCAGGCGAAAACGCTACCAAGTGGATGAACACCGGCGACATGAAGAACACCGGATGGGAAGTGACACTGGCCTACAACTCGCCGCAATACGGCGACTGGTCGTGGAACGGCAGCCTCAATCTGTCGCAATATAAGAACGAGGTGGTGAAGCTTAACGACTTCGTCAACACCATTGGCGGCGACGTGCGACTTATGGAAGGACAGCCCATGGGCGTGTACTACGGCTATGTTGTTGACGGAATATTCCAGAACGAAACCGAAGTTGCCAACCATGCGGTGCAGCAGGGCAAGGGCGTGGGACGCCTGAAATACCGCGACATCGACGGCAACGGCGTGATAAACGAGGCCGACCAGTGCGTCATTGGCGACCCCAACCCCGACCTCGCAGTGGGACTTAACCTCAGCGTGAAGTGGAAACGCCTCACCCTCAGCACATTCCTCACGGGCGAATTCGGCTTCGACATCTACAACAACACCAAGCGTCAGCTCGACTTTATGAGCTACGGCGGCAACTCCACAAACCGTGGCAAGAGCATACTCAACGCATGGTCGGAGAGCAACACCTCGTCTTCGATTCCGGCACTCACGCTCTCTGACAACAACAACGAGACGCGCATGTCAACCTATTTCGTGGAAGACGGGTCGTACATGAAGATGAAATTCATAAAACTCTCCTACGATATGCCCGCCAAGTGGCTCAAGAGCATAGGCGCATCGGCACTCACCATATACGGACAAATGGAAAACGTGTTTACAATCACCGGCTACTCCGGCCTCGACCCGGAGCTCCCGCTCGGCTCCTATGGCGCACGCTACGACGGCGGCCCCTATCCGCGCTCGCACACGTTCACGCTCGGCGTAAACCTGCAATTCTAAGTCGTAACCTTAAACAAGAACAATTCATACACCAGAAAATATGAGGACAATACATAAATTCAAATATATGGCTGTGGCGGCAGCCGTGGCAGGCTCGTCGCTCACGCTCTCATCGTGCAACGACTTCCTCGACCTCAAACCCACGGGAAGCTTTACCGAGGCACAGCTCGACGACTCGTCGATAGAGGGACTCATGTCGGCCGCCTACGCAGGACTTGAAGCCCACTTCTTCGGCAACAACGAGGCGTTTGCCGGACCAATCACCAACTGGGTGTTCGACGTGCGTTCCGACGACGCGCTCAAGGGCGGCGGCGACATAACCATGGAACAGTACATTCACCAGCTAGAGGTGTCGAACGTGACAAGCGACAATGCCGTGGCCCTCGACAAGTGGCGCAACAACTACTACGCCATTTCGCGTGTGCACAAGGCAATGAATGCCATCGCCAACAGCAACGTGTCGCAGAAAGACGTGCTCATGGGCGAACTGAAGCTGCTGCGCGCTTATTTCTACTTCGACCTTATACGCATATTCAAGCAGATACCCTATTTCACCGAGAACGAAGACCCCAACGGCAAGCGCGCCGATGAGTATTCTCGCGACCAGGTGTTCGGCTTCATCAAGCAAGACATAGCCGATGCCTATGCAACCCTGCCCGAAACGCAGGAGCAGGCCGGACGCTACAACCGCTATGTGGCCGCCGCGCTCATGGCAAAGGTGTGTGCATTCACGTCTGACTGGGCCAGTGTGGAGAAATATGCCGACATCGTGATAGGCAGCGGCAAGTATGCTCTGTATGACAACTTCGGCGACCTCTCGAAGATAGAATATAACAACAAGAAGGAGTCGATAATGGCCATACAGTTCTCTACGGCCAACAACAACGCCCACATAAACTGGTCGAACCTGCTCAACACCACCTATTCGGAAGGCTCTCTCTTCGGCACTGGCGACGATTTCTTCCTTGGTAGCCAGAACCTCGTTGATGCTTTCGCCACCGACGACAACGGACTGCCTTATCTCGACGGCTCAGAACACTATGTGAAGACCACCACGAGCGGCGAGAACAACTACGAGGGCAATGTCGATCCGCGCCTCGACTTCACGGTGGGCCGCCTCGGAATGCCGTTCCGCGGACACACCTACAACGAGAAATGGTGCCGTGCCTACGACATCTACGGAGAGTATTCGGGCAAGAAGGGACTCATCGACCCGTCGTCGTCAGACATGGTGCAGGGTTTCCCCTGGGGTGCATCGGCTCTCAACTTCTGCCTCATACGCTACGCCGACATCGTGCTTCTGAAGGCAGAGGCACTCATCGAACAGAACAAGCAGCTCGACGAGGCACGCACTCTCATCAACTCGGTGCGCCAGAAAGCGGCACGCTCCATCGACGGCAACTACACGCCGCAAGACCTCGACCCGTTTAATGCCAACTATAAGGTGGGGCTTTATCCGTCGGACGGGTGGACTCAGGAGTATGCCCGCAAGGCTCTGCGCATGGAACGCCGCCTTGAACTCGCCATGGAGGGCAACCGATGGTTCGACCTTCTGCGCTGGAACACCGCCGTGCAGACCGTGAACGCCTACATGAAGAGCGAACAACAATACCACAGCTACTATGCCGGCAACTCGATAAGCGACGACGAACTGTATCTGCCCGTGCCTTACGACGAGGTGAACAACTCCAACGGTTTGTACAAATAAAGAACTCAACGAAAAATCATGAAAACAATGAAAAGTAACATATTCAGCATATTATTCGCTGCTGCGGCTGCTTTGTCGGCCGGATGTCTGGCTTCGTGCTCCGATGTTGACATTCCCGAGGCAGCGCAGAGCGCAAAGGTAAGCAACCTCACGGGTAGCGTTGAGGGACGCACCGTGACGCTCAACTGGACGCTTCCCGCAGCCGAAGGGCAGAGCGGCGTGAACATCTATCGCAACAACGACCTTATGACCGGACTCGGAGTGGTTGACTCCTATGTGGCCAAAAGGCAGCCTGCCAACCAGCAACTCATCTACACCGTGAAGATGGTATACTCCGACGGACGCATATCAGAGGGCGAATCGTTTGCCACGCAGCTGCAGGGTTCGAAGGTGGCAATGCTTCTTCCCTCCGACAACGAGGCCGACCTCGACGACGATGAGGCTGCCGCAGTGGCTTGGTTCAGAACTACCTACGGCGAGAGCGGCAAGGTGTTCACCCCGGCAACGCTCACCACGCTGTCGCCAAGTGAATACACCGCACTCTGGATTCAGATTGACCGCGTGGGCATAGGTATGGGCGTTGACCATCTTCCGGCCGGAATAATCGACTCGAAGGTGATTTCCAACCTCACCAACTACCTCAACACTGGCGGCAACATCTTCCTCACCAAGCACGCCACTCAGCTCATTACGGCTCTCGGACGCATCCCTGACCAGTATGGGCCGCACCTCTTCGGCGACGGCGAGGGCGGTGAAGGCTCCGACATCTGGACCACAAATGCCGTGATTGGCAGCAACTGCGACCCGAAATACGACCACCGTTCACACGCAGCCTTCGCCGGACTGGAGGTGCTTCCGGCCAACGATCCCGTGGATATGTACGATCATGAGTCGTTCCCGCTCGAAGGTCCGGGCTTCCGCGAAGACCACAACTGCATGTGGGATCTTAATTCCTACGGCTTCGGCACGGCCGACGGACAGAACGTTGTTGACGCTTTCGAGAAGAAAACAACATCTTCGGTGCTCTCAACATGGGGACATGTGACCGACTATTGCTGCGGCGGAATAATAGAATTCCTGCCCACCGACGCCTGCAAGGGACGTGTGCTGTGCATAGGACTGAGCGCCTATGAGTTCAACCAAAACTCGGGTACCAATCAATATCAGCAAAACACCGAGAAGCTCACCAAGAACTGCATCGACTATCTCGCGGCAGAGAGCGACTATTGAAATATTGCATAACCGAGAAACAATAAAAAGGAAGCTCTCTGCGTTTCTATCTTTACGGGCGCAGAGGGGCTTCCTCTTTTTATAGCAACGCCTTCTGCGGGCACTGCCCGCTACATACGCCCAGCCGAAAAAGGCCGGGCACAACCAAGAAAAAACATCATGAACATTCATAAGTACACATTGCCCATAGTGTTTGCCGCACTCGTTCCGGCTACGGCGGGCGCACAATTGATAAACTTTCCCATGGAGATAACCGCCGACGGGCAGGGCAGCGAGACTGTGAGCGGCACACGGTTCACGGTGAACGGCGCACTCGCGCCCGTCAGCATCAACGGGGCGCACGGCAAAGCATGGCGGCTCGACGGCTATTCCTCGTTTGTCAAAACCACCATCGACGCCTCGAAACTCAACGGCAAGAGCCAGCTCACCTTCTCGTTGTGGGTGGCTCCGGAGTCGTGGCCGATGATGAGGCTCGACGAAAACGGCGAGTGGTTTACCACAATGGCGGGCAATCTGCTCATCAACGACGACAACACTGTTGACACGCAATCGGGTAAGGGATTCTCGTTCCAGCTCGGTTCGCGCGGCACATGCATGTTCACCTGCTTCAGTTCGGGTTTCCAAATCAAGGTGAAGTCATCGGCAAAGCTCAACCGTTATGAGTGGAATCACCTCGTGGCTGTGTTTGACGGCACGAAGAAGAAGGTGACACTATACAACAACGGCACCGAGGTGGGATCGTCGAAGTCGGCTGCCACTATCGACTGCACGGCCAACAACTTCTACATAGGCAAGTCGTACACCGACGTGAAGAGCGATGTGTGCTACCTAAACACCTTCAACGGAGCCATCGACGACATTGCCGTCTACGACGGAGTGCGCGATGATATCGTGGCCGAGACAACCGAAGATAAGCCCGTGCTCACCTATTCGCCCGATCGTTATGCCGACGACATCTGCCGTCCGGCGTTCCACGGTATGCCCACGGCGTGCTGGACCAACGAGACACATGGCGCGGTGTGGTATGGCGGAAAGCTTCATCTCTTCTTCCAGAAGAACCCCAACGGCCTCTATCTCTCCCACATGAACTGGGGACATATCGTGAGCGACAACCTCTACAAGTGGGAGGAGCTGCCCATGGCAATAACCCCGGGCGACGACGAAAGCTCATGGTATGACATGAAGGGATGCTGGTCGGGCTGCGTTTATGCCGACGACGAGCTCACGGGAGGCAAGCCCAACCTGTTCTATACGGGTGTTGACTATGCAAGGGCCATGATTTCGCAGGCCACACCCGATGCCGACGATCTCGTTTCGTGGTCGAAACCGAACAACAACCCGGTGATAAACGGTCGCCCCGACGGTTTGAGCGACGATTTCCGCGACTGCTTCGTGTTCAAGAGCAACGGCAAACACTACATGATAGTAGGCTCGGCCAAAGACGGAGTAGGCGTGGCCACGCTGCACCGATATGATGCTGCGACGGCAACATGGAGCAACGACGGTTCGATATTCTTCAAAGGACAGAGCGCGGGACGCGACGGCACGTTCTGGGAAATGCCCAACGTGACGCAGTTTGGCGATAAGTGGATGTTCACCTGCACCCCGCTGAGCACCGACAACGGCGTGCGCACGCTCTATTGGGTGGGCACCATTGCCGACGATGGAACGTTCAAGGCCGACAGTCCGGCTCCGCTCACCGTAGAGATGGACGGTTTCTCGAAGCAAGGCTACGGAATGCTCTCGCCCACGATATTCAATAAAGACGGCAAGACAATCATGCTCGGCGTCGTGCCCGACAAGCTCGGCATGGCCGACACCTATCGTCTGGGCTATGCCCATGCCTACAGTCTGCCGCGCGAGATAAGCCTTGCCTCCGACGGTACGCTCGTGCAGAAACCCTACGAAGGACTGAAAGGCATGCGCACACAGACTGCCTACCGCCGCGACGGCTTCACCCTCACGGGCAGCCAGAGCCTCGCGCCGGTAGAAGGACGTGCGATTGAAATCTCGGGCGAGTTCACCGTGGGCGACGACGACTTCGGTTTCACGGTGCTCGGAACGGGCGACAAGCAGGTGAAAATCACCTGTTCGCCGTCGGGCAAGACGGTGCGTCTCGACATGAACGGCTACGACCGCATCGTGCAGGACGGCGCATTCGGCGGCGTCTACGAGAGCGTTCTGCCCACGGCATTCGTAAAGGGACGCACGGCTAAGCTCACCGTGTATGTTGACCATTCGTTCATCGACATCTTCGTAAACGACACCTACGCCGCATCGGTGCGCATATTCCCCACCAATGCCGACGGAGTCAAGGCCACGGTTTTTGCCGACGGCAGCGTGGAGGTGAACAAACTGGAGGCTTATGTGCTCGACGTCAATGCCGTGACGGGCATTGGCAATGTGAAGACATCGGCCGTTTCGGTGCGCGGCGGCAACGGTTTCGTGGGCTACGACAACGTTTCGCCGGGCAGCCGCATCGAGGTGTTCGACATCGCCGGACGGCTCATTGCCAGCAAGGTGGCTACTGCCGCATCGGGCAAGGTGGCCGTTCAGGGCAAGGGCGTGCTCGTGGTGCGCGTGTCGGGAGGCTGCAACGGCGGCACAACCACGTTCAAGACATTGGCGTAACAGCGTATAGCCGGACTTGAACCGGCACAAGGGCGAAGGCCGGAAACAGTGCATTGGCGCACGTTTCCGGCCTTTGTTGTTTTTGTTTTGCAGTGTTCCAAATGACGCATGGCGTTTTGGTGCGACGTAGGGCAACAAAGCCTTTCTTTTGGCATAAGTTTGGCCTTTTCGGCAAAAAATGCTAACTTTACGCCAAATCTGCATATACGGAATATTCTAAACAAAACAACAAACTATATGAAAAGCTTAAATCTAATGGCTGTCGGCATTGTCTTTGCCGCCTCGTCTCTGGCTGTCAATGCCCAGGAAAAGAGCGATCAGAGCTTCGTGCACGAACAGTCGGAAGTAAAAGACTATGTGTGGCCCGACGACCCACAAGTGTTGCAGAACCTGAAACACTGGCAAGACCAGAAATTCGGGGTGCTCATTCACTGGGGACTTTACAGTCAGGTGGGCACGGTGGAGTCGTGGTCGATATGTTCGGAAGACTGGATACGCCGCGAACGCTATGACGACTACGAGAAAGACAAGCAATGGTATTGGAGCCAGAAAGACTCGCTCAACCCCGTGAAATTCGACCCCTCGCTCTGGGCCGATGTGATGAAGAAGGCCGGAATGAAATATATGATATTCACCACAAAGCACCATGACGGCTTCTGCATGTTCGACTCCAAATACACCGACTTCTCGATAGCCCACGGACCGTTTGTCAACAACCCGCGCAAGAACGTGGCCAAGGAGGTGTTTGATGCCTACCGCAAACAGGGATTTATGATAGGCTGCTATTTCTCGAAGCCCGACTGGCACTCCAAGTGGTTCTGGAACCCATATTACGCTACACCGCGCCGTGGCATAAACTACAATCCCGAGCAGCATCCCGACTGGTGGCAGAACTACGTTAAGTACACGCAGAACCAGCTTTCTGAGCTTACTACCGACTATGGCAAGCTCGACATTCTCTGGCTCGACGGCGGATGGATAACCGGCGAGCAGGTGGGGCTCGACTCGATGCTCGTTGAAGCGCGCAAACGCAACCCCGGACTCATAAGCGTCGACCGCACCATACGCGGACGCAACGAGAACTATCAGACTCCGGAGCAGGGCATTCCGCAGCACCAGCTCAACATTCCATGGGAAAGTTGCATCACGCTCAGCCACGCATGGGGCTACATTCCCGGAGCCAAG
The DNA here is from genome assembly GCA_963602915.1 of Dysosmobacter segnis. GTDB lineage: Bacteria > Bacteroidota > Bacteroidia > Bacteroidales > Bacteroidaceae > Prevotella. The sequence continues at coordinate 17,826 of CAVCLB010000023.1, read as the reverse complement.
TTTAAGTCGCCTGCAAAGGTGGTGGGCATACTTTCGGAGATAGTGGCAAAGGGCGGATGCCTGGCATTGGGCGTAGGTCCCACGCCGGAGGGCACCATTCAGCCCGAAGTGCAGACCATATTGCTCGCCATAGGCAAATGGCTCGACCGCAACGGTGAGGCCATTTACAACACCGTCACCACTCCCCACTACAACGACGGCAAGGTGTGGTTCACCGCATCGAAGAATGGCAAGACACAGTATGCAGTGTATGCCATTGCCGACGACGAACCGCTTCCGGCCACGGTGACGTGGACTGTGAACCGCCCGAAGGGAAAGCTCACGCTGCTCAACACCGGCAAAACGGTGAAATACACTGTCAATGGCGACCGCGTCACGGTGACAATACCCGCCGGAATAAAGGCCGAGCCGCTGGCATTCAAGTTTAACAAACAATAGAAACATAGCCGACTGTAAAGAAATGCAACCCACAACATACGGAGTCCTTGCCTTGATGCTTGCCGCCACACTCACGGCTTCGCCTGCACAGGCAAAGGACAACAAGACAAAGAAAACCGCCGCCGCAAGCGCAACACCAATCTACCGCCAGGCATCGCGCCCCGTTGAGGAACGCGTGGCCGACCTTCTGTCGCGCATGACCGTTGAGGAAAAGATTGCACAACTGCGTTGTCCGCTCGGATGGGAGATGTATGACAAGACGGGCGACAAGACCGTGGTGCCGTCGGAGAAGTATAAGAAGATGATGTCGGAGGCTCCGATAGGGTCGTTTTGGGCAGTGCTGCGCGCCGACCCGTGGACACGCAAGACTCTGGAAACGGGACTTTATCCCGAACTGGCGGCCAAGGCTCTCAACGCCTTGCAGAAATATGCTGTTGAAAACACGCGTCTCGGCATTCCTATACTCTTCGCCGAGGAGACTCCGCACGGCCACATGGCCATCGGAACCACCGTTTATCCCACCGGACTGTGCTGCGCCAGCACCTGGAACCCCACCTTGATGCAGGCCATGGGCGATGCTATGGGCACCGAGGTGCGCTCGCAGGGCGGCAACGTGGGCTACGGCCCCGTGCTCGATGTGGCCCGCGAGCCGCGATGGTCGCGCATGGAAGAGGGCTACGGCGAAGACCCCTGGCTCGCAGCCGTGCTCGGCACGTCGGTGGTGCAGGGCATGCAGGGCTGCGTGAACGACGGACATCACGTGTTTGCCACGCTGAAACATCTCGCCGCCTACGGCGTGCCCGAGGGCGGACACAACGGCGGAACGGTGCGCGTGGGCGAACGCACGCTGCGCTCCGAACTGCTCCTGCCGTTTGAATATGCGGTGAAGGGCGGCGCGGCAACGGTGATGACATCCTACAACCATGTCGATGGCGTGCCGTGCACGTCAAACCGCCGGCTGCTCACCGACATCCTTCGGGGCGAGTGGGGCTTCAAGGGTTTCACCTACAGCGATCTCTACTCCGTTGAGATGATAGCGCAGCTCGGCGCGGCCAAAGACACGGCCAGTGCCGCATCGCTTGCCCTTGCTGCCGGACTTGACATGGACCTCGGAGGCGATGCCTACGGCAACAACCTCAAGAAGGAACTCGACCGTGGCGCAGTGTCGCTCTCCGACATCGACCGCGCGGTGGCCAATGTGCTCAGAATGAAGTTCCGTCAGGGTCTGTTCGAGAATCCTTACGTCGATCCGAAGACTGCAAAGCTCACCTGCCGTTCGGAGGCTCACCGCGAAATTGCCGAAAAAGTGGCCGAGGAGGGCACCGTGCTGCTGAAGAACGACAACGACGTTCTGCCGCTGTCTAAGTCGCTGCGGCGCATAGCGGTAATCGGTCCTAACGCCGACACGCCCTACAACCAGCTCGGCGACTACACCGCCCCGCAGGCACGCGAGGCCATCGTCACCGTGTGCGACGGCATAAAGGCCGCCGTGGGCAAGCAGACCGAGGTGGTTTATGCCAAAGGTTGCGCCGTGCGCGACACTGCTTCGGCCGACATCCAGGCTGCCGTGCGCGCCGCCGAAGATGCCGATGCCGTGGTGCTCGTGGTAGGTGGATCGAGCGCACGCGATTTTCGCACGAAATACATATCCACAGGCGCGGCCATAGCATCGAAGGAAGTGCTCGACATGGACTGCGGCGAGGGCTTCGACCGGTCTTCGCTCACGCTCCTCGGTAAGCAGGAAGAACTCATATCGGCGGTTGCCGCTGCAACAAAGAAGACGGGCAAACCGCTCGTGGTGGTCTACATTCAGGGCCGCACAATGCTTATGAACCAGACAGCCGAGAAGGCCGACGCGCTGCTCACGGCATGGTATCCCGGCGAACAGGGCGGCAAGGCCGTGGCATCGCTGCTCTTCGGCGACGCCAACCCGTCGGGTAGGCTTCCGGTGAGCATCCCGCGCAGCGAGGGACAACTGCCCGTCTATTACAGTCAGGGTAAGCAGCGCGAGTATATGGACGGCACGTCGCTTGCGCTCTATCCGTTCGGCTACGGATTGTCCTACACCACTTTCAGCTATTCTGACATGAAAATCGAAAAGCTCGCGGCCGAGACCGGTGATGCAGCCAACGCCAACAAGGGGGCAACCGCATTGATGGAGTCGGCCAACGGACTGCTCATGTCGGCCAGCCAACCGCTCGCCAAGGTGACGCTGACGGTGACAAACACCGGCAAACGCGACGGCGACGAGGTGGTGCAGCTCTATGTGCACGACCGCGCGGCAACGGTGGTGCAGCCGCAGATACAGTTGCGCGCCTTCGAGAAAGTGAGTCTCAAGGCCGGAGAGTCGAAGAAGGTTGAGTTCACCCTCGGCTTCGACGAACTGTCACTCATCAATGCCGACATGAAACGCGTGGTTGAACCGGGCGAATTCGACATCATGGTGGGTGCCTCGTCGGCCGACATCAGACAGCGCGGCACGCTCGAACTGTAATTTTTTTATATTGGTGTGCGATAAAATATTGGTCTTGCATTGTAAAACCAGAAATGTATGGCCTTTATAAGACATCTGAAAACACGGTGCTTACTTTTGTCCATTGCATGGCTCGCACTCCATTGCCCCTGTAAGGGGCGCATATTATAGGATAGGGGCTTGCCCCTATCTATCAGACATCACCTTCTTTTGCCCCTGTAAGGGGCGCAGAGTTCAACATCACAATGAATTATGCGCCCCTTATAGGGGCAAATTTATTGAAAACCCAAAATGCAGGGGCAAGCCCCTGCGCTATAGTCTGTCGTCCCTACGGGACTCGGAAGTTGAGAAATTTTCAACGTACATCAATAACTTTTTCTATCGTCACTAAATCACCCGTAGGCATTCGTTTCACGGTGCGCGTGTGCACGTCCGCCGGTAAAAAGTTTTGACATCGTAAAACCGTGAAATAGAATTTTGCGCGGCATTCCTGCACACTGAAATGGCAGGAATGTCGCGCTTTTCGTAGTCTTGCACGCGCAGTCGGTGGCAAGTAAGGCTTGTTTTGTTGGCAAAGTGGGCTTGCTTGTTGTGCAACGCAGTCTTGTTTGTTGTGCAAACAAGACTTGTTTGCAGTGGTTTTCGTGCTTGAATGATGTATTTTTAGGCCGACTTTGAAATGCAAAACCGTGCAAATCATTCTCCAATAATATTTTGGCGCGATTCGCTGAGAATGTAAACGAAACGCACCGAAGCGTTGTCGGCATGTTTCGTCGGCACTCTCGGCGGTTTTGCAGGCACGAAAAACGGGAGAAAACCCCGTGTGCCTTGCGGTAGGCGAGGTGTTCTCCCGTTGTAAAAAGTTGGTATGTAAAGGCCGTGTCAGGCCAGTTTCTTCTCCAGACGCTCACGTATTGCGGCAATGAAGCCGGCCGAGTTGACGGCCTTGGGGGTCACGCCTTCCATGAGGTTAACGAGGTCTTTCGTGGCGATGCCCTCGTTGAGGGTGTCGAAACAGGCTGCCTCGAGCTTGTTGGCAAAGTCGGAGAGGGCTGCGATGCCGTCGAGTTCGCCGCGCTTGCGCAGTGCGCCCGTCCATGCAAATATTGTTGCCATGGGGTTGGTTGACGTTTCCTCGCCCTTGAGATATTTGTAGTAGTGGCGCGTTACGGTGCCGTGTGCGGCCTCATACTCGTAGTTGCCGTCGGGCGACACGAGCACCGAAGTCATCATTGCGAGCGAACCGAAGGCCGTGGAAACCATGTCTGACATCACGTCGCCGTCGTAGTTCTTGCACGCCCATATAAAGCCGCCCTTCGAACGGATTACGCGCGCCACGGCATCGTCGATGAGTGTGTAGAAGAATTCGAGCCCGCGCTTCTCAAACTCGTCCTTGTATTCCTCGAACACCTCGTAGAATATTATCTTGAACTGTGCGTCGTATTTCTTCGAGATGGTGTCTTTTGTCGAGAACCACACGCTCTGGTTGGTGTCCAACGCAAACTTGAAGCACGAGTGGGCAAACGAGCGTATGCTCTTGTCGGTGTTGTGCATGGCCTGCAGCACGCCTGCACCCTTGAACGTGTGCACCACTACTTCCTCGTGCTTTCCGCTCTCGCCGTCGAACACGAGCTTTGCCACTCCGGGCTCGTCGGCGCGTATCTCCACGCTCTTGTAGACGTCGCCGTAGGCGTGGCGCGCAATGGTTATGGGCTTCTCCCAGTTTCTCACTGCTGGGTGTATGCTCGGAATGGTGATGGGAGTGCGGAACACCGTACCGTCGAGAATGGAACGTATGGTGCCGTTGGGGCTTTTCCACATCTCGTGCAGGTGATACTCGTCCATGCGCTGGAGGTTTGGTGTGATGGTGGCGCACTTCACTGCCACGCCCAAACGCTTGGTGGCTTCGGCGGCATCGCGCGTTATCTGGTCGGCTGTCTCGTCGCGTTTCACGAGCCCGAGGTCGTAGTATTCGGTCTTGAGATCAACAAACGGAATGATAAGCTCGTCTTTTATCATCTTCCACAAGATGCGGGTCATCTCGTCGCCGTCCATTTCCACGAGCGGCGTGGTCATTTGGATTTTCTGTGTCATAGTAGTCGATATTTTAATGTTTCTTATTCTTGTAATAGTTCATGAGGCATCCGTCGGCGAGTATCTGCCGTTCGTCGGCGGTGAGGTTTTGGAAGAATAGGTGCAAATCGTGCACTCCGTCCTTGGCAATCATCTTGGCGTCGATTTCCTCCTTGCCCGAGAGTATGGCCTCGCGCAGTCCTTCGATGTACACCATGTCGCCCGGTTCGTAGCCGAACTCGGTGTCCTTGGCAATGGTGAACGGCACGATGCCCCAGTTGATGCAGTTGGAGCGGTAGCGTTTCGTGGCATATTCGTAGCAGATGTTGGCGTCGCCTCCGAGCACTTTCTGGCACGATGCTGCCTGCTCGCGTGCCGATCCGTCGCCGGGACGGTTGGCAAACACGCACGAACCGAAGCTTGTGTTGTCGGCCTTCGCGCCCACCTTGGCCAGAGCCTCGGCTATGTGTGCCGGGCAAGTGCCCTCGCGGCGTTCATTGTCCTGCTGCTGTATGCGCTTGCTCAGACCCACATATTCGGGCACACGGCGCGACAGTGCAAACTCGGAGAGCTTCAATGGGTTGGAGCGGTAGGAGCTGGTTTCGCCCGAAGGAATAAGTTCGTCGGTGGTGGTCACGGGGTCGTGTATCACGGCTGCGAGCTCAACGAGCATATTGTCTTGCATGGGGTGCATCACGGGCCAGTCTTTTATGTTGGGGCCGTAGCGCAGGGCCACGCTCTCGTCGGCACGTCCGAAGCCGTTGTACACGCGGCACTTGTAAATCTTGTCGTCGTAGACGTAGGGCTTGTGAGTGTTTTCATATTCAACGTCGGTGGCTGCTGTGATCACGCCTCCGTTAGCCGCTGTGGCGGCGATGGAGCGTGCATCCATGAGAGCCACGAGCGAGAGCTGTCCCTGTCCGGGCTTCGAACCTTCGCGGTTGGGGAAGTTTCGTGTGGTGTGGCGTATGCTGAGGCCGTTGTTAGAAGGCACGTCGCCGGCTCCGAAACACGGTCCGCAGAATGCAGGCTTCATCACTACGCCAGCCTCTATGAGGTCGGCCGTGATGCCTTCGCGCGTTACAGCCATAGAAACGGGCGTTGACTGCGGGTAGGCCGATGCAGTGAAGTAGTCGTTGCCTATGCTCTTGCCCTTGAGAATGGCTGCTGCCTCGGCAAGGTTGTCGTAGGTTCCGCCCGAGCATCCGGCTATGATGCCTTGGTCGGCATACACTTTTCCGTCGACAATCTTGTCGAGAAGGTGCACGTCAACCTTGTCACCGAAGCGGCGCTTAGCATCTTCCTCGATGCGTGCGAGTATGCCTTCGGGGTCGGCTTGCAGCTCATGTATGGTCACGGCGTTTGACGGATGGAACGGAAGGGCAATCATCGACTCCTGCGACGAGAGGTCAACGCGTATCATAGCATCATAATATGCCACGTCGCCGGGTTTGAGTTCGCGGTAGTCTTCGGGCCGCTCGTGCAGCTCATAGTGGTGGCGCACTTCGTCGTCGGTAATCCAGATGCTGCTCAAGCAGGTGGTCTCGGTGGTCATAATGTCTATTCCGTTGCGGAAGTCTATGGGCAGATTCTTCACGCCCGGACCTGCAAATTCGAGCACTTTGTTCTTTACAAAGCCGCTTTCGAAGGTGGCTTTCACGAGCGATATGGCCACGTCGTGCGGACCGATACCCTTCTTCGGTTTGCCCTCGAGCCACACAAGCACCACTTCGGGGGCGTTAATGTCCCAAGTGTTGCGCAGGAGTTGCTTCACAAGCTCGCCTCCGCCTTCGCCCACACCCATGTTGCCCAGTGAGCCGTAGCGTGTGTGTGAGTCGCTGCCGAGTATCATGTTGCCGCACTTAACCATCATCTCGCGGGCGTATTGGTGTATCACTGCCTGGTTGGCCGGCACGTAGATGCCGCCGTATTTCTTGGCCGCCGACAGTCCAAATACATGGTCGTCCTCGTTTATAGTGCCTCCCACAGCGCACAGCGAGTTGTGGCAGTTGGTCATGGCATAGGGCAGCGGGAACTTCTCGAGGCCGCTGGCGCGTGCCGTCTGTATGATGCCCACATAGGTAATGTCGTGCGACATCATCGCGTCGAAGCGTATGCGCATCTTCTTTCCCTTGCCGCCCACGGTGTCGTGTGAGCGCAATATTCCGTAGGTAATGGTGTTCTCGCGAGCCTCGTCGGGTGTCGCGCCCTCGTGGTTGTCGGCAATTTGGTTGCCGTTGAGGAGGTAAACTCCATGGTTGATCAGTTCAATCATAATGTCAATGTTTTTTAGGTGTATTGCCTGTTCAAAGGTAATGCATTTCTGTTAGTTAGTAATGTTTTCTATAGTTGAATTTTGTTTTTCGGCTGCCATTTTACCGGTTTGCTGCATAAATGGCGTATATGCATTTCGATGGCGGCACACCGAGAGCATGAATTCGGTGAGTGCTAGCATGTCGGCACTGCCTCCGGGCGATATGCCGCGCTTTATGAATTGGCGGTTGAGGCTTTCTGTCCGTTCTTCGGAGAAATCGTCGAGCAATAATCGGGCCTCGCCTTTCACCCAAGCCAGTGTAGCCCCGTCGGTGCGGTGCAGTATGTTGGTGTCGTCGAGGTCTTGCATTATGCGCAGCAGAGTCTTGTGCAGAGCGTGGCTGTCGCCTTCCAAGCTCTCGCGGAACGGTAGCCAATGCCCGAACAGATCGGCATAACCGTCGCGTGCCATGGCCAACGCACCTTTTGCACGTTGCTTTTTCTGTGCTTCGGCACCATGAGTGCCCTGCGGTGCGCTGAAACCTGAGGCAAGAGAGGCTATTGCCTTTTGCACAACATGCGGCATGCGGGGCAATACGAAGGGCGTATCGTCTTTGGTGGCAGCGTAGGTGGCCGCCACAACCGCTAGTCCGATAGAGAATAGCGCGCCCCGGTGTGTGTTTACGCCGTGCGTGGCTTGCAGCATGGCGCGCTCTGCTTCGATGCCCACTTCGCGCACCTCTGCGGCAGAAGGCAGAGTGCCATAGGCTGCAAGCAAGGCGAGTTTCACAAAATAAGGGTGCAGCGTGGCAATGCTTTTTGCCATGAGTGGGTAGTCCATGTCGCGGTGTGCGCCGTTGTCGTGGCGGTCAACCAGTCCGGGTTTGGGCGTAGTGTCGAGTTCTGCGGTGAGTGCCCGCGTGGCAAGATGCGCCACGAGATAGGGCAGAGATGTCTTCGGCACGAGTGTGGCGGCGGCAGGCAGATTGCCCGTCGCAATGTATTTTCTCACCGTCGATGCGCTCACTGTCTCGCCGCCGATGCGTAGCCGCTCCACAACGGTCACATTGCCGAGCGCAGTCATCATGTGGTTGTTGTATTGGCGAGTGAAAGTGTCGTCGGGTTCGCTGCCTGCGAAGCGCACCGTTGAGCCGAGTGCCGGGGCGATGTGGCGTTTGTAGAGGTCGAGGTCGAGGTCCATTTGCGTGTCGGTGGCATCGCTTGCGGTCTTGAGGAAATAGGTGGGGAAGGTGGCCGAACTTATAGCGTAGTCGCTGCCATGGCACACGCACACGTTGTCGAGGTCTGCACAGCCTTTCTCAATCATTGCCAACCGTTCGGCGTAGGAATATTCCGACACGTCTTCCTTTACTGCGATGACAAACAATCGGTCAACCTTCCGGGCGGCTTCGCGCACGAGATACTGGTGGCCGAGCGTGAAAGGATTGGCGTTCATCACTATTGTTCCGGTGCATGTATGCGTGCCTTCGTTTGCGTGGAAACGGTCGCGGCATTTCCTTAGATATGCCGTGTATTCGTTGATGCCGCCTATTCCGGATTCCATGAACACCGCTTCGGGAGCTTCGGCAAGCAGTTTGAACGACATACTCTCAAACACTGTCCGGTAGCATGGCTTTGTGAATACCCTCACGGTGTGGTGTCCGGCGGCGTTGGCCACGCTCAGAAGATGCGAGACAAGCCGTCCTGCGATGTCTTCGTCGCGGTGTGCGGCACTCACGGCGAGGCATTTTATGGTTGCCCCGTGCAGTCCGCCGCCTGCTATTATCTCACCGTTGCCCTCGTCGCACACTGCCGCATAGTAGTCGAGCGTGTCAAGGCGCAGCGCGTTGGCCGACAGAAAGCGTTCTATCAGCAATCGGTGGCGTGGCAGTGTGGGGGTGAGTTGTATTATCTCCATACGGTAGGCAGATTGACTTGTAGGGTTGTTTAAGGTTGCAGCAGAGTGTGGCGGTGATTAAATATTAGGTGATGCGGTTTGCAAAAAGGTGTCGTTTTCGGGAAGATAGGCGGTTACAAGGTTGTTGATTTTGTCCCAGATTTCCTCTTGCGAGTGCGAACGTGCTCTCATGCAGTAGCGTGCTTCGCGGCCGCACACTAGGCAGCGGCGCGGAGGGCGGCCCACATCCTGACGCGCGACAGGCACTCCGTCGTGGTTGATTACGTCGATGTCGAAGAGCCGTCCCAGCGGGTGCGTGTCTTCGATGAGGCATGCCCGTAGTTTTGCCTCGGTAGTTTCGGCATCGGTCAGGGCGTATGCTTCGAAACCGGTAACAAGGTCACGCTCCATGATGTCGGCTCGGTTGAGGCCGAACTCGCTGCACATAGCGTCGAGGGCGGCGTGTGCCACGGTGAGCGACACGCTGTTGCGCTTCACGTTTCCGGGCATTACCACGGTGAGGCAAAGCAGAGTCTTGCCCGGGTTTTCGCCGAGTAGCCTTGTCTGCATGGCGTGGCGTGCGTCGCGACTTTCAAGTAGTTGTAGGAGCGTGATAGGTTGGTTCATCTCAGATAAAGTGTGGGTGAAAAACCGGAATAGGCTTGTGTGCCCCGTACATCGACTGCCGTGCGCTTGTGTGCTGTATGATGCACGGGCGTGCAACGTACGGGGCATGAGCCTTATTCCACGATGTTCTTTATTACATCCATTACACTTCCGTCGCGATTCATCACTACTCCCACCACTTTGTCGCCGAAAGGCAGCGGCGCGGGAGTGCCTATGATTGAGAGGGCGCGGTCGCGCAGGTCCTCAAGACGCACGAGTTTCAGTCCGGCGGCGCGCAGTCTTTCGGCTATTTCGGGCCGTGCCGGGTTGACGGCGATGCCGTATTCGGTTACTACCACATCCACCGTTTGTCCCGGAGTGACGAGTGTCGTAACCTCGTCGACGATGCACGGGATGCGTCCGCGCAGCATGGGGCAGACGATGATTGACAGTGCCGAGTCGGCAGCGGTGTCGGGATGACCGCCTATTGCGCCGCGTATGATGCCGTCGCTGCCCACGAGAACGTTGACGTTGAAGTTGACGTCAACCTCCAGAGCCGACAGAATAACGATGTCGAGATAGTGTGTGGCCGATCCTTGCTCGTGTGCTCCGGCATACTCGTAGGCAGCCACTTCCTGGTGCATGGGGTCGTTTTTGATTGACTCGGCGGCCACCTTGTCGAACGACTGCACGTCGATGAGCCTCTCGATGAGTCCCTCTTCGTGCATCTTCACCATGTGTGCCGTGATGCCTCCGAGTGCAAACGATGCCGTGATGCCTTGGTCAATCATGCTCTGGCGTATGTATTTCACGGCGGCGAGCGATGCTCCGCCCGAACCGGTCTGTATGGAGAAGCCCTGCTTGAAATAGCCGCTGTTGACAATGACTTTGGCTGCCTGCTTGGCGAGAAGGATGTCGCGCGGGTTCTTGGTGTCGCGTATTGCTCCCGACGCAATCTTCGAACTGTCGCCCACGCTGTCCACCTCAACCACGAAGTCAACGTCGTGCTCGGAGATAGAGTTGGGCGTGTTGGGGTAGGGCACGAGGTCGTCGGTGAGCACCACCACTTTGTCGGCGTAGTGTGCGTCGGGCAATGCGTAGCCTAGCGAGCCGCAGATGCTCTTGGCATTGTCTGAACGCGAGAAGCCGCAGGCGTTGCCGAGCGGGTCGGACGATGATGCGCCGAGGAAAGCCACGTCGATGTGCAGTTCGCCGCTTGCTATTGCTTCGCCGCGTCCACCGTGTGAGCGGAACACCACGGGCTTTTCCATGAGTCCGTGCGATATTTCGGTGGCGAGGTCGCCGCGCAGTCCGCTGGTAGAAATCTCGGTAATCACGCCGTTGCGAATGTGCTCTATGAGCGGGCGGTGCACGTCTTGCAGGCTCGAAGCGGCCAGGTGCAGTCCGTGAAATCCCATTTCGGCGAGCTTGTCAACCACCATGTTCACCACCTTGTCGCCTCCACGGAAATGGTGATGGAACGATATTGTCATGCCGTCTTTGAGTCCGCTCTGGCGTATTGCCTCCTCGAGCGTCACCACTTTGCGGCTTTCTTTCTGCAGTTCAAGGCGCGGCGTTGTCACCTTTTTGCCCTCTGTCACGCTGTATGTAGCCTTGCCCATGCGTGCAGCAACCTGCTCCACGAGGGCTTTTCTTTCGTTTATGCTGTTCATGCCAAGTCCTCCTTGCTTATTACTCCCGATGCTATGGCCAGCTCTATGGTGCGCTGTGCGCGTATCACTACAGGGCGGTCAACCATTTTTCCGTTCACTGCAATCACTCCCGAGCCTTTTCTTTCGGCTTCCTTTATGCCTGCTATCACGGCAAGGGCCTTGTCAATGGCTTTCTGTGTGGGTGTGAACACTTCGTTGATTATCTCTATCTGGCGCGGGTTGATTATCGACTTGCCGTCGAAACCGAGCTGGTGCACCAGCTCCACTTCCTTGCGGAATGTCTCCATGTCGTTGAGGTTGGAGTAGACAGTGTCGAGCGCGTCGATGCCGGCAGCGCGTGCCGCCACCACTATTGTCTGCCGGGCGAGCAGCAGTTCGGTGCCTTCGGGCGAGCGTTGTGTCTTGAGGTTGGCGCAATAGTCCTCGGCTCCGAGGGCGATGCCCATCATGCGTTTTGAACTTGTGGCAATGTCGTAGGCGTTGACGATGCCAAGTGTGCTCTCTATGGCTGCCATTATCTGTGTGCGGCCCACGCATCCCAGTTCGGTTTCCACGCGTTCAATCTCGCGCTCCACCTCACGCACTTCGTCGGCGGTTTCGGTTTTCGGCATGCGTATCACGTCGACTCCGGCCTTTACCACGGCCTCGATGTCTTTCTTGCCGTAAGGAGTGTTGAGCGGGTTGATGCGCACCACCATTTCGGTGTCGCCGTAGTCGATGGTTTTAAGTGCGTTGTAAACGAGCAGACGTGCCGCGTCTTTCTCGGCCATTGTCACCGAGTCCTCGAGGTCGAGCATTATCGAGTCGGGGCCGTAGATATATGCGTCTTGCATCATGCCGGGGTTGTTGCCCGGCACAAACATCATGGTTCTTCTCAGTCTGTGCATAGTTGTAGGGGTTTTTAGTCTTTCCACACGTCTTTTCCTGTTGCTCTCACGGCTGCAGCCGTAACCCGTGCACGAATGGTGCAGTCGAGTGCTCCCTTGTCGGTGGCGCGCACTTTGGCGGCGGTTACGCCGAGTTGGCTGAGGGTTTCGGTTATGACTTTTTTGATTTGTCCGCCAAACTGGTAGCCGACGGAGCTTTTCAGATCGATGGAAAGCTCGTCGCCTTCGGCCGGCGCGATTTGTATCAGAATGTCGCCGGACTCCATTGTGCCGGCCATCGCTTCTTTTATTTCCATAGGTTTAGTGTATTTAAATTGATATGGTTTATGCATATGGTGGCGCAGTGCCTGCTTGCACAGATTGTGGGAGAGAATGTCGTGGGAAAAAATCGCCACGGCGCGTAAATATGACTACATTCCCTTTCTATGAATCGTTCGAAGAGGACTGCGTTCAATACTTACGCTCGCGCGAGTAGTATGGGACTTATCAATAACTCGCCTTCTTGGCTGCATGGCATGCAGCACGGCTCATTTCGATTAATCGCGGGTAAAATTACGAAATTCATACAATACGAGCAAGCATATTGCAATGTTTTTTTCGCTTTTTTGCAACATTGTGCTGCTGTGGCGGTCGGTAGTTGGCCTAAACTGCCACGCCGACTTAGCAAAGTGTCGGCTGGGTGCCTTTGCCGTTAGTGCCGCTCGCCGACATTTCGCGTTGGAACTGTACAATCCATGCAAATCGGCTTGTCCATCGCCAAACTGTGACGCGCGACAGACCGGTGATGTTCTGTATGTCGTTGCGCACTACCCCGGCGAGCATCAGATAGCACACCATGCGCTGCTTGTCGGAGAACGTTCCCATTTCGCGCAGCAAGCGGTCGGCGAATGTGGGGTAGACCGCATCGATGTGACTGTAGAACTGTTTCCATTCGGCATCGGTCATGTTGTGGTGGCCTTCTGCTGCTTTCTTTATAATGGGCATAATGTCGTTGTCGCGCGTTTCAAGTTCGGCTTGTTGCAGAAGGCGCATCAGAATTTTGTTTTGCGACATTTTGTCGGTGAGCAATCGCTCGTTTTCTTGCATCTTGGCATCATATTCTGCAATCTTGTCGTTCACTTGCTTCAAGTGTTCCTCGGTTTCATCCAATTGTTTTTTGGCTCTTTTCAATGCCTCTTCGCGGTCGGCAATTTGGTCGTGCAACATTTCATACTCCTCCTGCATGCTGCTTATTTTGTCGTCTTTTGCTGCAATGGTGCGGAGTGACTTGAAGTTGCTCCAACGGTTGAAGAAAAAGAAAATCGTTATGGTAAGTACTGCTATTATGGAAGTTAAAATGGTGGCGAGCAACAAATAATGATTTTTTTTGCCGGCACTGGGGGTGTCGTTGTTTTGCTCGTCAGTGGTTGTAATGGCCGAAGCGTTTGTAGGTTTGTCAACGACGTTGTTTCTGCCTGCAACCGATGCACTGTCTTCTGAAAGCGCCTTGTAAGCCTTTTCCAACCGTTCTTTTATGTCGGGGGCAATCTTTTTGGAATTGTCCGATGTGGTGTATTCTGACAGCCATGAACGCAACGCGTTCTCGTAGTCGTGTGTTAGGGCATAGCATTGCCGCAATCTTGAATATGTATCAGAAATCCACAATCCGTCATGGGCATCGTAATTAAAATATGTGCTTTCCGATGCCGACAGATATTTTATAGCTTTTCGGGCATCGCCAAGATCCATGCATGCCACACCGGCAAGATAGTTTGCTCTTGCTTTGTTTCTCTGTGTGCCGTGCATGTTGAAATAGCGGGCGAGTTCTTCTGCCTTTATGGTTGTGGCGGGTTTTAGGTGCAGCCGTTGTTGCAGTGAGATTTCGACAAGACGGTATTCCATTACCACGTTTTCCCGTTGGTTGTTTATGCCTGTGCTCATTGAGTCGAGCATGCTCATGGCAAGCGTGGGATTGGTGTCGCCCACCTTATCTATATGCGAAAGCTTGTTGCTTATATCATCAGCATTGCTGCAAGCTAAAAATATTGCTATGCTTGCAATGAGTGTAACAAGCTGCATCGTTTTATTCATGGTCTTTGTATGTTTGATTACTATGCAAAAGTAAAAATAAATGTTTGAAAATGCGGTGCAATAATGTCTGTTTTTGTTTCTCGTTGTTTCTCGTGGCTTTCGCTCGTTTTTTATTTTGTCTAACACCTTGTTTTCTAACATTCAAATATACAGTGCGTTACATAATTTGCTAAAAAATATTGCTGCACAGAAACACAATGAAACAAAAAAACTTTGTTTTATGCCGGCAATATGAATAATTTTGCACCGAAACCAATTCGGCATCCGCGGAAAAATGTTGAAAAGTTACATGATAAATAATTTGAGTATCTTAAAACAAACGACAATGGAATACGATTTTTTAACTGAAACAATGATAACGTCAACGTGTATCCTGGTGATGTCGCTGCTGTTTTTTATAACAGTGTCGTGGATACGCATAAGCGAGAGAAAAGAAAATGCGGCTAACGGGAATAAAAGACTTGAAAGAAAGAAAACATTAGGTAGCCGCATATATAAAGAGATAAGAGGGGTCTTGGGGTCAGTTATAGTGTTGCTGATTATTATAAACAAAGGTCAAGTTAACATTGTGACTCATGTGTTGATTGCTATCGTGGTGGCATTCGATGTTTATGATGTGTACAGAGGTGTTGTTACACACGACGAGAAGAAAAAAGTTTGGGGGCTTTTTTCAATTGTCTGCATGGCGTTAATATATATATTGGCAGCTTATGCTCGTTGCGTACGTAGTTATTGAAAGGCCTTCTGCTTTATGTGAATGCGGGTTCTATAAATTGACTCAAGTTTCGGATTTGCCATTTAGCAGATGTCCCCGAAGGGTAGGGTGTTCAAAAGCGGTTGAATTTTAGCTCGCAATTTTGTGGGGTTTTGCATACCAAGCCCTGAAAGGGCGCAACGTTCCTAGCCCAGGGTGAGGTTGGAGCGAAGCGACATCCGTAACCCTGGGTAAACGGATGTTTATCAAGGCTGGCCTGTAAGGTCAGCACAATCAAGTTGGTGTGTTGACCTTACAGGCCAACTGTTTCTATTGCAATGAAGACCCAGGGTTACACCGTTTGCTTTCGCAAACGGCTCACCCCGGGCTACGACCGTTACGCCCTTCCAGGGCTTTAATTCAGTGGACACTAAGTAATTTACAAATCCGAAACTTGAGTAAATTGCCTTTGATGAATTTTGGGATTTTAGACGAGCAGATTTCACTTTGAATATGATATGCTGCAGTTCTATGTTGAACTTGCGGTGCAATTTATATAACACCGTTGATGTATGTCTGATTACCGTACTTCGCAAAAGTAAAAATAAATGTTTTGAAAATACGGCGCAATAATGTCTGTTTTTGTTTCTCGCTGTTTCTCGTGGCATTCGTCTGCTTCTCGGCTAAGTCTAATTTCTTGTTTTGTAATATCTAGATATTCAATAAGTTACCGGGCTTACGAAAAAATATTGCGGCACGGAAACACAATGAAACAAAAAAACTTTGTTTTATGTTGGCAATATGGATAATTTTGCAACGAAACCAATTCGGCATCCGCGGAAATATACTGAATTAATGGTGAAAAGAAAATGTTAAACCTTAAAAGAAAAAAGATTATGAGAAAGCTGTTCTTTTTAATCGCTGCCTTTGTTGCTATGCTTGCATTGGTAAGCTGTGGGGCAGACGATGGCGTGGAAAATACAAAGGTCGTAAATACGTCGGAATTTGACAAAGACCTTAACGATTATGTAACAACAATGGAGAATATCCTCTCAGAAGGATCTGTCACGCGGGCAGCTGGCGACTCGGTAACCTATGAGGAATTACTGAACATAGCTGCATCTATTGACTCCACAACCCTGAAATTCTATCAAGACCATCCGCAAATTGCAGAGGCATTGCCAAAACTACCGGAGGAATACATCGAACTGATGAAGGTGGATGTTGACACGCTTTTGGCATTCGTTAAAGCCAACTATTCTGATGAATTCTATCAGAAATTCGTGACACAGATCTACACGAAAAACGAAAATGCCAGATACATACCTATGCCATCGACTGCAAGTGATGTGGACAAAACGTTGAATGCCAACCTATATATATACGGCAATTTCAAGAACCTGGCTGGCAATACCTTGCAAATTACAGGGCCGTGTGAAGACAAAGGAAGGAAATGCTGGATAGACTATCGTTCAAGAACAGATGAATGTCAAAAGGCGTTGTGTGACGAAATCGGATGTCTTGTGCTTGGTGCGTTTGTTACGTCCCCGACAATGGCAGGAACCATCGTATATACGCTAAGTACGCTTATGGCGGTGCGTTCTTATTACATGTGTCTAAACGATGCCAAGACAATATATGATTTGTGTGTTAAGTAACGATTAAAAACAACTTGGTATGATTTGAACCATATAAAATACATATTGGTTATCCGGCTTGTCTTTTTGACTGTTTTGTCTGCTTACTATGATCTCTCTCTTTAAGAAACAATAATATATTGAAAATATAAGCTGCAAATCATACCAACTTTTTTGAAGTAACTAAAAAACAAACGACTATGGAGACTATTTTTTTTAATGCAATACCGATAACGACAACGTGTATCTTGGTGATGTTGCTACTGCTTCTTATAACAGTGTCGTGGATACGTATAATCGAGAGAAAAGAAGATGCGGCTAACAGGAATAAAGAGCTTGGCAGAAAGAAAGCAATAGGTAGCCGTATCTATAAAGAGGTAAAAGGGGGCTTGGGGGCTGTTATAGTGCTGCTGATTATTATAAACAAAAGTCAAATTAACATTGCAACCCATGTGTTGTTTGCCATTGTGATGGCATTCTATTTCTATGATGTGTACAAAGGTGTTGTTACACACGACGAGAGGAAAAAATTCTGGGGACTCTTTGCAATTGTCAGTTTGGTGTTATTATACGTATTTGCTGCTTATAGTTATTGCGTACGTTGTTCTTGAAAGGACGCCTGCTCTATGTGAATACATACTGCTTTTCTGAAAACTATTTATAAAAACGACAAGAAAAAGCCGCCGTACAAATACCAATATATTGGTTGGTGCGGTGGCTTTCGCAAGACAAAAAACGGGAGGAAATAAGACATGAGGTATTTGTTGTCAATAGTTTTTGTTTTGGTCGTGTTGGGTTGCGGTGGCCGGCATAATACCCCAGTGGAACGGTTTGAGGCTCAACGGCGGCGTACCAATTGGAAATTCATATTTCTGGAGCGCAAGAAAATATTTTTGCACACGAATTGCCGCGACACATTGCGTGCCTCATTTGCATATTTCAACGACAAGGCAAGACGCAGGCAATAGACACGGTGAAGGTGAACTGCGGTTGCACCAGTGTGTCTTATTCACATAAGGGCTGTTCTATAAATTAAGTACCTGATAATCAGCTTAATTCTTTGCTATTTCAATAAAAAGTCGTACCTTTATAGTGAAATCAGAAGATAATATGCAGAAAACAACG
>CAVCLB010000022.1:0-33788 GCA_963602915.1 Dysosmobacter segnis | reverse complement strand
TGCCTGATAGATAGGGGCAAGCCCCTATCCTATAATATTCGCCCCATACTGGGGCGATGGAGTGCGAAACATACAATGGGTAATGTAAGCCCTGTGTTTTCCTAAATCTAATAAAGAACAACCAATCAGCATTTTACTATGTTAGACCAAATTTTTACCGGACACCAATATTTTCAAGCCCAAATGCAACACGAAAAGAATTGTAGGTTTGCAATAAAATAAGTAACTTTGCATTGCTTAGAACTTACCGACAGTAACCAAAAGACACATTATATGAACAGAATCATAACAACTGCCTTACTAGCTGCCACCACATTGGCAGCAATGGCACAAAACGCCGTTTACGAAATAAAGGGCACATGCCCTGAAAACGTAAAGAAAGTGTATATGCTCAACCTCAACAGCCGCCCGGAGGCCGTGGACAGTGTTGACGCTGTGAACGGCAAGTTCGCATTCAAGGGCACACAGCCCAAGGATGCCATACTGGGAATTACCACGACCGGACAGCAATACAGCATGTTCTTCAACGACGGCACGCCAATCACCGCCAATCTGACCACAGGCCGCCTGCAAGGTTCGCCGCTCAACACGAAGCTCAACGCCTACGACCACGAAATAGATTCCATTTCTTCGGAAGCCAACGCCATTTATGCACAACTGCAACAGATGCAAATGCAAGGCCAGAAAATCGACGTGAACGATGCCGCTACCGGTCAGCTGGTGGCAAAAATCAACGAGGTAGGCGAGAAAGTGGACAAGCGCACACGGGAGATAATACGCGACAACGGCGACAACCTCATCCCGGCGGCATTCCTCGGCAACATGGCCTACGACTGCGAATATGCCGAACTCAAGGAACTGCTCGACCCTAAACATGCCTATGCAAACCACCCTGCACTGGCCGGAGCAAAGCGTCAACTGGCCGTGCTTGAAAAGAAAGCCAAGATTATAGGTACGAAATTCACCGACATAACCGAGAACGACACCGAAGGCAACGCCCACAAACTGAGCGAATATTGCGGCAAAGGCAACTATGTGCTCATTGATTTCTGGGCAAGCTGGTGCGGACCGTGCCGCCAGGAGATGCCAAACGTGAAGAAAAACTACGAGAAATACAAGTCGAAAGGCTTCAACATCGTGGGCCTGTCGTTTGACAACAACAAGGAGGCATGGAAAAAAGCCATTGCCGACATGGGGCTGGAATGGACACATCTATCCGACCTGAAAGGATGGCGCACCGTAGCTGCTAGCACCTACGGCATCAACTCAATACCGTCAAGCTATCTCGTGGGACCTGACGGAACTATCATTGCTGCCGACCTGCGCGGAGAAAAGCTCGGCGAGAAGCTCGGCGAAATATACGGTTTCTGAGCATAACGCGCATAGACACGCAGAGCTGCGCCGACAGAAACGGTAGAAATCTTCAATAAAAACGACAAAACACATGGATAACAGCAAGAAAGCGACACTCGAGCTGGGCACGAAACCAGTAGGCAAACTACTCGTGCAGTATGCCCTGCCGGCCATCATCGCCATGACGGCATCGTCGCTCTACAACATGATCGACAGCATATTCATCGGCCAGGGCTGCGGACCGCTTGCCATAAGCGGCCTTGCCATAACGTTTCCCTTCCAAAACCTCGCGGCGGCATTCGGCGCAGGCGTGGGCGTGGGAGCGTCAACCTGCATATCGGTGAAGCTCGGGCAGAAAGACTACGCCACCGCACAGCGCATCTTCGGCATCAACATCACGCTCAACCTCATCATTGGTGTGGTGTTCAGCATCGTAACACTCGCGTTTCTCGACCCCATACTGCATTTCTTCGGGGCAAGCGAAGCCACCCTACCCTACGCCCGCGAATACATGCAGGTGATACTTGCAGGCAATGTAATATCGCACATGTTTCTCGGACTTAACGCTGTGTTGCGCGCAGCCAGCAAACCGCGACATGCCATGGCAGCATCAATATGCACCGTGTTGCTTAATGTCACGCTTGCACCGATATTCATCTGGGGGCTGCACCTCGGCATACGCGGCGCGGCACTGGCCACAATAATATCGCAGGGTGTGGCTCTAGCATGGCAATGCAGCCTGTTTAGCCGCAAGAGTGAGATAATGCATTTCCGCCGAGGCATATACCGCCCCGACGCCAAGATAGTGAAAAACATCATCGCCATAGGCATGTCGCCGTTTGCAATGAACGTGTGTGCCTGCGTGGTGGTGATATTCATCAACACGGGTCTGCAACGCTATGGCGGCGACATGGCGGTGGGTGCCTATGGAATAGCCAACAAAGTGGCGTTCCTGTTTATAATGATAAACATGGGAGTGAACCAAGGCATGTTCCCAATAACGGGCTACAACTACGGAGCGCAACGCTACGACCGGTTGCTGAGGGTGCTTAAATACGGACTGATTACGGGCTTCTGCATCACCACAACAGGCTTCATCATCGTGCATATCATACCCTACCAGTGCGCACGACTGTTCACTACCGACCAGACTCTCATCGCAATTTCGATAAGAGCCATACAGATTAACATGCTCGCCTTCCCGCTCGTGGGCATCCAAATGATTACCACCGGATTCTTCCAGGGCATTGGCAAAGCTAAGGTGAGCATGCTATTGTCGCTCTCGCGGCAGATGCTTTTCCTCGTGCCGCTGCTTATCGTGCTGCCCAGGATATTCAAGGTGGACGGAGTGTGGATGTCGCTCCCGATAGCCGACACCACTGCAACGATACTGGCGGTGATAATGCTCACAAGACAGGTGCGCAAATTCAAGTCTCAAATACAACCTAACTGATTTATATATGGAAAACAACAATATAATAATATGTGTGGGCCGCCAGCTCGGAAGCGGCGGACATGTCGTGGCAAAGAAACTGGCCGAACGATTCGGCTGCAAGTTCTACGACCGCGAACTGCTTAATCTCGCAGCAAAGGAAAGCGGATTCAGCGAGGAATTTTTCGAGAAAAACGACGAACGCAAAGGCTTCTTCAGCCAGATGTTCCACATGCATGTACCGTTCATCACCGACACTTCGTTCTACGACAACGGGCTCTCGCCGGAGAGCCTATTCCGCATACAGAGCGAAGCCATACGCAAGGCTGCCGACGAAGGCCCATGCGTTTTCGTGGGACGGTGTGCCGAATATGTATTGCGCGAGCACACTGGCATGACAAGCGTGTTCATTACCGCCGACTTAGACGAACGTGTGGCCCAGATACGCGAGCGGCACTGCTGCACCGAAGAAGAGGCGCGCAAGATAATAGAAAATCAGGAAAGTTCGCGTGCCTCATACTACAACTACTACACCGGCAAGGTGTGGGGACATAGCGCGTCATATGATTTGTGCGTCAACACGTCGCGCCTCGGCATAGACGGCACCACCGACTACATTGCCGAGTTCGTGGAAAAGGCTCTGGCAAAATGAAACGCATTGGCATAATAAGCGACACCCACTCGTATTGGGACGACAAATATCTGGAATATTTCGAACCTTGCGACGAAATATGGCATGCAGGAGACATCTGTTCAACCGAACTTGCTGAACGGCTCGCCGCATTCCGCAAGTTCAGGGCGGTGTGCGGCAACTGCGACGGAGGCGACCTGAGACTTATGTACCCACAGATACTGCGGTTTAAATGTGAGGACGTAGACGTGCTGATGAAACACATCGGCGGCTATCCCGGCAACTACGACGCGAGCATAAGAAGCAAAATCTACGCTTCACCGCCTCAACTGTTCATCAGCGGACACTCGCATATTCTGAAAATAAAATACGACCGTTCGCTCAACTTGCTGCACATAAACCCAGGAGCGGCCGGACTGCAAGGCTGGCATCAGGAACGCACATTGGTAAGGCTCACTATCGACGGTGCAAAATTCACCGACTGCGAGGTTGTGACACTTGCCGACCCACGCAAGCAACGGGTTTAATCACCTGTCGGCTTCCGCAAAAACAATTATTATTCAGCCTTTCCGCTACGAGCCGTAAAACCTTACGGGAGCGGAAAGGCTTCTTTTTAAGCCGTTAAACAAGCGGCAATATCTCACAAATTCAGCATCAATACCATTGCACGGCATTGCTATAACCGCTGCGCTTGTCGTATTTCAGAGCATCGGCAAGGGTCGAGGCATTGCACCTGAAAGTGAAGTTGTAACTTGTATATGGAGCCAAAACCACCGAACAGCTCATGTTGAAACAGTGCAAATCGCGCTGCAACGAAGCCGTGGTCATCGATATGTCGTGGTTCTCAAAGTCGTAACCGCTTGAGAAACTGATGTTCCATCCATCGCTAAGACGGATGTTTCCGCTCACGTTCAGGTTCTGCGAGAACTTGTAAGGATAGCGCATTGTCTTGGTATTGAACTTTCCGCTGGTATTCTCGCGCATTGTGATTCCGTAGCCGAAAGTGAGCGACCAAGGCATAGAGAAGTGCATATAGCCGTCAGCATCGGTCTCGGCCTTGCCGCCACCGCTCTTCTTTTTGGCTCCGCGCTGCCCTTCAATCATCGTGTCATCAACATTGCTTTCAATGTCGGTGTCTATTCCTTCCTCGTCGTCCTTATTCTTTTTCTTGCGGTCTTCGTCGTCGCTTCCGCCTCCAAACCATTTCTTTATCTTCTCGGGAGTTAGCGTGAACGATATGTTCTGCGACGTTCCTTGGAATCGTCCGAACTTGCCCATACCCCAGAGTGTGTGGTTGCCGACGTATGGAGTGCCGTTGTCGTCAAGCTGATAGGCGTAGGAGGCAAACACGGCGGTCATGTTGAACGTGTAGTTCTTCCACCATTTCAGGCGAATGCGCATCGAAAGGTCGCTCAAAGGATGCTCCTTTGCAGCCATATTATAGCTCATGCTCAAACCAAGTTCGTCGATAAGACTGATTTTCTTGAAGCCGGTGGAGTCTTTGTCGGAACGTATTTTCATTTCGACATTGTTTGAAACGTCAAACGAGATGTTGCCCGTCTTGCCACGAGAAGGCACGCCATAGAGTGCATTTTGGTAAGGCGAGTATTCCACAAGCGACACGTTGCCGTCGGCATCAGTCTTTTGGTAGGTCTTCCAGTAGCCGTAATGCCGGTTTCCGAAATCGGGAGCATAACTGAAAGAAACCGATGGTGTGACCACATGGCGTATGGCCTGTATCTTGTCGCCGAATATCTTGCGGCTCGGAATGTAGAATCCATAAAGTTTGGTTGACATTCCCAGACTGAGGTTCCAGTTGTAAACATTATGGAAACCATATACAGTATCGGTTACTTCCTCCTGCCGTGTCTCGTCCCACGAACGCATCACCTTGTTGGTGTACATACGGTCGTAGAAGTTGAACGAAGGGCTAACATTGATATAATTGAACAACGTGAAGTTTCCGCTTACGGGTATCGAGTGGTTGAAACCGTTGCGCCAGTCTTTCACCAAGTTGGAGTGCAGAAGCTTGTCTTCCTTTGTGTCTATGCGGTTTGAGAGTTGTCCCGTGTAGGACATTGATATTTTCTCATACCAACGCTCATCGCCCACGACATGTTTCCGTTTGAAAGGATAGAAGCGACTGATTGATATATTGAGGTCGGGAAGTGTCATGCTTATTGAAGAGTCGCGCATGTTCTGCGAGAGGTTGGCCGTGCTGCTCAGCGAAAGACCAATGCTCGAGAACGTAGTGCTCCAGTTCACCGACGATGTTCTCGTAGATTGTGTGAGTGTCTGCGGGTTGTACAGACTGTTCATGTTGTTGCGTTCGTAGCTCGACGATGCGAAATTCACGCTTGCCGAAAGCGAACTGTATGGGTTGGCCTTTGAGTCTTGCCGGTGGCTCCACTGTATCTTGAAACTCTTTTGCCGCGTATAGTCGGGCAGACCTTGGTCGCCTGTCTTTGTGTCCTGGAAGCTGAAATAGAAGCTTCCACTATATTTGTAACGCTTGTTGTAGTTGCTTGCGGCCGATATTCCCCACGAACCTTTGGTGTAAATTTCGCCCAACAGCTTCAAATCCCACTTGTCGTTAATGGCGAAATAGTAACCGCCGTCGCGCAAGTAGAACCCACGGTTGCTCTCGTCACCGTAGGTGGGCATGATGAAACCGCTAGAATAGCTTTTCGTGAAAGGGAAGAAACCGTAAGGAATGGCAAGCGGCAGCGGCACATCGGCCACTACAAGGTAGGCCGGACCGAATACCACGTCTTTGCCGGGACGCACCTTTGCACGCGACAATGCTATATAAAAATCGGGATGTTTGGCATCGCATGTGGTGTAGCGACCGTGTTGCAGATATATATCTCCGTTGTCGTTGCGTTTCGACAACTCACTGCGCAAGAACCCTTCTTGTTGTTTTGTGTAGACATTATTGATGAGTCCCTTCTTGGTTTTGAAGTTAAACGCCATCGTGTCGCTCTCATATTCGTCGGCTCCCATCTTGAAAACGGGGGTGCCGACAAGCGTCTTTCCCGATGCGTCGGAGGTGTCGCGCACACCGGTAGCGTGCACAAGACTGCTGTCAAGACTCATGTATATCTTCTCGCTTCCAAGGTCCATGTTCTCATACTTCACGGTGGAACTGCCGTAAAGATGTGCAGTTTTTGAGCGCGCGTCATACACTATCGAGTCGTTAGCAGTGTAGTTCACGGGCGAATTTATACCCGTTGCCTTCTGGCGGTTGAGCGAATCAAGGCGAATGGAGTCGTCAACAGCCTTGTTGTGATGGTATATTGCCAGTTGCAAAGAGTCCATAGCTGTCGTATCGGGCATTGCGTTCCCGAGCGTATCAAGCGCGGCCAGTGTGTCGGCCACGGCTATTGTGTCCTTAAGTCTTGCTTTCCTGCTTTTTTTCTTTTGTGGTGCGGACATGTTTTCTCCGGCCATCACAAAAATGAAAGCAAACAGTAAAAGGGCTATGACAGTCTTTGTTCTCATAGTTTTCTAAAGTGGTGTTCACAATCATCCTGTTTGCTTTGCGTCCTAAGGATGACTACTGTGAAAATGTACGGAACGGAAACACATTGCATTTCCCTATCCACAAACCTCATGAAAAAATGCTAAAGCGGTGTTGCCGAAACACTCATTCAAACATTTCTCTGAGTTTTCTGAAACGTGCAACAGTGTCGCCCCCGAATTTTTCGAGGCTTTGTTCGGCCTGTTCCACAGTCTTTTCTCTGTCCAGATGGGTTTTGGAATAGAACTTGTCGGCATAGCATATAAGTTTTTCCTCAACCGTTTCTGGCAGAAGGTCGGTGTGCGGCAAAGGCAGGTTCAGCCGTGTAATGTCGTCGAGCGACAGTCCGGCGCCGGTGTGGCGTTCGCACACTCTTGCGTGAAGTGGCAGTCCTTCGGCACGCAGCATGGCCGCCCCCTCTACGCCGTGCCTTATATAAGGCTCGCTGCCGTGGCATTCTATGCCCGGAGCATTGGTGCGTATTATGCCAATGTCGTGAAGCATTGCTGCTTCGAGAATGAAATCATTGTTGATATTGAGTTCGGGATGTAAAGCAGCAATCCGTAGCGCGCGTTGCGCTACAGACTGGCTGTGAGTAATGAGAATGTGGCGCAATGCCACATTCTCACTGTAATATTTGTCGATAATTTCTTTCCAAGAAATCATTTTCCAAAAAGATGCTTATTCGTGTTCGCGCTCGATGTAGGCGATAACGTCGCCCTTTGAAATCTTCGTACCGCGTTTTGCGTTTATTTCCACGAGCTTTCCTCCGAGGGCAGCGGGCACCGATTCGATTTCGCCCCACGGTGTCTGTATATAGCAGAGCGTGTCGCCTTCCTTGTATTCCTTGCCTATATACGGCTCAACTGTAGGTGCGCACTCGCCGTCGCCCGAGAATTCCCAGTAGATTTCGCCCTTTACGGGAGCCACTACTGCATCGGCCTTGGCATGTTTGTAGGCACTGAGCTGTTCGGGAGAGAGGTTTGATCCGAGCTTTGCATCTTTCAGTTTCTGCAAATCGGCAAGGAAGTTCTTCTTTGCCTGTCCGCTCTTGAAGTTGCGATACTGCTCCGGGTGCATTGCAAGTTCGAAGAGTTCCTCGTCGTCCTGGCCGTATTCCCAACCGTTCTCGTCCATTTCCTTCTTGAAATCATCGAGTGCGTTGGTGAGAAGTGTGTGCGGATCGGCTTCGGTAAACTCGCGTCCCTGCTTTGCGGCAAGCTCTACGAGTTCGGGAGCGATAGTTCCCGGTATCTTGCCCGACTTGCCGAGAATCATTCCCCACATCGAGTCGTCCATCATCACGAAGCGTCCCTTGCCCTGTTCTATGGTGAGAAGGTTCATCAACGCGATGTTCTTTGTGTATTGCGAGAACGGAGTAACCAATGGAGGATAGCCCACACGCGGCCACACATATTCCACCTCGTCGAAGAGCTTAATGAGCAAATCGTCCATAGACAGTTCTTCTTCGCCCTTCTTCTTCCTTACATTATTTATGGTGGTACGCATTCCGCCGAGGTCGGCCATCATCGATCCCATCATTCCTCCGGGCAGTCCGCAGCCGAGAAGGAGCGACGACATTATCTTGTTGCCGGGGTTGATGAAGTAGCCCAACCACTCGTCGATGAACTCCTGAGTCATTGCACGGGCCTTCATATAGGCACTCATGTTTATTTCGGGCACGTCGAAGCCTTCGTTCTTGAGCATGCTTATCACCGAGATTACGTCGGGATGCACCTTACCCCAAGCCAGCGGTTCGATGGCTGTATCGATGATGTCGGCGCCGTTGTTGCACACTTCAAGGATTGAAGCCATAGACAATCCCGGGCCGCTGTGGCCGTGATACTGTATGATGATTTCAGGATACTTGTCCTTTATCATCTTGGTGAGCTTGCCGAGGAAAGCCGGCTGGCCGATGCCCGCCATGTCTTTAAGGCAGATTTCCTCTGCTCCAGCAGCAATAAGCTGGTCGGCAATGCCCATGTAGTAGTCAAGGGTGTGCACCGGCGAGTTGGTGATGCACAGTGCGCACTGCGGAGTCATTCCGCCTTCCTTTGCCCACTTGATGCTCGGAATGATATTGCGCACGTCGTTCAGACCGTCGAATATACGGGTGATGTTGGTGCCCTGCTTTGCCTTCACCTTATACATAAGGGCACGCACATCGTCGGGCACGGGATACATGCGGAGCGCGTTGAGACCACGGTCGAGCATGTGGGTCTTTATTCCTACCTCGTTGAACGGTTTGCAGAAGGCACGCACAGCGTCGTTGGGGTTCTCGCCGGCAAGGAGGTTTACTTGTTCAAAAGCTCCGCCGTTGGTTTCAACGCGGGCGAAGCACCCCATGTCGATGATGACGGGAGCGATGCGCTCCAACTGGTCTTTGCGTGGCTGGAACTTGCCCGAAGACTGCCACATATCTCGATATACGAGACTGAATTGGATTTTCTTTTTCATCTCTATTTTCAGTTGTTCTTTTCTCTTTGTTCTAACGTTTTCTAACGATGACACGCCTAAGTTCGGGTTGCGGTCAACCCGTAGTCTTGCAGTGCCCCATTCAAATGTGCAAAATTAGGCAAAAAAAATCAATTATGCGGCATTGCCAATATTTTTTAGTAATTGTTGACTGTCCGGGCAGCGTGTCAGCAACTACTCGGCCTTATTACAACGACCGCACAACGTCGCCCATAATAAATAAGGATGACGCAGCAAACCGCATGCGCGCACCACAATCGAAAAAGCCCAGACACCAGATCGTG
This sequence comes from Dysosmobacter segnis, assembly GCA_963602915.1. Classification (GTDB taxonomy): domain Bacteria; phylum Bacteroidota; class Bacteroidia; order Bacteroidales; family Bacteroidaceae; genus Prevotella. Next base: position 24,093 of record CAVCLB010000022.1, on the reverse strand, counting down.
GCCTTGGTTGTCCGGGCTTTTCCGTATGTTCTTCTCCTGACCGGCCCTTTTACGAAGCCTGCGGAGGTATTGTGCTACTTGCTGTTTACTTTCCCAGCGTCACTTTCTTGCCGTCCACCACATAGATGCCACGGCGCAACGTGGCGGCTGCACGGTCGAGTGTAACTCCGCTTGACACGCAAGCACCATTGAGATCGTAGACATTCACGAGGCGATGGGCCTTCATCACAGTTGCATTAATGCCGTCAGTGCCAGAGCCGTCAGTCGCAGTACTATCACGCTTAAGGTCGCCTCCGCTACCGCCTCCTATGGAGTCGGGCGACACGATTTGCTTGCTCAACTCAAAGGTCTTCGACTCGTCAGACAAGAACTCCCAGTTCTCCACTACCATGTTTAGTCCCTCGGGCGGTGTCACTACAATGCGATAGCGCACCTTCTCCTTGTCGCCGGGCAGTGTAACGGTGGCCGCACGCCTGTGGAGTTCTTGTTCAGACTTGTTGAAATACCTAAGGGTCCACCATGTCTCACCGTCGTCGTAGGAGCGTTGTATCGACACGATTGCAATGAGCGAATTGGGGATTTTTTCGTAGCTCCACTTGATTTCCTGCGTGAACACGTCGTCGATTGCATTGTAGGTGGGCGTGCCGATGGGATTCACGAGCACCTTGCAACCTTGGATGAGCCACGAACTGTTGTCGATGCTGTCGGGGGTGCCATACGACATGAACGAGTTGTCACCGCTCTGGTTGCCCCTCACCTTCACGAATAGTGTCTGCGAGTAGCCCGAAGGAATCCTGCGAAGCAGCATCTTCTCCCAAAAGCCAATCTCCACGAGCGTGTGCTCCATGTCGCCGTCGATGTTGGTCTCGGGCACGGAGAAGCTTTTGCCGTCGATGTCACACCAGAAGTAGGCATAATCGTCATTGTACTTTTGGGAGCCCCAGATTTCTGCGCTATCCGCGTTTACGCCGAGCAGTTCAAGTTTGGTCACCGATTCGCTGATGCCAGTGCGGCATTGCACGCTTTGGGCATGATAGCGATCGGCCACTGCGTTGGTGGCCACGAGGGCTAACACGGCTATTGCCACAGTGATTTTTTTGTAGAATAATTTCATTGTGTTACTGTTTTTTGCCTCGCCCCTGCCGTTGGCTGCAGTACGAGACGGGTTTGTTATAGTTAGATTTGTATTTTCTTTGTCCGGGCTAGTTGTCCGGCCCATGTCGTGTAATGTTTAGTTCTCGCCGATATTGTGACGGTAAAAAAATTAATTTGCCAAGGTAATCAATTTGCCGGTAATGGTATGCCAACGCGACGGAAAATTTCTCAATTCACCGTTTTTTCCAGTTATATGGCGTGTCACCCATGTCACTGTCCGTCATTGGCGCGGTTCAGATTGGCCACAGCCTCGTTCTCGCCCACGAGCCATATTATGTCGCCCACGCAGAACCGGTAGTCGGGACTTATTATCGTGAGGTTTTCCTTTCCCTCTTCCTTGCCCACCACCATACACTCATAAGTGTCGCGTATGCCGCTCTCTTTCAGTGTGCATCCGGCAAACGGACTGCCTTTTGATATCAACAGTTGGTTGAGCTTCATCTCGCGCTTCTCTATGTCGGGGTCGTCGGGCACGAGGTCGCCGGCCAAGGCCGTCTGCAGAGCCGCGAGCTGACTGTCGCTTCCGATGGCCTGTATGCGGTCGCCGGGAAACACGATGCTGTCGCCGCCCGGGATGTTAATGCGTTGCCGACCGCGCAGAATGCTGCTCACATGCACGCCGAAGCGGTTGCGCAGCTGCAAGTTGCGCAGTTTCTGTCCGGCCCACGACGAACCTTCGGGCACTTCGAAGTCGCCTATGTGTATGTCGCGGTCGAGAAGATGCCCCTCATAAAGCGGCTTTTTCAGTCCGAGCACCTGCTGTTCTATCTCGCGCGACCTTAGGTTCTGCACGAAAAGACGCTCCATGCGTATGCTCTGCCGTTTCAGCGAGCGCGACACCAGCATCAGCGTAACCACGGCTATGGCTATGCTTATCATGAGCGCGTTGGTGAAGCGCGTGAGATAGTTGCATATATAGAACACGAATGCCGTGGCGATGAACATGCGCACAAGTATGGTGACGATGAGCGGCAGGCGGTTCATGCGGCTATCGCTCCACAGTGCCTTAAACTCCTCGCTGTGGTTTTTCTTCATAACCATTGCCCTGAGAAACGGCGAGATGATGACTATGGTGAGCAATCCGCATATTCCGTTGGCCACCCAGTGCATTCCCGGCATCACGCTGCGTATGAACGGCAGGAAGAACATGAACATCAAGGCGATGGCGGCCACCGAGAGTATCACATAAACTAGTGTGATGCGTGCCATTTGTGCAAGCAGACGGTGCCAGTTGCCCTTCGGTGCCGACGACGGGTGGCTGAGTGTGATGTTGTTTATTGCCTTTATCCACTGTTTCGGGATGTGGCGTTCAAGATGGTTGTAGCACGGCACCGAAAGGCGTATCATATAAGGTGTGAGGAAAGTGGTTATTACCGACACTGCCACCACCACCGGATAGAGGAAATTTCCGGTCACGCCGAGCGACTGGCCGAGCGATGCTATGATGAACGAGAACTCGCCTATCTGTGCCATTGAAAAGCCGCAGCGCATGGCCGACTTGAGCGACTGGCCGCCGAGCAGGAAGCCGAGCGAACCGAACACAGCCTGCCCCACTAGAATGGTGAGCACAAGCGCGGCTATGGGCAGGGCATAGGCAACGAGCACATGAGGGTCTACGAGCATGCCCACCGACACGAAAAATATCGCGCCGAAAAGGTCTTTCACCGGCGACACGAGCTTTTCTATCTTGTCGGCCTCAACAGTTTCGGCAAGTATCGAGCCCATAACAAATGCCCCAAAAGCACTGCTGAAGCCCACTTTGGTTGACAGCACCGCCATGAGGCAGCACAAGCCGAGCGATACTATGAGCAGCGTCTCGTTGTTGATGAGCTTGCGTGTGGCGCGCAGAAACAGCGGCACAACAAATATGCCCACCACAAACCACAGCACGAGAAAGAACCCTATCTTCACCACGCTGCCTATCATCTCCCCGCCGTCGGGGCTGTTGCCGCTTGCAAGTGCCGACAGCATTACCATCATCACAATGGCAAGCACGTCTTCGAGTATGAGCACGCTCATCACCTGACCTGCAAATTTCTGCTGGCGCAGTCCCATGTCGGTGAAAGCCTTGTATATGATTGTGGTTGAACTCATGGCAAGCATTCCGCCGAGGAAGATGCAGTCCATGCGGTTCCACCCGAAGGCGTGTCCGGCAACGATGCCGAGTAGCACCATGAAGAAGATTATCACCGATGTGGTAATGACCGGGGCTATGCCCATCTTCACTATTTTCTTGAACGAGAAGTCGAGTCCCAGCGAGAAGAGCAGGAACATCACTCCTATGTCGGCCCACGTCTGTATGTCGGCATTGTCAATCACCGACATGGTGTAGGGCATATGCGGGCTAACAATAAAGCCTGCCACCACATAGCCCAACACGAGCGGTTGCCGCAGGCGTTTGAATACTATTGTCACGATGCCTGCCACGATGAGTATTAGGGCGAGGTCGTTGATGAATGTTGGTAGTTCTGACACGTTGTTATTTTTGCGTTAGTGACGGTGCTAAGTGACGATGAAAAAATAAATTGGTATGATTTGCGGCTTATATTTTTGAGATGTTTTGGTTTCTCGAAGATGGAGCATAGCGGGCTATGCGACCGATGAGAGAGACGAAAACAGCCAAAAAGATGAGCCTGACAAACATCCTAATATTTATTTCACTGTTCTCAAATCTTACCAAGTTATTTTTTATCGTCACTAAAGTCACTTGATTATTGATGTTGCATCATTTACAAAATGAAAATAAAGTCTACGACATTTTTCATTGTTGTAGACTTTATTCTCAATATCCAAAGGGGGCATTGCCCGTTGTCTCAATCGTTGAAGTGCGACGTTATTTCGCAAATCTTCGTTATCACCTGCATGGCCTTCTCCATTACCTGAATGCTTACAAACTCGTAGGGGCCGTGGAAATTCACGCCGCCGGCGAAGATATTGGGGCAAGGCAGACCCTTGAACGAGAGCTGTGCTCCGTCGGTGCCGCCGCGTATGGGCTCCACCTTGGGTGCGACACCGCTTTCCTGCATGGCTTTCAGCACTATGTCGATGACGTGCATGTTGGGGTCAATCTTCTCCTTCATGTTGTAGTACTGGTCTTTCAGTTCCACCGTCACGGTGTTGTTGCCATATTTCGCGTTCATCTTCTCCACGCATTTCTCTATGAAGTCCTTGCGGTCTTCAAAGCGTTCGCGATCGTGGTCGCGTATGATATACGACAGTGTGGCACGCTCGCAGCACGAGTTTATGCCGAGCAGATGATAGAATCCCTCGTAGCCCTCGGTTTGTTCCGGTGTCTCGCTTTCGGGAATCATGTTGTTGAATTCCACCGCCAGTCGGCTTGCATTCACCATTTTTCCTTTGGCATAGCCCGTGTGCACGCTCACTCCGTTTATGCGCACCTTTGCGCTGGCAGCGTTGAAGTTCTCATATTCCAGTTCGCCCAGGTCGCCGCCGTCCATGGTGTAGGCCCATTCGCAGCCGAATTTCTCCACGTCGAAGTGGTGTGCGCCCATGCCGATTTCCTCGTCGGGGTTGAAAGCCACGCGTATGTCGCCGTGCTTTATCTCGTCGTGGTCGCGCAGATAGCACATGGCCTGCACAATTTCGGCTATTCCAGCCTTGTCGTCGGCACCGAGCAGCGTGTGGCCGTCGGTCACGATGAGGTCTTCGCCAACATGGCTTTTCAGTTCGGGGAATTTTGCAGGCGACGACACTATGCCCTCCGACAACTCGATGTCTCCGCCGTCATAGTTCTTCACGATGCGTGCCTTTATGCCGGCACCGCTGCAGTCGGGACTTGTGTCGTAGTGTGATATGAAGCCTATCGTGGGAATGTCTTTCTTGGTGTTGGCCTTCAATGTGGCATAAATGTAGCCCATTTCGTCCATTTCAACGTCGCTGAGGCCTTCGTCTTCAAGTTCCTCTTTCAGATATTTGGCAAACACGAGCTGCTTCGAGGTGCTCGGCACACTCTCCGACTCTTCGCTCGACTGTGTGTCAAACTTAGTGTAGTTAAGAAATCTTTCGGTAATATCCATTTTATGTGCGGTTCTTGTTTTCTTGATGCAAACTTAGCTATTTTTTTTCATTTTATCGCGTTTCGGTCCGAAAAGTTTGCCACATATTATATAAATGTCCCTGCTTTGGGCAACACGGGCATGCCGCAAGGCAACGCCACGCTCATTCTATCACCCCGAAATGGCGCAGGGCAAGGCTTATGCCGTCGTGGTCTACATCGGCAGTAACATAGTCGGCATGGCTTTTCACCTCGTCGGTGGCATTGCCCATAGCCACGCCCGTGCCGGCAGCATGCATTATCGACACGTCGTTGCCACCGTCGCCGAAGGCCATAGTGTCGTCGGGCGAGATGCCCAGAGCCTGGGTTATGGCAAGAAGACCGCGCCCCTTGTCGGCGGTGGAGAGCGTCACGTCGCTGAATGCCGGGTGCCACCTCGTGGAGATGCAGTGCGGCATTGCCGCGAGCACAGTCTGTTCCTGTTCGGGAGTAAAGAACGGTGTGAATTGCAGTATGCCTTGATTCATCACCTCCGCAAGCGGAACGTCCCACGAGTTGTAGCTCACATTGAGCACGTCGAACACCACATGGCGCATTTCGTCGGTGGGGTTGATGATTGCAAGGTCGCGTGTGCCCACCACGAGGCATCCGAAATGCAATTCGTTGGAGAGGCGCACCATTTGCCGGGCTTCGTTGTCGGGTATGGTCATGAGGTTCACCGTCTGGTCGCCCAAGGTGCAGCACGCGCCCGTGGCCATTACATATCCATCGACAAGATGTTCAACCGCTCCGATGTTGTTGATGAGCTGGTGCGGCCTTCCGGTAGATATGAACACCTTGACACCGTTGCGCTTGGCTACCTCAAGGGCATCGATTGTTGACTGCGGTATGCAGTGTGTCTCGAAACTCACGAGCGTACCGTCGATATCGAAGAATAGTGCCTTTTTCATATTGATGCGTTTCCTTGTTGTTTTTACTTGCAATGTTGTCCTGAAATGGGCTTCGCGGCAGCGTGCAGCATGTGCAGCGCGTGCGTGCAGCATGTGCCGTGCGCGTGTGCAGCATACGGTGCACACCGCACAACGGTGCAAAGTTACAACAAAAATAGCACTCGCCGAAATGGCGGCACGCCGCTTCTTGAAGATTTTTAGTAACTTTGCATGTTATAGATGACCGTCATGGTGTCTGGCTGAGAAATTCACTACAAAACAAAAACACTACGAAACATGAACGAAGAGGCAAAACTCGCGTGGGACATCGTTGAGCAAACCAACATCAACCTTTTCCTTACGGGAAAGGCTGGGACGGGAAAGACCACCTTTCTTAAACGCCTGAAGGCCGAGTCGGCAAAGCGCATTGTTGTCGTTGCCCCCACGGGCATCGCAGCCATCAATGCCGAAGGCATGACCATGCACTCGTTTTTCCAACTGCCGTTTGCCCCGTTTGTGCCCGACACCACGTTCAATGCGCAAGGCGGACAGTTCCGCTTCGGCAAAGACAAGATACGCGTCATTCGCTCGCTCGACGTGCTCGTGATTGACGAGATAAGTATGGTGCGCGCCGACTTGCTCGATGCTGTTGACAGCGTGCTCAGGCGTTTCCGCCGCAGCAACGCCCCGTTTGGCGGCGTGCAGCTCGTGATGATTGGCGACCTTGGGCAACTTGCGCCCGTTGCCAAGGACGAGGAGTGGACAATGTTGAGCCAATATTATGACACGCCCTATTTCTTCAGCAGCCGCGCACTGCGTTCCACGCGCTATGCCATTGTCGAACTGACCACCGTCTACCGACAGAACGACCGCCGCTTCATCGAAATTCTCAACCGTGTGCGCGACAACTGTGCCGACAGCAGTGTGCTCAATGCCCTCAACGCGCGCTATGTGCCGGGCTTCAAACCGGGCAACGACGAGGGCTACATACGCCTCGTCACCCACAATGTGCAGGCGCAGAGCGTCAATGCGCGTGCCCTTGCCGAAATAAAGGGGCAGGCATACGACTACGAGGCCGAGGTGTCGGGCAAATATCCCGAGATGCTCTACCCCACCGATGCCACGCTCACGCTGAAAAAGGGGGCGCAGGTGATGTTTGTGAAAAACGACTCTTCAGCCGAGAAGCGATACTACAACGGCATGCTGGGCCGCGTTGACTCGATAGCGTGCGACGGCTTCACGGTGGTGGCAAAGGACACTGGCGAGCACATAAGAGTGGAGCCCGAGGAGTGGTCGAACAGCCGCTACGTTGTTGACGAGGCCACAAAGGAGATAACCGAGGTGGTTGACGGCACGTTCAAGCAGTTTCCTGTGAAGCTCGCATGGGCCATAACCGTGCACAAAAGCCAGGGACTCACCTTCGACAAGGCCATTATCGACGTGCAGCACGCTTTCTCTCACGGGCAGACCTATGTGGCATTGAGTCGCTGCCGCACGCTCGAAGGACTGGTGCTGAGTGCGCCGTTGCCGCGGAGCGCGATAATACGCGACCGGTCGGTTGACGATTTCGCGGCGCACGCTCCCGAGCACACGCCATCGCAAGAGCAGCTCGAGGGGCTCAGGCGCGACTATTTTTTGGCCACGCTGGCCGACCTATTCGATTTCCGGCAGATTTACGCGCAGACAGAGAAATACACGCTTCTGGTTTCAGAAAATTTCAGGCGCAGTTTTCCGAAGCTCGCCGCGGAACTGAAAGCGCGCTGCACGGCTCTCAACACCGAGGTGGTGAGCGTGGCCGAAAAGTTCGGCATGCAGTATGCGAGGCTAGTGCTGTCGAATGCCGACTACCGCAACGACAGCGTTCTGCAAGAACGCGTGGCCAAAGGCGCGGCCTATTTTCTCGCGAAACTGATTGATGTGGCGACACTGGCAGGCAAGGCTTCGGTGAAAACCGTCAACGACGCGCTGCAGAAACGTGCCGACGAGCAGCGCACCACACTCGTTGACTTGCTGAAACAGAAACGCCTTTTGCTGGACTATGTAAAGGACAACGGCTTTTTCATGGAGAACTATCTGCGCCGCCGGGCGCTAGTGCTTGCAGGCATAGAGCCTAAGACAAAGCCCGAACCAAAGAAAAGCGATGCGCCACAAAGCGTTGCCGGCATGACAAAGCTTACCCACCCCAAACTGTATGCCGCGCTCGTGGCATGGCGCAAAGACCGCGCCAAGGATATTGGAAAGCCCGCCTTCACCGTGTTCAACAACAAGGCTCTTGTGGCCATTGCCAACATCTGCCCCGAAAGCAAGGCTTCGCTTGCCGGCATACCGTATGTTGGCAAAATCAAAGCCGACACCTACGGCGACGAGATTATAGAACTGGTGCGCAATAGCGAAGACTGAAAAGGTTTGCTATCCAGTAAGTGACGGTGAAAAAATAAGTTGGTATGATTTGCGGCTTATATTTTTGAGGTGTTTTTGGCCTCTTGAAGAGGGAGCATAGCGGGCTATGTGACCGATGAGAGAGGCAAAAACAACCAAAAAGATGAGCGGGACAACCAACTGGAGATGTATTTCACTGTTCTCAAATCGTACCAAGTTATTTTTTTATCGTCACCAAACATCCGATAGCAACTGGCGCAACTCGTTTTTTGAATATGGGGGCCCAATAAAAAACATAAGCGCAGGGGCACTCCCCTGCGCTATACGTCCCTACGAGACTAGTCCGGTTGCGAAAGCTTCACCGGACGCCATTGGTTAATTATTATTTAGGTTGTAGATGATACTTGGCAATGGGTTAGAGAATTAATATAGGCATTACCACCTATCTTGCTTCACTCTACTGCTTATTCACTTTTTTTGTTCTGCACTATTCTTCTTTAACCATTCCACGCGGCGCATATCGGGCAGATGCTTGATTGAGAAGTTTTCAAACTTGACATTGAAGCCGTCTCCGTCAGGGCAAGCTCCCATAACACCCACCATTACCGGATGGTTGTCTTGTAGCCAGGCATTGCGCATCATGGTGTATTCTTTGTCATCAAATGAGTAGAATATTTCTACGGCATCCAACCGCCTAACAGCTTTTATCCATACATAAGGAACTGGCTTGTTGAGCGGAATGATGCTCCAGTCGCTTGTGTGATGGGTGACAACCGTACTGAGGTTGTATTTTCCGTCAACGAATTCTATGCCTGCTTTGATGTAGTTTTCATGGTCTACGCGAAGCATCAAACCAGCTTGGTCGAAGCGTGCTTTGTAATCGCCAGACACTTTTACCTTCACCTCAAATTCGCCGCCACGCAAGGTGTAGAAGAACGGGGCATCGTCTACCGTAAATCCGTAATGAGAGATGCGCCAATAGTCGGTTCTTGGAGTAACGCTCATAGAGAGCTTATTATTTTCCACTTTCCACTCAGCAGGTTCATTAAACCACTGCATCTTGTCCAGTGACTGTGCCATACTGACAAGCGATGCGACAAACATCAATAGGCATATAACCACTCTTTTTTTCATACATATTGTTTAAGTTAGTTTTATCCACAAAAAAAATCATATTTATTTGATTGACCTAATGAGGGCGTCAGAAATCGGTAGTAAACCCTATATTGTGATTTCGATTTCCAGATTTTCCGGTCCGAGGATGCAACTCTCGTAATAACCATCGCCTGTAACACGCGGCCCGCTCAAACGTTGATAACCATCAGACTCGAGGTGCTGTGTCAAGTTATCCACAGCGGTTACACTTCCCACACTCATGCTTATATGTGTAATGCCTTGTCTATGCTTCTCGTATTCTACAGGTGTGGTGTCGGGCCACGACATAAGTTCTATTTTTGCACTGCCTGCAGGAAACAGCAACACGTGAATTCAACAAGCAAGTGCAAATTTATAAAATCTTTTCCATAAAGCACTCTCGTGGTGTACAGAAATTTAATCTTTCCCTTGGGCGTGTGTTAATCTTCTTCATATAACTTGTAACTTTTTGATGGCTCACGGTGGCAAATTCCGTAGATTTGGGGATATACTGCCTAATGAGTCCGTTGACATTTTCGATTGCTCCTTTCTGCCATGATGAGTACGGGTCTGCAAAGTAGATTTTAGCGTCTATACTTTTGCTGATTATCTCGTGGCATGCAAACTCTGTTCCGTTGTCTGTTGTTATCGTTTTTACATGGTCCTTGTATGGCTTAAGAGATTGCGAAGCACTTGCTGGTATCCACACAAGAAAGCGTATCCACTTGTTGTTATATGTGCGGTTTCAATGACGTGCCTCATTTCAATCGCACCTTCAAACAAATGACCGGTATGACTCCAAGAGAATATCGTGCGCATAATACCCGACAAGTTTGAGTTGATTTCCTTTTAAAAAGGAAATATTTGACTATTTCTTTCCTTCTAAAAAGGGGAACGTTCTTTTCATATTACAATGTGTCATTAGATGTCTTTAGGGTACAAAGGTAGCACATTCTCCAAAGCTATACAAACATAAAGTGCAGTCAATGTCAGACGATGGTCCGCATTGACTGCACTTTATGTTTGATTGCTATAGCAGTGTTATCTTACAACAATCTTTCTTGTTGTTCCGTCGCTCATTCGCTCGATGCGTAGTCCTTTGCTATTGCTGTTAGAGCGGATGCCGCCGACAGTGTAGGCTCCGGAAACGGTAGATTGTGCCGTAGATGCAGCGTCAGAGATACGTGTCACGATGGCTGTGGCATCATTAGAGAAGTCTGACTCGCCTTCTTCGTACACAGCGGTGACGTTATAGGTCACGCTCTGCTCCTTTTCTACATTGCTATCGGTAAACGCAACCTCAGCTACGGGCTCAGCGTTGAGTTTTTCGCCATTGCGATAGATGTTATATCCGATGAGCGTCTGCGAAGGTTCTTCGCCATTGTAAGGACTGTAAGTGATATCGTCCACCATGCAGTAGAGGTAGCATCTCACACAACGGATGGCGAAGTAACGAGCGCCAGCAGGCAGCGTGTAAGCGTAGGCATCACCGTTCCACCAATCCCAAACGGCGATATGGCTACCAGGCTCAACCTCTACAAAGCTGTCGGGGTTCTTGTCAGTGGTAGAGTAGTACACCTTGAGCCAGTCGGCTCCCGATGCAGAGTTGGGTGTGCGGGCATAGAACGAAATGGTCTGCGCCTTGCCGTCAAGACGTGGAGAAATCAACCAGTCGTCGTTGCTCTTGTTGTAGTCGTCATTAGATGTGCACATGACATACTGTACGCCCGAATGGGATAGGAACACATTGTCATAATGTTCCTCAGTCACCACGCCAGCCTCAGTGGTATTGAATATCTGCCAAGCCATAGGCTCGCCTTTGTGAGCATAGTTGACAGGGATCACCGGACTATTAAGCGTTGCTCCACCGTCGCGATCCACTACCGTCCACTCGCCGATGTTGTCGTTGATGAAAGGATTATAGCTCTCAAAATCATCAGTGATAGGCTCAGCAGACTCGGTCTCTACCGCTTCCTTAGATGTGCAAGCACTCCATGACAGCTCTATAGCGTCACCCGATTGTGCTGCTTGGAGATTGAGCGGGATGTCCACCTCGTTCTGACGCACCGACCATGTGATGCTACCCAAGGTGTCGTCGGCAGCAACCTCGTCACCTACATATTCTACACCAGCACTCCATGTAGCTTCTTCGCTGCGTGCGTCAGCAAGTGTAGCAGTCACGTCGAAGGTATATGTAGTGCTCTCAGTAGGCTCGGTGGTGCAGTCGCTGATGCGATTCTGTTCCTTGCCGTCGCGATATAGCACTACGTCATAGCCTGTTGCGCTTACGCCACCATTATTATATACCTCTACGCTGAAGCAGGTCTGCTCACCGATGCTTACCCTCTTCTTATCAGCGGTAAACGATCTGATGCCAACATTCTGACTGAATCCAGCCTCTCCTATCGCGATGTCGTCCACAAAGACATAATGGTGTGAGCCGTCGTCGCTATCAAGCTTCAAGTCAAGCGCATACTGTACATTGTGTCCAGCATACTTCTGAAGAGGTACTTGGCAGGTTGTCCAACCCGATGCACCATCGGTATAAGGACTAAACTTGCCGTTGTTCACGTTCTGCCATTCGCCGCCATCTACCGAAACCTGTAACATCACAGAGTCGCGTGAGGTGCCGTAAAGGTCAGCGTCGTCAGCTTTTCTCTGATACAATGAGAACGAGAACACTGGGTTCTGCATGTCCTTGAGATCGATTATGGGTGACATGGTTCTAGAACGGTCGCCGTCAAAAGCATAATAGGTGTCCGCCATGAGCATGTAGCCGTCAGCGTCAGGTGTGTCGATGCCGGTGTCGTCAGTAGTGGTAACGTCCCACGACTTTACGGATACGGCATTGTCAGTAACCCATCCGCACGCAACGACCTTGCCCTGCGCAAAGCCCTCAGTATAAGGTGCAGTGATAGGCGTACCGGTGATTACATTGTTAGAGAGCGTGTCTGTGCCGCAACCGAGGGTGGCAACGGGTACCACACTGAAGGTATAGTTGCGGAGGGCATCGTCCGAAGGCGTGAAGGTGTACTGTGTCTCGGCAGTAGTGCCTATGGTGTCACCATTGAGCACAACGGCATATTGCAGCGAAGCCTCGTCATAGAAGCCGCCATGTACAGAAGCTTCGGGCTTGTTCCAACTGATAGCGATAGACAAGTCCTTGTTTCTGCTTGCTGTGAGCGCCTTGACATTCTGAGGTACGTCCAGTCCTACATAGACCTTTACGGCCTTAGCTTCGCCTTCGCCGTCCCCATTGGCAACATTCACCTCGTAGGTGTTGTATCCTTGCAGCGCTTCCTCATCGATATATTCCATATATGTGCCAGGTGTCACATCTGTAAGCGTCTTGATCTCCTCGCCGTTTCTAGCTATCGTTACGCTAGAGAGCGAAGAAAGCGTCTCGCCCTTTGATGTGGTTGCGGGTGTGGTAAACGAGATAGTGGCATTCAGCGCTCCGGCTGGTGCAGCCACTGCTGTGAGACCAGATACCGAGTCGGGCACGCTACCTAAAGAAAGCTCTTTGATATAGATGCTGTCCACCTCAATACGTCCTTGGTCGGCGATGCTATAAGCATACAAACCGAGGGCATACTCGCCTGTGGTGTCAACGGTGAACCGGTGGTCATAGTGGGTCTCATCACCTTTCTTAAAGTCGACGAGGTTGATCAGCTCGGTGGTCTGTGCATCCACGCTTCGTGCGCCACCAAGTGTCACCTTCAGACGTTCTACCTTGTTGTTCTGACCGCTAAGTATATAGCAGGATAGCTCATAGACCTTGCCTTCTTCAAGGTTGAATACGGGCGAGAGCAACCAGTTGTCGTGTGCCATGGCACTCTCTTTCAAGATGCGGGCATGTCCGTTGCCTTTGTTAACGGCGTAAATCCAAGTTCTGGTTAATTCTGCATTGGGATTGACACTCTCCCACTTGTTGAAATCATCTTGCGAATCGAAGTTTTCAACAAAGACGGTGTCTACCTCATTTGCCGATACGGTGGATGTTCCGAGATAAGGGAACCACATCGTGACGCAAAACACGATGGCTGAAATAAGTTTCTGTTTCATAAGCGTTGCGTGTTTGGTTTTAGGCGTGTTCTATAAATTCCACGCACTATTAAATTTGTATTTTAGACGGATCATTTTCTTTGTGTCTTTTTGTCTTTATCCGGCATCTTTCTCATCCTTCCACAGCGGCATAGCCCGCTATGCGCCTTCAGAGAGGAAGTGAAATCTGCTTGGCTAAAATCCAAAAACACATCAAAGGCGATTTATAGAACCCGCCTTTATTAAAATTAAAAGAGCGAATGCTGGGGTTTCAGAATGTTGTAAATGTTTGCCACAAAGTTACGATTAAATGTCTTTTTAGTCTAAATTAGTACTACGGCAATACTACTGCACACTGTTAAAACGCTCTTCCTCTGCCATTAAGAACGCCTTTACGTCAGCACCATTCTCTAGGCTAAGTTTCTTTCTGAGTCTGTTGCGTGACGACTCTATGCTTCTGACCTCGTGGTAAGTGAGGGCAGCAATCTCCTTAGTAGACATCCCAAGGAAGATGTAAGCACAAAGGCGAAGGTCATTATCGGAGAGCTTAGGGTAAGCGAGGGAGAGCTTCTTGAGAAACTCGGGGTGTACCTCTTCAAAATAGATACGAAAATCGTCGTTCACCGGTTTGTCATTGAAGTGGGCCAGCATGCCCTTGATGCGCTTCAAGGCCTCGGTGGTCTCATCCGTCTCTTTATGGTTAATAGCTGTCTGGAGTACCTCTAGCTCCTTGCTCACCTTCTGATGAAAATCGTTCACGGCGGCAAGGTCGATGGTGTAGGATGTGAGTTGCCTACTCTTATGATCCAGTTCTAGGCGCATCTTCTTCTGCTGGTGCTCATGTTCCTCTTGTTCGTAACGTAGCAACTGTTCCTTCTGCGCAGCGATCAGACGCCCTTTGCGCTTATCCTCCCTCGACTTGATCCAGAGTATCACCGAAAAGATGATTACCACCGCAAGAAAAGCCAGCGATCCATAGATGATGATGGTCCTTGTGTGTAGACTCTCTTTCAGGGTGGCGTTGTGCTGAGAGAGACGCTCCGTGTCGTAGGCGATGAGCAGCTGTCGCATCTGTGAGTTGTTATCTTCCTTCTGCAGCGAGTCGGCCAGCTGGTCGTAGAGCAACATGTCATGCAGCCCTTTTATCGAGTCGCCGATGCAGAAGTTGATGTCGGCTAGCTGTCTGAGCGAGTTCACTTTTAACGGAAGCGGCAATGAAGATAGCACCTTATAGATAGGTCGCTGTATCTCCTTAGCCTCGCAAGCCTTTCCGTTTTGCGCCTTCACCAGCGCCATGTTAAGATAAGACTGTATGTTCTTGGCATTGATGGGTAGGTGGCACGTCTCGGTGAGTGCCTTTGTAAGCCATCGCTCGGTCTGTGCGTAAGCGCCTTGCGAGTAGTACACTTCGGCGATGTTGGTATATATCTGCGCCCGCTCGTACCGCTCTTCGGGTAGCGTGTTCTTGAGCGCCTTCTGCATCTGCTCTAGTGCTTCGGTATATCGGTGCTGCCCGTAGAACGTGAGTCCCTTGTTGTTATAAAGCCGTGTGAGGTTTTTACGGTCGCCCGTCTTAGTTGAGAGTTCTATTGCTTGTGTGAGCAGGTCCTGTGCTTGGGTAAAGTCGAGCGTGTTATAGTACACATAGAAGATGCTATTGTATACCTGCGCCAGAAACTTCATATCGCCTAAGGCTTTTGCCAAGCCGCTAGATTGCTCCAATAGTGCCAGTCCTTTAGCGCCGTTGCCTAAGGAGATATTAGCATTGCCGCAGAGCCATTCGGCCTTCATCAATGTCGCAGAGTCGGTGCGTTGCCTATCGCGCATCGCAGTCAAGGTCTCAATGATATGATTGGTCAGCAGAAGACACTCGGCTTGTTTCCCGTTGGCATGCAGTTGCTCTGCTTTCTCATATTGTGTCTTGATGTTTTGCGTGCTTTCAGCGTATGTTCCCAATGTGAAACATACGAGGCAAAGAATGATTAGTGGCAACACTTTTGTCATATTGTTGCAAAGGTACTGTCTTTCCTTGTAAATCACAATAGAATATGATGGAAATGTCGCAATTTGTTATTTTTTTTGAGATATTAAAAAAGTTACATGGACACTAGTGATACATCAATAATGGTTGTTCTTTATTATTAGTGTCCGGTAAACTTCACACAAATCTTTGTAACATACAGAATACTTTACCTTTGCAATTTTTTATATTAGGGGCATACTTCTGCCCATTGCATAGTTTGCACTCTATTTTCCGATTTTTCCTCTTTTGAGGTTTTGGATGTAATTGATACACTCAATAAAGAATATAAATATCCAAAATTTGATAAGTGGAGATACATATATATAACTTATAATTATTCCAACAACACAAATGGCAATATTAATATATGCCACTTTTCTTGTGTCTAATATATATTCCTTTATTGATGTATTCTTCTTGAAAATATTTATAATGTAGCAAGTTAATGCCACAAAACCTATTATTGCCAACAACATCACAAGAATCCAATACACCGTGAAGCCGTTTAATATTGGTTCCAATGAAAACAAAAAAAGAATGGAATAAATCCAATGTTTGCAAATTTAGATATACTCATGTAATACTATTTTAGGGTATTTGGATGTCTGTCTTTGGCTGGGCAAGAAGGAGCATTACTTGTTGCCCTTTGCCCTGTTGTGGGTTTTGCATAGCATTTGGCAGTTGCTTTCATCGGTAGCTCCGCCTTTGCTCCATGCCAGCACATGGTCGGCATCCATATCTTTCAGTGCCCATATCTTCTCGCGGTTGACATCATGGCCGCAGGCACAAAGAGGATAATTGCTCTCATGCTTTTTCTTGGCAGCCTCGGTTTGCTTGCGGTAGACGCGCCCCTTTATGTTGTCGTCGAACACGCGCACGTTTAATAGTTGACACGACCCGTATGTCAGTCTGGCGTTATCACCACGGTCACACCGCGTGCCGCCTGCGCTCCCATGACGAGAGCCTGCTCAATGTCGGCAGTCTTCGACGGGCCGCTTATGAACGTGCCGAAACCGTAGTCGGTCATTTCAACCTGCTCGTATGCCTCGTGCATGTTGTTCACTATGCAGCTCTTGGGCAGAACAATGACGAGATACTCGCTTATGAAACACACCGCTTTCTCCTTCATGGTCTGCGGAATCCACACGCATCCGTTCTCGGCCACGCCAATACGGCCTGCCACCACGCCCACATCGGTGCCGTTAAGGTCTTGCGCCTCGGCCACCGTATCGGGATTTTTTGTGCCTATGGTTATCTGAGGCAGATTGGATGCCACGGTCTTGGCATCGGGATAGGCACGACGCACAATGTCGTCGAGACTTTCTCCGGGGGCTGCCATCACGACATTGCTGCCCACAGTCTTGCTCATTTCGATGAATTGCGCCACGGTGTCGGCATAGGTTATGCCATTGACGGCGGTTGAGGGCATGTCGTATTGTGTGCGGGTGTTGGCACGCAACTTGGCCAACAGTTCTTCTTTATAACTCATATCGGTGTTGTTTTTCATTTCACTTTGCCCTTTTTCCACATCGTGTGGAACGGTTCTTTTGCAAATTCGGGCATGGAGTGCCCCACACCCCAAGGGTTAAGCGCACGCACATGGGTGAGACTGTCGGGCACAAGGTTGGCCAGCGGAGCCACAGCCGTGGCGGTGTTGTAAAGGCACGGGTGGTTGAACATAGTCTGCATGCCTGCCGACATCATCTTCTTCATGCTGCTGGCACAGCCTATCGTGTCGAGCTTCTGCCGCCAGAGATAAATCTGCGAACCAGGGTTCACCTTCGACGGGCACACGTTGTCGCACGAGAGACACAGCGTGCATGCCGACACATTGTCGGAATAGCGGCGTGCATCGCGCAGCATGCCGAGGTTGACACCAATGGGGCCAGGAATGAAATAGGTGTAGGAATATCCGCCCGAACGACGGTAGACGGGGCAGGTGTTCATGCACGAACCGCAGCGTATGCATTTCAGCGTTTCCCAGTGCTCTTCGTCGGCAAGGATGTCGCTTCGCCCATTGTCAACCAACACCACGTGCATCTCAGCTCCCGGGCGTGCCTGTCTGAAATGTGAGGTGAACGATGTGGTGGGCTGACCCGTGCCCGAACGGCAGAGCAGGCGTTGGAACACGGCGAGCGACCGGTAGTCGGGCACGATTTTCTCTATGCCCATGGCCACGATGTGCAGCTTGGGCATAGATGTTGACATGTCGGCATTGCCCTCATTGGTGCACACCACCACGTCGCCAGTTTCGGCCACGCCGAAATTGCAGCCCGTCATGCCGGCTCCGGCTTCCATGAACTGGTTGCGCAGATGCTCGCGCGCACAACGGGTGAGATAGGTGGGGTCGTAGTTGCCCGGCTCTTTACTGATGCCTTTTTCCTCGAACATGCGGCCCACTTCCTCACGTTTAAGGTGTATCGCGGGCATGACGATATGGCTGGGTTTCTGATGGAGGAGCTGAATGATGCGCTCGCCGAGGTCGGTTTCCACCACGTCGATGCCGTTTTGTTCGAGAAACGCGTTCATGCCGCACTCCTCGGTGAGCATCGACTTGCTCTTTACCATCTTGTCAACTTTGTGCTGGCGGAGTATCTGAAGCACCGTTTCATTGAATGCCTCGGCATCTTTTGCCCAATGCACCACTACCCCACGACTCTCGAGCTGGCGGCTGAAAGTGTCGAGATAGTCGGCAAGATGTGTTATGGTGTGGCGTTTTATCTGGCTGGCATGCTCGCGCAATGTCTCCCATTCGGGCAGTCCGCGCGCCATGTCGTCGCGCTTTTGGCGCACTGCCCAGAACGTGGCGTCGTGCCATGTGGTTTTATCTTTGTTCGCGTTGAAGCGCCGTGCCGCTTCGGAATGTAGTGTGCTCATAGTCCTGCTGCTAAAATCTGTACGACATGAATGAACTTTATTGGTTTGCCGTGGCGTTTTGCTATGCCCTGCATGTGCATCAGACACGACGAGTCGGGACCGGTGACATACTCGGCTCCGGTGGCGATGTGACGGTTTATCTTGTCTTCGCCCATGCGAGCCGACACGTCGGGTTCTTCAATTGCAAACATTCCCCCGAAACCACAGCACTCGTCCTTGCGCTCCGGTTCCTTTATTGTTATGCCATTTACAAGGCGCAGCAAATCGATGATTTTGTTGTATTGCGGAATGTTGCGCTCGGAAGGCGACGAGAGGCCAAGCTCGCGCACGCCATGGCAGGAGTTGTGCACACTCACCACATGGGGGAAAGAAGAAGGTAATGACTGCACTTTCACCATATCGTGCAGAAACTCCACGACATCCATTATCTTCTTAGACGTGAGACATTCGTGACGGCCTTGGGTGAGTCGGGGGTGGTATAATTTGACGAATGCTGCGCACGAAGCCGACGGGGCAACCACATAATCGTAATCTTTGAACAACTCGTCAAAGCGCGTGGCGGTTTTGTCGGCCATTTTCTCAAAACCCGCATTGGCCATGGGCTGCCCGCAGCATGTCTGGTTGGGCGGATATTCCACATCGAGCTGCAGGCTTTTCAGCAACTTGTATGTCGCCACTCCCACTTCGGGATAAAGTGCATCGACATAGCAAGGTATAAACAAACCTATTTTCATAATGTTACAAGTTCATTCTCTATGATTTCAAAGTGGACGGCCAAAAAACAAGTCGTTATGCACATCAAATCATACCAATTTGTTTTTTATCGTCACTAAACAAATGCAAAAGTAACAATATTATGAAAGAAAATGGTTTCTGTGAAGAATGAAACAATATGCGGTTTAAATTATTTAACGTTGAAACGAATGCCCACCTGCAAGCTGAAATTGCACGGCTTGTCTTTAAAGATATTGTCGATGGAGCTTTGGTTGTCGATGTAGTAGCGCACGCCCGGCTCGGCATAGAGGCCGAGTTGCGGGATGATGTCGTATTCAACACCGGCAGCGGCATTGACCGAGAACTGCGGGCGGTCTTTCTTTATGCCAACACTCACCTCCTCAGTCTTCAGCGTAGCCGACACGTTGAAATCGGCCTGTGCCCCAGCAGTGACATAGGCATGCAGACGGCCGGTGCTGAACAGTTTGTAGCTTGCTGACAAAGGCACGCCAATGTAGTGCAGAGTCTGTGTTTCGCATATATCGTCGGAACCCGACGACTGTATGAAATCAGACGTGGCTCGGGTGTAGACCAGACCTGTGGTGAGCGCAAGGTGCTTGCCAAGACCATAGCTTGCGGTGGCACCCACAGAAACGGGCATGTTGTGATGGTGCGACTCGCGGTAATTGGCTATTTGCAACGGATAGCTACTCATAACCAAGACCTCGGCATCGGCGGCCTTCACCGTGTAGCTGCGCTGCATCGGAGTGGGCATCGACGTCTGTCGGCTTTCGGTCATTATGTTTCCTGTGTGCACACCGAAGCTCCAACCCGAAGTCTTGCCACGCGACGTTTGCCGTGAAGTATATGCCGGGGATGTTGTTTGCTGCGTGCCGTTGCTTTGGCCGTTGTGTGTGTGCATCTGCGCAGTCTGCCGGTCGTTGGTTGCCGTTTTTCTTTCGGATGATGTGGCATCTGTGTTCTGTGCGGCCTCATCGGTTGCGGCAACAGCCAACTCCAGCGAGGTGGCTACGGGGGCATTTTGTGCCAGAACGCCTTCGTTGGCATTGAACTCGGCCATGTGGGTGCTGCCAACGAGTGACTTTGCAACTTTGGCCAAGCCGACCTTGACCGCACTGGCGACGTTCTCGGTAGCGACGGAGGTTTCGCCCGTTGCCGATATGGCGGAGTTTTTCTGCTCGGCTGCGGCAGTGGGTTGTTGGTTGAGCGTGTTTATTGTGTCGCGGTTTATGTGGTAGGCTCCGACAACGAGCAACAGTATTGCCGCTGTCGCGCCAATCCATTTGGCCACGTGCACTGTGAAGACATTGCTGCGCTTCTTGGCAGGCATGTCGAGTTTGCTTTCTATGTTGTCCCACAAACCGTCGGGCACACTAGCCTTGTGGTCGCTCAGACGGTCGTGCAGTTGTTGTGTCCAGTCGTTATGTTTCATGAGTTTTGCTTTTTGTTGTATTCGTTTATAAGGCGTGCGAGCATCTTCTTGGCATGAAAGAACTGTGAAGCCGACGTGCTAGCACTTATCCCGAGCTTGGCGGCAATTTCCTTGTGGCTCAATTCGCCGAAGACGTATAGGTTGAGCACCACGCGATAGCCGTCGGGAAGTTGCCCTATCAGTGAGGCGAGTGCGTCGTCGGTGATGCATGTCGTGTCGGGATCGTCTTCGTCGGAACATTCGGGTATTTCATCGGTGAACACAATGCGCTTGTTGCGACGCAGAAACCCGAGTGCCTCATTGGCCACAATGCGCGAAATCCAGGCTTTCAACGTGCCCTCGCCACGGTAGGTGAAGGTGTTGATAGACTGGAATATCTTGATGAAACTGTCTTGCATTATGTCGAGCACGTCGTCGCGGTCGGGCACATAGCGCAATCCTATGGCCATGGCATAACCCGAATAGGTGTCGAAGAGTTGCCGCATTGCCTTGCGGTCGCCTCTCTTTATGTCGCCAACAAGACGTTCTTCTGTGTTTATCAATGTCACTTGACCCGTTTTGTTGTGGTGAATTGTATCTTTACTGAAATGTCATGGTTCGTTTTTTGCCTGGTAACCGTGTCGGTAACTGTTGCAGCCGTGGCCCACAACACAATGGTGTAGACACCGCTTTGGCGCGACAACGTGCCCCACGAACCATTGGTGCCGTTGTATGCCGACATGAACGAAATGTCGATATGCTTGAGCGTGCCGCCTACGACGGCATCGAAAGTCCAGTTGCTCGGGGTGAGCGTATAGACGACAGTACGGTCGGTATAAGCCATGCCGGTGTATGGCACGATGTAGCCAGAGGGATTCTCGACCACTGTCGGCTGGTTGGGAAACAGGCATTTTGCAATGCCAGCAAACGGCATGTTGTCGAACACGAAAGCGTTGTCGCCCACTTTCACTTTCGATTGTGTGCCGCTCTCGCCGTTTACGGTCCACTGTCCGTAGTAGTCCACGGTCTGTGCAGGAGAACTGTATGCGAGTTCCGCGCTGCCGTCAGAGTTGGGACTGCATGCTGCAAAGGTGATGAAGGCGAAAAATGCCAATAAGGCAACTGATAGTGTCTTGCTCATAAGTTTTGATGCGGAGGGTTGTTTTGCGTGTATCCGTGAAACTTCCTTACATAAGGATAATGCCAAAACCTCTTATTTATTGCATATCGGTATGTGTTTTTTTTGCCAAAGCGACACTTGTTTTATGTTGGAAGCTTGCCATTTTGTAATCACAATCAACGGCAAAATTAAAAAACGGCGTTGCCGATATTTGAAAATATCTGCAACGCCGTAGTAATATTTCGGCCGCCCACCGTATTTCGTGTTCGAGTCCGAAGAAGCGTTGTTCGCATTCAAGTTGTCGTCTAACTGCAGAACACAACGGCAAGTGGAATTTTATGTCTTTTGTTGGCATCGGGCATGTGATTTATGTCCTTTTGTGTTTTTCCAGACTATAACAGTTTAGTCATTTCGCGAGAAACCAGCAAACTTAGCAAACATATCCTCAAACATCAAGTAAGTATCCAGCCTATCATATACTCTTATTTTTCTCCGATTCTCGGAGAACGAATACTTACCCGTGTCATCTACCACCGGACAAGACTGGAAACGATAACTTGAGGAACAAGCATCCCGTTCCCAATTACTCTGTAAAGCCGTAACCAATACTAAAGGGCTATCACCAAGCACATAGCACTCGCTCTGTTTCCCCTTACCAATGTGTGTGTCCAACATCTTAATCAAATCCGTGGCCACAGCATTTGAGTTCTTCGCCCGACAAGCCAAGATAGAATAAGATATCAAGCACTGCCGATAAACATTTCGCGGAATTTGCCATATTTTAAGATTAGAATGATTGAACACCACTTGGGCAGCCTTTACATCTATTGTCGTATTATACTCCTGTCCCTTGATTCCTGGCGGAGGCAATATTCCAGGATATTCAGATCCACCAATCCATACCAAAACTATATTCTCTGCTATCGAACGTTCCTTGAGCCAAGCGGAAGCTATTTCTGTCAAGCCACCTCCACACAGTACATACAGCGGAGATTTAGGATTACATTTCTTAGCTTCCGCAATGATGACATCCACAGCCTCCGACTGAAGGTAAGCAGTTGTGTCTTGAAGAGCGACATTACTTCCTTGCACCAACTGGTACTTATCTTTCAATCCTAAGGAAGACAAAATTTTACCAGCACTCTTCACAGCCGAAGTAGCAGAGGGCAATCCCGGCTCTGCCCAATTTTCCTTTTCGTGAAGATGCGATCCTATGATAGCTCTGATATCGACAGAAGGTGACTCCACCAAATGAGCCAAAGCATACAAACCATCAGGATCACCAGCGAAATCATTGTCCATAATCACACGCATCTTCTCTTGGGCGCAAACAAAGAGAGAAGACACGCTCCAAATAGCTATTGCCAACAATACTTTTTTCATCATATATTTCTCCTTCTTTATCATGTATGATTTCATTCCCAATCACCGATTCCCCACCCCTCTATCCCAATCTTTCTGCGGAATGTGGGAGTAACGTACCTCGCCCATTACGGCCGAAACTGCTAATGTCATTTCTTTGCAGCAAAATACTCTTCTTGAAGTTCAAGTGCTTTCTCTATCATCTTTGATGGCGTCTTCTGGCTCTTCTTCTGAAAATCATAGAATTTCATCACGATGTTGCCCTAATCAAAGATGAAAAATGCACGGTATATATTTCCGTTGTGGGCGGCTCTTATGTCAAAGAGTCCGTCCCTTATGAATTTTACAAATTTCTCGCTCACTCTCTCCTACATCTTCAGCGCGTCAAGCACATAGTCTATCTTTTTCTATGCGCCTGCCTCCAAAGAACAGCAAAATGCGAGGAAGTAGTCTTTGTAAACCAATACCTTCCTCTCTGAATTAATGCTGCAAATGTAATACTTAAAGTTGATATATTCCACAACTTTCAGGGTTATTTTGCATTACTCACAAAAATTCGCTTACGTGAGGAAGCAGGGAGAGAGAGCAGCCACCTTTAGTCAACACGCCTTTCGCGCTCGCTCTGATTACCCAGTCGTTCAGCGTAATCAAGCGGTTCGTGTACCTCTATCACACGGCACCGGCTTTCGTCTCTCGGGGTGAGGAAGTCGGTGTTTATCCAGTCACGCGCATAGCCGAACTCTTCCCATGCGTGCGTGCTCACGCCCTTGTCGCGAGCCTGGCGGTATATCTCCGCAAGCCTCGCGTAGTCTTCGGGCGATTTGGCAAACTGCTCGCACAGCTGCTCGAAACTCACGTCGTGTATCTCGCCCACAAACGAACAGTCCCACGCGCGGAAGTCCCGCATGT
>CAVCLB010000021.1:0-34210 GCA_963602915.1 Dysosmobacter segnis | reverse complement strand
AGTATGGGGCGAATATTATAGGATAGGGGCTTGCCCCTATCTATCAGGCATCACCGTCTTTTGCCCCATTAAGGGGCAAAATTAGAGCAATAAATAAACGCAGGGGGCAAGCCCCTGCGCTATAATATGTCGTCCCTACGGGACTTGCCAGTTGCGAAAGTTTTACCTGACACCAATAGTTTGAAAACAAACAAGGCTTCCCCGCTTTGCGAAGAAGCCTTGTTTGCTGTTCAATGAAGCCTTGTTTGCCATCAAAAGAAGCCTTGTTTGCAGTCTAAACAAGCCTTCTTTTTACATCAGTTTTCTCGTTTCTGTAACACGTTGTGTATGAGGCTATTTTGCGTCGAGTATTTTCTTAGCTTCCTCATCGGTTTTGGTGAGCTTGTCGCGACACATCTTTATGAGCTTCTGTGCGGTCTTGAGTTGGTCGCAGAGCGAGTCGATGTCAAGTTCGCCGCTTTCCATTCTTCTCACTATGTCGTCGAGTTGTGCCATAGCGGCCTCATATTTCATTTCTTTTGCCATGATGATTTTTGTTTTGTGCTTGTATGTTTCACTGTCGATGTTATCATTCCTTTTTCTACCATTGTCGTTATTTCGCAGCCGGGTGCAAGCATCTTCGGGTCGTGCACGGCCTTGCCGTTGCATAGCGTTATGCTGTAACCTTTTGCGAGCAGCCGGTCGGGGTCGGCCGCCGCCGCGCTCTGTTCAATCATGTCAAGGCGGTGGCGTTCGGCGGTAATGCGCCTTTGCATGGCTGCGCGCATTGTGTCGGCCATGCGCTGCAAGTGCATGTTTCCGTCGGCCAGCCGTTGCTTGGCGGCCTGTGTCAGCTGTGCCGCCAGCCGGTCGATGCGTGCCGCTTCGGATGTGAGCTTCATGGTGGCAAGCATTGGCACTTTGCTTTCAATGTGTTGAAGCCGTGTTCGGTTGCCGTTTACTATGGTTTCCACGGTGCGTGCCATTGTCGTTTGTGCCTGCGTTATGCGGTTGTCTATTTCGGCCAGGCGGTCGATGAGCAGTGCCGCTGCTGCAGTGGGAGTCTTCACGCTGGTGTTGGCCACCATGTCGAGCACGCTTTGGTCGCGGTCGTGGCCTATGCCCGTGATTATTGGCAGTGGAAAGTTGGCCACATTCTCGGCCAGTGCAAGAGTGTCGAAGCCTGAAAGGTCGCTTGTGGCACCGCCTCCGCGTATTATCACCACCACGTCGTAGTCTTGAGCTTCGTCGTATATGGCGTCGAGTGCGGCAATCACGCTTTTTTCAACTCCCTCGCCCTGCATTACAGCCTGGAACAAGGTGACGCTGAATGCATAGCCTGCTGCATTCTCGGCAAGCTGGCGGCAGAAATCGCCGTAGCCTGCCGCGCCTTCGCTCGATATTACCGCCACGCGTTGGGCAAACATCGGCAACAGCAGTTCGTGCTGCAAGTCGAACACTCCTTCGGCGCGCAACTGCGCTATTATTTCCTGCCGCCGCCGGGCAAGGTCGCCCATGGTGTATTCGGGGTTTATGTCGTTCACAATCCACGAAAAACCGTAGGCTTCGTGAAAATTGGCGTGTACGCGCAGCAACACCTTCATTCCGGCGTGCAGCCGTTGCCCAGTCACGCGCTCAAACATGGGTTTTATTAAAGCCCATCGGCTTTGCCAGCATTTAGCTGAGGCACGTGCCACGGGCGTGTTTGAATGTTGGTCTTTCTCAACGAGCTCCATGTAGCAGTGGCCGCGCACCTCGCGCGCTTCAGAAAGTTCGGCCTCCACCCAGTATTCTCCGGGCAGACTTATGCTCAGAGCCTCAGTCACGAGGTTGTTGAGTTCGTAGAGCGACAACCGCGCCGGTGTGCCGCCGGTGTCGTATAGTTCATCGTCGGGCATGTAGCCTATGTCGAGTGCTGAATGTATGGTATGTCTTCGGTTCACTTGTTTCACCTTATTAATATATGTCTATCCCCAATTTCTTTATCAATCAGCCTACAAGGCAAAGTCGATGCGTCGCTTGGTGAGCACGTCGTTGTTGCTCACTTTGAATGGTTGCGGCATTGGTCGTGGCTTGCGGCGAGCAAGCAACACCGAACCGAATATGTTGTGTGGCGTGTCGCACACATACCAACCGTAGCCCACAAGTTGGTTGATTAGGTCTGCGCACTCCGTAGGCACGACTGCGAAGTCGGCCTTTCCGTCGCGGCAAGCCTCAGTTTGGTTGCGCAACATGTCATCGGTAGCTCCACATTGCGATGCCCAATATTTGCAGGCGGGCATAACTCCGGAGCATACGCCGACATTAACATCGCGGAAATGCACTATGCGTGCATTGTGAACTTGCGCTATGATGCGTTCCATAGCATAGTATTCGCGCCGTGCTTGGTTGTCCTGCGTGAAGAAATCGCCGATGTCACGGTTGCGCAAGTCGTGTATGTAGACATTCGACAAGGCAATTGCTGCTGCAACGGCAACGCCTGCCGCCACTGTGGTTTTGCGTCCTAGCCGGAAGCATTGGCACGATGTAGCTACACATCCGGCATACATGGCAAATGGGGCGTAAATGGAATAGTAATAGGCGCGGGCGTTGATTGAGCATATTGCAAAGAATGCAATGTTGCAAAGCAGAGCTGTGCGCTTGTGGCGAGGCATGACTCTCGCCATGGCAACCGAGCATAGGCCGAACATTGCCACGGCATGGATGCCCATTGCCGACAACAGTATTGTCGTGGTGTTGCCCTGTTCCCCCGTATTGGCTGTGGTTTGCAGCGTGAGCAGCAGATACTCGTTTACGAAATCGATGAGGTTGCCCTCAATGGCAAAATACAGGGCGAATGGCAACAGCACGGCCACGCCTCCTGCAACGATGCATCCAAAGGCTTGCATCATAGTAGTGTTGGCCCGGCGCGGAATGATCATCAGTGCCAGCATGGCAAAAGGCAGCAGCATGGCGGTGATGTTGTATTTCATAAGAAATGTGGCGGCAAGCGCGGCACCAAGTGCCGCCATGAGCCACCGTGTGGCACGCCAACCTGCACCAGCCGAAAGACGGCACAACGCATAAATAACCGTTGCCACGAAAGGCATGGCAAAATCTTCGCAGCGCGTTTCGTTGTGCACAAGCGGGTTGAGTCCGGCTATGGCCACAAAAAGAGCGGCCACGAAGGCGCGCCGGCGGTCGGCGGTAATGATGAAAGCCGAACGGTATGAAAACCATAGTGTGGCAGTCCATGCCACGCACGAGAGCCAGAACACGCCCACATAATTGCGCGGCGAGATGAGATAGCCCACCCCATAGACGAGCCACAGCAGTGGTCCCTTGCTGTCAGAAAAGTCTACGTATGGCGTGAGCCCGTTCATCCATGCCTTGCCGCACATGAAAAACCACGCCGAGTCGTAGTGGTGGTAGATGTCGTGCAGATAGGAGTCTTTCGACGCAATGAGCATCACTGCAAACACGAAGACGAAAAGTGCGGCAATCACCCCGGCTTCTGTGCGAAGTGTCGTGGCTGAGTTCGTGGAGTTGCGGAGGTTGGTCATTCAAAGAGTCCGAATAAAAATTCCTGTAGTCGGAGTGTCGTAAGCGTGTTGGCCGACATGGCTTCGTTGACCTCGCGTGTGTAGCGACAGTCGGTAAACACTTGTGCCAGCGTCTTTTTGCCGTTCTCCTCTACAAAGTGGCGGTTCTCTTCAAGAGCCTCTTTTGCTGCATAGAAAGAGTCGATGAGTGCCGGTGTGTAGTCGTGGTAAGTCTCTTCGTGTATTATTGCATCAACGGGCAGCCGGTCGGTAAGCGGCGGGTTCTCGTCGGGCCATCCCAGCGTTATTGTGGCCACGGGCATCACGAGGGTTGGCAACTTCAACACATCGATAATGGTTTGTGGCATATACAACGTTGTGCCAAGAAAGCAACAGCCCAGTCCTTCTTCTTCGGCAAGGTTGCAGAATGTCTGGCAGAACAGCAGGGCATCGGTTGCCGCATTGAGGAACGAGAGGAAATTGTTGAATCCCGGAGTGGCCTCGCGGTTGTTGGCCCATGTCGTAGTGCGTCGCGTGTCGGCGCAGAAGGTGAGCACCACGGGTGCGCCTTCAACCATTGGCTGGTTGAAATGGGCCTCTGCAAGGCGGTGTTTCATTTTTGCATCGCGTGTCACCACGACGCTATATAGTTGCAGGTTGCCCATTGTCTGTGTGCGTGTTGCCTCGGTTATGAGGCGGCGGAGCAGTTCGGCAGGCACATCGCGCTGCGCATATTTGCGTATGCTTCTTCGAGTGTTGATTGTTTTCATTTTCGGATAATGTTTATATGGGCAAAGGTAGTGAATTTATGCCGAATGTAAAATAAGGCTTGTTCGTTTTTTGCCAAATATCGCCGTAATGTTTCATATATGTGAAAATATTGTTGTAGCTTTGCATTCGGACAACATGCAGGAATGTTTCGTGTGACTGGCAGTTTTTCGCAGTCAGGACATCTTGCATGAAAAAGAATTCAATAAAACTATATGGACAAATTGAAGACCTATTCTTATGACGAGGCCTATCAGGCCACGCTAAAATATTTCGACGGTGACGAACTTGCAGCCAGAGTATGGCTGAACAAGTATGCCATGAAAGACGGGTATGGAAACATATATGAATGTTCGCCCGAACAGATGCACCACCGCATTGCTAGCGAACTGGCTCGTGTGGAGCGCAAATACAGCAATCCGATTGGCGAGCAGGAAATATTTGACTTGCTCGACCATTTCCGCTACATCATTCCTGCCGGAAGTCCCATGACGGGCATAGGCAACGCTCATCAGGTGGCCTCGTTGAGCAACTGTTTCGTGATAGGACTTGACGGCGATGCCGACTCCTACGGCGCGATAATGCGCATCGACGAGGAGCAGGTGCAGCTCATGAAGCGGCGCGGAGGCGTGGGGCACGACCTCTCGCAGTTGCGCCCGAAAGGTACACCGGTCAACAATTCGGCACTCACTTCAACCGGTCTTGTGCCGTTTATGGAGCGTTTCAGCAACTCCACACGCGAGGTGGCGCAAGACGGAAGACGCGGTGCGCTCATGCTCTCGGTGAGCATTAAGCACCCCGACAGTGAGGCTTTCATCGATGCCAAGATGACCGAGGGCAAGGTGACGGGTGCAAACGTGTCGGTGAAGATTGACGATGAGTTCATGCAGGCCGCCATCGACGACAAACCCTACACGCAGCAGTTTCCTTTAGAGACCGAAAACCCTATGGTGAAGAAGCAGGTGTCGGCACGGCAACTGTGGCGCAAGATTGTGCACAATGCCTGGAAAAGTGCCGAGCCGGGAGTGCTTTTTTGGGACACAATACTCCGCGAAAGCATCCCCGACTGTTACGCCGACCTCGGTTTCCGCACGGTTTCCACAAACCCGTGTGGCGAGATTCCTCTGTGCCCTTACGATTCTTGCCGTCTTCTGTCTATAAACCTCTACTCCTATGTGGAAAATCCGTTTACCGAAAACGCACGCTTCGACTTCGACAAATTCAAGAAGCATGTGGCCATAGCGCAGCGCATCATGGACGACATCGTGGATTTGGAACTCGAGAAAATCGACTTGATTCTCAACAAGATTGCTTCCGACCCGCAAGACGATGAGGTGAAGGAAACAGAGCGCAGCCTTTGGCAAAAAATCAAGGACAAAAGTTCCAAGGGACGGCGCACCGGCGTGGGCATAACAGCCGAGGGCGACATGATAGCGGCAATGGGATTGCGCTACGGAACGCAGGAAGCCACCGATTTCAGTGTGGAGGTTCACCGCACGCTTGCACTCGCTGCCTACCGCAGTTCGGTAACTATGGCACAGCAGCGCGGCACCTTTGCAGTGTACGATGCTGCGCGTGAGGCGCAAAATCCGTTCCTGCTGCGCATAAAGGAAGCCGACCCTTGCCTCTACGACGACATGGTGCGCTACGGACGGCGCAACATTGCGTGTCTCACCATTGCCCCCACCGGCACTACAAGTCTTATGACGCAAACCACAAGCGGCATCGAACCGGTGTTTATGCCCGTCTACAAGCGTCGCCGCAAGGTTAATCCCAACGATGCCGACGTGCACGTTGATTTCGTCGACGAAATGGGCGACTCGTATGAGGAATATATTGTGTATCACAGAAAATTCCTTGAATGGATGCGCATAAACGGCATCGACACCGAAAAGAAATACACGCAGGAAGAGATAGACAGCCTTGTGGCACGCTCGCCTTATTGCAAGGCTACGGCCAACGACGTGGACTGGCTCATGAAAGTAAAAATGCAGGGAGCCATACAGAAGTGGGTTGACCACTCGATAAGCGTTACCGTAAACCTGCCCAATAATGTCGACGAGGAACTCGTGAACCGCCTTTATGTAGAGGCTTGGCGTTCGGGATGCAAGGGCTGCACCATCTATCGTGACGGAAGCCGGTCGGGTGTGATGGTGTCGGTGTCGAAAAAAGACAAGAAAGGCAAGAAGGAGAATGCTGCCGTAAAGGAAAAACCAGCAGCATTGCCGCATTTCACCGTCACCGAGGTGCGCCCCAAGGAACTCGAATGTGATGTGGTGCGATTCCAGAACAACAAGGAAAAGTGGGTGGCCTTTGTGGGACTTCTCGACGGTTATCCCTATGAAATATTCACCGGTTTGCAGGACGACGAGGAAGGCATTGTGCTGCCCAAGACCGTGACAAAGGGACGCATCATAAAACAGACAAACCACGATGGCACGCACCGCTACGATTTCCAGTTTGAAAACAAGCGCGGCTACAAGACAACAGTCGAAGGACTGAGCGAAAAGTTCAACCCCGAATACTGGAACTATGCCAAACTCATATCGGGAGTGTTGCGCTACCGCATGCCCATTGAGCACGTAATAAAGCTTGTGGGATCGCTGCAGCTGAAGAGCGAAAGCATAAACACATGGAAAAACGGTGTTGAACGCGCTCTTAAGAAATATGTTGTTGACGGAACGGAAGCCAAAGGACAGGTGTGCCCCGTGTGTGGACACGAGACACTTGTCTATCAGGAAGGATGCCTGATATGCAAGAACTGCGGCACCTCGCGTTGCGGATGATAGTAGCATTGTGGCCTGCCGTTTGCCGCTTCTTGCTTTTGCAGCGGCAAACGGCAGGGCTTTGTCCTATATATAATAGGTGTTACAAGAAATGATAATAACACGAAGCAAAATCTACATACGCTCGCTGCGTGTGCATGCATTTCATGGAGTGTTGCCGCAGGAACGTGTGGTTGGCAACGACTATGTGGTGGACGTAAGCGCCGAATACGACATTTCGCGTGCCGTGGCTACCGACAATGTGGCCGACACGTTGAATTATGCCGACATGTGCAAGGCTATAAACGACGAAATGGCTGTGCCTTCGCAACTCATAGAACATGTGGCCGGGCGCGTGGCCGAGCGGCTCTTCGGGCTTTTTCCGGCCATAACGACACTCCGACTGTCAATAACCAAAGTTAATCCTCCCATGGGAGCCGATTGCGGCGGAGCAGGCGTTGAAATAGAATTAACAAATGATAAAAACTAAATCAATGCTTGCAGTTTTTTCCATTTTTGCTTAACTTTGCAGCGTCGGCAACAGGCAAGACTGCATGTATGCACTTTTGCAAGATACTGCGACACTCAAAGAAACCGATTTTAAATGCCGGAAAAGTTGTCTGAATTGGCCAAAACAGCGTTGGTCGCCATTCTCCTTTTGTTCGTGTTTGCACCCGTTTCCGGAGGGGCAAACAAAAAGTTCACGCTCGTCATAGATGCCGGACACGGCGGAAAGGACACCGGTGCTCCTGGCACTTACTCTAAAGAGAAAGACATAAACCTGACAGTGGCTTTGGCTTTCGGTGGCTATGTGGAGCGCAATTGTCCCGATGTGCGCGTTGTCTACACGCGCCGTAAAGATGTGTTTATTCCGCTTTATGAGCGTGCCGAGATTGCAAACCGCAACAAGGCCGACCTCTTCATATCGGTTCACACCAATGCCCTCAAGGGTTCGTCAAGCACGCGCGGCTTTGAAACCTATACCCTCGGCGACGGAAGTTCGCATGCCACCAAGACAAATCTGGAGGTGGCCAAGCGTGAAAACTCGGTGATATTGCTCGAAAAAGACTACCGGCAGCACTATGTGGGGTTTGACCCCAATTCGCCCGAAAGCAACATAATGTTTGAATTTGTGCAGGACCGAAACCTTACGAAAAGCATTGAGTTTGCCAAGATGCTGCAAAAAAACGTGTGCAAAATGGCTAACCGCCCCGACAAGGGCGTGCACCAGCAGAATTTGGCGGTGTTGAGGCTTACGTCGATGCCCGCCTGTCTGATAGAATTGGGGTTCATCACCACACCCGACGAGGAACGTCTGCTCAACGATGCGGCACAGATTGACCTGATAAGCAAAGGACTTTACAATGCGTTTGTGGAGTATAAAAACAAAAACGACAACGCGCTTGTTGTGCCCTACAAGACAGATAGTGCACCAATGTCAACTGCCTCAGACAACGACGGCATTTCCGGTAACGTCACGGCAGACAACATTGCAGCCACCACGGGCGACTCTCTCGGCGACGGAGCTGCACGAAATTCAGATGCCGAACCACAAACCGCGCCCGTAAGTCGCAGACAACAGGCCAAGCGCGAAGTAAAGACAAAAGCCGCACCGAAAGCTACGGGTAGTGTAGACCAGTCGCGCCCGCTGTTTAAAATACAGATAATGGCAAGCAGCAAGAAGCTGCGTGACGGCGATGCAAGCTTCAAGGGACTCGTGGGCTGCGAGTGTTTTGAGGAAAACGGTCTTGTGAAATACACCTATGGTGCATCCAACAACTACAACGAGATTTACCGCATGCACCGCGAAATAGCCGAAAAATTCCCCGGAGCATTTATCATCGCATTCAAGAACGGACAGAAAATGAACGTGAACCAAGGTATACGCGAGTTCAAACAAAATAGAAACAAATAAACAGTTATATGAAAATATTCACCAAAGAGGTAAAAATCGCACTCGTGGCAATAGCCGGTGTGGTAATATTGTTCTTCGGAATGAACTTCTTGAAAGGGCTTAGCCTTTTTTCAACAAGCACAGATTATTATGTTGACTTCAAGGATGTCAGCGGCCTGTCGTCATCGTGCCCCATTTATGCCGACGGCTATAAAGTGGGCACAGTTAAAGATATTGTGTATGGTTACGGCGAGGAAAAACCCACAAAGGTGCTCATTGCCATAGACAAGGAGATGCGCATCCCTGTAGGAAGTTCGGCAGAAATCGTAAGCGACATGATGGGCAACGTGAAGGTTAATCTTCTGCTTGCCAACAATCCTCGCTCGAAGGTTGAACCGGGCGGAACCATAGTGGGCGGTATCAGCGACGGCGCAATGGGACAGATTTCGGAGATGTTGCCCGCAGTGCAGGCAATGTTGCCCAAGCTCGATAGCATACTCGGCAGCCTGAACACGCTTCTTGCCGACCCGGCAATAGCACAGTCGCTGCACAATGTGCATACCATTACCGGAAATCTTGCAGTTTCCACAAGTCAGCTCAATAAGCTTATGGGTACGCTAAACAACAATGCTCCGGCCTTAATGGCAAAAGCCAATGGCGTGCTCGACAACACCGACAAGTTCACGTCAAACCTTGCCGCTCTTGATTTGGAAACTACAAAGCACGAGATTGACCAGACTCTTGCCAACGTGCAGCAACTCACCGACAAGTTGAACAATAACCAAGGCACACTCGGACTCTTGATGAACGATGCTTCTTTATACAACAACCTTACTGCAACCATGCGTGATGCCGACTCGCTTGTGATAAATCTCAAGCAGCACCCAAAACGCTATGTGCACTTCTCTTTGTTCGGAAAGAAAGACAAATGAACCGTTGTCGGCAAACAGAAAGTACCTGTTTGCATAAATTAGAATGAGTATAAATAACAAATACAATTTGTTTCACGGCTTCGGATACACTCCGAGGCCGTTTCTGTTTTAATCTGTTACAACGGTTACAACAATGTTTCACCGTAGTAATGTCAGGTTGCTTTTGTGGTGTGTAACTTACATGTTGTCAGTGTTTTATGCCTGTTTTTATAATAGTGCCTATGCCGCATAAAAACATCGTTGCTAAGTGTCGGCATATAAGCACGTTATATGTAAAGCCAAAACCAAATAGAACAACTTAGATTTGTCAGATACAAAAAATATTGTTACTTTTGCAGCAAATTTCAAAATAACAAAGGTTTTAGATATTCAATCGCTTATTCAAATCTGGTAAATGAAAGGAAATCCTAATGCGACTTGGGAGGAATGTCTTGCGCTCATACGCGAGAACGTTTCCGAACAGCAATACAACGCATGGTTTAAAGTAATCGACTTCGAGTCCTTTGACAAGGGTACGAAGACGGTTCTCGTGCGTGTACCCAGTCCTTTCGTTTATGAATATCTCGAAGCCAACTATGTCTCGTTGCTCCGCACCGTGCTCACGCGTGTATATGGAGAAGGAGTGAAACTCACTTATAGGGTAGTTACCGACAGCGAACACAAGAAAACTGTGGATATGGAAGGCGACGAACCTGCCGAAGCCGACATTAAACCGCGTGCCACAACACACGCCAACGAGTCGCCGACAACACTCGACTGCGCCTTGCCGCAACAAATAGACTCGCAGCTCAACCCCCAGCTCACTTTCAAGAACTATATAGAGGGCAACAGCAACAAGCTTCCGCGCACCATAGGACAGACCATTGCCGAGCATCCGCAACATTCACAATTCAACCCGTTCTTTGTGTTCGGTCCGTCAGGATGTGGCAAGACGCATCTCATCAACGCCATTGGCGTGCATGTGAAGAGCCTCTACCCGCAGAAACGGGTGCTCTATATCAGTGCGCGCTTGTTCGAGGTGCAGTACACCAACGCCGTGCGCCGCAACACAATCAACGACTTTATACTCTTCTATCAGACTATCGACGTGCTGATAGTTGACGATATACAGGAATGGGAAGACAAGACGGGAACGCAAAACACCTTCTTCCATATCTTCAACCATCTGTTCCGCAACGGCAAACGCATCATTCTTGCAAGCGACCGCCCGCCGGTGGCACTGAAAGGCATGAACGAACGTCTGCTGACCCGTTTCTCGGGCGGACTTATAGCTGAGCTTGAGAAACCCAATGTGCAGCTTTGCGCCGATATTCTGCGCAGCATGATACATCACGACGGTCTCAATATTCCCGATGGAGTGATTGACTATATCGCCTCGACGGCCAATGGAAGCGTGCGCGATTTGCACGGGGTTATAAACTCGCTCATGGCTTATAGCGTGGTGTATAACTGCGACATCGACATCAGCTTTGCCGAACGTGTGCTGAAAAGATCGGTGAAAGTGGAAAAAGAACCGCTTACGATAGATAATATCATAGAGCGTGTCTGCAACCACTACAATGTAACTCCGGCAAACATAAACGGACGAAGCCGCAAAAAAGACTATGTTACTGCGCGTCAGGTGTCGATATATCTGGCTCAGAAATACACAAAAATGCCGGCAAGCCGCATAGGAAGACTTGTGGGAGGACGCGACCATTCAACCGTGATATATAGTTGCAACCAAGTGGAGCAACGCATAAAGTTTGACAAGAAATTCTCAAGCGAGATAACAAGCATTGAGAATTCGTTCAACATGAAAGGCTGACAGGCCGACTCACGAAGCTTCTGTTTTATTGCCTGAGTTTGGCCATTGGTTTGCAGCGTATGCAATATTTTGGAACAAATAGTTGCAAAAGACTGTTTTTATTATTACTTTTGCCATTGGATACGACATCGGAATAAAACATAAAACATACATACATGTTATGAAAAATATCGAATGGTCAGAACTGTCGTTTGGCTATATGCCAACCGACTACAACGTGCGTTGCTGCTATCGCGACGGGAAATGGGGCGAAATAGAAGTATGCTCCGACGAATACTTGAAGTTGCACATGGCAGCCACATGTCTCCACTATGGTCAAGAAGCCTTTGAAGGACTCAAGGCTTACCGTTGTCCCGATGGAAAGGTGCGCGTTTTCCGTATGGACGAGAACGCCAAGCGTCTGCAAAGCACATGCCGTGGAATAATGATGCCCGAAGTGCCTACAGAGCTTTTCGAGGAGATGGTAAAGAAAGTGGTGCGCCTTAATCAGGAATATGTGCCCACATACGAGAGCGGAGCCACACTCTATGTACGTCCGTTGCTTATCGGAACATCGGCACAGGTAGGCGTACATCCTTCCACAGAATATATGTTCCTTATATTCGTGACCCCGGTAGGTCCGTATTTTAAGGGTGGTTTCTCTACCAATCCCTACGTCATCATCCGCGACTACGACCGTTCTGCACCTCTCGGAACTGGCATCTACAAGGTGGGCGGAAACTATGCAGCATCGCTGAAAGCCAACCATATCGCCCATGAGAAAGGCTATGCGTGCGAGTTCTACCTCGACGCCAAGGAGAAAAAATACATGGACGAGTGCGGAGCCGCCAATTTCTTCGGCATAAAGAACAATACTTATGTAACGCCTAAATCCTCCTCTATACTCCCGAGCATTACCAACAAGAGTCTCATGCAGCTTGCTGCCGACTATGGAATGACCGTTGAACGCCGCCAGATTCCAGAGGAAGAGCTAGCCACATTCGAGGAGGCTGGAGCTTGCGGAACGGCTGCTGTGATAAGCCCCATATCTTACATCGACGACCTTGATACCGGTGTGCGCTACACATTTAGCGAGGATGGCAAGCCGGGTCCGGTATCTACGAAACTCTACAACCATTTGCGCGCCATACAATATGGCGTAGAGGAAGACGTACACGGGTGGACAACCGTGGTGATCGACTGATAGAGGATATAACAAACATACAATGAACGGGGCGCGTGGCTGACAATATTGGGCACGCGCCCCGTTGCTTTTGCAAACAAAAAAGGGACTGCATGCTGGCGCGTTGTCTGTTGGTGACGTTTTTCGCACAAATGCTTTCACAGGTTTAAAAGTTTCAGTAACTTTGCCGTCCCATAACGACATAACCCAAAACTATGAGCAAAGGAAAACTGGCGAAGTTCGCCGACATGGAGAAATATGAGAATGTGTTCCAATATCCATATTCCGTAATCGACAACGTACCGTTCGAGATGAAAGGCAAGTGGCGCGAGGAATATTTCGGAAACGACAATCCCATCGTGCTCGAGCTGGGTTGCGGTCGCGGCGAATACACTGTCGGACTTGCCCGGATGTTTCCCGATGTGAACTTCATCGGCGTAGATATCAAGGGTGCACGCATGTGGAGCGGAGCCACCCAAGCTCTTGCTGAGGAACTGCACAATGTGGCGTTTCTGCGTACTAACATTGAGATTATCGACCGCTTTTTCGCTCCCGGCGAGGTGCAGGAGATATGGCTCACGTTCAGCGACCCGCAGATGAAGAATCCGCGCAAGCGTCTGTCGAGCACTTTCTTTATGAACCGCTACCGCCGTTTCCTCACCGATGGAGGGACGATACACCTGAAAACCGATTCAAATTTTCTCTTCACCTACACCAAATACATAGTGAGCCGCAACGCTTTGCCAGTGCTTTTCTGCACCGACGACCTCTACCACACCGACGGTCTCGATGCTCTTACGGCACAGATACTCGGCATCAAGACTTATTATGAGAGCCAGTGGATAGAACGCGGGCTGAACATAAAATATATGAAGTTCTCGCTGCCGCACGAGGGAGAACTTGCCGAGCCGGATATTGAGATACCTCTCGACGACTACCGCAGCTACCACCGTACGAAACGGAGCAGCCTCGACGTGGCGAAATGACCTCCGTTACCTGATTACGACAACAAAACATTATTGCAATGACATTATATCCGAAACTCATAACCGATGCCCTTGCCACCGTGGCTTATCCCGGAACCAAGAAAAATCTTGTGGAGGGCGACATGGTTGCCGACGACATACGCATCAATGGAATGTCTGTGTCTTTTACACTCATATTCCCGCGCGATACCGACCCGTTCTTGAAATCAACCTTGAAAGCAGCCGAGGCTGCCATACACTACCATGTGTCAAAGGAGGTTGAAGTGACGATAAACACTGAATTCCGCTCAAAGCCGCGCCCGGAAGTGGGCAAACTGCTTCCCGATGTGAAGAACGTGATAGCTGTAAGTTCGGGCAAAGGCGGAGTGGGCAAGAGCACTGTTGCCGCCAATCTCGCAATATCTCTCGCCAAACTTGGTTATAAGGTGGGATTGCTCGATACCGATATATTCGGTCCTTCAGTTCCCAAAATGTTCGGAGTGGAGGATGCCCGTCCGTATGCGGTAAAGAAAGACGGCCGCGACTT
This sequence comes from Dysosmobacter segnis, assembly GCA_963602915.1. Lineage (GTDB taxonomy): Bacteria > Bacteroidota > Bacteroidia > Bacteroidales > Bacteroidaceae > Prevotella. Next base: position 19,870 of record CAVCLB010000021.1, on the reverse strand, counting down.
GATTGAGCCTGTAGAGAAGTATGGCGTGAAATTGCTGAGCATAGGCTTTTTCGTAAATCCCGACACGGCTACATTGTGGCGCGGAGGTATGGCAAGCAATGCTCTGAAACAGCTCATTGCCGATGCCGACTGGGGCGAACTCGACTATTTCGTGCTCGATACTCCTCCGGGAACAAGCGATATTCACCTCACATTGTTGCAGACACTCGCTATCACCGGTGCAGTGATTGTGAGCACCCCGCAGGCTGTCGCCCTCGCTGATGCACGCAAAGGCATCGACATGTATAGCAACGATAAGGTGAATGTGCCCATTCTCGGACTTGTGGAGAATATGGCATGGTTCACGCCTGCCGAATTGCCTGAGAACAAATACTATATCTTCGGCAAGGACGGATGCCGTAATCTCGCCAAAGAAATGGGCGTGCCGTTGCTCGCACAGATACCGCTTGTGCAGGGAATATGCGAAAGCGGCGACGAAGGCAAGCCTGCCGCGCTCGACAATGGTTCTATCACTGGCCTCGCGTTCATCAACCTTGCGCAGGCAGTAGTTACAGTGGTCAACCGTCGCAACAAGGAAATGGCTGCCACAAAGATTGTAGAAGTGACACAACATTGACGCACGCCGCTGCAGTAGCGGTGCGTGATATGAACCACAGATGCCGGTTTTGGCGAGTGCATGGGGCACTTTCCTAACCGGCATCTGTGGCTTTCTTTTGCATGGTTTTAGCTTTGCTGCAATGCCAGGACATGGCATCGCTTGTACTGTTGGGTGTTGTTACGGTTATTGACAAGCTTTTCTCGGAATGCTAACAAAAGTTATGTTGTAGGCCGTAATGCTTGTTGTTCGGATTATATTGCGTATATTTGCAGATGTTTACGAATGTGGTTGGTATGTGCTGTGTTTGTAAACGTGAAAACCTAAAACAATTACAAATAGAATTATGAGCAAACTTATAGAACCAGAACATTATCATGCCCTTCTCGACATGCGTCAAACCGAGCAGGGCATAAAACTGATAAAGGAGTTTTTCCAGCAGAATCTGTCTACCGAGTTGCGTTTACGCCGCGTCACCGCACCGTTGTTCGTGCTTCGTGGATTAGGAATAAACGACGACCTGAACGGAACTGAGCGTCCGGTTACGTTTCCCATAAAGGATTTAGACGACGCGAAAGCTGAGGTAGTGCATTCGCTTGCAAAATGGAAAAGGCTTACACTTGCAGAGTATGGCATTGAGCCCGGCTATGGAGTGTACACCGATATGAATGCCATACGGGCCGACGAAGAGCTCGACAACTTGCACTCGCTGTATGTAGACCAATGGGATTGGGAGGCAGTGATAACGCGTGAGCAACGCACGCTTACCTTTTTGCGTGATATTGTGGAACGCATTTATGCTGCAATACGCCGCACCGAGTATCTCACGTGTGAAACCTACGGCGATATAAAGCCGTTTTTGCCAGAGAAAATACATTTCGTGCATAGCGAAGACTTGCTTGCCATGTATCCCGGCATGACTCCGAAGGAACGCGAAGATGCCATCTGCCGAAAGTATGGAGCCGTGTTTGTGATAGGTATCGGCGGCAAGTTGGCCGACGGCACCAAGCACGACGGGCGTGCTCCTGACTATGATGACTGGTCAACCGTGGCTCCCGAGAACGGGAAGGCAGGACTTAATGGCGACATTCTTATATGGTATCCCGTGCTCGGACGCTCGTTTGAACTTTCTTCAATGGGCATACGTGTAGACCGTGAGGCATTGCTCCGCCAGTTGGCAGAGGAAGGTCAGGAAAGCCGCAGCCAGTTGTATTTCCACAAACGTCTGCTTGACGGCACACTACCGTTGAGTGTCGGCGGTGGAATAGGGCAGAGTCGCCTTTGCATGGTGCTCTTGCACAAGGCGCACATAGGTGAAATACAGGCAAGCATCTGGCCTGACGACATGCGGCAAAGATGCAAGGACTTGGGCATGCCGCTTATTTGAGGCATCTCGGTTTCGCATACGTTACGATCTACATAACAAGACTTTCTAACAAATATGAAAGTATTACAAAGCGCAATGAGCAATACAAGAAAAGTCATGACAACCTTCTTGCTGATAGTGGCAGGCGGAATTCGTACGCTTGCTGGCAGCGACGAGTTGACAATGATAGTAGGCACATACACCGACCAGAGCCTTTCTCATGGTATGTACATTTACCGTTTCAACCAACATTCAGGCGTTTCGCGTCAGATTGGCGACGTGCATGCAGGCAATCCTTCGTTTTTTGTTGTCAACGACGACGGCAACCGGGTGTATGCTGTGAGTGAATATGATGACGGCAGGCAGGGTGTTGGTTCTTTTATTCTTGATGCTGCTGTCGGGACAATGATACCGACGGGATTTCAAAAATGCGGAACAAAAGCCACACGCATCGGGAATTCAATGCCCGGTGCGGCCCCTTGCAACGTGATGCTGTATGGAGGACATGTTGTGACGTCAAACTATAACGGCGGTGACATATCGGTATTTCCAGTGGATGATAGTGGGTGTGTCGCGCCCGAAACGCAATATTTCGACATGTACAGAGAGCAGAACGGTGTGGCTTCGCACATACATTGCTGCCAAATGACCCATGACAAAAAATACATGATGGCCACAGATTTGGGCAACGACTGTATATGGCGTTTCTCTGTTGGCAGCGGAAAGGAGTTTCTTTCAAACCCCGTTGTTGCATATCAGGCTCCCAAGGGCACTGGACCGCGGCATTTTGTGTTCAACCGCGAGGGCAATGTAGCCTATCTTGTGGGCGAACTTGACGGTAGCGTGACTGTATTGTCGTATCAGGACGGTGCCTTGCGTGAGTTGCAGCGCGTTCAGGCTTCAAAGACGCGCACTGCGGGAAGTGCCGACATACATTTGTCACCCGATGGGCGATTTTTGTATGCCTCGCATAGATTGACCGACGAAGGATTGTCTATATTTGCGGTTGACCGACATTCTGGACTGCTCACAAAGGTGGGCTTCCAACCTACTGCCGCTCATCCGCGCAATTTCGCCATAACGCCCAACGGGCATTTTGTGCTTGTGGCATGCCGTGACAGCAATGTCATACAGGTGTACAGACGGAACAGAAAAACCGGTCTGCTTGCCAATACAGGGCAAGATATAACTTTAGGAAAACCCGTGTGTGTGCAGTTTGTGGGCAAATGACATCGGAACCAAAGGCTTGGGAATGTGGCATCAGAATGTTGCAGGTTGAATAGTAAGTGACTCTTTCATCGTCACTAAAATCTCGCAAGCATCTAAATAAAAGCGGGAAGAAAGTCGGATGACTCTCTTCCCGCTTTTGTTTTTGTATGTGTCTTGCCCGGTAGAGCATGCTTGTGTCAGACAAGTTCAAGTTCGAGAGCATCGCAAAACTTGCGTGCCTCGTGGTTCTGCATAAGTTCGTCAAACACCTCTTTCTTGGTCTTGCGTTTGGCAATTTCGTCGGCTTTGGCCAGACGCATTGTCAGTTTTATATGGCCGTTGTGCAAAGCCACGGCCAAGGTTTTGCGTATGCGTCCTGCAATGGCATTCATTTCGTTGAGCAGCATCTCGTTGTCGGCGAGTATTTCAATCTCGGGCAGCGACGTGATGCGCGGCTTGATGTTTTTCATTCTCGACGCGAGTGCCACCATTTTCGTCGGCATGCGGTTGCACATAGCCAGCCATTGCAGTTCGAGAAAGTCTTGTGTGAAGTCTTCGTTCTCGTCTTTGTTGGTAACTTCAACTTCGTTTACAATCTTTTTCTCGTCCTTGCGGTTGAGCGAGGCGAATGTTATTCCGATGTTTGAAAGCTTCACAGGCTTGCGTGCCGCAGGTTTTTCGGTGGTTGTCGCCGTTTGCACCGTTGGCGCGGCATGTGCTTGTGTGGTTTGAGGTGTTGCCCTTTCCGGTGTGGAAGTCTGTTGCGCCGCAGCGCCGTTGGCGGTGTCGTTTACGGAGAGAGCCACCTGCCGGGTCTCTTTGTTCCGTGGCATCGTCAACAATTTAAACAGGGTTTTCAGTTGCTTGGGGCTACGCCCCGCGCCCGCACTGTCGTCGGGCTGTGTAATCTGCGCCACCTGTATGAGCGTGAGCTCCACGAGCAGACGCTTGTTGCTGCTCTGTCGGTAACCAAGGTCGCACTGGTTCATTATGCGCAGAGCCTTGTAGAGAAATGATGTGGGGCATCGGCGTGCCTGTTCGGCATATTTGGCGCGTTGCTGGTTGCTCACCTCAAGCAGTGCAGTGGTTTTCTCGTCTTTGGCCATAAGCACGTTGCGCACATGCGATGCAAGTCCGTTTATCAGTCCGCCGCCGTCAAATCCCTTCCCGATAATGGTGTTGAGCAGCAGCATTATGTCGCTCACCTTGTTCTCCATGGCAAGATCGACAATGCGGAAATAATAGTCGGCATCAAGCTCGTTCAGGTCTTCTATCACCTTGGCATAGGTGATGTTGCCCTGGCAGAAACTTGTGGCCTGGTCGAAAATGGACAGAGCATCGCGCATTCCGCCGTCGGCTTTCTGTGCTATGACATTCAGTGCCTCCTCTTCATAGGTTATGCCCTCTTTATCGGCCACGCGTTTCAGGTGGTCGATGGTATTCTGTATGGTCATGCGCTCGAAATCGTATATCTGACAGCGCGACAGAATTGTGGGCAGAATTTTGTGCTTTTCGGTTGTGGCGAGAATGAAGATGACATGTGCCGGAGGCTCTTCCAGGGTTTTCAGGAACGCGTTGAAGGCTGCGGTTGACAGCATGTGCACCTCGTCGATGATGAACACTTTGTAGCGTCCCACCTGCGGCGGGATGCGTGTCTGTTCCATTAGCGACTTTATGTTCTCCACCGAGTTGTTGCTTGCAGCGTCGAGTTCGAAGATGTTATACGACCGTTGCTCGTTGAAAGCCTTGCAGCTTTCGCACTCGTTGCATGCTTCGCCGTCGGCAGTGGGGGCAAGGCAGTTTATGGCCTTGGCGAAGATGCGTGCGCAGGTGGTTTTTCCCACTCCGCGAGGGCCGCAGAACAGATAGGCATGGGCAAGTTTACCGCTTTTCACCGCGTTTCTCAGCGTGGTCGTGAGAGCGGCCTGCCCCACCACAGAGTCGAAAGTGGTGGGCCGGTACTTGCGTGCCGAAACTATATATTCTCCCATTGTTTATATCGGTTTGAGGATGATTTGTATGTGCAAACTTACTATAAAAAAATCTATTTTCATATGTAAAACTGAAAAAAAAATGGTAAGTTTGCACCTAAATTTGCATAAATGAGTCGTCTGACACCTATATTGGCTCTCATAAGTCATTACAAATATGCCATTACTATTGTTGCCGGAGTCCTAATGGTGGGCTTCGTCGACGACAATAGCTTTATGCGCTCGTTGCAGCTGAAAATGCGTATAAGCGACCTTGAGGCCGAAATAGAAAAGTATAATGCGCAAGACGAAGCCGACATGAAGCAGTTGCAGGAACTGAAACGCAACCCAAAAGCATTCAGCGACATAGCTCGCCGACGCTATTTTATGAAGGCCGACGACGAGGATATATTCGTGTTGAGCGACGATGAACCCCCCCAAACGGAAAGCGATGAAACAGTTGAATAAGATACAGAGTGCAGTATTCCTCGCCGGAGGCGTGCTTATGGTTGCCGGTGCAGGGTGCTATGCCTTCATGTTCATGCAGAGTGTTGCATGCTGGATATATCTTGTAGGGGCAGTGATGTTTGCCGTCATGCAGGTGAGCCAAGCCTATGAAGGCGACAATTTCGCAGTGAAAAGGCTCAAGAAGATAATGACTATGGCCGACATCTTTTTCGTATTGTCGGGTGTGCTTATGGTTGACAGTGCACACCTTTTCCTTAAAGACGCTTTCAGCGACTACACCACCTACATAAATTACATATACAACAAATGGGTAGTGCTGCTCCTTGTGGCCGCCATATTGGAGATGTATTCCATGCACCGCATCTCGTCGGAATTGCGGAAAGACAATGACGGCGTACAAAAAAACACTAAAATCGGCGGTGAATAACTTAAATTGCATAAAAAAAAATCAGCACATCGATAATACATATTATCTTTGTTGGCAACGAAGAAACAAGAAACTATCGTTTATGAACAAACTCTTATACGCATTAATGTCTGTTATGGCTCTCGCTTCGTGTGCCAATTCCTACAACATCCAAGGCTCGTCCAACGTCTCAACTCTCGACGGACGGATGCTCTACTTGAAGGTTTTGAAGAACAACGACTTCAAGAAAATCGACTCGTGCGATGTCGTACACGGACAGTTCCAGTTTACAGGCACTTTCGATACAGTGCGTCTTGCCAACATATTCATGGACGATGAAAGCGTGCTGCCGCTTGTTCTCGAGAAGGGCGACATAACCATAAAGATTGACAACACGCAACAGACGGTGAGCGGAACGCCGCTCAACGATGAGCTCTTCAAGTTTTTCAGCCGCTACAACCAGTTGAAAAACCAGGAAGCCGAGCTTGTGCACACCCACGACCGTGCCATTATGGACGGCAGCAATATGGATGTAGTCAACGAGCGGCTCAATGTTGAGGCCGCAAAACTGTCCGATCAGGAAGACAAACTCGTGACCTCGTTTGTCACCGACAATTTCGACAACGTGCTCGGTCCCGGTGTTTTCTTTATGGTAACCATTGGCAACCGCTATCCCGAGCTCACCCCGTGGATAGAAGACATAATGAGCAAGGCCACCGACAAGTTTAAAAACGATGCCTATGTGAAGGACTATTACCAGAAAGCTCAGGAAAATCAGGCAATAATGAACGGAATGAAGGAAATGGCTCCGCCTCCTGCAGCTGCCATGCCGCAACCCGCCGGGCCAGCTCCCACACCAAACGATTTGGCAAAACCTTCAGAACAAGAATGAAAACACTCATATATGGCGGCACAATAGTCAATGATGGGCGTGCCTTTCAAGGCTCGCTCGTGATTGAAAACGGATATGTCGCCGAAATAGTCAACGACAGTAAAGCTCCCCGTGGAGTCTACGATACAACCGTAGATGCCATGGGGTTGTTTGTTATTCCCGGTGTGATCGACTCGCATGTGCATTTCCGCGATCCCGGTCTCACGCAAAAAGCCGACATCGAGAGCGAGTCGCGTGCCGCAGCCTATGGGGGGGTCACGTCATATTTCGACATGCCCAACACCGTGCCGCAGACCACCACGCTCGATGCCCTCGATGCTAAATTCAACGAGGCAGCCCAACGGTCGCATGTTAACTACAGTTTCTTCATTGGCGCAACCAACGACAACCTTGAACAACTCGAGGCTGTCAACCGTAGGCGCGTGCCTGGAGTGAAACTCTTTATGGGGTCGAGCACTGGCAATATGCTCGTTGACCGCGAGGAAGCGCTGCGTCGCCTGTTTGCCAACATCGCTTTGCCTATAATGTCGCATTGCGAAGACACGGCTACGATAAACGCCAATATGGCAGCCTGCAAACTTGAGCATGGCGACGACCCCGATGTGCGTTTCCATCCGACAATACGCAGCACTGAAGCCTGCTACCGCTCAACAAAGTTTGCCGTGGAGCTTGCCCGTGAATATGGGGCGCACCTTCATGTGGCACATGTCACCACAGCCCGCGAACTTGAGTTCTTTGGCGTGTCGCCCAACATCACCGCCGAGGCTGTGGTGGCACATCTTTTTTTCTGCGACGAAGACTATGCACGCCTCGGAACACGCATAAAATGCAATCCGGCCATAAAGACACGGGCCGACCGCGACGCATTGCGTGCAGCCCTTACCGACGGTCGCATCACGACAATAGGCACCGATCACGCCCCACACCTGCTTGCCGACAAGCAAGGTGGATGTGCCAGGGCAGCATCAGGCATGCCCATGGTGCAGTTCTCCTTGCCTGCTATGCTTCAACTTGTCGATAGCGGCGTGCTCACAATAGAGCGCATGGTGCAGCTCATGTGCCACAATCCCGCACGGTTGTTCGGCGTTGACGGGCGCGGATTTCTCAACCCGGGATGTCGGGCCGACATCGTGTTGTTGAGACCGAACGCACCTTGGACCGTGACAACCGACATCATTCAGAGCAAGTGCAAGTGGAGCCCGTTGGAAGGACACCAGTTTGACTGGCGCGTGGAAACCACATTCTGCAACGGCAACGCCATATACGATCGTGGACATTTCTATGCCGACAGCAAGGGCGAGGAGATTTCTTTCAGATGAAGAAGCGTATTGATTACGACATAAATGAGGTGAGGCCATACATCAACTGGCTTTATTTCAATTTCGCATGGGGATTGTCGGGAAAGCCTGCGAGCGAAAAGGCAAAGCTGAGGATTGATGCCGATGCGATGCTTGATACGTTCGCACGACGCTACCGCACGCATGCCGTGTTCGGACTGTTCGATGCCAACAGCGACGGCGACGACCTGCTGCTCGGCACTATGCGCATACCCATGTTGCGGCAACAGCATCCTGCAAAGGCTGGCGACCCCAATCTGTGTCTTGCCGATTTTGTGCGTCCGCTTTCTTCTGGCGTGCCCGACCGCGTGGGGGCATTCGCCGTAACTGTCGATGGGGCTATGGAGCACGATTTCCGCAGCGACGACTATCAGCGCATGCTTGCCCAGACACTCGCCGACCGCCTTGCCGAGGCAACCGTCGAAATCATGCACGAACAAGTGAGGCGCACCTATTGGGGCTATGCTCCCAACGAGTCGCTCACCAAAGAAGAGCTGTTCAGCGAGCAGTTTCAGGGCATAAGACCGGCCATAGGCTATCCGTCGTTGCCCGACACGAGCGTTAATTTCCTGCTTTCGCAGCTTGTCGGCATGAAAGACATAGGCATCACGCTTACCGAGAGCGGAGCTATGAGGCCGCACGCATCGGTTTCGGGCTTTATGTTTGCACATCCTGAAGCCCGCTATTTCAACCTTGGCAAGATAGGCCACGACCAGCTGGCCGACTATGCACGCCGCCGTGGCGTGCCAGTGGAGATGATGCGGCGTTTTCTCGCCTCGTCGCTCACTGATTAAGCAGACAACATAAGCAAAGTGATAGAACGCATATCCATATTCTTGATACTTGTCATAGCGTTGCCCGACGTTTATGTCTACATGCGCTATCTGCGCCGCCGCCCCGGCATAGGGCTGTGGCAAAAGTTTGTGTGGTGGCTTCCGGGCATTGCATTGACGGCCAGCACGGCGGCATTGTCGTTCATACGTGATTTTGTGCCCGACAATATCTTGTGGCTCAATGCGTTTCTTTTCGTTTTTGGACTTATTGCCGTTCCGAAATTTCTTTTTGTGGCTTGTTCGGCCGTAGGGTTGCTGTTGCGCCGTGTCTTTCATTTGCGCCGCAACTGGGGCAACTTTGTGGGAGTGCCGCTTGCCGTTGTCGCAGTGTGCATTTTGCTTTATGGATCGTTTTGGGGAGTTGACAAATTGGTGGTAAAGCGCGTGGATATAGTCTTTGACAGTCTGCCGAAGTCTTTTGACGGCTACCGCATCGTGCAGATTACCGATGTGCATGTCGGCTCCATACACGCCGGATTGCTGCAGCGTGCAGTTGAGGCAGCCAACCGAGTCGCACCCGACGCAACCGTATTCACGGGCGATTTGCAGAACAAACAACCCGGCGAACTCAACAGGTTTGCCCCGATACTCTCGTCGTTGCATGCCCGCGACGGCGTGTTCTCGGTGCTCGGCAATCACGACTACGGCCAATACATAAATGTTTCAGATGCCGAAAAGCGTGCCAACGAGGCCGCATTGCGCCGCCGTGAGCGAGCATTCGGATGGCAGTTGCTGCTCAACGACAATGTCGTGGTGCGCCGTGGCGGCGATTCTATCGTCATAGCCGGAGAGGAGAATGACGGTCTGCCGCCGTTTCCGAGTCGCGCCGACATTTCTGCCACGCTGCGTGGAGTGGGGCAGGAAACTTTTGTGGTGATGCTTCAGCACGACCCTTCGGCATGGAGACGGCACATACTGCCAACGGGCAGGGCGTGGCTCACGCTTAGCGGACACACCCACGGAGGTCAGGTGAGTCTGTTCGGCAAGCGTCCGACACAGCTTTCGGGAAAGGAAGACTGCGGACTTTATGAGCAGTCGGGCCGCTTTCTGCATGTGTCGAGCGGACTGGGTGGGGTCGTGCCGTTTCGTTTCGGCGTTCCGCCTGAGATAGTCGTCATAACACTGCGTTCAAAGGCTGTGGGTAGCACAGCCAAAAAGTAAATCTGAAAAAACAACAAAACAACGATATGAAACACATCTACCGCATCTATCAATTGTTTATCGCATTGCCAATCATCGCAGTAGCCACGGTTGTCACCGCATTGTCGGTGATAGTGGGATGCTCCGTAGGCAACGGACATTTCTGGGGCTACTATCCCGGCAAGTGGTGGGCATGGCTCATCGTGCGTGTTCTTCTGTTGCCGGTGAAGGTCGAAGGCCGTGAAAATCTCGCTCCGGGGCGTTCTTATGTTTTCGTGGCCAATCACCAGGGGGCGTTCGACATCTTCCTTATTTACGGTTTTCTTGGGCGCAACTTCAAGTGGATGATGAAGCGTTCGCTGCGCAAAGTGCCGTTTGTGGGGCGTGCCTGCGAGGCTGCACACCACATATTTGTCGACAAGCGCGGTCCGAGTAAAATACGCGAGACCTACGATTGTGCGCGTGCAACGCTGCGCGGTGGCATGTCGCTAGTGGTGTTTCCCGAAGGGGCGCGCACGTTTTCGGGGCACATGGGAGTGTTCCGCCGTGGGGCCTTCATGCTTGCCGACGACCTGCAGTTGCCGGTAGTTCCGCTCACCATCAACGGTTCGTTTAATGTGATGCCGCGCACGCGCGACATGAAATGGGTGATATGGCATCCGTTGCGGCTCACCATTCACCGCCCGATAGAGCCTGTCGGCAAGGGAGCTGACAACATTCGCAATGCCGAGCAAGAAAGCTATAAGGCCGTGATGAGTTCGCTTGTGCCTGAATATCAGGGCTATGTGGAAAACCCCGACCAGTGAATTGCTCGCCGATAAACGTTTGTTTACGGCATTTCTGAATGTTTTTTATGGCTTGCCGCGTATACGGTGCGTGTGTGCAGCATTTGCAGCACATGCTTACCGCATACGTCGCACGCCGATACTATGCGCTTGCGGCAGAGGAAAGTTGACCCGACACTAAATGAAACGCCGCCAGCAAATGCCACTTTGTTAGGTGCAATCGCTGACGGCTCATTATACCTCGTTTAATTATAAGGTTTATTTCCTTTTGGAAGCAAGCTTTTGGGCTTCCACAGGCTTATCCGTTGTAATGAAATCCACGTTCATATCCATAAGCTTCTTGATAATGGCGTCATCATCTGGTGTCCAACCATTCACCTTCAAGCCTAACTCATGTGACTCTTTTATCCACTCAGGATGCTTGAAGAGCGTCTTGTAATTGTAGTCTATGCCTTGATAGCCCAAGCTCTTCACTTCCTCAGGAGTCAGGTTTCCATTGACGTAATAAACGACTGCCTCGCTGTCCAACTGGCGCACAAGAGCACAAGCAGCAGCACTAAACGATATATATTCCACCTGCTTCTTCAACCCCATGCGATTGACCATTTCCATGGTCTTTCGTGTCAGCCTATCCTCGTCACGCTGTAGCGGCTGACGCTTGATTTCCAGGATGAGCTGTATGTTGGGATGCTTTTTCAGTTCTTCGAGATATTGTTCCAAGGTTGGAACGCATTCTCCATTACTGAGAGACTGCGACTTCAAATCTTCATATTTGGAATCGGCTATCACAAGTTGGTTGACCTTAGGGTCGTGGTTGACCACAATCACACTGTCGGCAGTGATATGGACGTCACATTCTGAACCATAAACCCCAGCCTCTGCAGCCTTGCGCAAGGATGTCAGTGTGTTTTGGGCAGAACCTTCTGTATTCCAATAACCGCGATGCGCCACGATCTGAGTCTTGACCTTCGGGATTGTTACATCGACGGTCTGCCCATACTTCTCGCCAAAGCGGTTGGTGAAGATAATCTTCACAGTCTTGGCTTCCAGAGAGGGCAACACCCGGAAGAGATGGCGAGTCAGCGTCAAGCCGGGCTTGTATTCTTTGCTCTCTGCAAAAGCCTCATCTACACCCTCAAACTGCTCCATCTCCCCCATAGGCTTGCCGTCCTGTTCCCATTCCACTTTGCAGGAAGAATCCCAATCCCATACGTTGGCAACCACATACTGAGTCTGGTTGAAGAATTTTCCCTTGGGATAAACTCGCATCTGGTAGCTGGTGGGAGCACCCGTGGTTTTATAATGCCACTTCAAGCTGTCGCCATCAACATCAAAGACCATATATCCGTTGGGTGCACCGCATCGGTTGACATGGCTTTTCCACCAAGCTCCACAAGCAGCCCCGATGTTATGCTCAAAGAGTTGGCTGTTCACCACATTGTTTTGGAAATAATGGGTGTGTCCTGCCAGCACATGTACCCGATAACCATTCAAGATGTTTGCCAAGTCGGAAGCATTGCGTATGTTTCCCTCGTTTTCTATCGTGTTCCAGGCGGCAGCATGCATGTTGAGAATTACGAGCGAGCCTTTGGGCACGTAGCTCAAATCTTGTTTGAGCCAGTCGAGGTCGGCAGCAGTAATAGCCTCCACATATTTCTTTTCTCCAAGATAATCTATGTTCTTAATGGTCACAACATGCAGCTTTCCTATATTATAAGAGTAGTTTGTCGGACCAAAATAATGGTGATAATACTGCTCTGCATAGTAAGGAGTGCCCAATGGCATGTTTTGCAAGTCCTGATAACGCTTGTCGAAATCATGATTTCCGATACACTGGAAGGTGGTCATCTTGAATCCGTCAAATGTCGAGGCGTATTCTTCGAAGAGTGGCATACTGTCCCATACCAGGTCGCCCAACGTATTGGCAACGACCTCTCGCTGTCGGCTGATGGAGTCTACGAAAGACTTCAAGTCCTTGATGCTCTCGTTTTTCCAGCGGTCCATATCGTGTCGGTTCTTCACCTGCGGGTCGGAAATAGAGATATAATAGAACTTGTCCGTGTTCTTCTTGCGTTTCTCCAACACGAAATCGTGCTTGCAAGAATTCCTTACCAGTTCATCCACACGCACATAGAATCCCTTGGCAAGACTATGCTTTTGGGGGAGTACATAGGTCGATGGGGTGGAGATGGAGACAAACTTACAAACATTGGTATCGGTGGGCAATGTCCATACGCCTTGGGCGTCAGTCTTGACAAACTTCCTTCCATTGTTGACCACCACACCAGCTATGCCCTTGCCTTTGCTGTCCCTTACCTTGCCAGAGAATGTGAAAGATGCGCTCTGTTGGGCAAAAGCCCCTAAAGTGGTAGCTCCCATCATGGCAAGTGAAAGCAATTTATTGATATTTTTCATGACTTTTTTATTGATTACGTTTTATAAAACACTGCTGTCAAGCATTGACCAATTTGATGTGATTGAAGAAATCGATAGCCTCTTCACCCGTCTTGGTGTTGGCAGCGGCATGCTCCAAAGCATCGGTGTCAGTTTCCAAACAGATGACGTTGGCACAATCCAACACATGGGCCATGATCTTGATAGCCTCATCTTTTGACATTTGATGACCCTTCAAAGCTTTCTTGATATACTTGTTGACACGTTCCACAGCTTTGAACACTGCAGGTTTCCTAAACTCTGTGCCTGAGGAACTGAGTCCCACATTTACCTCATAAGTACGGGTGTAGTTGTAGAGGAACGTGTTCCACTTCTTGGTAATCTCGTCCCCCAAATAGTGCTCCTCTTCGAAGGTGGGTTTCACATTAGGCACTTCGCCACCATACACTTCGAGTACAAAAGTCTTCTTGCTGTCATTGCCTTTAGGCTCTTCGCCACGTGCCCAAGTGTTCATAGATGCCATTAGCACCATTCCCAAAATCATCATGCTCTTTACTTTCATCATCATTTTCTCCTTCTAATATCCTGTTTATACATTTTAATATGTTATAATTCGGGTCTTGTCTGCCAAATCAAGTGTGTGTCGAAATCATCACTGCCCATCGAACTCACAGCCTCCAGATAATGTTCGCGGTTCATACGCTGCAAGATGGCAGGATACTTGAAACGGTAAGGCATGTGGAGGGCTGCATCCACACCTGGTCCTTTAGGAACATCTGGATAGCCCGTGCGGTTGTACTCAAACCATTGTTGGAAGTCGATGAAGAAGAGTGCGTAGAATTTCTGCTCCATAATTCTTCTCAAGGTTCCATCGTAAGCGGCTTTCTCGTTGTCGAAATAGTCAGCAGGTACCTCTACACCCCATTGTGTGATAGCGGCAGTCACCGCTTGCTCATAAAGCGATTTCGCATCGTCTTGTATGATGCCGCGCTGGGCCAACTCTGCCTTGATGAACAGCACCTCGGCATAAGTCAGACACTGCAGGTCTTGTGGAGCAGTGGCAAGATAAGTGGCGTTAGGGGAGGAGGCTGTGATGGTAGGCTCTACGTCGTAACCGCTAGGCAAACCGATGTAAGACTTCACGTCCTTGCCTGTCTCGGGATCCTTGTTGGTAGCCGTCTTGGCAAAGATGGGAAGACGCGGGTCATTCCATGACACCAGACGGTTGATGAAAAACTCTGAGAGCGACTTATAGGAAGACAAGTCGGAAGGACGAGTCATAGGAGCCTCGTCGGGAGCCACACCCGTGATATGCACCTTGGCATTGTCGTCATTTGACTCGAACACGGGATAAGTGGCAGGGTCAGCCACCATTTTCTTCAGTTCAGCCTTGGCGAAGTCGCCCAGTTCCTGGGAATCGATGACACGGAGAAGTGCCCTCATGCGCAGAGAGTTGGTAAACTTCTTCCATTTCTTCATGCCTTCCTGGTCTGAACCGCTGGAACAATACATCTTGTCACCATTGCTGTTAAACTGAAGTCCTTTCTTGACATTGTAGAGATTGTTGGCAGAGTCCAACTGTTCGGTGATGTATTTATACACCTCCTCTTGTGTCTCAAACTTCGGGTTGTATATCTGCTCTTCGCCACGGCACGACTCTTCTACGGGAATGTCACCGAAGGCATCGGTGGTATTCTCAAATATCCAGCAGCGCAGGGTCATGGCAATAGCCTGATAGTTGGGGTCACCCACCTTTACTGCCTCATCGTATATGGCTTTGGCATTGGTGTTCCACTTGTAATAGGTGGACCACACGCCATCACCTGCCGTGTCGGCAACCTTAAACCATCCCACACCACTGGTAGAGTTGGTGGTCACAAGGCACTGCATCAGTTGGAATGTCCAACTGTTATATCGAGTCCATGTATAGATGCCCATACCATAGATTACAGGATCGAGGAAACTTCCGGCATTAGCCGAGTTCATGCGAGTAGGGTCAATGTTGGTCTCGTCCATCGACTCACATGAAACTGCGGTCAACATGGCTGGCAGGGTCATCAGCATCAATATATTTCTGAATATCTTTTTCATTTCGTCTGTATTATGTCTGTCTAAAATATCTTTTTCCACTATCAAATAAGTCAAGCCTTAGAAGTCTACCTTCAGATTGACACCGAAGGAACGGCTTGTAGGCAGGGTTCCCACCTCCACACCGGGTACGAAGGTGTTGCCGTCGAGCGATGTGGTTTCTGGGTCGAACATCGGATAGCTGGTGATGCAAAGCAGGTTTCTGCCATAGACGCCCACCGTAGCGTTAGAGATGAAGGTGTTCTTCAGCCAACTCTTCGGCAACTTATAGTCGATGCGCATTTCACGCAACTTTAAGTAGCTGGTGTCGAAAGTGTTGGTCTCCACGTTGCCGATACGATAATATTCTTTATAGTATGACTCCAGGGTCACAATCTTTTGGTTGGGGCTGTAAGTGCCATCGCCATTGTCGACCACACCCGGAGCGATGCAATACACACCTTCCACTGGAGTTATCTTCTGTGCCTTGAAGAGAGCCTGCACGTCGGCATTGTTGATGTCGAGATACAAGTCGGTACCAGGTTTACGTCCGTTCAGCGTTTCGGCGAGGTGTCCTTGCTCACACATCTTATGATGAGACTGTGAATAGGTCTTGCCTCCCACCTTGCCGTCCCATTGCATGGAGAAAGTAAGGTTCTTGTAGCGCAGGGTTGTATTGAACGCACCTTGCCAATCGGGAAGAGCGCAAGCCACATATTCTATCTCCGATGTACGAGCCGGCAGACCTGTGGCATCAATGATAACCTGACCTTCCGAGTTGCGCTTGAGCTTGTAGCCCCAGATGTCGCCTGTGGTTCCGCCCACCGTACCGATGATGCTGACATTGCCACTCACATAAGAACCCAGAATCTGTCGCTCGTCGGCAAATTCAGCCAACGACTCAATCTTGTTCTTGTTGGTAGACCATGTGGCAGTCACGTCCCACTGCCAGTTGCGGTTCTTGATAGGAGTGCCACGGAGCACAACCTCTGCACCCTTGTTGCTCACACAACCCGAATTGATGGTGCCCTTGGTGTAACCAGTCGTAGGGTCGAACGGAGCGTTCAAAATCTGGTTCTTGGTGCGGTTATAATAATAGGTGAAGTCAACACCCAACCTTCCGTTCAACACACGGAAGTCGAAACCGCCTTCCCAGTTGCTTGACATCTCAGGCTTGAAATCGGCATTGTATAAGGTGCTGGGTTTTATTAGAGAACCTGAAAAATCGCTCGTCGTATAATAAGGAGAGGTCTTGTAGGGGTTTGTGTCATTACCCACCTGTGCCCAGGAGCCGCGCACTTTCAAGAGTGTAATCCATGCAGGCAACTTCCAAATGTTGTTGACCACAGCACTTAGGCTGACCGACGGGTAGAAGAACGAACGGTTCTTGCGGGGTAGGGTAGAAGACCAGTCGTTTCGTCCCGTGATGTCGAGGAAGAGTTTCTCCCGATAGGCGAGGTTTGCCATGAAGTAGAGAGAGTTGACACGCTTCTTCTTGATGGTAGTTGTAACCAATGGGTTGGACACGCCGTTGGCAAGACTATAGACGCCTGGGGTGTTGAGGCCCGTGACCGAAGCCGACAGCAAGTCGTAGTAAGACTGCATCATGTTGCCGCCCACCGAGGCATTGAGGTTGAGTCCGTTCTCGAAACTGTTATGATAAGAGAGCAACACGTCTGAGTTGACCTCGTAGTCGAATATGTCCTGTTTCTTGAAGAAGCCTGTCGGATACACCTTGTCATCCCATGGACGATGTTGCTCCTGTTGCTGGGCGGTAGCCTGCATGCCTGAACGCAACTGAAGGTCGAGGAAGCGGTTGATGGTGTAATTGGCAGAGATGTTGCCGTTGAAACTATGCTTCTTGGCAGGATTGGTAGCCTCGTAGAGCAAAACGTATGGATTGGGGAGATAACTTGAGAACGGACGAATCTGCTTGATATTCTCCTGACCCTTATACCACATCGGCTTGAACCAGTCGAGGTTGAAGTTCGGATTCATAAAAATCAGGAAGTAGCTCAGGGAGTTGGAATTGTAAGTCAGCTGAGGGGTGTTCTCCACATCCCGATAAGTATAGCTGAACCTTCCGTTAATCTTGATTTTCTTAGATATTTGCTGCGAACCAGCAAAAGCTGCCGTCAGACGCTCATAACCAGAGTTTGGCAATATCCATTCGCTTTTTGAATGGGTCAACGACAGACGCATGTTTCCTGTCGCACTGTTGCCAGTCAAGGCAAGTGAGTTAGTCATCGTATGACCAGTCTGAAACAGTCCGGAGTGGTTGTTCTTGTAGGGCTGCCATAAGGTAGCCTCATCAGCGCGTCCCTCTTTTTCTGGGTCGTATTGATAGAACATCTGTCCGTCAAACTTGGCACCGAAGGCAGAGCTTGTGCCGCTGGTACTTGCCAGACCGTCATCTCCTTTACTATATGAATAATATTGTTGTCCTTCCCAAGCCGTTCCCTTGGAACCGATGTTTTTTGCCACGCCCTGCCCAAACTCATACTGATAGTCAGGGAAATGGGCAGCCTGTTCCCAAGTGTTGTTGAAACTGTAGCTCACCCCCAAGCCTTTCTTTGCTTTCTTGCCCGACTTGGTGGTGACCATGATGACACCATTGGCGGCACGCGAACCATAGAGGGCGGAAGCCGATGCACCTTTCAACACCTGAATACTTTCTATGTCATCAGGATTCAAGTCGGAGAAACCGTTACCAAAATCAACCGAACCTTCAGAGTTTCCACCTGCTCCATACGAACCGCCAGGATTGTTCATCGGACTGGACAAGGGCACGCCGTCCACTACTATAAGTGCGCCATTGCCATCCATGTTCATGGATACATTACCACGAAGATTAATCTGAGTTGAAGAGAGAGGGCCACCGGCAGAAACCACATTCAAACCTGCTACCTGTCCCTGTAGGGCCTGCGACCAGTTGGTCGGCATGGTGGCTGTGATGTTTTCTCCGTTTACTGTCTGCGTTGCATATCCCAAGCTCTTCTCTTCTCGCTTGATACCCAATGCCGTTACCACGACATTGTCCAACTTGATAGTTTCGTCACTGAACTTTGACTTGTTGCCTTTCTTGACCTTTTGCGACTCTTTCTTTTCCGTTGTCTTGTTGTCGGCAGTCTGCCCAACGGTTCCTGTGCTTTGACCAAACATGCTGCTTGACGCACAACAGAGTGTCAAAGTAAGGAAGCATTGATTGATGCGATGTTTCTTGCCCATATTCTACCTTATTAATACTAAGGGAATCGTTTTCTTCCAATTCCCGCTGCAAATTTATTGCGGCTATATTTCCAAGGATTTAACAAGAAACTAAAAAAATAACACAAATTTAATACAAATCTGTTACTACGTAGTAGTCACTCAAAAAAGGCTCGCAGCACCCCCATCTGTAAGCAACTCCAAGTTCTTTTGCCATACTTGCTATGGTGATATGTGGATTGACCGATACGAGTTTATAGATACCACGCTGGGCGGAAAGTAACTCCTAAAATTTGTGGTTTTTATACAGCATAAAGAACAAGCTTATATTGTAAATTTTAACGGTATTGTAATATAGATACTGCAATAAGTTTTTTATTGCTGCGTTTTTTATTATTGAAATAAAATCATCACGACTATGTGGAAATATTATGCTTTGTTGTCAGCCTTCTTTGCCGCATTGACGGCAATCTTCGCCAAAATAGGAGTGAAAGACGTTGACTCTGACCTTGCTACGGCTATCCGCACCACCGTCATCTTGCTCATCACATGGGGCATTGCCATACTGGGCAACCACACGTGCGACTTTCGGTGTATTCCATCGCGCACATGGGTGTTCCTCATTCTTTCGGGAGCTGCCACGGGGTTGTCATGGCTCTTTTATTTCAGAGCATTGCAACTGGGCGATGTGTCGCGTGTTGCACCTATCGACAAACTCAGTGTGGTAATCACCATTTGCCTGTCGTTTATGTTCTTGAAGGAACCGATAAACGCCAAAGTCATTGTGGGGGCCTTGCTGATAACTGCTGGCAGCATAGTTATGCTTTACAAATAATGGAATGAAGAATGTTATGTGGGATATATTTATAGACAAACTTGACAGCATTGACAAACATCTTATGCTGTTGCTAAATTATGATGGAGGCTATATGCAAGATTGCTTTTGGCAGTTTATTTCTTCTCGTATCTTGTGGGTGGTACCGTCGTTGCTATTTGGCATTTATGTTTTCAAGCGTTTCAAACACGCAGAGGCTATTGGTATACCTCAGTTCGGGATAAGAAAGTCATAAAAAACAAGTAAAAAAGTTGGCAGTCTAACAAAAAAATGCATCTTTATAGGTGAAAATCAAATAGTTACAAATATGGATATTAAGACTGCCGATTACAAAATTACTGAATTATTCTGTGTTATTGATGAGTT
>CAVCLB010000020.1:0-35945 GCA_963602915.1 Dysosmobacter segnis | reverse complement strand
CCAGCCCAGGGTGAGGATGGAGCGAAGCGACATCCGTAACCCTGGGTTTCATGTGTGCCGAAGCAGGTTGGCCTGTAAGGTCAACACTGGCCATCAAATATTGTGCTGACCTTACAGGCCATCCTTAAAAATAAATCATTAACCCAGGGTTACACCGTTTGCTGTCGCAAACGGCTCACCATGGGCTACGACTGTTACGCCCTTTCAGGGCTGATGTATGCAATGTCTCACATTTTATGTTTATTGTTACACAAAATGGCGATGCAAGATATTTTATGAATTTTGACCACCCTACCTTTCAGGGGCAATGGAGTGCAAAAAGATGTCAGAGCGAACAGATGTATTCGTGCAGGCGTTTGTAGAAAGGATGCCTTGTGAGCGTCTGCACGCTTCCCACCACTATCACCTTCATCCTTGCCCGCGTTATGGCCACGTTCATGCGCCGCAGGTCGCGCAGAAATCCTATCTCGCCCTTGTCGTTGTCGCGCACTGTCGATATTATTATTATGTCGCGTTCCTGCCCCTGAAATCCGTCAACCGTGCCCACGCTTATGCAGGGCCGCAGCGGTTTGAGGGCGTCGTCGGTTCTTATGAGTCGTCTGAGAAGCTGCACTTGGGCGCGGTAGGGCGATATTACGCCCACGTTGATGTGCTCGTCTTCTATGCGCTGCCGTCCTATATTCGCCATATACTGACGCAGAGCCGCCACGGTGGCTTCGGCTTCGGCGCGGTTGATGCGGCCGAAATTCTCGCCTGCATATTCCTCGTGCGCCCCGGTTTCGGCGGTGTCTATCCATGCCATGGGCGTGTCGTAGTCGAGTATGCCGCGCCATTCCACCGAACGGTCAGACTGCACCTGTCCGCCGTAGAACCATTCGCTCGGAAACTGCATTATGCGCCTGTTCATGCGATATTGCACGTTGAGCAGCGTCACCGTGCCCGGTTGACTTTCGGCCACGCGCTCCATGAGTGTGCGCCCGAGCCCTCCCTTGAGTGCGGCCACGCTCTTCACCGTGGGCGGAAGTTGGCAGTGGTCGCCTGCGAGCACCACTCGGCGGGCGCGGCGCAGGGCTATCCAGCAAGCCGGTTCGAGAGCCTGCGCGGCCTCGTCGACGAATAGTGTGCCGAAGGTCATGCCGTCGAGCAGGCGGTTGGCCGACCCCGTGAGAGTGCAGGCAATGACGCGCGCCTCGCCGAAGATGTCGGCGTTGATGCGCACCTCTATCTCGGTGGCGCGGCTGCTAAGTCTGTCTATCTTGTCGTGCCACCCCGGCGTGTGCCGCTGCTGCCGCAGTTGGCGTATGGCCTTGCGCAGGCTCCACAGCTGCGGATAGTCGGGATGAGCCTCGAAGCGGCGTTCGTAGGTGAACGATAGCATCTTGTCGTCAACGCGCGTGGGATTGCCTATGCGAAGCACCGAAGCCCCACGGTCAACCAATCGCTCCGAAATCCAGTCAACGGCCATGTTGCTCTGTGCGCACACCAGCACCTGCGGTTCGCGGCGCAGCGTCTCGGCTATGGCCTCCACGAGCGTTGTTGTCTTTCCCGTTCCGGGCGGTCCGTGCACCACGGCCACATCCTTTGCCCTCAGCACCTGTCCCACGGCGTTCTGCTGCGAGGCGTTGAGCCACGGCATGGGGGGCGCGGCGAAGGTAAAGCTTGAGGGTTGGGCCATGCCGGCGAAGATGTCGCGCAGGGCGGCCAGGCGGTTGCCGCGTGCCGCAATGGCGCGGTCGAGCGCGGCAAACATGAGTCGGTAGCTCGTCTCGTCGAAGAAGAGTTGCACGCCCACACGGCCTGCACGCTGCAGTTCGAGCACCTTGCCGCTGTCGGGCAGAACCACCACCATGCGCCCGGTTTCGGCATAGCTCACCGTGGCGGTGAAGCCGAGGTAGGTCACCTTGGGCTTAGCCGCTTCGCCGCCGGGGCCGAGCGTGAAGAAGCACACCGGTCGCGACGGTTCGAAGTTGTGCGCCGTGTCGTCGCCATCGGCGCGTGTCAGCTCCACCACCGTCTGGTTCATGGCGTTATACCAGCTGCGGCCCACGTTGGCAGGCCACCACGCGTCGCCGCGCTTCACCTTGCGTTCTATGCCGGCCGCCTCGGTCTGACGGCGGAACTCCTCCTTCTCGCAGTTGTATTCAATGGCGAGCAGGGCGCGCAGGCGCATGAGATATTGTATAGGATTGTCCATATTTGTGTGCAAAATTAAAACATTCTTGTTAAATTTGCATCCATGATACAGCTTTTTGACCTCGCCGTGGGCTATGCCTCGCGCCGTGGTGACCGCCGCGCCGTGGCTTCGGGCATCAACGCCGAGGCCCTGCCCGGACAGCTCACCTGCCTCATCGGGCGCAACGGCACGGGCAAAACCACGTTGCTGCGCACCATAGCGCGCTTTCTTCCGGCTCTTGCCGGGCGCGTGGAGCTGTGCGGACGCGACGCTGCGCACTATGCCCGCCCGCTATTGGCACGCACCGTGAGCGTGGTGCTCACCGACCGCGTGTATGCCGACGAGGCCACGGCCCGACAGGTGGTGGCACTCGGGCGAGTGCCCTACACGGGTTTTTGGGGGTCGCTCTCGGCTGCCGACCGCGACGCCGTTGACCGCGCCATGCACTTGGCAGGCGTGGAGAGCTTGGCCGCGAGGCGGTTTTCGTCGCTCAGCGACGGCGAACGCCAGCGCGTGATGGTGGCCAAGGCTCTTGCACAGGAGGCTAAGGTGATGCTGCTCGACGAACCGGCTGCGCACCTGGACTATCCCTCGCGCGTGGAACTTACGATGCTCTTGCGCCGCCTCGCCGTTGACACCGGAACAACAGTGCTGCTCTCCACCCACGACCTTGAGGTGGCCATAGGCACGGCCCACCGCCTGTGGGTGACTCACGACGGGGGCATGAGTCAGGGCACGCCGCAGTCGCTCGCCGCCGACGGCACGCTGCAACGCTATGTGGGAGGGTCGGCAGTGAGCGTAGATCCCGACACTCTGGCCGTGAAAATCGATGTGCAGCACGGCGAAGGAAAATGATTTTCAAAGAAGATAAATAATAAGAAAAGGAGGAGAAAAAATGAAAAACCAGGAATTTCTTGAACTCATAAAGACGCGGCGAAGCTGCCGCAAGTATGCCGACACGCCCGTGACCGCCGACGAACTGCATGCCGTGGTGGAGGCCGGAACCTATGCCCCCACCGGCCACGGCTCGCAAGACCCCGTGATTGTGGCCGTGCGCGACGCCGAACTGCGCAGCCGTCTCTCGGCCATGAACGCCGCCGTGATGGGCACCACATCCGACCCCTACTACGGCGCACCCGTGTTTCTGCTCGTCTTCGCTTCGGAAAGCAACGCCAACGCCCTGCAAGACGGTTCGTGCGTGCTCGAGAATATGATGCTCGCCGCCCACGCCGTGGGATTGGCATCGTGCTGGATAAACCGCGAAATAGAGATGTTCGCCACCCAAGAGGGCAAGAAGCTCATGCGTGAAATGGGCTTGCCCGAAGGTCTCAAGGGCATAGGCGCGCTCGCACTCGGCCACCCCGCAGCCGAGCCGCATCCCGCCAAGCCCCGCAAACAGGGATGGCTCATCGAGCTGTAATTTCACAACGCCATTTCAAGCAAGCCTTGTTCGACTCGGAAACAAGGCTTGTTTGTAACACAAAGAAGCCTTGTTTGCACACCAAAGAAGCCTTCTTTGCAACACAAGTAAGCCTTCTTTTTTTATGGGTATTATTTGTGTCCGGTAAAGATAGTATTTTTTTTGTCCCTGCAAGTGGCGCAGAGTTCACTATCACAATGAATTATGCGCCCCTTACAGGGGCAAAATTGTAGATAGAAATAACCGCAGGGGCAAGCCCCTGCGCTATGCTATGTCGTCCCTACGGGACTCGCCAGTTGTATGGTTTTTACCGGACACCAATGATTTTTGTCGAGCAATAGACATAAAGCGAGTGCGGAACATTGCATACATCAGCCCTGAAAGGGCGTAATAGTCGTAGCCCAGGGTGAGCCGTTTGCATCGGCAAACGGTGTAACCCTGGGTTAAAAAATAAGAAGCAACGTCTGGCCTGTAAGGTCAGTACAACAATCACTCATTCGTTTCACACACATCTTTGTTGTGCTGACCTTACAGGCCAGCCTTGAAAACCAATCATTTACCCAGGGTTACGGATGTCGCTTCGCTCCATCCTCACCCTGGGCTACGACTATTACGCCCTTACAGGGCTTGTATGCAATACTCAACAATAGTACAAATATTTTTTCTGATTTTTGAAACCCCTACCTTTCAGCGTTTGGTATGTAAAATTCTCCACTGATTTACAAACCAATATCCAACCAGTTTTGAAAACCTACGCGACTTGGTGCTTGCGAATTTTCACCTTTACAACAAATGGTTTAGTGAAAAGGCAGCCGCCCCGTGGCGCAAAAAGTGTGCCGCCGCATGCAAAAAGCGCGCAAAAAGCCGCAATGGTGCGGTTGCTCGCGATATTTTAATTAACTTTGCATAAATCATCGTTATATAAGAAAAATACACGACAGACACATGAAGAAACTGTTCATAGAGACATACGGCTGCCAGATGAACGTGGCCGACTCCGAGGTGGTGGCATCGATTATGCAGATGGCCGGCTACGAGCTGTGCGACGACGAAAACGAGGCCGAGGCCATATTCCTCAATACTTGCTCCATTCGCGAGAACGCCGAAAACAAGATATACAACCGACTCGACACACTGCATGCCGAGCAGAAGAAGGGACGCAACCTCATTCTGGGTGTGCTGGGCTGCATGGCCGAGCGCGTGAGAGAAGACCTTATCGACAACCACCACGCCAACCTCGTGTGCGGGCCCGACTCCTATCTGAACCTGCCCGACATG
Organism: Dysosmobacter segnis; assembly: GCA_963602915.1. Classification (GTDB taxonomy): domain Bacteria; phylum Bacteroidota; class Bacteroidia; order Bacteroidales; family Bacteroidaceae; genus Prevotella. The sequence continues at coordinate 31,074 of CAVCLB010000020.1, read as the reverse complement.
ATTGCGCAGTGCGAGAACGGACGCAACGCCTGCAACATTGAGCTGAGCACCACCGAAACCTACCGCGACGTGGTGCCGCAGCGCATAGGCACCAACCGCGTGAGCGGCTTCGTGTCGATAATGCGAGGCTGCAACAACTTCTGCCACTACTGCATTGTGCCCTACACCCGAGGCCGCGAACGATCGCGCGACGTGGACAGCATACTGCGCGAGGTGGCCGACCTGCGCGACCGGGGCTTCAAGGAGGTGACGCTCCTGGGGCAGAACGTGAACAGCTACGGGCTCACCCCGGCCGGAAAGCGCATAGAGGGTGGGGTGTCGTTTGCCGAACTCCTGAGAAAGGTGGCGCGCTCGGTGCCCGAAATGCGCGTGCGCTTCACCACGTCGAACCCCGAGGATATGACCGAAGACATACTCTATGCCGTGGCCGAAGAGCCTAATCTGTGCAAGCACATACACTTCCCGGCACAGAGCGGATCGTCGAAAATTCTCAGACTGATGAACCGCAAGTACACCCGCGAAGAGTATCTGAAGAAGGTGGAAGACATTCGCCGCATCATTCCCGGGTGCGGACTGACTACCGACATATTCGTGGGCTACCACGACGAAACGCCCGAAGACCACGCCCTCACGCTCTCGCTCGTGCGCGAATGCCGCTTCGACTCGGCCTTCATGTTCAAATACAGCGAACGTCCGGGCACCTATGCCGCCAAGCATCTGCCCGACAACGTGCCCGAAGAGGTGAAGATTGAACGACTGAACGAACTCATAAAGTTGCAGACCGAGGTGTCGGCCGAGCAGAACCGCCTTGATGTTGGCAAGACCTTCGAGGTGCTCGTGGAGGGATTCTCCAAACGATCGCGCGAGCAGCTCATGGGACGCACCGAGCAAAACAAGGCCGTGGTGTTTGCCAAGAACGGCCACCACATAGGCCAGCGCGTTATGGTGAAGATTACGGGCAGCACAAGTGCCACACTGCTCGGCGAAGCCATTGACCCACAGTAAAAGCCCCTGACGATGAAAGAATTCCTGCAAGTGCTCAGGCGGTTTGTGCCGCCCTACAAGAAATACATAGTGTTCTCGGTGGTGTTCAACGTGCTCTCCGCCGTGCTCAACATCTTCTCGTTTGCCGCGCTCATACCCATCCTGCAGATACTCTTCCGCACCGAGGGGGCGCAAACGGCCACACAACTCGTGCCGTGGAGCGTGGAACACTTCAAGGAGGCACTCTCCAACAACGCCGACTACTATGTGTCGCGCCTCATAGCCGACACCGGGGCAACAACAACGCTGCTGCTCATCGGACTGTTTCTGGCCTTCGCCACATTCTTAAAGACTACGGCCTACTTCCTGTCCTCGGCCTCGATAATACCCATACGCACCGGCGTGGTGCGCGACATACGCCAGCAACTTTACCGCAAGATAACGTCGCTGCCGCTGGGCTTCTTCTCTGAAGAGCGCAAGGGCGACATAATAGCGCGCATGACGGGCGACGTGCAGGAGATTGAAAGCTCTATAATGTCGTCGCTCGACATGCTCTTCAAAAACCCAATACTCATCATCTCCTACTTCGTGGCACTGCTGGTGATTTCGTGGCAGCTCACGGTGTTCACGCTGGTGTTTGTTCCCGTGTTCGGATGGTTCATGGGTTTTGTAGGCCGCAAGCTCAAGCAGCGGTCGATAAAGGCGCAAGGGCTGTGGAGCGACACGATGTCGCAGGTGGAGGAAACGCTCGGCGGACTGCGCATAGTGAAGGCGTTCTGCGCCGAAGAGAAGATGAACGCGCGCTTCGCACGCACCAACACTGCCTACCGCGATGCCGTGCAACGGGTGAACATACGCCAGCAGATGGCCCACCCAATGAGCGAGTTTCTCGGCACAGTGCTCATAATTATCGTGCTGTGGGTGGGCGGAGTGCTCGTGCTCGACAGGCAGATGCTCTCGGGAGCCACCTTCATCTACTATCTCGTGATGCTCTACTCCATAATCAATCCTCTGAAAGAATTCTCGAAGGCAGGCTACAACATCCCAAAAGGTCTGGCATCGATGGAGCGCGTAGACAAGATTCTCATGGCCGAAAACACCATAAAAGAGAAGCAAACGCCGGTGCACATAACATCCTTCGAGCGGCAGATTGAGTTCCGGCACGTGTCGTTCCGCTACGGTGAGAAATGGGTGCTGCGCGACATCAACCTCACAATAGAGAAAGGACGCACCGTGGCCTTGGTGGGACAAAGCGGTTCGGGCAAGTCAACGCTCGTCGATTTGATACCGCGCTACTACGACGTGCAAGAGGGACAGGTGCTCATCGACGGCACCGACGTGAGAGACCTCGGCATAAACGACCTGCGCCAACTCATCGGAAACGTCAACCAGGAGGCCATACTCTTCAACGACTCTTTCCGCGGCAACATCACCTTCGGCGTGGAAAGTGCCACCGACGATGAGGTGGAGCAGGCCGCACGCATAGCCAACGCACACGACTTCATAATGCAGTCGGAACACGGCTACGACACCAACATAGGCGACCGGGGCGGAAGACTCTCGGGAGGTCAGCGGCAAAGGGTGAGCATCGCCAGGGCAATATTGAAGAATCCGCCCATACTTATACTCGACGAGGCCACCTCGGCACTCGATACCGAGAGCGAAAGACTGGTGCAGGACGCACTGGAAAGGCTCATGAAGACGCGCACCACAGTGGCCATTGCCCACCGGTTGTCAACCATTAAGAACGCCGATGAGATATGCGTCATGCACGAGGGACGCATCGTGGAGCGCGGCACCCACCAGGAACTCATAGCTCTGGGCGGATATTACAAGAAACTGCACGACATGCAGAAATAACAACCAACATACAGAATTATGTATCGCATACTGCGTTTCATCTTCTGCGCACTGTCGCTCCTGCCCATGAGGCTGCTCTATTGCCTGGCCGACTGCGGCTTCGTGATTGTATATCATGTGGTGCGCTACCGCCGTGGGGTAGTGAGGCGCAACCTCGCCACGTCGTTCCCCGAAAAGAGCGAGGCCGAACGGCGCAGCATAGAACGCCGGTTCTACCGATGGTTCTGCGACTATCTGGTTGAGGCCGTGAAGTTGCTCACCATAAGCGAGGCCGAACTGCGCCGTCGCTTCACCGTTGTCGGGGCCGACGAGGTGGAACGCTTCTTCGACCAAGGACGCGACTGCGCCGCCATTCTAGGCCACTACTGCAACTGGGAGTGGCTCTCGTGCGTGGGCATCGCCTTCGGGCCGGGACACAAGTTCGGACTTATCTATCACCCGTTGCGCAACAAAGCGTTCGACCGTCTGTTCCGCGACATACGCTCACGACTGGCTTCCTCTATCACAGTTCCAAAGAAAGACATCCTGCGACAGCTCATCACCCTGCGACGGGAAGGCACGCGAAGCATCTTCGGCTACATCTCCGACCAAGGCCCTAAGTGGGCAAACATACACCTATGGCTGCCGTTTCTCGGCCACGACACGCCCGTGTTCACCGGCGGCGAGCGCATAATGCACAAAATGGGCAACGCCGTGTTCTATGTTGAAATGCAACGCCCGTGCCGGGGCAAATACATCTGCACGTTCAAACTCATCACGCCCGATGCCTCGAAGGAGGAAGAAAACTTCGTGACGAAGCGTTTCTTCGAGATGCTCGAACAAACAATACGGCGCAATCCGCAGTATTATCTGTGGACGCACAACCGATGGAAACGCACCCACGAGGAGTTTGACAGGCGCTTTAAGGTGGAAAACGGCAAGGTGATTGCAAGGACATGAAAAGCATGAAACTATGAAAGACATACTCATTGGCTACGACGCCAAGCGCATAGCACGCAACGCCACCGGGCTGGGCAACTACTGCCGCACGCTTGTGGCCGACATGTCGGCATTGCTGCCGCAGTGCCGTCTGCGCTTGTATATGCCCGATTTGGGGCGCGCCCAACTGCTCGGTCAGCTGCCCGAAGCCCAAAACATCGAGTTTGCACTGCCCAAAAGCGCACGGTCGGCGGCCGCAAAGGCTCTGTGGCGAAGCTGGGGAGTGACGCGACAACTCGCACTTGACGGCGTGAAAATCTATCACGGACTGTCGGGCGAACTGCCCATTGGACTCCGAAAGGCCGGAATACCGGCCGTGGCCACGGTGCACGACCTCATATTCATGCGTCATCCCGAATACTACAATCGCATCGACGTGGCCTTCTATCGGCTCAAATTCCGCGCAATGTGCCGCGAGGCCGGGCGCATCATAGCCATTAGCGAGTGCACCAAACGCGACATCATGGAGCTAGGAGGCGTTGAAGAATCGCGCATCGACGTGGTTTACCAGAGCTGCGCGCCGCGCTTCACTACCGAAGTGGCCGACCAACTGTGTCTACGAGCACGTCGTGAACTGCAGCTTCCGCCGCGCTACATACTCAATGTGGGCACGGTGGAACAGCGCAAGAATGCCATGCTCGCGCTCGACGCACTGACTCTGCTGCCCGACGACCTGCATCTCGTGGTGGTGGGACGGCCCACCGCCTATGCCGACAAACTGCGTCAGCGCGCCCAAAAGCTCGGTCTTGCAGCGCGACTGCACCTTCTCAGCGGCGTGGGCAACGACCTTCTTCCGACCGTCTACCACATGGCCGAGACCTTTGTCTACCCCTCGCGCTACGAGGGATTCGGCTTGCCCATAATCGAAGCCATACAAAGCGGTCTGCCGGTGGTGGCCTGCACCGGGTCGTGCCTTGAGGAGGCCGGAGGGCCCGACAGCCTTTATGTAGGCCCCGACGACGTGAACGGCATGGCCGCCGCCATAAAAACCACGCTGCAAAACGGTGCAGAACGCACCGCACGCATAGTGCGTAGCCGCGAGTGGGTGCGCCGATTTGAAAACACAAACACGGCTGCCAAGGTGGCCGGGGTTTATGAAAAACTGCTTGGAGAATGAGTAAGAAAACTAAAATATATCCTGCTTATGCCGCCATTGGCGGCTTCCTCAAGTCGGTGCCCGAACTTATGACTACGCAGGGCGAGACTCTGCACGCCGGCCGCAACCTCATAAAAGTGCTGCGCGCACCCGACGGACGGCTCTTCAACGTGAAGCGTTACCACTGCCCATCGCCGCTCAACGCAATCGTTTATTCGCTCGGTCTGCGCCAACCAAAAGGCCGTCGCGCCGCAATCTACCCCGCATTGCTCGCCAAGGCAGGCATAGAAACGCCCGAAGTGGCGGCTTATATAGAGGAACGCCGCTGCGGACTGCTGCGCTTCTCGTGGCTCGTCACGGTGCAATGTCCTTACGAACGCCGCCTATACGAGGTTGTTGACGATGCCCCCGAGGTGTACTTGCCGCTCGCCGAAGCCCTCGGCCGCATGACGGCACGTATGCACGAGGCCGAAATGCTGCACCGCGACTACTCGCCGGGCAACATTCTATGGCGCGAGGAGCACGGCGAATACCGCTTTTCGGTGGTGGATATAAACCGAATGCGTTTTGGTAAGGTGTCGTTGGAGACCGGATGCGCCAATTTCGCGCGCCTTTGGGGGCCCAAGGACTTCTTTATAGCTATGGCGCGGAGCTATGCCTCATGTCGGGGCTTCGATGCCCAACAGTGCATTGAGGCCACTCTGCGCCACCGTCGTGCCTTCTGGACGCGCTATGCACGCCGACACGACGTGTCGTTCAAGCTCGATTTGTAATTCCCTACCGTCATTTACTATTAAAGCGCAGAGGCAAACCTCTGCGCTTTAATAGTTTGTTCCAGAAGAACTTATTGTTTGTGGTGTCTTGACTGGCACCAATATTCTAGAAAATCTTTTTTGCGGCGTTGAATGCCGACACCTCAACTTGCGGATTGACGGGCGTTTCCTCGTCGTCGAGCCATTCTATTTTCACCTCGCGGCGTTCGCCCGGCATGAGGTGGAAATAGTTGTCCGAATAGAAAGCGGGCAGAATTTGCTGTCCGTTTCCGTCAACAAGATTGAGGCGAGTCATCACCGCCGTGGTCGAACCGTTGTTTGCAAGCGTCACGTCGAGGCTGCGTTTGCCGTGCTGCACGGTTGCCTCTATGTGGGTTTGGGGCAGTGCTGCGATTTGCGTGAGGTCGCCCTCGTTGGCGGCGAGTGTGTAGGTGTTTTCCGATGCGGTGCTGCCGTCGGGGCGGAGCAGCGTCAGGCGCATGAAATGCACGCCGTCGTTGTCGGCGAATGTGCTGTCGGTGTGCAGCGTGGCAAGCGTGAGTGTAGTGTCGGCAGGGCAGTCGGCGGCGGTCTGCGCGGTGCTTATCAGGTTGCCTCGGCAACCGAATATGTCGCGGCGGGCCGTGAGTCCGTTGTGCTGCGAGGGCAGGATGTTGACTATTTCCACGTTGTGTGTGAGCGCATTATATTGTATGTGCAGCGGTTCGCACGCCTTTTTGCATGCGAAGTAAGCCGCCGTCGGCTCCAACCAGTAGTCGTAGCACTGCCACACCATCGACGGCCAGCAGGGGTGACTCATCCAGATGAGCAGTCCCTGGCGGTGCTTTGAGCCCGACTCGAACATGGCGCGGTAGCCGTCGTAGTTTATCCATTGTCCCCAGGTGGCAAACTGTTGCGCGTTGGTGGGCGTGCCGAAGGCGTGTTCTATGAGCGAGTTGAATGTGGCACCGCGCTGAGCTCCGCGCATGGTGAAGTCGTGCTGGCCCCACTGTTGGCTCTGCGGCCAAAGGGCATCGGGTGTGAATGTGCGGCAAAGTCCCTCATAGGTCATCACGGCAGGCATTCCGCGCTCGGTGTGCAGTTTACCGGTTTGTGCGCCGAAATAGGTCTTGGCCGGTTCGGCCCAGTAAGGCCCGTGTCCGCTAACTCCGTCGTCGGCCGAGCTAGAGATGTAGAGCATGCCCGGGTTCTGCTGCTTCACGAGAGTGCGCAGAGCACTGTCCAAGGCCGCAGGCGGGTAGCCCTCGTTGCGTCCGCAGTAGAGCGCGATGCACGGATGTTTGCGCATTCGTGACGTGAAGTCGGCGGCGTTGCGCATGAACATGGTGTTGTCGTCGGGGTCTGGTCCGTCGGCCGGGTTGGCAAGCCAGAAGTCCTGCCACACCATAATGCCGTTGCGGTCGCACGCGTCGTAGAATTCCTCGTCGCCCGTTTGGCACACCCAGTTGCGTATCATGTTGAAGTTCATAGCCCTGTGATAGGCCACTGCGATGTCGTATTCGCGCTTGCGGTAGAGCAGGTTCTGCTCGCTGAATCCCCAGTTGCCGCCGAGTGGCACCACGCGTTTGCCGTTCACCTGCATCTGCAACCTCGTGTTTTCGCCGCTGTAGGTCACTTGTCTTATTCCGGCGCGGTAGTTAATGGTGGTTTTCTGTCCGTTGTCGGCGGTGAATTCGAAGCCAGCCTCGTGCAGATACGGTTCGCCGTAGCCGTTGGGCCACCACAGGCGCATTCTGCGGCCACGCAGCTGTGCGAACTCATCGGGACTGAACAATTCCTCGTTTTGGGCGTTCGGGGCCACTGTGACGCGTTTTTCGAAGGTCACGTCGCCTATCCATCCGCGCAGTGTTCCGCTCAGTTGTCGGCTTTCGTTGTTGGCTATTATCACGCGCGGCGTAATGGTTGCGGCCGTGTCGGGCAGGTTGAGCGAGGTGGTAACGAGCGGGTCGGAGAGTGTGGCTTCGCCCTCGGCGCTGAGGAACACGTCGTTCCACAGTCCGGTTTCGCGCCCTCTTATGGTCGAAATCCAGTCCCAACCGATGCTTGCGTGGAACGTTGGGTTGTCGGCTCCGAGCATTCCCCCGTTTATGTCGGTGGTTTCAAGAGTCTTCTCTTTCAGTCCGCCCGGGTGTGCAGGGCACTCCACTTTCACGGCGAGCACGTTGCCGCCCTCTTTGAGCAACGGTGTAATGTCGGTGCGCGAGCGTGTGAACGCCCCTTCAATGCGCGTTGCCTTCTTTCCGTTCACATACACGTCGGCCTTCCAGTTGATGCCGTCGAAGCACAGGAAGACGTGTTTCCCTTGCCAACCGGAGGGAATGTTGAACGGGCGGCGATACCAGAAGTCGCTGTTGAAGAACGATTCCGACGCTGCCTCTAGGTTGTCGGCCAGAGCCGGGTCGGGTAGCGCGTCAATGTTTACATAGCTCATCAGCGCAGTGCCCGGCACTGTGGCCGTTATCCACTGGGTGTCGGCAAAGCCCGCGAGCGATATTTCCGTGCCCCCGACCTTCACTTCCGAGGCGCGCTGCAGCTTCCAATCGCCGCCCGAGAGCGGTTTGCGGCAGCCTTCAATGGCGGCTTCGGTGTGGGGCACTGCGCGGTAGCCCCCGTTGCCCATGACCTCTATTTCGCCCAGAGCGTAGCGTCCCGTCGAGCCCGGTCGTGTCATCACCACGCGCACATAGCGTCCGTGTGCATTCGGCGTGGCCACCCGTTGGTCGTTGCCTTTGCCGCCGTGCAGAGATGCCACGGCTGTCCATTTCAGTCGGTCGTCGCTCGTTTCTATGCGCCCTTCGGCGGCCTTTTCAATCCATTGCAGCTTTACTTCGCTGAATGAGGAGCTTCGCCCGAGGTCTACCTCGGCCCACTGATGGCCGCCCGCTGCGCTCACCCATGCGCTGGCGAAGCGTGCCGACGAGAGCAGTTCCGACGTGAGCCGGCGGCCACGGTTGCCCAGTTCGATGTCATACACCGTCCAGTGGGCCGCCCCCGGCATCTTCAGTTCCACGCGTAGAGCCTGCATCGCGCTCAGACGATGCGATAGCTGCAGGCGCAAGGTGATGTCGCGCGTGGGCAGAAGGCTGCGGTCGGTTTGCTTGTTGGGGTCGCTGTGCGCCTTGTAGCGCGACTCCTGACCCGGCAGAGTGTCGGTGCGGTGTTCGGCCACGAGAGTCCACTGCCCGGCCTTACCGCCTTTCTTGTTCTCGCGTGCGAGCACCCTTATGGTGCAACCCTGCGTGGCCAGGGCGGCGTTGTAGGCCACGTTGCAGCGCACGGCCACGGTGTCGGCCTCGAATTGTGCTCCCGTCCACTCGTATTGCAGGAACGTGTCGTCGCCCATCAGCGTGTTGCGCGTGTACATTCCCCCGTCGATTGCCCACTCGCGCTCGCGTTTGGGCAGCGGTCCCGAGGGCGTGGTCACGGCGAGCGTGGGCGGTGTGCCTTTGAAGGCGATGCCGTCGGTGAGTAGCTGCGGCGTGAGGTTGAAGTCGAATATGGATGAGGCGCGGCACGGGCGGTGCAGTGCTATGTTGCCTTGCAAGTTGGAAGGGATGACGGTGGGTGCGAAGTTCTCGGTCTTGGCCGAGGGATAGCGCGTGGCCGTGACATTGTTGCCGCCGTCGGCGTGAGCTGATGGAGCGGCCAGAAGAGCCGCTGCCGTTATGGCTGCTGTGTTTAGGAACATTTTCATTGCGGTAGTGAAGTTATGGGGTGGGTTTGGGTTTCGGTGTAAGGATAGGTGCTGTGTGTGGCAGAGTGTGGTTCAGAGCATGAGTCGGCGGGCAAATTCCCACACCGCGATGCCAGCCGTAACGCTCACGTTGAGCGAGTGTTTGGTGCCGAACTGCGGTATTTCCAGGCATCCGTCGCTCATGTCAACAACCTCCTGGTGCACCCCTTTCACCTCGTTGCCGAGCACTATGGCGTAGCGTTGCGAGGGTTGTGCGTCGAGGTGTTGCAGCTTTGTAGAGCCCTCGGCCTGCTCCACGGCGAGCACCGTGTAGCCGTCGTTGTGCAGCGACTGCACCGCTTCGGTGGCCGTGGCAAAGTATCGCCATGCCACGGAGTCCTCTCCGCCGAGTGCGGTCTTGTGTATTTCGGGGTGGGGTGGTGTGGCGGTGATGCCGCAGAGGTAGACCGCCTCCACGCGGAAGGCGTCGCACGATCGGAACACCGACCCCACGTTGTAGAGCGACCGCACGTCGTCGAGCACCACGACGAGCGGCATTTTCTCGGCCTCGCGGAACTCTTCAACCGTGAGGCGATGCATTTCTATTGTCCGTAACTTGCGCATGTATGTGTGTTGTTTTTTGTTTTTGGGGAAGGAGTGGGGGCGTGTATGTTCAGCGTTCGGCACACAGGGCGTTTACGAGGCTGAGGCCCATCACATGGTAGGAGCCCGAGATGTCGGTGCCGGCATAGTCGGCCATGATGATGCCTGCACTCACGGTGCCGCCCTTTGATGCGCGGTGCAGCAGATGAGCGTTGGTTGTGGCGGCGTTGGCTCGGTAGCCGTCGGAGAGCGACACGGGTTCTGCCGCGCCGATGTCGGCGGTGGTGGCGTAGCCCGAGGCATGGTTTATTGTCCACACGGGTGCGCCGTCCTCGTTGTTGGCTGCCTTGCGTGCCGTGCGCAGCATGCGGTTTATGGCGCGCAGTTTCTTCTTCATCGCGCCCGGGGCCGACGTGTCGTAGAAGTCTTGCACGGCCAGAGGGCATTGTCCGCCCTTGCCCGTCAGCGTGGCAAGAGGATGCTTATGGAAGTCGGCGTCGTGCCGCCAACCCTCGGCGTAGGCCCCGTGCAGCGGTCCGTCGTAGTGGTCGCGGCTTATGAGGAGTATCTTTCCGCGCATGTCGCCCACTGTCATCGAAGGCGAGAAGTCGGCCAGCACATCGGCATGGCGTGCCAATAGCTCGCCCATGAGTGCCGGCCAAAGGCTTTCGTCGCGCGATGATGAAGCCTCGTGGCGCATCACCACTATGGCAAACTCGGTGGGGTGGGCGACGAGCGAGTCGGCTATCAAGCTGAGGGCAGCGTGCATTGTGAGGCGTGTGGCAAACTCGCCGTGGTAGATGTGCAGCTGCCGTGTGCCGTCGGGCATGGTGCGCACCGCCGGGCGCAGGTCGAATGCGCGCACTCCGGCGGCCCACTGGCGCGACAGCGACAGCTCCTGCGTCTTGGCCACAACGAGTGCCACGGCAGAGTCGGAGCAGGCGAAGCCCTCGCCGGTGGCCGCATCGTGTGTGCCGGGCACGGTAATGCGGCACACGGGCGTGCTGTCGGGCACGCGTGCCATCCAGTCGTCGGCGCGTGCCGTGGCGACAGTTGCGGCAGCTATTGCCGCGATGAGAAGTGTCTTCATAGGCTTGTTTGGGTTGGCCGTTGTAGTGTGCAGTGCAAAAGTAAGAAAAATAGTTGTAAAAGCAAAACACGGGCCATGACAAAAACAAGCCTTCTTTGCCATAAAAAGAAGGCTTCTTTGCAACCGAAAGAAGCCTTGTTTGGTGTGCAAAGAAGCCTTGTTTGCGATGTAAAGAAGCCTTGTTTGCGGCGCGTGCCGCGTTTTGTTTTGTAAACTGCTGTGCGTCAGCTCCTGCCGTTCACTATTTTCTTTATCTCGTTGAGCTTGTTGAGAGCCTCCACGGGGGTGAGGTTGTCGATGTCGAGTCCCATTATCTCGTCGCGTATCTGGCAGAGCACGGGGTCGTCGAGTTGGAAGAAACTCAGTTGCATGCCGCTTGCCTCGGTGTGTATGCGTTCGGCCTTGGGCTTCTGGCGTGTGCCCACCTGGGCGTTGTCGGCCTCGAGTTGCTTGAGCACCGAGCTTGCGCGGCGCACTATCGACTTGGGCATTCCGGCTATTTCGGCCACGTGTATACCGAAACTGTGTTCCGATCCGCCCTTGGCCAACTTGCGCAGGAATATCACTTTACCGTCTACTTCGCGCACCGACACATTGTAGTTGCTTATGCGCGGGAAACTCTTCTGCATCTCGTTGAGCTCGTGGTAGTGTGTGGCGAAGAGCGTGCGGGCGCGTGCCTTGGGGTGGTTGTGCAGATGCTCAACTATGCCCCAGGCTATGGAAATGCCGTCGTAGGTGGACGTTCCGCGCCCCAGTTCGTCGAAGAGCACGAGCGATCGCGGCGTGACGTTGTTAAGTATGTCGGCGGCCTCGGTCATCTCAACCATGAAGGTGCTCTCGCCGAGCGATATGTTGTCGGATGCTCCGACGCGGGTGAATATCTTGTCCACCGCGCCTATGTGCGCCTTGTCGGCCGGCACGAAGCTGCCTGCCTGCGCCATGAGCGTGATGAGGGCAGTCTGCCGGAGCAAGGCCGACTTTCCGGCCATATTCGGTCCGGTGATTATCATTATCTGCTGGCGTTCGGTGTCGAGCTCTATGTCGTTGGGCACGTAGCTCTCGCCGGGCGGAAGCTGCGTTTCTATCACGGGATGCCGCCCTGCCTTTATGTCGAGCACGTCGTCGTCGGTCACCTCGGGGCGCGTGTAATGGTGTTCGGCAGCAGTCTTGGCGAAGGAGAGCAGGCAATCGGCGCGTGCCACGATGGCCGCATCGGCCTGTATCTGCGGGATGTATTCCTGCATGGCGGCCACGAGTTCGCCGAAGAGCCGCGTCTCGAGCGCGAGTATTTTCTCGTCGGCTCCCATTATCTTCTCCTCATACTCCTTCAGCTCCTGGGTTATGTATCGTTCGGCGTTGGCCAGAGTCTGCTTGCGCACCCAGTCGGCCGGGACGTTGTCGCGGTAGGTGTTGCGCACCTCGAGATAGTAGCCGAACACGTTGTTGTAGCCCACCTTGAGCGACTGTATGCCCGTGCGCTCTATCTCGCGCTGCTGTATCTGCAGCAGAAAGTCGCGCCCTCCGCTTGCTATGCGGCGCAGCTCGTCGAGCTCGGCGTTGTATCCGTCGGCTATCACTCCGCCCTTCTGCACGAGCTGGGGTGGGTCGGGCTGTATCTCGCGGGTGATGCGCTGGCTTAGACTTTCGCACAGACTGATGCGTTCGCCCATGTCGCGCAGCGGTTCGCAGGTATCTGCCGTGAATGCTGTCTTCACCGGTGCGAGGGCCGTGAGGGCGGTGTTGAGCTGCACAACTTCGCGCGGCGACACACGGCCCACGGCCACCTTTGATATTATGCGTTCCATGTCGCCTATGAGATGCAGCTGTTCGTCGGTCACGGTGGCGAGCGCGCTGTCGGCGGCGAAACGCTCCACCATGTCGAGGCGGCGCGTCACTGCGGCCACGTCGCGCAGGGGAAACACCATCCAACGGCGCATCATGCGTCCGCCCATGGGCGTTACGGTGCGGTCGGTCACGTCGAGAAGCGAGGCTCCTCCCTCCTGCATTGGCTGCAAGATTTCGAGCGAACGAATAGTGAAGTTGTCGAGTCTGACGTAGCGTTCTTCCTCTATACGCGCCAGAGAGGTGATGTGTGCGATGTGGGTGTGCTGCGTCATCTCGAGATATTGCAGTATCACTCCCGATGCCACCACGCCCAGTTGCAGGTGCTCAACGCCGAAACCCTTGAGCGATTTTGTGCCGAAATGGCGCAGAAGTTTCTGCCGCGAGCTTTGCAGGGTGAACATCCAGTCGTCGAGTTCGAACACGCACCAACGCGTGCCGAAGTGCTTCTCGAAGTCTTGTTTGGCGGCGCGGTCGTAGAGAATTTCCTTCGGTTGAAAACTGGCCAGCAGCTTCTCTACATAGCCGAACGTGCCCTCGCCGGTGAGAAACTCGCCGGTGGAGATGTCAAGGAGGGCTATGCCGCACTGCGTGCGCGTGAAGTGTACGGCGGCAAGAAAGTTGTTTTCCTTGTAGTTGAGCACGTTGTCGCCCATGGCCACGCCCGGGGTGACAAGCTCGGTGATGCCCCGTTTCACGAGCGTCTTGGTGAGCTTGGGGTCTTCAAGCTGGTCGCAAATGGCCACGCGCCGCCCTGCTCGGATGAGCTTTGGCAAGTAGGTGTCGAGCGCGTGGTGCGGAAATCCGGCCATTTCGGTGCTTCCCGTCTGCCGTCCGTTGTTGCGGCGCGTGAGCGTTATGCCCAATATGCGGGCTGCGGTAACGGCATCGTCGGCGTAGGTCTCGTAGAAATCGCCGCAGCGGAAGAGCAGCAGCGCGTCGGGATGTTTCTCTTTCAGCGTGTAGAACTGGCGCATCATCGGGGTGAGCCCGTCGCCTGTTTTCTTTTGGGCCATGTGTGGTTCTCCTTCTTTTTCGTGGTTGTGCGCACGGAAATGCCGTGCGGGCGCGGTTTGGCGCAGTGCAAAGGTCAACATTTTTTCGTTGTCGTGCAAGTGTTAAGGCCGCTTTTTGCCGTGTGTTAGAGGGTTCACCATTATTAGGTATTTGGCCGAAACCCTACTTTTAGGTATTGTGCCTGTGCGCATGAGTGGCTAACTTTGCAGCCGTAAATGATTGAAAACGACTAAAACTGAGGATATGAAAAAGACATTGGTAGCATATGGTTCCTCTACCGGAACCTGCGAGAGTATAGCACAGACCATAGCCGGCAAGCTCGGCGTTGAGGCTGTCAACGTGGCCGACTTGGACGCCGCTCAGGTGGAAGAGGCCGAAAACCTTCTTCTCGGCACTTCGACATGGGGTGCAGGCGAGCTTCAGGACGATTGGTATGACGGTCTGGGCGTGATAAAGGCTGCCGACCTCTCGGGCAAGACTGTTGCCATATTCGGCTGCGGCGACTGCGAGTCTTACTGCGACACGTTCTGCGGCGGCATGGCCGAAATATACAATGCCGTGAAGGACAAGGGCTGCACCGTGGTGGGCCAGGTGTCGGTTGACGGCTACTCGTTTGACGATTCAGAGGCCGTTGAGGACGGACAGTTCGTGGGTCTGGCCCTCGACGACGTGAACGAAAGCGACAAGACCGAGGCACGCATCGACGCGTGGCTCGACAGCTTCAAGGATAAACTTTGACACGATAGACCCCGCCTTGCCCAAGATAGATTTGGCTCATAGTTTAAGATCTTATTGTTTTATTGTTCGTTAAGCGTGCCTCCGGGGGCGGAGACACGGGGACAGGGCCGAGGGTCGGCGTGTCTGCAAGGGCACGCCGGTAAGATAGCCACTATTAAAATTCATAATGTTATTGTATAAGAGCAGAAGAGTCGGCTGTGAAGTCGGCTCTTTTTTGCGTCTGTGCGGTGCGCCCTGCAATGGTGGCGGTGCTGCTTTGGGCGCGGGAAAATGCCGTTTTCCCGATTTTTTTTCGTAACTTTGCAGCAAGATTGTATCAGGACTGGCAGGTGTGCCGTGTTTTTTCTTTTGCAGGAGCGGCCGTCGGGCTGCAGTCGGATACGTTTTTTTTATGACACTTGCTTATGAGTAGAAAAGACAAAATCATTTCCTTTCTGTGGCAGCACGTATTGCTGCTCGTTTCATTGTGTATAATGACATTCGGCGTTGCGGTGTGCGTGCGCAGCATGTTGGGCTCGAGCGTGATTTCAACGCTGCCTTATGTGTTCTCCACGGCAGGCGCGGGCGGCGTTGCGGGCATTCCCCGTCTCACCATAGGGCAGTACACCTACATGATGAACGCGGTGCTCGTGCTCGGGCAGATTGCCGTGCTGCGCAGCCGATTCGAGCCGGTGCAGCTCTTCCAGCTGCTTGTGGGCTTCGTGTTCGGGTCGCTCATCGACGTCAATATGGCCTTCACTTCGTGGCTCGTGCCCGCATCGCTGTGGGCCAAGGTGGCCGCGCAGGTGGCCGGATGCACGGTGTTGGGCATAGGCATAGCCCTTGAGGTGCGCTGCGGTTCGGTGACAATGCCCGGCGAGGGATTTCCCGTTGCCGTGTGCGAGGTTACGGGTGTGGAGTTTGCCAAGATGAAGATAGCGGTAGATGTCTCGCTCGTGGTTCTTGCAGTGGTGTTCAGCTATGTGTTCTTCGGCGCGTGGCAGTGGCACATAGTGGGCGTGGGCACGCTCTTTGCCATGGTTTATGTGGGCGCGGTGGTGCGCGTTGTGGGCCGCCGACTCGGGTGGTTCGACCGCATGCTGGCCTACCGTCCGGGCTTCCGCCGCTATGTCTACGGTCTGGCACGCTTCATCTTCAGACAGTAGAAGGCGTAAAAATAAAAAAACGGGGCGCATGGCCGGATGTCGGTCATGCGCCCCGTTGCGTTTTTTAAAGCCGTGTCGGCGTGTGATGGCGGCACATTTTGCGTGCGACGCAGGTCACGGCAGAACTATGGGCGGTGCCTGTATGCATGCAAGATTCTGGTCGAGCTGCTGCACGCTGCTTGCTCCCACGAGCACCGAAGTCACTCCTTCCTGCTGCAACACCCAAGAGAGTGCCATTGAGGCGAGCTTCTGTCCGTGTGCCGAGGCCGTGGCGTTGAGCTGCCTTATGCGGTCGAGCAGTTCGGGAGTGAGTGCCTCGCGCTTCAGATGTCCGCCCTTTGCTATGCGACTGTCGGCCGGGATGCCGTCGAGATAGCGGTCGGTGAGCAGCCCCTGGGCGAGTGGCGAGAACGAGATGAAGCCTATGCCCTGCTCGCGGCAATACTCTATTATGCCCTCCTGCTGCGGTGCGCGGTCGAGAAGGTTGAGCCGTCCCTGGTAGATGAGAGGCGGCGTGTCGCGGCGGCGAAGATATTCTACGGCGTGTTTCAGCGCGGGCAGCGGCCATCGCGATATGCCCACATAGAGTGCTTTTCCGCTTCGCACGATGTCTACTAGAGCCTGCAGGGTCTCGTCCAACGGCGTGTCGGGGTCGTAACGGTGGCTGTAGAACAGGTCAACATAGTCAAGATTCATGCGCTTTAGGCTCTGGTCGAGACTTGCCATGAGCGATTTTCGCGACCCCCAGTTGCCGTAGGGACCGGGCCACATGTCGTAGCCTGCCTTGGTGGAGATGAACAGTTCGTCGCGGTAGGCGTGCAGTTCGTCGCGCAGAATGCGCCCCATTGTCTCCTCGGCAGAGCCTGCCGGCGTGCCGTAGTTGTTGGCAAGGTCGAAGTGGGTGATGCCCCTGTCGAATGCGTGCAGCGTTATTTCGCGGCTGCGGGCATAGGGATCGGTTGCTCCGAAGTTGTGCCACATGCCGAGCGACACCTCGGGCAGCATCACGCCCGACTTTCCGCAGCGGCGGAACGCGGCGTTGTCGTATCGTCGCGGGTTGGCCTTGAATGTATTCATATTCACTGTTTTTTTTGCGTGTCGGCCTCTATCAGCCGCAGCAGGTGCTCCACTGCGTCGGCTTCGGGAATGGCCTTCTCAACGCAAGTTTTCTGCTTGTAGAGCGAAACTCGTCCCGGTCCGGCCCCTACATAGCCGTAGTCGGCGTCGGCCATCTCACCCGGTCCGTTCACGATGCAGCCCATTATGCCTATCTTGAGGCCCTTCATGTGAGCCGTGGCGGCCTTAATGCGTGCTATGGTGGAGCGCAGGTCGTAGAGTGTGCGGCCGCATCCGGGGCACGAGATGTATTCGGTTTTCGACGTGCGCAGTCTTGCTGCCTGCAGAATGGCGAATGTTGTCTCGGCAATGTCGCGTGTGCTTATGTCGCCGTCGTTCATCAGCCAGAGTCCGTCGGCAAGTCCGTCAATCATGAGTGCGCCCGTGTCGGCAGCGGCTTCAAGCTGGAAGTCGGCCTTGGCCACGGCTTGGTGGCGGTACATCTCGGCAAACACCACGGGGTTGTAGAGCCCGTTGCGCCACATTTCGTGCACCAGTGCGCGCTGCTCGCCGAGCCTGTTTTGGTGGTTGCTTGTGCAGATAACCACTGCTTCGGGATGTTGTCTGAGGCATGCGGTGTATTCTTCGGCGGGTGTGCCATACTTCAATACTAGGAATTTCACGTCGGCCTTGACGGCTGCCATGAACGGCATTGCGTTGGCGGGGAATATGGGGTAGGTGTCTTTCTCGCCTTTCCACGCGTTGAAATCCACTATGTAGCGTTGTCCGGCAGGTCTTTCCTGCGGCAGATTCTGTCCGCAGTAGATGTAGTCGGGGGTGAGGTCGGGGTTGAACTGGGTGGTTTCCGCGCCTGCTCCGTTGCCGTTTTCTGACACTATCACCACGGGCACGTTGCTTCCGCCTATGCCACCCGAGGCGCGTGTGGGCCGCCGTGAGGGTCGCAGCCAGTCGAAGTCGGGAGCGGCTTCGGCCGGAATCATGAGGTGGCCTTCGTGTGCCGCCATGTAGGAGGCGAGGTGTTTGGCCACGGGAATTTCGGCCTCGGGGGCTTCGCTGAGGCTCACCCGTATGGTGTCGCCCACTCCGTCGGCCAGCAGTGCGCCTATGCCCACTGCGCTTTTAATGCGTCCGTCTTCGCCTTCTCCGGCTTCGGTCACGCCCAGATGGAGCGGGTAGTTCATGCCTTCGCGCTCCATTTCGGCGGTGAGGAGCCTCACCGATCGCACCATCACCACGGTGTTTGATGCCTTGATGCTTATCACTACGTTGTCGAAGTGCTCGCGTCGGCAGATGCGCAGAAATTCCATGCAGCTCTCAACGATGCCTTCGGGCGTGTCGCCGTAGCGTGACATGATGCGGTCGGAGAGCGAACCGTGGTTCACTCCGATGCGCACTGCCGTGTGGTTTTGCTTGCAAATGTCGAGGAATGGCACGAAGCGCGCTTCAATCTTCTTTATTTCGGCGGCGTATTCCTCGTCGGTGTATTCAATTTTCTTGAACACCCGCGCCGGATCGACGTAGTTTCCGGGGTTCACCCTCACCTTTTCGGCGTAGAGGGCAGCCACGTCGGCCACGTTGGCGTTGAAGTGCACGTCGGCCACGAGGGGCGTGTTGTAGCCGTCGGCGCGCAGCTGTGCGTTGATGTTCTTGAGGTTTTCGGCCTCGCGCCGGCCCTGCGTAGTGAGTCGCACGAGCTCGCCTCCGGCCTTTATTATGGCTTCGGCCTGCTGCACGCAGGCTTCGGTGTCGTTGGTGTTGGTGGTTGTCATCGACTGCACGCGCACCGGGTTGCCGCCTCCTATTGCCGTTTGTCCCACCTGTACGGCGGTGGTTTCGCGGCGGCGGTAGTTGAATAAGTCAACCATGTGGTTATTGGTTTGTGCCCCGCGTGGCGGTTGCTGGCCGAAAAAATCGGCCTGCC
Source organism: Dysosmobacter segnis (assembly GCA_963602915.1). Lineage (GTDB taxonomy): Bacteria > Bacteroidota > Bacteroidia > Bacteroidales > Bacteroidaceae > Prevotella. Next base: position 12,277 of record CAVCLB010000020.1, on the reverse strand, counting down.
GCCACGCTGAAGCCTTGTCAGTTGGTCTTGTAATCGTATTTCACCTCGGCCAAATCGCGGTTGGCCTTCTCAATTTTCTCGCCCAGTGTGGCCTTGTAGTCGCCCAGACGTGCGGCTATTGCGGCGTCGCCCAGGGCGAGCATTTCGGTTGCCAGGATGGCGGCGTTCATGGCTCCGTTCACTCCGACGGTGGCCACCGGAATGCCGGGAGGCATCTGTATGATTGAGAGCATGGCGTCGAGTCCGTCGAGCATGCCCTTGATGGGCACTCCGATGACGGGCAGTGTGGTGCTGGCGGCTATCACTCCGGGCAGTGCTGCGGCCATTCCGGCTCCGGCGATGATTACCTTTATGCCGCGCTGTGCGGCGCTTTTGGCGAAGTCTTCCACTGCGTCGGGCGTGCGGTGTGCCGACAGTGCGTTCACCTCGAAGGGCACTTGCATGTCGTTGAGAAACTTGCATGCTTTTTCCATAACGGGCATGTCGCTTGTGCTGCCCATGATGATGCTAACTAATGGTTTCATATATTTCGGTTTTTTACGTTGTCATTGTATAGAGTTTTGCCGTCGTGGCCGTTCACACGAACGGTATTACGACGATGGCCGAGAGCCACCCCACGACATATCCGGCACACACCTGCGCCAGAGTGTGCTGCCGCAGCACCATGCGGCTGGTGCCCACCATGCCTCCGAGCACGGTTACCACGCAGAGCCACCCCACGGGGTTGAAGAGGAATAGTGCCGAGAATGCCATGAGTGCGCCCGCCACTCCCCCTATGGCGGCGGTGTGGGTGGATATTTTCCACCATATGTTGATGAGGGCGCACACTATCTGTATGACTAGTGCGGCCATGAGGATGTTGCTCATGAAGTGGGGGATGTTGAAGCGGTGCATCACGTAGTAGCACGCGAAGTAGCACAGTATGGAGATGATGTAGGGCACGATGCGCCTTTCCTTGCGTCCCATTTCGGTGAGATTCCATCCCTGGCTGCGCCGGTAGAAGTGAATGATGAGCGTGGGCATGAGTATGGTGAAAACGTAGACGAGGCCCATGACGCTTGCCTTGTAGGCGAAGGGCAGCTGACTGAGGTAGCTCAGCGTGAAGAGCGCGAGCAGTCCGAGCATGGGCAGATAGAACGGTGTGAATGCCATGCTCAGTATGCGTGCGGCCAGGATGATGTTCTTCTCGTTCATTTGATGGTGTTGGTGATGTTGTCGTTGTGGTGCGATGGCCGTGTTCATCGGCGCAGCCGCGCCACGGGTATGCCCATTTGTTCGCGGTATTTTGCCACGGTGCGGCGGGCTATGGGAAATCCCTTGTCGGCCAGGGCGCGTGTTATGGCGTCGTCGGAGAGCGGTTTGCGCTTGTCTTCGGAGTCAACCACCTCTTTGAGTGCGAGTTTTATCTTGCGTGTGGAGAGTGTTTCTCCGTCGCCGGTGTCGTAGCCGTCGCTGAAGAAGAAGCGCAGTGGGAAGGTGCCCCAGTTGGTTTGTGCCCACTTCACGTTGCTCACCCGCGACACCGTTGAGATGTCGAGCCCGGTGCGGTCGGCTATGTTTTTTAGTATCATGGGTTTCAGGTCGGCCTCGTCGCCGTCCTGGAAGAACCGCAGTTGCCAGTCGATTATGGCCTGCATGGTGGCGCACAGTGTGCGGCGCCGCTGCTTTATGCTTTCTATGTAGCCTTGCGCGCGCTCCACTTTCTCCTTGGCGTAGAGCAGAGCCTCGCGGTCGCGGCGGCTCATCGACTTGCGGTTGTTGCGCCAAGCGTCGGCCATTGCCATGAACGAGGGCGACACTGTGAGCTCGGGCACGTCGCCGCCGTTGAGCGTGAACGTCACGCGTCCGTCGTCGTCGGTGTCTACTATGAAGTCGGGCGTAATCTGTTGCAGGCTGCGTCCTTCGGCCTCGCCGAGCGAAGCTCCGGGTTTCGGGTTGAGACGGCGCAGTTCGCCGCGCAGCCTTTCGGCCTTGTCTTCACCTATGCCGAGAGTTTGTGCTATGCGGTCCCAGTGTTTCTTGGTGAAGTCGTCGAAGCACTGCGCTATCACGCGGCGCATGAGTGGCTTCATGTCGTCGTCGCGCCGGCGGTCGATTTGCAGCAGAAGACACTCGCGCAGGTTGTGCGCTCCGATGCCGGGAGGGTCGAATGTCTGCAGCTTGTGCAGCACTTCGTCCACCTCTTCCTTTGTGGTGTAAAGGTTTTGGTAGATTGCCAGCTCCTCGGCTATCTCTCCGGTGTCGCGCCGGAGCAGTCCGTCGCTGTCGAGCGAACCAATCAGGTAGGCCATTATCTCGGTTTCGTCGGGGGTGAGGTCGGTCTCGCCCATTTGTTCTTTCAGCTTGTCGTAGAACGAGGTGGTGTCGCCCCACACCATTTCCTCGTAGTCGGCCGAACCGCCGTCTTGCTGTGTGCGGTAGGAAGCCACGGGCATCTCGTCGTCGCGGCCTATGCCTTCGAGCGCGTCGTTGAGCGCGTCGTGGCGTTCTTCGCGCTCGTTCACGGTGTCGAAATCGTCGCCGTCGCCCGCCGGTGCATCGCTTGTGGCATCGGCATCGCCGCCCTCTCCGGTGTGGCTCAGGGCGTCGTCGGGGGCTGCGGCATCGAGCGCGGGGTTGTCGTCGAGCTCGGCCTTGACGTTCTCCTCGAGCTCGCGCAGGGGCATCTCGAGCATCCTCACCTGAAGCATCTGCTGCGCCGATAGACGCTGCACTTGCTGCAGGCGCTGGTCCTGTGTCTGTATGAGTTTCTGAGCCATTGTCGTTGTTGCTTTGCGTGGGGCCTGCATGGTGCGCGGCCTTGCCTCGGGCGGTGCTGCCGAGGTGTTTTGTCAGAGTGCAAAGTTAGTCAATTTTGGCAACATATGTTTTTTTTGCGCGTTTTTTTATCGCCCCGTTTCGGGGCATTAGTGGGAGCATCGGCGTGCCGCAACGTGATGGGCCGATGCGAAGAAGGCTTGCCCGTGGTGCGGACAAGCCTTCTTCGTGGTAAAACAAAGGCTTCTTTGCGGTGCAAACAAGCCTTCTTTGTGTGGTAAACAAGCCTTGTTTTGTTGGCAAACAAGGCTTCTTTGCGGTGGGCGCGGTGTTGCTGCCGTTGCCCGCGCCTATTTGAAATATTCGCCGAGCTTCACCGCTGCGGCTGCGAGGCGGTCGGGTTCTTCGGCCCCGTATTGCTGCCATGTGCGGCGGCAAGCCTCGGTGAGGGGTGTGGGCTCGGCCGGGCGGCGGTGCAGAATGGGGTCGAATGTCTGGTAAATGGAGAGCACGCTCACGGCGTCGGCTGCCGTTATGCCCATGAGGTGTGCCGTCTGCTGCACCTCGGGTGTGTCGGCCACCATGGTGATGGGCGTGAGACTGTAGTAGAGGTTGAGCAGGATGACGAGCATCACGGGCGTGAGCGGCGATGCGGGCTCTATGGGCAGATATGCCGTGGCGAAGGTGTCGGCCGTGTCAACGCCCTCATAGAAGGCGGAGGCTGAGCCGAATCCCTGCATTTCGCGCAGGCGTTTGGCGTCGCGGTTGAGCTTGCGCGGGTTGGCCGAGTAGGTGTCCCAGAACCGCTGCAGCTGCGGCGTGGCGCGGTCGCGCAGGCGTCGCATCTGTGCATGCAGGAACTTTGGCGGCAGATGGAGTGCTATGCCGAGGTCGACCATGGCCTTGGAGTAGGGCGATTTCATGCCCGTGGGCTTGCTCATGTAGAGCTGCATTACGAGCAGCCAGTAGTCGTCTTGCCAGAGAGGATTTGTTGTCATATAGTGGTTTGGGTGATTGCTTTTTTCTTGTTGTTGCCGCATCGGCGTGCTAAGTGTGCGGCGGCCTGCTGCCAGGCATATCCTGCGAGCATGAACACATAGGGCATGAACGGTGCCTTGAAGCGTGTCTCGCCATGCATGAGCAGCACCGTGCCCATGGTGACGAGCACTATGACAAGCCCCGGCAGGAAGAGTGCGTGCCAGTTGCGGCGGCGCGCCAGCATGACGGCTCCGGCTATGGCCGAGAGCATTATGATGTAGTAGCACAGCATGGCGAGCACGCAGAGCCGCTGGTAGCGCGTGAGATGAGTAGAAGCCTTGAACAGACTGCGGTAGGGCACGGTGAGTGTGGCCCTCACTGTGCCGTATTTCTCGGTCTTGGTGATGAATGCCGCCATGTTGTCGGCATCGTTGTAAAACATGTCGTAGAGCCTCCACGGCACCTTGGAAAGGTATTCCACCTTGTGGGTGAGCAGCCACGGCAGGCAGCGGTCGCGCCAGATGTCGCTGCACTCAAAGCAGTTCTTGCTCGCCATGTCCTCTATGTAGCGCGGCGTGCCCTTCTTGATTAGGGGCTCGCCAAAGACTGTACGGGGCGAGGCTCCGTCGTATGCGTCGTCGGCCATGTTAAACCAGAACGACTCGCTCTGGTAGACGAAGTAGCCGGTGCGGCTCCATGTCTCGGTGCCTATGGCGCATATCGACACGGCGTAGCCCGAGGCTATGAGCAGAATGCGGCGCAGTGCATCGCGGCGGTGGAAGACTATGTGGTAGGCGGCGAGCACGATGACAAACAGCAGGGCTATTGGTCTGAACCAGTTGGCTATGCACAGCAGCACGCCCGAGGCTACGAGGCGCGCCGTGGTGGGCTTGCCCGTGGCCGTATATACGCCCCATGTGCAGAAAAACACCATGGGCAGCTCGCTCAGCAGCATGGTGCTCTGCCCCCAGTTGTTGGGATAGAGCACATAGAGCAGCATTGTGGCCACGGCGGCGCGGCCTCCCATGAGCCGCCCGCATATCTTGGCCGTGAGCAGGGCGGTGAGTGCTTTGAGCAGGCAGAAGATAGGAAGCAACGGCAATACCGAGCCGGTGAGCCGTATGGAGGCGGCTATGATGTTTATCGAACCTACGTTCCAGATGAACGGGAAGCTGTTGATGAGCTTCATGCAGGGGTAGGGCTCGCCTTCGTCGAGGCATGTCTGTGCCATGCTTATGTAGCCGTCGGTGTCGTTGCCCGGCGTGTAGCCGAACACGGCGAGCACGGCCAGCAGTGCGACGGCGTATATGGTGGCTATCGCCAGAAGCCATTTGTCGGTTTTGTGCATTGTTGTTGTCATTCGTTTCGGTGTGTTGCCGGGCAGCGCGGGGGTCAGTTCACCACGGCTATCTTGCACACGGTGCCCTTGCCTCCGTTGCTCGTTGCCGTCTCAACCATATACACTCCGCTGGCCACGCGCTTGCCGTTGCGGTCGGTGCAGTCCCATGTGAAGGTGCCTCCGTTGCTGCGTCCCGAGGCCACGAGCGTGCCCGACGCGGTGACAATCTTCACGTCGGCGTCGAGGGTGAGGCCCACCACGGTCACAAGACCGGTGTAGTCGGGTGTGACGGGGTTGGGATAGGCATACACGTTGTCCTTGGTCATCTTGTCGGAAGGCTGCGTGGCATCGCCCATGTAGGAGCAGAGGCCCTTGTCGGTGCCTATATACACCTCGCCGGTGACATCGTTGACGGCCACCGACTCGATGTCGTCGGACAGCAGCGGACTGTTGCTTTCGGTGAAATGCTTTTCTTGCGTGAGGTTGTCGGCACTTATAAGGTAGACTCCGTTGCCGACGGTGCCGAACCATTTGCGGCCTGCCCCGTCGATGGCTATCGACGTTATCGCCACGCCCGAGAGCAAGTAGTCGGCAAGATTGGTGCCGTCGTTGCGCGGCACTTTAACCTGGGTGAACGTTTCTCCGCCCGAACTTATCTCCGAAGATTCGAGCATGAGCGGTCCGGAGTTGGTGCCCAGCCATATGTTGTTGCCCGAGTCTTCGGCCAGGCATGACACGCTGCTCACGCTCACTCGCGTGCCGTCTTCGTTTACAAACGACGAGTAGAGCTTCATGGCGCCCGTGGAGGGCTGGTAGCATGCTATTGCCGGCAGGCGGTAGTCGTTGTTGCTCCACCACAGCAGCGACCGGCTGTCTACAAACATGGAGCGTGCCTGGCGCATCGACTTGCCGTTCTTGTCGACAAAATCGCTGCTGTGGTGCGACGTCCAGGTGTCGCCCGAAAGTTCGAAGAGGCTCGTCGAACCGTCGCGCGAACCGTTGTTGAAGCACCATACATGGCCGTCGGAAGTGGTGGTAAGGGTAGACACCTGCGTGTAGTTGTATTCGCTGGAGTTGGTGGCAGGCACGAGCGGACTGTTGTCTTTGTTCCAGTGCTTTGTCATCTTGCCGCCGTTAAACTGGTAGAGGCCCGACTGCATGCCCACATAAACCTGATCGGGGTTGGAAGGGTCGAGTGCGAGAGCGTAGGCCGTGTGGTAGTTGTTGTTGAGCGACGCGGCAAACGTGTCGTCGAATATTGTCCATTTGTCGCCGTCGAGCACCTGTATGCACGCCGGGCGTTCGGGACTGTCGGTGCCGCCGGTGGTGTAGAGCTTGCCGCCGGAGTGGCGCATGAAGCCGAAGTAGTTGTAGCGCGGCCCGTCGGGGCATATGCCCGTGGTTATGGTGGTGAGTGTGCCGTCGTCGGCGAGCTTCATGTTGCACAGCGTGCCGTCGGTGTCGGTGGCCCAGATGGTGCCGTCGGAGGGGTCGGTGGCAAGGCCTGTGAACTTGCGGGGAATATCAATGCGGTCGGTGGCCGACCGGTATATGTAGGTGTGGGAGCTTCCGTAGAAGTAGAACGTGCCGTTGTCTACAAACATATTGCTGAACCACGGGGTCCACAACCGTGTGAGTTGGCCCGTGGCGGGGTCGAGTTGCGAGAAGCCGGAGTTGTTGGCCACGAACAGGTCGTTGCCTCGTGTGGCCACATAGTTGTAGACATAGTCGATTATCCTGTGCCAGTTTGACTTGTCGGCAAGGTTGTCGGCAAGGTCGGCACGGTAGACTCCCTCTGCCGTAGCGGCGTAGATGGTGCTGCCGTTTATGGCTACGCGGTTCACCTGCACGCCCAGGTTGTAGGTGTCGGATATGGTGGCGTTGGCGGCATTTATCACCACCAGGCCGAAGCCGGTGGCCAGATAGGCGTTGCGTCCCGATGCGGTGAGGCTGTTGATAGTCTTGTCGAGCGCGAGCGACTTGTTGTAGTAGTCGGGCAAATTCTGCACGTTGCCGCTCTCGTCTATCAGGTCTATGTTCATATTGCTGTAGAGCACGACGAGCTTCTTGGCTGCCTCCACCCACGCTATGTCGTCAATTTCGCAGTCGTTGAGCGCGTTCACCTTGTCGTAGGTCACTATGCTCTGGTCGGAAATGTCGTAGGTGTAGAGGTTGCCCGATGCCAATACGTAGGCCATGTGGCCGTGGCGCACTATGCGCGTGATGTCGTTGTATGACATGTAGGCCTTCCATGAGCCTATGGTGGCGGTTGTTTGCTGTGCCGCTGCGCCTACTGTGCATGCCGCGAGCAGTGCGGCGGCTATTATGGCTTGCTTCATTGCGTGTGTAGATTGGTTATTCAGCGTCGTCGGTGTGTGCAGCTGCGAGATGCCGCGCGAGCTTGGCGGCGGCGCGGGCGCGGTGTGAGATGCTGTTTTTTACGGCCTCGCCAAGTTGGGCGAAGGTTTTGTCGTGGCCTTCGGGCACGAACACCGGGTCGTAGCCGAAGCCTTCGTCGCCGCGCGGAGCGGTGGCTATCGTTCCCTCGACAGTGCCCTCAAACAGGGTGAAGTCGGCTTCCTCGCAGCTGCGCGCCAGGGCAATTACGGTGCGGAAACGGGCACTGCGGTGGGTATTGTCGCCGAGTCGGGCGAGCAGTTTGCGCATGTTGGCCTCGGAGTCGTGGCCTGCGCCGCCAGCATAGCGTGCCGAGAGCACTCCCGGTTCGCCCCCGAGCGCGTCAACCTCCAGCCCCGTGTCGTCGGCAAAGCAGTCGGTATGGTAGCGCGAGGCTATGTAGCGCGCCTTCTGTATGGCGTTGCCTTCGAGCGTGTTGGCCGTTTCGGGTATGTCGTCGTGGCATCCTATGTCGGCCAGCGAGAGCAGTTGCACGCGCTCTCCGAGTATGCCGCGCATCTCGTCAAGCTTGTGGCTGTTGTTGGTTGCGAATACTATTTTCATGTTCTTCAATCTCCTTCTGGTGTTGTTTCTTTATCTTTACCTTTATCTGGTCGAACCCTTCGCCGTAGACTCCGATTACGCTACTCTGGCTAACGAATGCCCGTGGGTCGATGGTCTTTATGAGGCGGAAGATGAGCACCGACTCCCTTTTCCTTGCAAGGAGGCACAACACCTTCATTTCCTTGCCCGTGTACCATCCGTGTCCGTCGAGAATGGTGAGCGTATGGTCGGTCTTGCGCGTTATGGCCTCGGCTATCTTGCGGTATTCGCGCGAGAAGATGAGAAACTGCACCGACTCCCGACGGGCGTTCATCACATAGTCGAGCATGAAGCACTCGATGCCCATTGTGCACAGGCCGAACACCACTTTGTGGCAGCGTTCGAGCTCGTCGCCGAACTGAGGTATGAAGAGACACGAACCGATGATGCACAAATCGACCATGATGAGCACCGTGCCGAGCGAGAAGTCGTGGTATTTGTTCACCACGGCGGCTATGATGTCGGTGCCGCCCGTTGACCCGTTGTTGAGAAACACTATGGCCAGCGACGTGCCGGTGAGCATACATCCGATGATGAGCGACATGAATTCCTGCCCCGGACCGAGCACCTGTATGAAGTGGCCGTCGTCGCCCATCATTATCTTTTGGGCTGCCCAAAGCATCACCGAGAGCGCGACAATGGCGTAGATGGTCTTGAACATAAACCTGAATCCCAACACTTTGAGTGCAACGGCGAGCAGTGCGGCGTTGATTACGAAGTAGCTGTACTCTATCGGTATCTTGGTGGCATAGAAGATGATTGCCGACACGCCGGTGACGCCGCCCGTAACTATCTCGTAGGGCAGGAGAAACACTGTCCACCCGAAGGTGTAGAGCAGTAGTCCGAGGGTTATGAACACATAGTCTTTTGTCTCGTTCCAGAGATTCTTGTGGCCGATTGTCATTGGTTGTTTGTTGTTGAGGGGTTGTGTCTGATGATGGGGTGGGGCCTGATGAGGCCTCCGTTTGGGTGCGCGCGGTGCTGCGCGCCGTTGCGGCGGGCAGGCCTACCACTGTGCAAGCCTGCCTGCCTGCGGTGTTATTTCACCACGACGTTGACGATGCGCTTGGGCACTACGATTACTTTCACCACGCGTCCCGAGCCTATGTATTTTGCGCTTTGCTCGTCGGCGAGCACTGCCTTTTCTATGTCGGCGTTGCTTGTGTCGGCGGCGAAGCGTTTCTGGAAGCGTGCCTTGCCGTTGAACGATATTGTGAGCTGCATCTCGTTCTCCACGAGATATTTCTCGTCCCATGCGGGCCATGCGGCGTCGCACACGGTAGTGTCGTGTCCGAAGGCGTGCCACAGCTCTTCGGCCACATGCGGGGCAAACGTGGCTATGAGCACGACGAGCTTTTCAAGCACCTCGCGCGAGCGGCATTTCTGCTGCTGCAGTTCGCCCACGGCTATCATGAATGCCGATATGCTGGTGTTGTAGGAGAACTGTGCGATGTCTTGCGTCACCTTCTTTATGAGCTTGTGCAGGCTCTTCATCGACTCTGCCGAGGCTTCGCTGCCGTCGGGCAGGAACTCGCCAGAGCGCGTGTCGTAGTAAAGGTTCCACAGTTTCTTGAGGAATCGGTGGCAGCCGTCGATGCCGTTGGTGTCCCAGGGCTTGCTCTGCTCCACGGGGCCGAGGAACATTTCGTAGAGGCGCAGCGTGTCGGCTCCGTATTTCTCTACTATCATGTCGGGGTTGACCACGTTGAACATCGACTTCGACATCTTCTCCACGGCCCATCCGCACACGTATTTTCCGTCTTCGAGTATGAACTCTGCGTTGGTGTATTCAGGCCTCCATGCGCGGAAAGCCTCGGTGTCGAGCACGTCGGCGTGCACTATGTTGACATCGACGTGTATGGGAGTGACGTCGTCGTACTGGTCTTTAAGACCGAGCGAGACGAACGTGGGATAATCCTTTCCGGTGTTGTTCACGCGGTAGACGAAGTTGCTTCGACCCTGAATCATGCCCTGGTTGACGAGTTTCTGGAACGGTTCTTCCTTGCACGATACGCCCAGGTCGAAGAGGAACTTGTTCCAGAAGCGCGAGTAGATGAGGTGTCCGGTGGCGTGTTCGCATCCGCCCACATACAAATCCACGTTCTGCCAGTAGGCATCTGCATCTTCCGACACGAGAGCCATGTCGTCGTGCGGGTCCATGTAGCGCAGGTAGTAGGCCGACGAACCGGCAAATCCCGGCATGGTGGACAGTTCGAGGGGGAATACCGCAACTCCGTCGATGAGCTTCTTGTCCACCACTGTTTCCGAGGCGGTGTCCCATGCCCACTTCACGGCGTTGCCCAGCGGCGGTTCTCCGGTTTCGGTGGGCTTGTAGTGCGACACTTCGGGCAGCTCGAGCGGCAGGCAGTGTTCGGGTATCATGTAGGGCATGCCGTTCTTGTAGAACACGGGGAACGGTTCGCCCCAGTATCTCTGGCGCGAGAAAATGGCGTCGCGCAGGCGGTAGTTCACCTTCACGCGGCCCATGTTGTGCTTGGTCACAAATTCCTTGGTGGCTGCAATGGCTTCTTTCACGCTGAGTCCGTTGAGCGAGAAGCCGTCGAGTGTCTGCTTGCCGTCGGCAGGCGAGTTGCACACCGTGCCTTCTTTGGCGTCGAAGCTCTGCTCCGACACGTCGGCACCCTCGATGAGCGGCACTATGGGCAGGCCGAAGTGCTTGGCGAAGGCATAGTCGCGCGAGTCGTGGGCGGGCACTGCCATGATAGCTCCCGTGCCGTAGCCGGCGAGCACATATTCTGAAATCCACACGGGAATCTTGTCGCCCGTGAAGGGGTTTACGGCATACGAACCGCTGAACACGCCCGTAACGGCGTGGTTGGCCATGCGGTCGAGCTCGGTGCGCTTCTTCACATAGGCCAGATACTCCTCGACGGCGGCTTTCTGTTCGGGTGTGGTGAGCTTCTCCACGAGGTCGCTTTCGGGAGCGAGCACCATGAATGTCACGCCGAAGATGGTGTCGGCGCGTGTGGTGAATATGGTGAAGTCGAAGTCTTGTCCGGCCACCTTGAACTGCATCTCGGTGCCTTCCGAACGGCCTATCCAGTTGCGTTGCGTTTCTTTTATGCTGTCGCTCCAGTCGATGGTGTCGAGTCCGTCGAGCAGGCGTTGTGCGTAGGCCGACACGCGCAGGCACCACTGCATCATCTTCTTCTGCACCACGGGGTGGCCTCCGCGCACCGATACGCCGTCAACAACCTCGTCGTTGGCGAGCACCGTGCCCAGTCCGGCACACCAGTTCACCATGGTTTCGCCCAGATAGGCTATGCGGTAGTTCATGAGCACCTGCTGCTGCTTTGCCTCGTCGTAGGAGTTCCATTCCTCAGCGGTGAAGTCGAGCTGCTCGCCCTGCGCCACCGTGATGCCGATGGAGCCTTTCTCGGCAAACCGCTCCACGAGTTTTTCTATCGGCATGGCCTTCTGGCATGCGGTGCAGTAGAACGAGTTGAACATCTTTTCGAATGCCCACTGTGTCCAGTGGTAGTAGGCGGGGTCGCAGGTGCGCACCTCGCGGCTCCAGTCAAACGAGAAGCCTATGTTGTCGAGCTGCTGTCGGTAGCGTGCTATGTTGGCCTCGGTGGTCACGGCGGGGTGCTGTCCGGTTTGTATGGCATACTGCTCGGCGGGCAGTCCGTAGGCATCGTAGCCCATGGGGTTGAGCACATTGTAGCCCTGCAAGCGCTTGAAGCGTGCGTAGATGTCGCTGGCTATGTAGCCAAGGGGATGTCCCACGTGCAGACCCGCGCCCGACGGGTAGGGGAACATGTTGAGCACATAGTATTTTGGCTTGTTCTTATCCTCGGCCACCTTGTAGGTATTGTCCTCTACCCACTTCTGCTGCCATTTCTTCTCGATTTCCCTGAAATTGTATTCCATTGCTGTTCTATTGTTTTTTCTTTTTTTCTCGTTTTGCGGCGGGGGCGTGTGCGCCATTTTTGCAAAGTTACTTTATTTTGGCAAAATATGCGCGTTTTTGTGTTCCGAATTTGGTTTTTTGCCCCCTGTGCGGCGCGCCGGAGTAGCTTTTTCATCGTTGCGAAATGTAGGGTGTTCAAAATCGGATTAAAAAATGTGCGCGATTTTATATTGGTTTAAATTTACAATTATCTGATTCTCAAAAGACTTTCAGTAATCAAAGCCCTGAAAGGGCGTCACAATCCCAGCCCAGGGTGAGGATGGAGCGAA
>CAVCLB010000019.1:0-36272 GCA_963602915.1 Dysosmobacter segnis | reverse complement strand
TTGAACACCCTACCCTTCGGGGACATCTGCTAAATGGCAAATCCGAAACTTGAGTAAACACCGTGTTTTCAGAAGTATTATAAGGAACAGACATTCCACATTTTACATCCTTATACCAATATTTTCCCATTCACCAATACTTGAAATTTTCGGGATAAAACATGTAAAATAAGGCGTTGCAAGCGCCCCAAAATATGTAAAACAAGGCGTTCTGTGAGTTTTTATCCCATCTTCAAAAGTTTCCAACGCTATAAAATTCAGCTTATTAGCAGACCTTTACGGCATTATACATGCAATGAACACGATTTACATCCGCCATAACCTGCAAAAAAGGGCGGCAAGCCGAAGGTTAAACATTATCTTTTTATTACGAATATTCTTGTTTTCGAACATTACTATTACCCCAACCTTTGACCATTTCCTTAGTAGAAATTTGAGCCACCTCTCTCATTATTAAAACGGCAACTCTTTTAGAAAAAGATTGGTCTGCGGCAGACACACTGCGGCACACCAAAGTTAAGGACTGCAAATTTAGGGCGCAAAAGGCTGCAAAGTCGGCATTAATAAGTAATTTTGCAGATAAAACAACCGCCGGACACACTTGCCGCAAGGCCGTGAGCCGACAAATAGCGTAATGACATGAAGATAAAGATAGTAAACCGTGGACGGCAGCAACTGCCCGCCTACGCCACTCCGCAGAGTGCAGGCATGGATCTGCGCGCCAACATCGACGAACCCATAACACTGCATCCCATGGAACGCCGCATCATCCCCACCGGACTTTACATAGCACTTCCGCCGGGCTACGAGGCCCAGGTGCGCCCGCGCAGCGGTCTCGCACTGAAGCACGGAATAACGGTGCTCAACTCGCCCGGCACAATTGATGCCGACTACCGGGGCGAGATTGGAGTGCTGCTGATAAACCTCTCAACCGAAGATTTCGTGATAACCGCCGGAGAGCGCATAGCGCAGATGGTGGTGGCACGCCACGAACAGGGCGAGTTTGAGGTGGTGGCCGAGCTCGACGAAACAGAGCGCGGCACCGGAGGATACGGACACACGGGGGTGAAATGAACATACGAATGAGCAACCCACACTTCCGCTCCGCAGCATTGTGCGCCCTCGTGGCCATGGCTCTGACGGCCATTGTCCCGGCTCTGGCACAGATGTCAGGACCTGACGACGGCAGTCAGCGCGACAATATCGTGCTGGCAGGCGACACGTTGCGGCACGGCGACCGCCGCGCCTACGACGTGTATTTCCTCGAGGCGGTGCGGCAGAAACTCGCCGGACACGCCGACTCGGCACTCACGCTCTACCGCCGGTGCATAGACATCGACTCCACGGCAGCAGAAGCCTTCTACGGCTGCGCCGAACACTACGCCGCCTGCGACAGCGACTCGCTGGCCTTCGTGTTTCTGAAACGCGCCGCCGCACTGTGTCCGGACAACGACACTTATCAGGAACACGTGGCACAATATCATATAGGAACGGGTGACTACGACAAAGCCATAACCGCCTACGAAAACCTCTACTCACACCATCGCGACCGAAGCGACGTGCTCGGCATACTGCTTCAGCTCTACCGGCAGAAGAAAGACTATGCCATGATGCTCAACACGCTGTCGCGCATTGAACAGACCGACGGCGAAAACGACGAGTTAACGCTCATGCGGATGAACGTGTATGAAATGGGAGGCGACACGAAAAAAGCCGGACAGACTCTGCGCACGCTCGTGGCCAAACGTCCGGGCGAACCTTCATACAAGGTGATGTTGGGCAACTGGCTGATGAACCACGACGGCAAGGCCGAGGCTCTGGGGCTTTTCAAAAGCGCACTCGCCGACGACCCGGGAAACAGTTTCGCCCGCAACTCGCTCTACGACTACTACCGTTCGGAGGGCAACGACACGGCGGCCATAAGCATGCGCGACGCCATACTGCTCAGCCAAAGCACCGAGGTGAGCGACAAGGTGAAGATGCTGCAGCAGGTGATAAAGGAAAACGACATGCAAGGAGGCGACAGCACGGCGGTGCTGCAACTGTTCGACCGCGTGGCCGCAGCCGAACGCAAGAGCAGCGACATATATTATTTGAAGGGACTATACATGCAGCACAAGGCAATGCCTGCCGACTCGGTGGCCATAGCCTACCGCCACGCCCTTGAAAAAGACCCCGAAAACAGTGCCGCACGCATGCAGCTCATACAGATAGTATGGGGCGAAAACCGTTGGGACGACCTTGCCACACTCAGCCGCCAAGGCACACAATACTCACCCGACGACCTCGCTTTCTACTATCTGCTCGGACTTGCCTATGCACAGAAGGACGACGACAAGGCGGCACTCGACGCTTTTAAGCGCGGAACGGGAGTGATTGACGAGAACAGCACACCTTCGCTCGCGTCGGATTTGTATGCCTTCATGGGCGACATACTCTACAGAATGTCGTCGCCCGACGAGGCTTTCGCCGCCTACGACAACAGTCTGAAGTGGAAAAGCGACAACATATCGGCTCTCAACAACTATGCCTACTACCTCTCCGAACTGCGCCGCGACCTTAGCAAGGCCGAGACAATGAGCCGCAAAACCGTAGATGCCGAGCCCACCAACCCCACCTATCTCGACACCTATGCCTGGATAATGTTCCTGCAGAAACGCTACGACGAGGCACGGGCCTACATTGACCGCGCCGTGGAGTGCGACACCGACAGTGTGCCAAGCCCAGTAGTGACCGAACACGCAGGCGACATTTACTCACTCTGCGGCGACACCGCACGGGCAGTGGAGTTCTGGCAGAAGGCCATAGAGGCCGGAGGCGACAAGGCAATGCTCGAGAAGAAGATTAAAAGCAGAAAATATATTCCAAGAAAATAACCATTCTACGACTATGCACACAAAAACACTAATGCCCATCGTGGCCCTCGCGCTGCTCGCATCATGTGCCAGCAAGAAGACAATGCTGATTGACAACACGACAGCCGCAGGCTCTGCAACGACGAAAAATGCCACTGCTACCGTCACGGGCTCAACCGCCGTGGAACAGCTTTCGTTTGTGCAGCGCGTGGCCGACAACAGTGTATATGCCAAAAACATCGTGGCCGACGCCACCTTCCGCATAAACATAGAAGGCAAAGAAGTGTCGGTTCCGGCCAAGGTACGCATGCGCCGGGGCGAGGTTATACGCCTGCAACTGCTCGTGCCACTACTCGGCACCGAGGTGGGACGGCTCGAATTCACCCCGAAACGTGTGCTCGCCGTAGACCGCATGCACAAGGAATACATAGAAGAAGACTACTCTAAGGTTGCGTTTCTGGCGCAGAACGGGTTGTCTTTTCACACACTTGAAGCCCTTTTCTGGAACCAGCTATTCCTCCCCGGAAAGGAAAGTGTGAGCGAGTCGGCACTGAGGCAGTTCACACCCGACCTCACATCGGGCGGCACCACCGTGCCCGTGACACTGCAAAACGGCAGCATGAGCTATTGCTGGAACACCGACCGCACCACGGCACGCATCGTGGAAACCGACGCCACATACGGCAGCACGGCACACGGCACGTCGCAGCTCGTGTGGAAATATTCCGATTTCCGCACAATGGGCGTGAAGCAGTTTCCCGCAAAGCAGCAGCTTTCGCTCACCGCAACGGTCAACGGCAAGCAACGCAATGTTGACGTTTCGATAGCGATGAGCAGCATTAAGAACACTGACGATTGGGAAGCCGTGACCACAGTTTCGGCTAAATACAAGAGGGTGGAGGCCGGCGACATACTCAAGAAAATTGCAAGTTACTGATGAGAACATTCGTTACAGCACTCATGGTCGCGCTCGTAGTAGCGGCAGCTCCGGCACAGACGCGTCAGAAGACGGCGGCAAAAACCACCGTCAAGCAGTCGGCACGCACTAAAGGAAAGAAAAAGCAAACGGCAACAAAGAAGAAAACCGCTGCCAAGAAGAAGACCTCAAAGAAAGGAGACGCACAGACTTACTCCACAGCCGAGATACGCGGTCTGCAACAACAGAAGTCGAACCTGCAGCGACAGATACGTCAGCAGGAACAGGCTCTGCGTGCCAACCAGGCCGACGTGAAGAAACGACTCGGCGACTTGCTCATAATCAACAGCGAGATTGACAAGCATCAGAAAAACATCGACGGCATACAGCAGGACATAACCCACATCGACGGCAACATAAAACTGCTGCGCGCACAACTCAACAACCTCGAACAGCAGCTCGCCGAGCGCAAGGCCAAGTATGTGAAATCGATGCGCTATGTGGCACGCAAGCACACATTGCAAGAGAGGCTCATGTTCATATTATCGGCAAAGAACCTTGCACAGATGTACCGCCGCATGCGTTTCGTGCGCGAATATGCTGCCTACCAGCGTGCGCAGGGCGAGATGGTGAAGACCAAGCAGGCGCAGGTGAACGACAAGCACCAGCAACTGGAGCAGGTGAAAGGCCACAAAAGCAACCTTTTATATCAGGGACAGCAGGAGCGCAAGGCCCTGGAAGGCCAGCAGGTGGAGCAGCAGAAAGTGGTGAACACCCTGCAGAAACAACAGAAAACCATACAGCAGGTGATTGCAAAACAGCGCAAGGATGCTGCTTCAATTAACGCACAAATAGACAAACTCGTGGCCGAAGAGGTGGCAAAGGCGCGTGCCCGTGCCGAAGCCGAAGCCAAACGCAAGGCCGCCGAGGCTGCCGCTGCCGCCAAACGGCGCGCCGAAGAACTTGCGCGCAAACGTGCCGAAGCCGAAAAGGCACGGCAGGAAAACGAACGCCGCATTGCCGAGGCGCGCGAACGGGAGCGTGCCGCCAAAGAAGCGGCAAGAGCTGCTGCCGAGCGCGAAGCCGAAGCACAACGGCAACGCACCGCCGACGAGCAGCGCACTGCCGCCGCACAGAAAGCCGCCGCCGACCAAAAAGCGCGCGAAGCCGAAGCCGACCGTCTTGCAGCAGAGCGCAAAGCCAAGGCCGACGAGCAGCGCAACAAGAAAGAAATAGCCGACGCAAGCAAAGCAGTGGAACAAACCCAGGCCATGACATCGGTAGACCGCATGATGAGCGGAGGCTTCGAGGCCAACCGTGGACGTCTGCCTATGCCCATCACCGGCAATTACCGCGTGGTGAGCCATTTCGGACAGAACAGCGTGGAAGGACTCAAAGGCGTGACAATAGACAACAAGGGCATAAACATAATGGGCTCGCCGGGCTGTCAGGCACGCGCCATATACGACGGCGAGGTGAGCGCAGTGTTCGGCTTCGGCGGTTCGATGGTGGTGATGGTACGCCACGGCATCTACATATCGGTATACTGCAACCTGCGCTCGGTCAACGTGCACCGGGGACAGAAAGTGTCAACACGCCAGGCACTCGGCGCAGTGGCATCCGACAACATCCTGCAGTTCCAGCTACGCCGCAACATGGACAAGCTCAACCCCGAGTCGTGGTTGGGACGATAGCGGCACTGCAAGCGCACAGACAGCACACCTGACGCCCTTTGCGGCACATAGTGACAGAAAATGCGCAAAATATTTGTACGAGTAAGGAAATATTAGTAATTTTGCACCGTTCAGTGGAATGAGGGGCTCAAGAGAGCTCCTCATTTTTGGTTTTAATTTCCGCATGTTCTGCCACGGGCAAAGTTATGCAAGGCAGGGGCAGTCCGGGAATTTTCCTATAATATATAATGTATGATAGACAAAAACGTAGTAAAGAGAATCGTTGATGAATGGCTTGACGGTAAGGAATATTTCCTCGTCGATGTCGAGATAAGCCCCGACGATAAGATTGTAGTCGAAATCGATCACGCCGACGGTGTGTGGATAGAGGACTGCGTTGAACTCAGCCGTTACATTGAGGACCACCTCAGCCGCGACGAGGAAGACTACGAACTCGAGGTGGGCAGTGCCGGCCTCGGCCAGCCATTCAAAGTGCCGCAACAGTATGAGTGTTTCGTGGGCAAAGAAGTCGAGGTGCTCGATGCCGACGGCACCAAAGTAAAAGGCATTCTCAAGAGCGTCGATGGCAACGACTTCACAGTTACCGTTGCCGAGAAGCAGAAAGTGGAAGGCAAGAAACGCCCTCAACTGGTGGAAGTTGACCACGTCTATCAGATGGACAAAGTGAAATATACAAAATATCTAATAAATTTCAAATAAGGCTATGGCAGCAAAAAAAGAAGATACAGTGAGCATGTTCGACTCGTTCAAGGAATTCAAAGAGACCAAGAACATCGACCGTACCACTCTTGTGAGCGTGCTTGAGGAGAGTTTCCGCAACGTGCTCGCCAAGATATTCGGCAGTGACGAGAACTTCGACGTCATTGTCAACCCCGACAAAGGCGACTTCGAGATATACCGCAACCGTGTGGTTGTGGCCGACGGAGAGGTGGAAGACGAGAACAAACAGATTTCACTCACCGAAGCACGCAAGATAGAAGCCGACTACGAAGTGGACGAAGACGTGTCGGAAAGGGTTGATTTCGCCAAGTTCGGCCGCCGCGCCATTCTCAATCTGCGGCAGACTCTCGCCTCGAAGATACTCGAACTGGAACACGACTCGCTCTACAACAAATACAAAGACCGCGTGGGACAGATCATCGCAGGCGAAGTTTACCAGGTGTGGAAGCGCGAAGTGCTCATCGTCGACGACGAGAACAACGAGCTGCTGCTGCCCAAGTCGGAGCAGATTCCGAGCGATGTCTACCGCAAGGGCGAAACCATTCGCGCCGTCATAGAGCGCGTTGACAACGAGAACAACAACCCGAAGATAATCCTTTCGCGCACAAGCCCCACATTCCTCCAGCGTCTTCTCGAAGCCGAGGTGCCCGAAATAAGCGACGGCCTCATCTCGATAAAGCGCATAGCACGCATGCCCGGCGAGCGCGCCAAGATAGCAGTGGAAAGCTACGACGACCGCATCGACCCCGTAGGAGCCTGCGTGGGAGTGAAGGGAAGCCGCGTGCACGGCATAGTGCGCGAACTTTGCAACGAGAACATCGACGTGATCAACTACACGTCCAACACCAAACTCTTCATCCAGCGCGCTCTCAGCCCCGCAAAAGTGTCGAGCATCAACATCGATGAGGAAACCCACAAGGCCGAAGTATTCCTTCGTCCCGAGGAAGTGAGCCTCGCCATCGGACGCGGCGGCCTCAACATCAAGCTCGCATCGATGCTCACCGAATACACCATCGACGTGTTCCGCGAAGTGAGCGATGAGGAAGCCGACGAGGACATCTACCTCGACGAGTTCTCCGACGAGATTGACCAGTGGGTAATCGATGCCGTGAAAGCTATGGGCCTCGACACCGCCAAGGCCGTGCTCAACGCCCCGCGCGAGATGCTCGTAGAGAAAGCCGACCTCGAAGAGGAAACGGTTGACAACATGCTCAAGGTGCTGCGCGCCGAGTTTGAGTAAGCCGCAGCAAGGCAGGAAGTAAGGCTATCCCTAGCAACACGCCTGCTGAAAGCAATCCTGCAGGGCATCAATTATTATCAATTAAAACAAAAAAACAAAGCAAGAAAAGGAGATACGCGCGCAAGGCAGCACCCCTACAACCCCACGGCGGCAAAAGCCGTAACTTAAAAGGAGGTGCGGATGACGGCAGAAGCCGGAGTTTACTGCCTTCACGCCATTCTACTTTAAAACGACAAAATATGAGCATCAGGTTAAACAAAGCATTACGTGAGTTGAACATCGGGCTCCAGACGGCAGTGGAGTTCCTTGAAAAGAAAAGCGAATTGGGCGAGGTGAAGCCGGAACCGAGCTTCAAGTTAAACGACGCCCAGTACGCCGCGCTTGTCAGCGCGTTCCAGCACGACAAGGAGGTGCGCACAGAAGCCGAAAAACTCCTGCAGAAGAAGCCGAAAGAAAAGAAGCACACGTCAGAGGCGAAAGACTCCAACGCCGACCGCTTACTCACGTCTGCCACCAAGCAGCAGTACAAGCCGCTCGGAAAGATCGACCTCGACAGCATCGGAAAGAAACCTTCCGAAACATTGAAGGCGACACCTGTGCAAACGAAAAGTCCTCAGGCTCCGGCCGCTGCCGTAGTCGGTAAAGCCGAGGAAACAAAGCCGCAGCCCGCAGCTACGCAGCCTTCCACACCGAAGCCTGCCGCAGTTGAACCTGCCGCCAAGCCCGCTGCCGAGCCAGCCAAGCCCGCTGCACCCGCAAAAGAGGCCATCGCCGCAACGCCGCAAGCACAAGAGCAAAAGCCCGCTGCGCCGAAACCGCAGCCCGAAACAGCCGTTGCCGCTGCGCCGAAAGCCGTAGCAGCAGAACCGGCAAAGCCTGCGCAGCCTACAACTGAGCCTGCTGCCGAACCTGAAACGGCACAGAAAAAGGAAGAACCGGCAATATTCACCACCAAGGCCGAGAAGAAAATGCTCAATGCCCCCAAGGTGAACGTGCTCGGGAAAATCGACCTTTCGGCACTCAACCAAAGCACTCGCCCCAAGAAGAAATCGAAGGAAGAGAAGCGCAAAGAGCGCGAAGAGAAGGCAAAGCAGCAGACCGGCGAGAAGAAGAAGCGCGAACGCATAAACAAAGTGCGCGTGGACATCAACGCAGCTGCCAACCAAACCAGTCAGCAGCAGGCTGGAAACAAAAACAACAACGGCAAGAAAAAGAAAAACCGTGGACGCGGACAGAAGCCACTTGAGGTGAATGAGGAGGATGTGGCACGCCAGGTTAAGGAGACTTTGGCACGCCTCACCAACAAACAGAACCAGAACAAGAAGGGAGCCAAGTATCGCAAGGAGAAGCGCGAAGCCGTGCAGGAACGCATGAACGAGGAGCGCCGCGAGGAAAGGAAGGAAAGCAAGGTGCTCAAACTCACCGAGTTTGTAACCGTATCCGAGCTTGCCACGATGATGAACATCAGCGTCAACCAGGTTATCGGTACGCTCATGAGCGTCGGAATAATGGTTTCTATCAACCAGCGTCTCGATGCAGAGACTATCAATCTCGTTGCCGAAGAGTTCGGATTCAAGACCGAATACGTTAGTGCAGAGGTGCAGGAGGCCATTACCGAGGTGGAGGACGACGAGAACGACCTCATTCCTCGTGCGCCGATTGTCACTGTCATGGGTCACGTTGACCACGGTAAGACATCGTTGCTCGACTACATCCGCAAGACAAACGTAATTGCCGGCGAGGCCGGAGGCATCACCCAGCACATCGGAGCCTACAACGTGAAGCTCGAGGACGGCCGCCAAATCACCTTCCTCGACACTCCGGGACACGAGGCTTTCACCGCCATGCGTGCCCGTGGAGCGCAAGTCACCGACATTGCAATTATCATCATCGCCGCCGACGACGCCGTGATGCCCACCACAAAAGAGGCCATCGCCCACGCCCAGGCAGCCAACGTGCCCATGGTGTTTGCCATAAACAAGATTGACAAACCGGGTGCCAACCCTGACCGTGTACGCGAGGAGCTCGCCAACATGAACCTCCTTGTTGAGGACTGGGGCGGAAAATACCAGTGCCAAGAGATAAGTGCCAAGAAGGGAATAGGCGTTGAGGAACTGCTTGAGAAGGTGCTTCTCGAAGCCGAGATGCTCGACCTGAAGGCCAACCCCAACCGCAAGGCCACCGGATCAATCATTGAGTCGTCGCTCGACAAGGGTCGCGGCTATGTCTCTACGGTGCTCGTGTCAAACGGAACACTGCGCGTAGGCGACAACATCATAGCCGGAACAAGCTGGGGACGCATTAAGGCCATGTTCAACGAGCGCAACGCCCGCATCGAAAGTGCAGGACCTGCCGAACCGGCCATAATCCTCGGACTCAACGGAGCGCCCACCGCCGGCGACTCGTTCCATGTGCTTGAGACCGAACAGGAGGCACGCGACATCGCCAACAAGCGTCTGCAACTGCAGCGCGAGCAGGGTCTGCGCACACAGAAGCGTCTCACCCTGAGCGACATTTCGCACCGCATTGCACTCGGATCGTTCAAGGAACTCAACATAATCGTGAAGGGAGACACCGACGGTTCGATAGAGGCTTTGGGCGATTCGTTCCTGAAACTCTCCACCGAGAAGATAAAGGTGAACGTGATACACAAGGCCGTGGGACAGATTTCGGAAAGCGACGTTACGCTTGCCGACGCTTCCGACGCCATCATCGTGGGCTTCCAGGTGCGCCCGTCGGCTGCCGCCCGCAAGCTGGCAGAGCAGGAAGGCGTTGAAATCAACACCTATTCGGTAATCTACGATGCCATAGACGATGTGAAGTCGGCAATGATTGGTATGCTCGACAAGGTGAAGAAGGAAGTCGTTACCGGCCAGGTTGAGGTGCGCGAGGTGTACAAGATTTCGAAGGTGGGCACCGTTGCCGGCTGCTATGTCACCGAAGGCAAGGTGCACCGTGCCGACAAGGCGCGTGTGGTGCGCGACGGAATCGTGGTGCACACGGCCGAGATTGCAGCCCTGAAACGCTACAAGGACGACGTGAAGGAGGTGGCCACCAACTTCGAGTGCGGTATCTCGCTTGTCAACTTCAACGACATCCAGCAGGGCGACATCCTCGAAACGTTCACCGAAATAGAGGTGAAACAGACGCTCTGACACGCTTTCAGCGACGAGGAAAAGACCGATTAAAGCCAAAACAATGCAATAAACCGAAGGGAAGCCTTTGCCACCTGCCGTGTATGGCGGGTGCTGAAGGCTTCCCTTTTTTGTTTTTCCACATAACAAGAACACAAGCGATGACACACGACATAGCCTTCTCAATGGGCCACGACCTGCTCACCTTTGTCTCGGCCGCAGTCATTGCGGTCATGGCCCTTTTCATGCTCGGGGTGCGAGTGCCGCATGCCCCGCAGTGGAAAGCCTACCGCCGCATGCGCGCCATACTTGCCGTGGCCTACATGCTGCTTGCCATCTCGGGCTTCGTCACCAGCATTATGCAGCTCGAGGAAGGTTCGCAGGCATGGCTTTCGGCAGTCACCCTTGTTGTCGCATCATTGCAGGCACTTATGTTCACGGCCACCACGGTCACGTTTGTAAGTCCGCTGTCGATTAACCTTCGGTGGTTTTTGCCGCAGATTGTCGGCATCCTTGCCGGTGGCGCGGCAGTCATCGGCACGCTCGCGTGCATTCCCCCACTCTTTCCCGTGGCGTTTTGGACGTTTGCTGCAGCCTATGCTGTGCAGCTCGCGCTCTACTGGCGGTTCTTCCGTCGCCGCTTTGCCCGGTGTGTGGAACGCCTCGAAGCACATTACGACGACGATGAGTCTGGCCGCTTGAAATGGATAGCCCACTGCTTTTACAGTGCTCTCGGCATAGGACTATTGGCTTTTGTGTTTTCGGTTTTCAGTATGGGCATAGAATTCTACGACTGTTTCGTGGTGGCCTACACGGCATATTACATATATATGGTGCGCTGCATGGTGAACTACCGCATAGGCAACAGTTTTGTGGTGAAGGTTGTAGCCGAACCCGAACCCGTTGCCGAGCAACAAGGCGACGCCGGGCAACCGGGCGAATGCGCTGCCGAAGCCACAGCCGACGAGTGTGAGAAAGCCCTTGCCGAAGCCCTGCAGCGATGGCAGGAAGAGAAGATGTACACCCGCAAGGATGTCACCCCCGACGAGATAGCCGTCCAGCTCGGCACCACGCGCCGCTATCTTGCGTGGTATTTCACCAACCGTCTGCACACCACCCTACGTTCGTGGAGGCTCAAGTTGCGCATAGCCGAGGCCGAGCGTCTGCTCCGCGAAGAGCCGGGCATATCGGTTGCGGCCCTGCACGAAATGGTGGGCGTGGGCGACAGAAGCAATTTCCACAAGCATTTTCACCAGGCCACGGGCCTAACGCCGTCGGAATACAAGGTCAAATACGGTCTGCACTGACCTCCGGCACAAACAATTTGCGGCCGCCGCACGCCTTTTTCAGGATCGTGCGGCGGCCGCTTTATGTGTGTGCCGCGTCTGCTGCGCGTGCGTGCGGCGGTTGCGATGCGTGCGTGCGGCGGTTGCTGCACGCCACGGACATGGCTTAACTGTGGAGCAGGACGTTAGTTGTTGCAGTAGGGAGTGTACACGCCCACCTCAGAAATGGCGAGCATTCCCTGGCTCTTGGTGAATGTGATGCGCACGGCATCGGCCTTCACCGCGCCGAAGCGGTGTATCTTCACGCGGCTCTTGTCGGCTGCAACGCCGTCGAAAATGGGCGTCCACACCCCGTTGTTACGGTATTCCACGCGATATTGCTGCATGGCTCCGCCCTCATATTCGGTTATTGTCACCATGTCGATGAGCTGCGGTTTCTTCAGGTCAACCATCCAGAATGGGTTTTGAGTTAGGTCGTTGGCCACCCACGGCGTGGTAAAGTCGTCGTCGTTGGCAAAGTCCATGAGGTTGCAGTCCCAGCTCCACGACGACTCGGCAGGCATTCCCTTGGCAATGTTGCGCTCGGTAATGGGCGCGTCGCACGCCGGCAACTCACTCACACGGCCGTCGTTGCGCCACAGTTTGCCCATAGCTTTGAGAGCATTGAGAGCGTTGTCGTCCATGCGACCCTCGCGGTTTGGCGCAACGTTGAGAATGAAGTTGCAGTGCGCGCGGTTGTAGGGCACCACCATGTCGTTGATTATGTGTTCGGGATTTTTGAGCGTATCGGTGGGGAAATAGTCTTTCCAGAACCACCATTTTGTCTGCAACGGCAGGCAAGCCAAGGCCGGCAGACGGTTTTCCGAGGTAGATATTTTCTGCCCGGCACCCTGCTCATACGATTTGATGTCGGTGTAGAAGAGGGCCTCGCGCGGATATTTTGCGGCGTTGAGATCCATTACCAAGCATTCGGGCTGCAACGACTTGATGTAGGCGTAAATCTCGGGGAAGGGCACATCGTCGTAGCTTATGCGCGACCACGGGGCGTCCCACCCGTCGATTATGAGTGCGGTTATGGGGCCGTAGCCGGTGAGCAGCTCGTGCAACTGCGCCTTAATCATGTCAACTTTTTCGCGCGTCACCATGCCCGGACGTATGCGGTGGTGCGTGTCGAGTATTGAATAGTAGAGCATCACCTTGAGCCCGGCCTTGCGGAAAGCGTCGGCATATTCGCGCACCACGTCGCGCTTCAGTGGCGAGTGCATCACGTTGTAGTCGGTGGTCTTGGTGTCCCAGATGCAGAAACCGCTGTGGTGCTTTGTGGTGAGACATCCGTAGGACATGTTGGCCGACTTGGCGGCGCGTGCCCACTGTGCGCAATCAAGACGCGTGGGGTTGAACGTCTGTGCCGGCAGGTCGGGGTCGGGCCAGTCTTCGGGCGCGAAGGTGGGCATGTTGAAGTGTATGAACATACCGAAGCGCAGGTCGACGAAATCCTGCTGCAGCTGGTGCAGCGTCTTTGCCTGCGCTGCGGCAGAGAGCGCGCAGGCGGCGGCGAGGAAGAATGACAATAAGAATTTTCTCATTTCAAGGTTGTTGTTTTGATTTTCAATGTTTATGCAAAGCTACAAAAAAGTGCGCTAAACGCCGCCGCGCCGCGCTCTTTTTGTTTTGCGCCGTGCCATATTGCGCCGTAGCGGGGCGAATTTCGGGCACTATCCTTCGTTATTCGGAAAAAAATGCGTAAGTTTGCACACGGTTTGCATCAACGCAGTTGCTCCTATAGTTCAATGGATAGAACGTAGGTTTCCTAAACCTTTGATCCGGGTTCGATTCCCGGTGGGAGTACCGACAGCACTACAACGGCCAGCACACAAGTTGCGGGCCGTTTTTTTTGTGCCCTGAAGCAAGGGCCGAGACGCGGCCGAATATGACAAAAAGTAAGGCGCGCGCCGTGAAATTGCGGCAAAGCATCGTTTCGCATCCGAAAAACAAAGTCACTTATTTTGCCGTTATTTCAAATTGCAGTATCTTTGCATCCAAATACATTAATTCTAAGCAACAACAACAATGAAAAAAGCGATGACGGCCGCCCTGATGCTTCTTGTGGCGGTGTTGTGCCATGCGCAAATGGCCGACCCAGTGAAATTCACCTCGCAGCTGAAGACGGGTTCCACCGCCGAGGGCGAGATAGTGTTCAGCGGAAGTATTGCCAAAGGCTGGCACGTCTACTCCACGGGACTGGGCAACGACGGCCCCACATCGGCCACGTTCCATGTAGACTCCAAGGACGGCATCGAGCTTGTGGGCAAACTCACCCCGAGAGGGCACGAGATTTCGGAGATGGACGAGATGTTCGGCATGAAACTGCGCTTTTTTGAGAACAGCGTGCAGTTTGTGCAGAAGGTGAAGTTCACCAAGCCCACCTATTCAATAAAGTGCTATCTTGAATACGGCGCGTGCAACGCCGAGATGTGTATGCCCCCCACCACAGTAGAGCTGCGCAAGCAGGGCAAGTCGCCTGCCGTTGACGGAGCTGCCGCTGCCGCAGAGGATGCAACCACGACGGCTGCCGTGGCCGACACCGCCAAGGCCGTGGCACCCAGCGACTCTGCCGCCGCCGACACCGCTCAGGCCGCCGCACCGGCTGCTCTTGGCAAAGGCGAACTGCAAAAGCTGTGGACACCCGTGCTTAAAGAACTCTCACAATATGAAACGCCCGTGAGCAACTCTCTGCTCTACATCTTCTTCGCCGGCATCGTGGGCGGTTTCCTCGCACTCTTCACCCCGTGTGTGTGGCCCATTATCCCCA
This sequence comes from Dysosmobacter segnis, assembly GCA_963602915.1. Lineage (GTDB taxonomy): Bacteria > Bacteroidota > Bacteroidia > Bacteroidales > Bacteroidaceae > Prevotella. The sequence goes on along the minus strand of CAVCLB010000019.1, from coordinate 21,615 downwards.
TGACGGTGAGCTTCTTCCTCAAACGCAACAAAGACCGCAAGAAGGGCATAAAGGATGCCATAACCTACGGCATATCAATCGTTGTGATATATGTTACACTGGGCCTTGTGGTGTCGATGCTGTTCGGCGCGAGCGCGCTCAACGCCCTCTCCACCAACGCCATATTCAACATTCTGTTCTGCCTGCTGCTCGTGGTGTTTGCCGCCTCGTTCTTCGGGGCATTCGAAATCACCCTGCCCTCATCGTGGAGCAACAAGATCGACCGCAAGTCGGAAACCACAAGCGGACTTCTCAGCATCTTCCTCATGGCATTCACACTGTCGCTTGTGAGCTTCTCGTGCACCGGTCCCATCATCGGCTTCCTGCTCGTGGCAGTGGCATCTGAGGGCAGCATCATCGCGCCCACGGTGGGCATGCTCGGCTTCGCCATTGCTCTTGCCGTGCCGTTCGCCCTGTTTGCAATGTTCCCCACGCTCCTCAAGTCGGCTCCCAAGTCGGGCGGATGGATGAACGTGCTCAAAGTGGTGCTGGGCTTCATCGAACTTGCCTTCGCACTGAAATTCCTCTCCGTGGCCGACCTGGCCTACGGATGGCACATACTCGACCGCGAAACGTTCCTCGCACTGTGGATTGCAATATTCGCCCTGCTCGGAATGTATCTGCTCGGAATATACAACTTCCCGCACGACGACGAAGGCCGCCGCACCAACGTGCCGCAGTTCTTCCTCGCACTGGCTTCGTTCGCCTTCGCGTTCTACATGATTCCCGGATTGTGGGGTGCTCCGCTCAAGGCCGTCAGCGCCTTCGCGCCGCCAATGAACACGCAGGACTTCAACCTATACAAGAACGAGGTGCACCCGCGCTTCACCGACTATGAGGCCGGAATGGCAGCCGCACGCATGGAGGGCAAGCCCGTAATGGTTGACTTCACCGGCTTCGGCTGCGTGAACTGCCGCAAGATGGAGGCCGCCGTGTGGACCGATGCCAAGGTGGCCGACCTGCTCAACAACAAGTATGTGCTCATTTCGCTCTTCGTCGATGACAAGACTCCGCTGCCGCAACCCATGGAAGTGACCGACACCGACGGTTCTACACGCACGCTGCGCACCGTGGGCGACAAGTGGAGCTACCTGCAACGCTACAAGTTCGGCAGCAACACGCAGCCCATGTATCTGCTGCTCGACAATGAGGGCATGCCGCTCGCCGGCAGCCGCTCCTACGACGAGAACATCACGGAGTATGTAGATTTCCTGCAGGCAGGACTCGACAACTACGCCGAAAAGAAATAACCACAACACCAACAACGGGAGCTGCGGCACTGCCGTGGCTCCCGTTTTCATAACCTTACTATCAAACCGCTTATGCTCGACAACCAGACAAGACAGCAAATCATAGCCCTCATCAACCGTGAGGTGGTGCCGGCCGTGGGCTGCACCGAACCAATGGCCGTGGCTCTGTGCACGGCCAGGGCCACCGAGGAACTCGGACGACGGCCCGAACGCATCACCGCGCTGCTCAGTGCCAACATCCTGAAAAACGCCATGGGCGTGGGCATTCCCGGAACGGGCATGATAGGACTGCCCATAGCCATTGCACTCGGCGCACTCGTGGGACGCTCCGAATACCAGCTCGAGGTGCTCAAGGATGTCACACCCGACTCTCTTGAGCAGGGAAAAGCCTATATCGCAGGCAACCACATCGACATAAAGCTAAAGGAAAACATCAGCGAAAAACTGTATGCCGAGGTGATTTGCGAAGCCGAAGGGCACTCGGCCACCGCCGTGATAGCCGCCTCGCACACCAACTTCGTGTTTGTATCGCGCGACGGCAACGTGTCGCTCGACAAGCTGCACTGCAAGACCAACGGCGAGGAAACAACCGACGACATCGCACTCAACCTGCGCATGGTGTATGATTTCGCCACCACGACACCAGTAAGCGAAATCAGCTTCATCCTCAAGACACGCGAATACAACCTGCATGCCGCCGAAGAGGCAAAGAAAGGCAACTACGGCCACTGTCTGGGCAAGACCATCGACCGCCCGCTGAGCCACGGCATCTTCGGCAACAGCATATTCTCACACATCATATCGAAGACCGCCTCGGCCTGCGACGCACGCATGGGCGGGGCCATGATACCGGTTATGAGCAACTCGGGGTCGGGCAACCAGGGCATCTGCGCCACCAATCCCGTGGCCGTCTACGCCGAAGAAAACGAGAACACCGAGGAAGAACTCATACGCGCACTCATTCTTAGCCATCTCACCGCCATATACATAAAGCAGAGTCTGGGCAAACTTTCGGCTCTATGCGGCTGCGTGGTGGCCTCGATAGGGTCGAGCTGCGGCATCACCTATCTCATGGGCGGCGACTACACCCACATCTGCCACTCGGTGAAAAACATGATTGCTAACCTCACCGGCATGATATGCGACGGCGCAAAACCGAGCTGTGCACTGAAAATCTCGTCGGGCGTGTCAACGGCTCTGCTGTCGGCTCTGCTGTCGATGGAGGGCCGCTGCGTGACATCGGCCGAGGGAATAATCGATGACGACGTTGACCGATCCATACACAACCTCACCAGCATTGGTGCCGAGGCCATGTGCAAGACCGACGACATGGTGCTAAACATAATGACACACAAGAGCCGCTGACCTTTGGCCACGGCCATAACACACAACGGGGAAACCGCTATCTTCCGGCGCAACGCAGCAACGCGCTCCGGCAGATGCGGTTTCCCCGTTGTATTTTCAATAGCCCTTGGCAACGGCATGGGGCATGGAAAAAGAAAAAGGCCCCGACACTTCGGGGCCTTCTCTCGTTTTTTTATCAAATTATCATGCGTCTCACGACGTGTTGTCTAAGTTTTTACTTTATCACTCCAAGCTCCTTGCCCACCTTGACGAAGGCTTCGATGCACTTGTCGAGCTGCTCTCTTGTGTGGGCAGCAGACAGTTGCACGCGAATGCGGGCCTCGCCCTTGGGCACCACCGGGTAGTAGAAACCGGTGACGTAGATGCCCTCTTCAAGCAGGCGGTTGGCATAACGCTGCGACAGGGGAGCGTCGTAGAGCATCACGGCACATATCGCGCTCTGCGTGGGCTTGATGTCGAACCCGGCAGCGAGCATGCGGTCGCGGAAATAAGTCACGTTCTCCACGAGGCGGTCGTGTATGGAGTTGTCCTCCTTTAGCATCTTAAACACCTCGAGACTTGCGCCTATTATCGAGGGAGCGAGCGAGTTGGAGAACAGATAGGGGCGGCTGCTCTGGCGCAGCATGTCGATTATCTCCTTGCGGCCGGTGGTGAATCCGCCCAAAGCTCCGCCAAACGACTTGCCCAGCGTGCCCGTGTAGATGTCTACGCGGCCGTAGGTGTCGCACAGTTCGCTCACGCCGTGGCCCGTGGCACCCACCACTCCGGCAGAATGCGACTCGTCTACCATGACGAGAGCGTCGTATTTCTCGGCCAAATCACATATCTTGTCAACAGGGGCAACGTTGCCATCCATCGAGAACACGCCGTCGGTGCAGATTATGCGGAAGCGTTGTGCCTGGGCCTCCTGCAGGCATTTCTCGAGCTCTTCCATGTTGGCGTTGGCATAGCGGTAGCGTTTGGCCTTGCAGAGGCGCACGCCGTCGATTATCGAAGCATGGTTGAGCGCGTCGGAGATGATTGCATCCTCATCGGTGAGGAACGACCCGAAGAGTCCGCCGTTGGCGTCGAAGCATGCGGCATAGAGTATTGTGTCCTCGGTGTGAAAGTAGTCGCTGATGGCTGCCTCCAGCTCCTTGTGGGCATCCTGGGTGCCGCAGATGAAGCGCACCGACGACATTCCGAAGCCCCGGCGGTCCATCATCCGCTTCGCTCCTTCAATGAGTCGCGGGTGGTTTGACAGTCCCAGATAGTTGTTTGCGCAGAAGTTGAGCACTTCCTCGCCCTTTACTTTGATTGCAGCGCCTTGTGCGCTCTCAATGATGCGCTCCTCCTTGTAGAGCCCGGCCTGCTTAAGGTTGTCGAGGGCCGAGCGGAGATGTTCTTTCACTTTTCCGTACATAGTATAAAATTTAGGTTGCTCTTTGTAAAACACTGTCAGCAGTCCGGAGGCAGGCGGCGTGCCAGTGCCGTGTGGGCGGCAAGGCCGCTTTCATGTGCTGGCGGTGTCCTTCCAACCGCAAAGTAAAACAATTAAATTGAAAAAAGGAAGCGTTTGAGCCTGTTTTTTTGCCGAGCGGTGCAGAAAAGGCGTTTATTCAGAATGCGAAAGCAAGCCGCGCTTACTGTTTACAACGGGGTAGATTGTTTCTTTGTGGCGCTTTTCGGCGTGCGGATATTGTGTTTATGGCACTTTGAACAAGGTTTACTGCGCAACGGTAAAGCAAAAACCGCGCAAAAAGAAAAAGAGGATTTCAGCCGGGTTGGGATTTATAAGCAAGGTGCGGAAAATAGTCTTGTTTTTTTGTGAAGTTGTGGTTTTTTTTTGTTTATTTTGCAACCATAAAATCTTAAATACTACAACATGAAAAATATTCTTGTAATCGGTTCTACGGGGCAGATTGGCTCCGAGCTTACCGCAGAGCTGCGCAGGCTCTACGGAGGCGAAAACGTCGTTGCGGGCTACATAAAAGGGTGCGAGCCCAAGGGCGCGCTGCTCGACGGCGGTCCTGCTGCCGAAGCCGACGTTACCGATGCGCAGATGATAGCCGACGTGGTTGCCAAACACGACATCGACACCATCTACAACCTCGCAGCACTTCTCTCAGTCGTGGCCGAATCGAAACCGCGCCTCGCATGGCGCATAGGCATCGACGGTCTGTGGAACATTCTCGAGGTGGCACGCGAGCGTGGCTGTGCAGTGTTCACCCCGAGCAGCATCGGTTCGTTCGGCCCGAACACGCCGAAAGAGCTCACCCCACAAGACACGGTGCAGCGTCCGCGCACGCTCTACGGCGTGAGCAAGGTGGCCACCGAGCTTCTCAGCGACTACTACCACACGCGCTACGGCGTTGACACGCGCTCGGTGCGTTTCCCGGGAGTAATCTCCAACGTCACGCTCCCCGGCGGCGGCACCACCGACTATGCCGTCGATATATACTACTCTGCCGTGCGCGGCGAGAAATTCACCTGCCCCATAAAGCAGGGAACGCGCATGGACATGATTTACATGCCCGATGCCTTGAAGGCAGCCATTGACCTGATGGAGGCCGACCCCACGCGCCTTGTGCACCGCAACGGCTTCAACATCGCGTCGATGAGCTTCGCCCCCGAAACGATATATGAAGCCATACGCAAGTATAAGCCCGAGTTTGAGATGACATACGACGTTGACCCGCTCAAACAGGGCATTGCCGAGAGCTGGCCCGACCGCATGGACGACTCGTGCGCACGCGCCGAATGGGACTGGAACCCCACCTACGACCTCGACTCCATGACGCGCGACATGCTCGAAAAACTGTCGGCCCGCCTCACATGCAAAGGCTGACCGTGCATTAATGACATATACGACTCGTCTCTGACGACATACCCGTATGGGCGCATTATGCCCATGAAAGCAAAAGTTTATATTGTTATGGCGGTCTCGATGAGACCGCCTTTTTTTATGAGATTGCTCATAATAGATGCAATAAATGCTGCTTGTAGAATTGTGTGATGTGCCACTTAAAATATGTAAAAAAACTTGGTCTTTCGGAATTAAAGCCCTACCTTTGCAAAACTTTTACGAGCAAAATGCGGCAATAGCTCAGTTGGTAGAGCGCAACCTTGCCAAGGTTGAGGTCGCGGGTCCGAGTCCCGTTTGCCGCTCCAAAGCGCGACAAGGCTGCCGCAATGGTGGAATTGGTAGACACGAGGGACTTAAAATCCCTTGGCCAGAAATGGCCGTGCGGGTTCGAGTCCCGCTCGCGGCACCCACACATCAGCAAGTCGGCAAAACGAAAAAGCACAGGGGCTTGAACAACCAATGGTTGTCCAAGCCCCTTTTTCATTATTGTTCTTATACTATTTTCGTTAGTTAGACGCGGCGGTAGAGCGTCGTCACGTTGCCGTCATACACCTTGCGCCATTCCACGCGCATGCCGTCGGGCAACTGCGGAGCCCGTGTTCCGCCGCCGGTCGTGGTGCACGACTCCTCAACGCGTATCTCGTCCCATTCGCCCGAGGCTATGAACGAGGCGAGAGTAGCCGCCCCGCCCTCCACCAGGAGCGACTGGCAGCCCTCGGCGTGCAGCCATTCCAACAACTGCGGCACTACGGGGCGCGCGAAGTCGAGCCCCTCAAAGGCCGGGCGGGTGCTGTCTATCACTATGCGCCGTGGCGCATCGCCCGCCCAGTGGCGCACGTCGAGGCGCGGATGTTCGCGCTCGTCGGTGGTGCGTCCCACCGCTATGGCGTCGCATTCTGAGCGCAGTTTGTGCACAAGCATCTGCGTGAAGGGAGTGGATATGGCCGTGGCGTGGCCGTGGTCGTCGAGAAAACCGTCGGCAGTCTGCGCCCATTTCAATATCACATAAGGCCGGTGCCGCTCGTTGTTCGTTATGAAACGACGGTTAAGCTCGCGGCACTCGGCCTCGAGCACTCCCACCGTGACCTCTATTCCGGCATCGCGCAGCTTCTTTATGCCACGCCCCTGCACCTTGGCAAAAGGGTCGATGCAACCCACCACGACACGCCGCACGCCCTTGCTTATGATGAGGTCGGCGCAGGGCGGAGTCTTGCCGTAGTGCGAACAAGGTTCGAGACTCACATAAATGGTAGCTTCGGCCAGTAGCGACGCATCGCACTCCTTCACCGAGGCAAAGGCATTCACCTCGGCATGCCCCTCGCCGCAGCGCACATGATAGCCCTCACCTATTATTCGTCCGCGCGCCACTATCACCGCCCCCACCATGGGGTTGGGCTTGGCGCGGCGCATGCCGTTGGCGGCGAGTTGCAGACACCGGCGCATATACATCTCGTCGGTCTGCCTCAGAATTTCCTTTTCGTTGTTCATTTCCGAAGGTTGTTGCATTGCAGTCACGCCCGTCTGGCCGCAGCATTCGGCCTTGGCCGCGGCAGAAGACTGCACGCAGTTGCCGTTGTTTTGCTTATCGTTGTTTTCCATGCAGTTTTTCTCAATACTTGAACGAACTTCCGCCGAGGAACTCACGCAGCAGCGACGTGGGCGGAAGCGTGTCGTAGTCGAGCGTGGTGAAATACTTAAGGAACTTGCGCAGACGGTAGGCTTCGGCATATTCGGCGCAGTTTTCGGGCACCTGTTCGAGCAGCGGCACGGCCTGTGCCTTTATCACTGCAAACTCGTAAATCATTGCCGTGTTGAACATCGCGTCGGCGTTTTCCTGGTAGGGGAATATCCATTTGTTCTCACCCTTGCGCACCGATGGCCACCGGCGAATGGTGTCGGCAGCCGAACAGCCCCTGTATTTGTAGTCGCGAATGATGCGCCGCAGCAGGCGGTTGTCGGTTGTGGGAATGTAGTTGTGCTTGTCGAGCAGGATGGTGGTGAGTGCCGAGGCATAGACGCGGTATTTCTGAGTCTCTGGAATCTTGGCCGTGAGCTCGGGATTGAGCGCGTGTATGCCCTCCATCACCAGCACATCGTTGGGCGCGAGACGCAGACGCTTGCCGCTGGGCTCGCTTCGGCCGGTTTGGAAATTGTATTTCGGCAGTTCCACTTCCTCGCCGGCAAAGAGTTGGTTGAGCTGCCGGTTGAGCAGTTCGAGGTTGAGCGCGTAGAGCGACTCGTAGTCATATTCGCCGTCGGCATCGCGCGGTGTGAGTTCGCGGTCGACGAAATAGTCGTCGAGCGACACCGGCACCGGTCTTATTCCGTTGCACAGAAGCTGTATGGAAAGCCTTTTGCAGGTGGTGGTTTTGCCGCTCGACGACGGTCCGGCAATGAGCACAATCTTCACGTTGGGCCTTGCGGCAATCTCGTCGGCAATGCGTGCTATCTTCTTTTCCTGCAATGCTTCCGACACATTTATTATATCGCTGGCGTGCCCCTGGGCCACCGCTTCGTTGAACGTGCCAACGGTTGACACGCCGAGCAGTTCCTGCCACCGATGTTGCTCCTTGAATATGCCGAACATCTTGTCCTGCTTTATGAGTTCGCCGAGCCGCGACGGGTCGGCAAGCGAGGGAATGCGCAGAAGCATGCCGTCGTAGTAGGGTTCCAAGCCGAAGAGCTTGAGCTGCGAAGTGTTGGTGAGCAAGGTGCCGTAGAAGTATTCGGCGAAGCCGTCGATGTCGTAGTAGGTGGTGTAAATCTGCCCCGATGTCTTCAGGAGCGACAATTTCGAGTGGGTGCCGCTCTGTCTGAACATGTCGATAACCTCCTGTGTGGGGGCTTCGTGGCGGCGTATTGGTATGCGCGCATCGATTATCTGCTGCATGCGCGAGCGCAGACTGTCAACGTCGGCGGCCGTTACGGCGCGTCCTATGCGCAAATCGCAGTAGTAGCCGTTGCTCACGGGGATGTCGATAACCACCTCGCCGTCGGGGAAAAGGTCGTGCACCGCCTTGCAGAGCACGAAGAAAAGCGAGCGTGTGTAGGCGCGCGAGCCCGATGCCGAGCGCATGTCGAGATATTCAACATCCTTGTTGCGGTAGACGCGGAAGTGCAGTCCTTCCACCTTGTTGTTCACCTTTGCGCTCACCGGACCGTAAGGCATGTCGATGTCCAGGCATTTAAAAATGTCAGAAAGTGTGCTGCCTGTTTCCACTTTTACAATTTTTTTATTATTTTTGCAGCGTATTTGTATCATCTGTTTCATTCTCGTTACAGCGTTAGGATGTTTAACTAATTGTCAATGGAAGTAGCGGATGTAAAGATACGCCCTTTTTTCGACACGAAATGCAACACCGCATCACAAATTAAATAAAAATATGTCGATTTGGATTTTTTTTAAGATTGTCGGCTCATTGGCCCTTCTCATCTACGGAATGAAGGTGATGAGCGAAGCGCTCCAGAAGATGGCGGGCTCGCAATTGCGGCACATCCTCGGGGCAATGACCACCAACCGCTTCACCGGACTTCTCACCGGTATGTTCGTAACCGCCTCTGTGCAGTCGTCAACGGCGACAACGGTGATGACCGTTTCGTTTGTCAACGCCGGCTTGCTGACACTCGCCCAGGCCATATCGGTAATCATGGGAGCCAACATCGGCACCACGTTCACGGCCTGGATTATGTCGCTCGGTTTCTCGTTCAACCTTCTCGACGCGGTGTTCCCGGCCTTCATCGTGGCCATTCTGCTCATCTACACACGCCGCCACCGCTACATAGGCGATTTCCTTTTCGGCGTTGCCTTCATGTTCTTCTCTATTGCGCTGCTCTCGCAGACCGGCAATGAGATGGATTTGAGCCACAACCAGTCGGTGCTGCACTTCTTCGGTTCGTTCGACACCAACAGCTATCTCACCATAATCACCTTCCTGCTCATCGGAACAGTGCTCACCTGCATCCTGCAGTCGTCGGCTGCGCTCATGGCCATAACCATGGTGCTGTGCTCAAGCGGCGTGCTACCAATATATATGGGCATCGCGCTGGTGATGGGCGAGAACATAGGCACCACGCTCACGGCCAACCTTGCAGCCCTCGCAGCCAACACACAGGCGCGCCGCGCGGCCTTCTCCCACCTCGTGTTCAACGTCACGGGCGTGATATGGGTGCTCATCCTGTTCTATCCCTTTATAAATATGGTGTGCCGTCTGGTGGGCTACGACCCCGAAGCGGGCGGCCTCAACGCGCATAAGCTGTCGGTGGTGCTCGCAGCCTTCCACACTTCGTTCAACGTGTGCAACACCATGCTGCTAATATGGTTTATTCCGCAGATAGAGAAATTCGTGCGCACCGTGATAAAGCCGCGCCGCGTTGACGAGGAAGAAGATTTCCGCCTGCGCTTCATCTCGTCGGGCATCATGCAGACCCCCGAGCTTTCGGTGCTCGAAGCACAGAAAGAGATACAGGCATTTGCAGAGCGCATACAGCGCATGTTCGGTATGGTGCGCGAACTGCTCGGCGTGAAAGACGACGCAGCCTTCACAAAGTTGTTTGCAAGAATAGAGAAATACGAGAGCATATCCGACAACATGGAGATAGAGATAGCCAACTATCTCGACAACGTTTCCGACGCGCATCTCTCCGACGAAACCAAGGCCAAGATACGCGCCATGCTGCGCGAGATAAGCGAAATAGAGTCGATAGGCGACTCGTGCTACAACATTGCGCGCACCATCAACCGCAAGTTGTCGGGCAAGGAAGACTTCACCGAGAAGCAGTATGAGCACCTGCACCAGATGTTTGAGCTCACCGACGACTCGCTCACACAGATGAACGTGCTGCTGCAGGGCCGCCGCGAAAACCACGATGCCAACCGCTCGTTCAACATCGAGAACGAGATTAACAACTACCGCAACCAGCTCAAGAGCCAGAACATCAACGACGTGAACGACCACAAGTACACCTACGCCATTGGCACCATGTATATGGACATCGTGTCGGAATGCGAAAAGCTCGGCGACTATGTGGTGAACGTAGTAGAAGCACGCATGGGCACACGCCAGCGCGAGGCATAAGCCCCCAAAACATACTATTTATTCATTTAAAAAGAAGCCTTGTTTGCATGCCAAACAAGGCTTCTTTTGCTTACAACAAAGGCTTCCTTGCAGTGCAAAGAAGCCTTGTTTGCGATTGGGGCAGCGCGTGCCTTGAAAGACACCGCTATCTGCCTGCCTAAAATGCACCGCACCGATGCGTATAACATCGCGGCATTATATCTTTCCGCCGTAGCAAAGGTCGCCGGCATCGCCGAAGCCCGGCACGATATATTTGTGCTCATTGAGAGCCGGATCGACCGCTGCGCACCATATCGTGGTGTCTTCGGGGAAGGTGCGGCGTATGTGTTCTATGCCCTCGGGAGCTGCTATCACGCAGGCCACATGCACCTTGCTGGGCGTGCCCTTGGTGAGAAACGCCTTGTAGCCTAGCTCCATCGAACCGCCTGTGGCGAGCATCGGGTCAGCAATAACAAGCGTGGCACCGTCGAGATGGGGCGTGGCGAGATACTCCACATGTATGCCCACCTTGGTGTGCGCCTCGTCTTCATACTCGCGGAAGGCCGAGACGAAGGCGTTGCCAGCATGGTCAAAGATATTGAGGAAACCCTGGTGGAAAGGCAGTCCGGCGCGGAAAATGGTGCCGATGACGAGTCTGTCGGCCGGAACGTTCACCTTGGCCACGCCGAGCGGCGTCTGCACCTCGCGCTCAACATAGCCGAAAGTCTTGCTCAGCTCGTAGGCCATGAGCTCGCCCACGCGCATGATGTTGTTGCGGAACAGCAAACGGTTCTTCTGGTAGTCCTTGTCACGCATCTCAGCCATATACTTGTTGATGATGGAGTTGGTCTTGCTGAAATCTATAATTTCCATGTGTATTGTTGTTAATTGTTGATGTCCGGGCAATGCCTTTTCTATGGTCAGATCATATACAAAAAGTGCGCCCCGGTGGCCGAAGCGCTGCTTTAACCGTGCAAATTTACACATAAATCCCCACAATCGTGCCGCTTGGCCCAAGGCAAACGCACGGCGGCACGCTTTTTTGCGATGTTTTAACACACCGGGGCACGCTCCTGTGACTGCACCGACTGCGCCGCCGGCCGTCCCATTGCGCCAAACAAAAGTTCCAATCTGCCACATCCAAATTGCAATCGGCACACAGGTGCAAGACTTTGCATTATTTTAACATAAAAAAGACTGCGTGTAGGCAAATTTTATCATTCATAATTGGCGTTATCTTATAGTTTTTCCCTAACTTTGCGGTGGTAAACAAAGATGTCAGGATGCAATCCCGGCATTCTCCTATGCCAATATTTTTATGCAATAAGAACAATGAAAGTCGCCGTGCAGAAACAACGGCCCCAACTAGGCAAGAGCGGAGCACGGCCTGCGGAAATTGATTCATTAATCACTATTCTAAAATATTTTTATAAAAATGGCAAAGTTTGATAAGTCAGTTTTAGAGAAGTACGGAATTACAGGTACTACCGAAGTGCTCTACAATCCGTCTTACGAAGTGTTGTTCAACGAAGAGACCAAGGAAGGCCTCGAGGGCTTTGAGGTAGGTCAGGAGACCGAGCTCGGCGCCGTGAACGTGATGACCGGTATCTACACCGGCCGTTCGCCCAAGGACAAGTTCATCGTTGACGACGAGAATTCGCACGACACTGTATGGTGGACTTCAGAGGAGTACAAGAACGACAACCACCGCGCCTCGAAGGAAGCATGGGCTGCCGTTAAGGAAATAGCAAAGAAGGAGCTCTCCAACAAGAAGTTGTTCGTAGTTGACGGTTTCTGCGGAACTCACAAGGACACCCGCATGAAGGTGCGCTTCATCGTTGAGGTAGCATGGCAGGCACACTTCGTGACCAACATGTTCATCCGTCCTCAGAACGAGGCAGAGTTCGACCAGGAGCCCGACTTCATCGTTTACAACGCATCAAAGGCAAAGGTTGAGAACTACAAGGAACTCGGTCTGAACTCTGAGACAGCCGTTGTGTTCAACGTTACAAGCAAGGAGCAGGTGATCATCAACACATGGTATGGCGGCGAGATGAAGAAGGGTATGTTCTCTATGATGAACTACTTCCTTCCCCTGAAGGGCATGGCTTCCATGCACTGCTCTGCCAACACCGACATGAACGGCGAGAACACCGCTATCTTCTTCGGTCTCTCTGGCACCGGCAAGACCACACTGTCTACCGACCCGAAGCGTAAGCTCATCGGCGACGACGAGCACGGATGGGACGACGAGGGCGTGTTCAATTTCGAAGGCGGCTGCTACGCCAAGGTTATCAACCTCGACAAGGAGTCTGAGCCCGACATCTACAACGCAATCCGCCGCGACGCTCTGCTCGAGAACGTGACCGTTGACAAGGAAGGCAAGATTGACTTCGCCGACAAGTCGGTTACCGAGAACACTCGCGTAAGCTATCCTATCTACCACATCAAGAACATCCAGCGTCCCTACTCTCAGGGTCCCGCCGCTAAGCAGGTTATCTTCCTGTCGGCCGACGCCTTCGGCGTGCTGCCTCCCGTTTCTATCCTGAACGCTGAGCAGACGAAGTATTACTTCCTCTCTGGCTTCACAGCCAAGTTGGCAGGTACAGAGCGCGGCATCACCGAGCCCACCCCGACATTCTCTGCTTGCTTCGGCCAGGCATTCCTCGAGCTGCATCCTACAAAATATGCAGAAGAGCTGGTTAAGAAGATGGAGAAGAGCGGTGCCAAGGCTTACTTGGTGAACACCGGCTGGAACGGAACAGGCAAGCGTATCTCTATCCGCGACACCCGCGGTATCATCGACGCTATCCTCGACCACAGCATCGACGCAGCTCCCACAAAGGTTATTCCTTTCTTCAACTTCGTTGTTCCCACACAGCTCAACGGTGTTGATCCCAACATCCTCGACCCGCGCGACACCTACGCTGAGGCTTCGCAGTGGGAGGAGAAGGCTAAGGATTTGGCTGCACGCTTCATCAAGAACTTCAAGAAGTATGAGACCAACGAGGCTGGTAAGGCTCTCGTAGCAGCTGGTCCCCAGCTCTAATGGCAACGGAAATCTCAGAAAATTGAGATAAACACAAAGCCCGGTGACACGACAGTGTCGCCGGGCTTTTTTGTTAACTCAATTTTCCGCTTTGTCATTTAGCAGGTGTCCCCGAAGGGGGCAAACTCTGCATAACCGCTGGTGGAGCGAGCATTGCGAGCGGAACCTGCGGATTCTGAATGACAATCTTATCGTCGTCCTCGAAGAGGGCGAACACTCTCATAGAGAATCTTTGCTTGGAAAGCTCGCCCTCTTCGAGGACGATTTTATAATCAGATGCCATAACCGCAGGTTTCCTTCGGTCACCAGCGGTTATGCAGAGTTTGCCCCTTCGGGTCGGGTGTTCAAAATCGATAAAATATTCTGCACTGTTTTTTGTAGAACAATAAGCATAAAAAGAGACATTACATTCATCAGCCCTGTAAGGGCGTAACAGTCGTAGCCCAGGGTGAGCCGTTTGCAACAGCAAACGGTGTAACCCTGGGTAAATAATTGAGTTTCAAGGCTGGCCTGTAAGGTCAGCACAATAATTGTTTGTTGTGTTGACCTTACAGGCCAACCTACTTCGACATACATGAAACCCAGGGTTACGGATATCGCTTCGCTCCATCCTCACTCTGGGCTACGATTGTGACGCCCTTCCAGGGCTTTATTATGCGCCAACGCACAAAGGCCCCGCCGCTTGCCGGAAACTACTCACGGCATGTGCGGCGGGGCCTTTGTTATGTTTTGCGTGCAGCTATTGTCAGGCCGTTTCGCACAACCGTTCATATTCGGCTATGCACGGCATGATGTCGGTCTGCATCACCTCGCGCACGGCATGAGCATCCTGGTCGAACGGACCGTTGTGCTCGAGCTTCAGCGTGCACATCGCCGCAGCGAAGCGGCCTGCCTCGTCGTAGCCCGCATCCTGCGCGCGGCAATACAGATAACCGGCCGAGTAGGTGTCGCCACAACCCGTGGCATCAACGACGTCGTGCGGTGCGTAGGCCGGAATCTCGTGGAACTTGCCCTCGGCATATATGAGCGATCCGTAGCTTCCGAGCGTCACCACCACCTCGCGCACTCCCCATTCGGCCAGCTGGCGTGCAGCTGCTCTCGGATTGGTGAGGCCAGTTATCACCTCCATCTCGCGTTCGTTCACCTTTATTATATCGGTGCAGGCGAGAATCTCGCGCTTTTCTGCCCAGTCAACGGGGTGCACCTTGTCGCCCACCACCTTGCGCAGATAACCCTGGGCATCAATTGAAATGCGTCCTTTCTGCGAGAGATACTTCACCACCTCGGGCGAGAAGTCGTCGCTGAGAAGCGTGCCGAGATGATAAACGCGCGCATCGACGGAGCGCATCTCGTCGATGGTGAACGGGTCGGCACGTTCCAAGACGCGCTGTGTGCGCTCGTTCTGGTTCTCGCCATACTTGTTTTCGAAATACACGGTGTGTGCCGACGGATAGGTGAGCACGTCGATTCCGTCGCGGCGCATCACGTCGGCCGACTCCATCTCGCCCTCGCCGAGCTTCGTAACCAGTTGGAACGAAACCTCGCCGGGCAGGTGGTTGATGGCATTGGCGAAATAGAACGATGTGCCTCCGGCCATGTAAACAGTCTGGCGCGGGGTGATAATTTTGTCTTTAGTTATGTGGCCTATACAGCAGATGTCTCTCATATATGATTGTCTTTTATTACATTGCCCTGCCGTGCAGTAGGTTGCACCAAGGAGAGCAATGTGCAAAGTTACGTCAAAAAAGCAGAAAAAACGAAGATGAAGCAGCCATTTGTGCTCTTGAAACGACATTTAGAGCATTTGAATTCATTTTTACGCCTTCCCCAAGTCGTCTTTTTCGCCTTGCGCGGCATTGTTGCCGGGCATTACACTGAATTGCGGTGCGCTTTCAAACGACATCTTGCGCCCCGTAACGGGATGCGAGAAGGTGATGCTTGCAGCATGCAGACACAGTCTGTCGGCGCGTTGACCGTAGAGCGGGTCGCCGTGTATGGGGCAACCAAGCCCGTCGGCGTGGGCGCAGTGCAGGCGCAGCTGGTGGGTGCGCCCGGTGTGCGGATAGAGAGCTACGAGCGTCAGTCGGCCGTCGGTCTGCAGCAGTTCGTAGCCAGTAACGGCCTCCTTGCCTTCCGTGAAGTCAACCCGTTGGCGCGGACGGTCGAGCGTGTCGGGAGCCAGCGGCAGGTTCACCATGCCCTTGCCGCGCCGTTTCGGGCAACCGTCAATCACGGCAAGGTATTTCTTCTTCACCTCGCGCCGCTCAAACTGCCGTTGCAGTGCGGCGAGAATCTCACGCGACCGGGCCACGACAAGCAGTCCGCTCGTGTCCATGTCGAGACGGTGCGCCACCATAACCTCGGTTTCGCCGTGCCAGTGACTCTGCATCACCGACACCACCGATGCCCTACCCTCTTTTCCCGGCACGCTGAGCATGCCCGCCGGTTTGCACACCACGGCCAGCCAGTCGTCTTCATACAGAATGTCGAGCGTGCCCCCATCGTCCTGCGCAAGAGGGTTGTCCTCCACTTCAAGTCCCTGAAGCATGTGCGTGAGTATGGGCAGACACTTGCCCCGGCACGCCGGATAGTAGTGCAGATGATGGCGTATCTCGCCTGCGGGCGACGGTCCCCACCAGAACTCGGCCATGCACACCGGCTGAAGACCGTGGGCAAAAGCATATTGCAAGAGCTTGGGGGCGCAGCAGTCGCCCGACCCTGCCGGAGGTTTGCCGTGCACGGTGTGGGCGAAGATGTCGCCCAGGTCGCGCCGCTCGCCGCGTGCGTTGAGCATGCGATATTGAGCAAAAAGCCAATTCTGCAAAGCTTCGCTCATGTCGCGCCGTGCAGTGCGCAGCTCCTCAATGCGGTTTTCCAAGCACTTCAAGTGAGCCTCAGCCTCGGCGCACATCGCGTCGAAATGCTTGCGTGCGCGCCGCAGTTCGGCCTTCATGTGCTGGCTTTCGCGCTCCATCGCGGCCTTTTCTTCATCGTTTATTTCAGTAGCCGAGGCTCGCCGCGCGTCGCGTTTCTGCTTGGCTTCGGCCATCTCGCGCCTCATCCGTTCAGTTTCCTGCGCGGCAAGGGCATTCGTTTTCTTCACGTTTTCGACCGCTTCGGCATATTCCGGGCTACCGCTTATGGCGGCTATCTCGGCGTTGATTGCCGAAATCCGGGTCTCAACAGTCTTGAAATGTCCACCGGGTTGCTGCGCGTCGAACACCGGCGGCACAAACCACGGCCAATCGTTGCGGCCGGAGAGCAGTCCGGAATAGGCGGCAACGAAGCCCAATCGTGCGCCTTCTTCACCATCGCACGCATCGCCTTTCTGCCTCACCACGAGCACGCCAAACATCTTGCCGCCGCGCTCGCCGCTCATCACGCCGCTGCTTTGGATGTGACGCTGCACCTCGGCGGCGGCTTCGCGGCACAGAGGGTGCGGTTCGTAGCAGAACGGATAGGTGAATTTCAGGGGCAGAGGAGTGTCTGTATGCAGTGTGTGAAACATATCTTCGTGCGTTGTATTGGCTGCAAAATTAGCCACTTTTTGCCGAATGTGCGTCACGGCCTGTCACAAATTGCTCGGCAGGTGGCGGCAGCGCGCCACATTAACAAGAATAAACGCCATTTATTTGTGCGTGTCGCACGTTTGTGCTAACTTTGCAACACAAGCCTTTTCTGCGGTGCATGAAAGGGCAAAGAACAAGCCTAAAAGAAACAACGAAAACATAAAGTCATGGAAACAACAAAGAAAGTGTTTGCCGGCAAACTGCTCGGCGTGAAGGCAATAAAGCTCCAGCCCAACGATCCTTTCACTTGGGCTTCGGGATGGAAGTCACCGTTCTACTGCGACAACCGCAAGACCCTCTCCTTTCCCGAGCTCCGCAGCTATGTGAAGCTTGAGCTCACCCACACCATTCTCGAGCATTTCGCCGAGGCAACAGCCGTGGCCGGAGTGGCCACCGGAGCCATTGCCCAGGGCGCACTCGTGGCCGACGCACTCAACCTCCCGTTTGTCTATGTGCGCAGCAAGGCCAAAGACCACGGCATGCAGAACCTCATCGAGGGCGAACTGCCCGCCGGTTCGAAGGTAGTGGTGGTTGAAGACCTCATCTCTACGGGCGGAAGCTCACTCAAGGCCGTTGCCGCACTGCGCGAGGCAGGCTACGAAGTGGTGGGCATGGTGGCCTCCTACACCTACGGTTTCCCCGTGGCAACAAAGGCATTTGCCGATGCCGACGTGCGCCTGGAGACTCTCACCGACTACGAACACGTGGTGGAGCAGGCTCTCGCAACGGGCTACATAGCCGAAAGCGACGTGGAACTGCTGCACGAGTGGCGCAAAGACCCGGCCAACTGGAAGAAATAACCGCGCACTTGCCGGCACTCACCACGCTGCCGGCACCCGTTGCACACGGCGCAATGTTGTCACCATAACAAAACAATATGAGTACATTTGAAAGTAGCATAAGGCAGATACCACATCCGCAGCAGCGTGTCTACGACATGCTCAGCGACCTCTCCCACCTCGAAAGCGTGCGTTCGCGCATTCCCGAGGACAAGATAAAAGACTTCACGTTCGACTCCGATTCGCTCTCGGTAGACGTTGCCCCGGTGGGCAAGATACGTCTGCGCATAGTAAACCGCGAAGAACCGAAGTGCATCAAGTTTGAGACTGAACAGAGCCCCGTGCCGTTCAATTTCTGGATACAGATTCTTCCCGTGAGCGAAACGTCGTGCAAGATGAAGCTAACGATAAAGGCTGAGCTCAATCCCTTCATAAAAGGAATGGTGAAGAAACCGCTGGAGGAGGGTCTGGAGAAGATAGCCGACACGCTGCAGATAATAAACTACGAGTAGAACCACTACACAAGCGGCGGCCGGCAAGGTCGCCGCTTTTTTTAGATACAACGTGCGGCGCGGCACGAGAGCATGCGCCGCCAATGCAAGAAACCATAGACGAAGGAAAAATGGCTAGTAAACTTTGGGAAAAGAACTTCTCCGTGAACGAGGAAATAGAACGTTTCACCGTGGGCCGCGACCGCGAGCTCGACCTCTATCTCGCCCCCTACGACGTGCTCGGCTCAATGGCCCACGTCACGATGTTGTGCTCGATAGGACTTGTAGAGCGCGACGAGCTCGACACACTGCTGCACGAACTCAAGGCAATATACGCCCAGTGCGAGCGCGGCGAGTTTGTCATTGAAGAAGGAGTGGAGGATGTGCACTCGCAGGTGGAGCTGATGCTCACGCGCCGTCTGGGCGACATGGGCAAGAAAATACACAGCGGACGGTCGCGCAACGACCAAGTGCTCGTTGATTTGAAACTCTTCACCCGCCACGAACTGCGCCTCATCACCGAGGGCGTGAAGACTCTCTTCGACGAGCTGCAGCAGAAGAGCGAACAGTATAAGGACGTGCTCATGCCGGGCTACACCCACCTTCAGGTGGCCATGCCAAGCTCCTTCGGACTGTGGTTTGGTGCCTATGCCGAGTCGCTCGCCGACGATATGCTCTTCCTTCTCGCCGCCTGGCGCATGACAAACCGCAACCCTCTCGGTTCGGCGGCAGGCTACGGGTCGTCGTTCCCGCTCAACCGCGAGCTCACAACAAGCCTTCTCGGCTTCGACACGATGGACTACAACGTGGTCTACGCACAGATGGGACGCGGCAAAATGGAGCGCAACGTGGCCTTCGCTATGGCTTCGGTGGCCGGCACACTGGCCAAGATGGCGTTCGACGCGTGCCTCTTCAACAGCCAGAACTTTTCGTTCGTGCGCCTCCCCAAGGAGTGCACCACGGGCAGCAGCATCATGCCGCACAAGAAAAACCCCGACGTGTTTGAACTGATACGCGCCAAGTGCAACAAGCTGCAGGCCCTGCCCACGCAGGTGACAATGATTATGAATAATCTGCCCTCGGGCTATTTCCGCGACCTGCAGATAATAAAAGAGGTGTTTCTGCCTGCCTTCGGCGAACTGACCGACTGCCTGCGTATGGCAGCCTACATAGTGAACCGCATGGAAGTGAACGAGCACATACTCGACAACAGCATCTACGACCCCATGTTCTCGGTGGAGGAGGTGAACCGCCTTGCCGCCTCGGGCGTGCCGTTCCGCGATGCCTACAAGCAGGTGGGCTTGGAGATAGAGCGCGGCGAGTTCCGCGCTTGCCGCGAGATACACCACACCCACGCCGGAAGCATAGGCAACCTGTGCAACGACCGCGTGGCCGAGCTAATGCAATCTACACTCGCACAGTTCACATTCAACCGGGTAGACGAGGCAGAAGCCGCACTGCTCGGGCGCAAAACCGCTGCCGAATGAGAGCCGCAAGGATATTCACAGCCATAGCCGCGACCCTTGCCGTGGCTTTCACGGCAAGCTCGTGCGGCGACAGCGAATACGAGTACAGCACCGAGTCGTGCTACCTCGTGTTCGACAACTCCACCCATCTCGACCCCACACTGCAAAGCGCGATGAACCAACTGTCGCCCGGAGTGTTCTGCCGCATAACCACTTCCACCGAGAGCGGAGCCACCTATTTCTGCTTCGAGAGCAACCACGGCGCATCGAGCAAGTCGCGTGCTGATGCCGTTGACCTGCGCCGTTCCATAATACTGGGTGCATACAACAAGTCGGGCATAATCGTGGGCTACGGCAATCTCGGTTCGCCCGCCACACTCTATGCCTACGACAGCCAATGCCCCAACTGCTATGCCGAGCACGGCACACCCTCCTACAAGATGTCGATGACCGCAGCCGGACACGCCGTGTGCGCCTCGTGCAAGCGCGAATACGACATGAACAACGGCGGCATAGTGGCCAAGGGCGACCAGGGCAAGAAGCTTATGCGCTACCGCGCCGTGTCTACCGGCACACTGGGAGTGCTCACCGTTAGCAGCCGATAGGCGCGCCACCCGTCAGGACAGGGGGCAAAATCAGATTAAATAATGCACAGGATTACATTTGCAATTATTTAATTATCAGAAGGAATTCTCTGCGAAAGCTTCAAGAAAGGCTTGCGTATCTCCAACAATAACCGTAAATTTACACGCACTTAACGGTCATCGTCCATTGATGCCCCCTGACGCACCATTAAAGCAGAAGATTATGGCACTGAAATTATATCCCATAGGCATACAGACATTCGAGGAAATCATCAACAGAGATCTCCTCTACATCGACAAGACGGAATACATCTACCGCATGGCTCATAGCGGCGGAAAACATTTTTTCCTGGGGCGGCCACGCCGTTTCGGCAAGTCGCTCCTCGTCACAACCATGCAAAGTTACTTTGAGGGCAAAAAGGAGCTTTTCAAAGGATTGGCTGTTGAAAAGTTGGAGAAGGAATGGACAGAATATCCCGTGCTACACTTCGACATGAGTGGAGGGAAGCACATGGAGGGAGACCAACTGGAAGAATACTTGGACTATCGACTGCAAGATGAAGAAAAGAAATGGGGCATTACAGAACCCATAAAAGGAACTAACAACCGCCTCATCAAACTCATTGATACCGCCTATGAGAAGACAGGCAAGCAGGTGGTGGTGCTCATCGACGAATATGATGCGCCCATGCTTGATGTGGCCCATGAGAAAGAACAACTGGATGTTCTCCGCAACATCATGCGCAATTTTTACAGTCCGCTGAAGTACAGCGAGGCAAAGCTCCGCTTCGTCTTCCTCACTGGCATCACGAAATTCTCGCAAGTAAGCATCTTCAGCGAGCTGAACAATATCACCAACATTTCAATGGAAGATGACTATGCTGGCATCTGCGGCATAACCAAGGAGGAGCTGCTTTCGCAAATGTCCGAAGACATCGAGGAACTGAGCAGAAAGAGAAGGATGACCAAGGATGACGTGGTGGAGAAGTTGAAAGAAAACTATGACGGCTATCATTTCTCCGCTTTCTCTCCTGATGTTTTCAATCCATTCAGTCTGCTCAACTGTTTTTCTACGGGAAAGTTCGGGGCTTATTGGTTCAGCTCCGGCACACCCACCTACTTAA
>CAVCLB010000018.1:0-37797 GCA_963602915.1 Dysosmobacter segnis | reverse complement strand
AAACTTTCGCAACTAGCGAGTCCCGTAGGGACGACAGATTATAGCGCAGGGGCTTGCCCCTGCGTTTTATTCGT
This sequence comes from Dysosmobacter segnis, assembly GCA_963602915.1. GTDB lineage: Bacteria > Bacteroidota > Bacteroidia > Bacteroidales > Bacteroidaceae > Prevotella. Next base: position 37,723 of record CAVCLB010000018.1, on the reverse strand, counting down.
TTCACTAATTTTGCCCCTGTAAGGGGCAAAATACGGCGATGCTTAATATATAGGGGCAAGCCCCTATCCTATAATATTCGCCCCATACTGGGGCAATTGAGGGCAAACCATGCAATGGGCAAAGGCAATCTCCGTGCTTTCAGATGTCTTATAAAGATCAGACATTCCACATTTTACAATGTTAGACCAATATTTATCCGGACACCAATAGCTAATTTCATACGCCAGTATTTGCTCATGCCGGGCATAAAAACGAAACAACGGGGACGCTTCGCAATGCGCGAAGCGTCCCCGTTTCATTCAATACGGTGCAGGTCAGTCGTTGTCACTGTCCCACGATGCGTCATTGTCCCACTGCATGTCGTTGCGGTTGCTGAGCGATTCCTCGCCCTTTATTTCTTCGCTGCCGTTCTTGTCGTAAGAATTTATCGACCCACTCATAAGGTCGCACATCACGACATCCAGCTCTGCCACACGGGGAGCGACGTATGTATTTTTGGCGTCTTCCATTGTTTTCATATTCCGTTGTTACTTCGTTTTATTTCACAATCACTTTCTTCACGCTTCCGTCGGTCATCTTCACCACGTTGATGCCGCGCTGCAACTTGGCACGCTGCTCTCCGTTTATGCCGAACACGGCCTTCACCGTTGCGCCGGAGGCATTGTCGATGCCGTTGATTGAAGTCTCGCCATTGAAGTCGAACACTGCATATTGGTTGCTGTCGGCACTGGTGTTCTTGTCGCGCAGAATGTAGGCGCGGAAGGCGGGTATGTAGGAGTCGGAGGCAAGACGGTAGAAGCCCACGCCCTGACTCTTGTTTCCAAGCAACATATAGTTGTGGTTGGTGAAGTCGAGATGACTGTTTTCGATTTTCTTGTAAGTACCGCTGAGGATATTTCCGGCAGGTGTCTCGGCTGCACTCGTGGTGCGCTTGAAGGTGTAAGTGTCGGCATTGTCGGAGTAGAGCAGGAAGCCTACGCCCTTGGGCAGCACGGCGGCGTCATACTTTTCGAGGTGCACCGAGCTTGTGGCGGTGGCACTCTCATTGTATTTTGTGGCGATATACACGGTGACACCAGCAGGCACTTCGCCGTTCCACGGCAGACAAGTGGTTGCATACTTGGCATCGGTGATATTCACGTCGAGCGTCTGATACTTGGCGATGATTGCCTCCAGGGCCTCAGTGTCGCCGGCTACGGTGCTGTAGTTGGACGACTTGGTGTTTTCGAGCGCGCTGATCAGTTCGTCGTTGAGGTCGTCGCGCTCGCCCAACAGACTGTTGGCCTCGTTGTAGAGTTCCACATATTTCAGATAAGCCTGTTTTTGGGCTTCGGAGATGAGGAGCCAGTCGTTGTTAACAGACTCCTTGGTTTCTGCGGCAGTATAGATAGCCTTACCGTCCTCGATGGCAACACCGAAGAAGCGGGTACGGTTTGTAAATACAGTCCATTTTTTCTTCTTTCCGAAACGGTAACTACCGTCGGTCACACCATCCTCACAAGTTGTGAAGGTCGATGCGCCTGAACCCGCAACGACACCTTGGTCATCTTTGCTGGTAGACTCCATACGCACGCGATAGCCATCATTGCTGATTGTGTACGAACTGGAACTGCCCCAAATGCCCCAAATTGGTGCTTGCGAGATGTTTGTCACCGTAGGACCGAAATCGTTGGAGATGAAATAATGGCTCCCTACATTATAGAGATACACCTGCTGGCCATTGCCTGTCCAAGTTTCTCCGCGCCAAAAGTCGGTGGAAGCGGCTGGTGCATAGGTTGTGCCTTCGGCCTTGAACTCCACGACTACGGGCACATGGTCGCCGAGCAACGTACCGTCGTCCTTGAGATAGTTGTCGGCATCGAACGTGATGGAGTTGGGCGTGAGCTGCATTCCGCCGTGGGTGGGGTTGAGGTAGAGCACCTTGTCCACGATTTCGTTCTCAATATAGGCACTCGATTTAGTCTTGTCGGCATCGGGCACAACGAGTGCATCGGCGCCAAGTGTGGGATAAGTGCCGTTTTTGCACTTCTCCACCCACACGTCGCTAACGGTGTAGTTGCCGTCGGCTGTAATGGGGTTGGTGAAGAGATTGAGGATGTCGTCGCGGGTGTAACGGCTGTTGGTGTCGCCCATCACAATCTTGGGCAGACCGCTATTGTTGGCGAGAATAGCGTCGCGGAGCTGTTCCCACTGCGAAGCGCGGGCGGCATTGTCCTCTTCGCCGGTCTCTGCATCCATGTGCATGATGTAGAATTCCACCATGATGCCTTGACCGAGGTTCACCTTATAATATCGGTATCCCTTGGTCACCAGTTCGTCGGCACCGTCGGTAAACTTGCCGTAGTTCTGCACCCAGGCCGTCCAACTCTCGTCGCCGAAGGTGAGTCCCTTCTTCACGAGAAACTGCAAGCCGTCGGTTGGGAAACGCAAGTTCTCTATATCAAGATTGCCTGTGCTGGAGATGGAGATGCTGCCGCGCCATGTGCCCGACTGATAATTGTCGCCGGCACCTTCGAGCAGACTGCCATTGTAGTTGAAGTCCTCGCTCAATCCGAGCACGTCGATACCGCTATTGGCGATATACTGTCCGATTTTCTTCGTGCCGTCAGAACCCGGTCCGTCGGCGTTGAGGTCGTAAGATAGGATTTTCTGCGGCAGACCATCCACATTGAGGGCGCACACCTTGAAGGTGGTCTGCACGGTGGTCTGCGCTTCTGCGGTCGGCACGCCGCCGACACCAATTGCCACGAGAGCCGCAACGGCAGTGCGTTTAGCCCCCGTGAAAAACTTTTCAAAACAATTTTTCATTTTCTTTTTCTGTTGCTTTATATATAAGATAGTTTGTTTTATTATTCTAAAAAGGCATATACCTGTCCTTTTCTTCCATAAAAAAATGCTGACATGGCCTATTTGTGAAATTTAATTCGTACATTTGCCGTCAGCAGTCGTGATTTTCTGGTACAAAATTACGACTTAATAGCCAAATGCGGCACATACGACATACAAAAAGATGTTAACCGCACGGTATAAAAACATTTGTTACTAACGTGTTACGCAATAGCATTCGACAACAATTCTTTGTCTTATCCGCTTAATATAGCCGACATGCCTTTGTAATATGCAAAGTATAATTTTGCAGCCGAAAAGATGTTTTTACACCTAACGGATAACATGCATTATTACAAATCAAAACAGAAATCCATGATGAAATTCAGGACAAACGTTGCCTTGACACTGTTGATTGCAGGCGGAAGCGCATACGCATCCGCAGCAATTCCTGCCTTCAACGTGCCGGCAACAGCTCCGAGCGAGAACCACAATGCCGACCCCATGCCCGGAAACATGAGCGGAACGGTGGTCGACGAGAAAGGCGATCCTATCATAGGAGCGTCGGTAAGCATTGTCGGCACACAAAAAAAGACTGTCACCGACATTGACGGACGTTTCTCGTTCAGCGGATTGAAAGCCGGAACAACAATCGAAGTGTCGTATCTCGGCTACAAGAACCAGCAACTCACACTCACCGACGGAACGACAGTGAGGCTGCAGGAAGACAACCATCAGCTCAACGAAGTGGTGGTTGTGGGCTATGGCAAGATGCGCCGCAAGGACATAACGAGCAGCATAACCACGCTGCAGGCCGACGAGCTAGGGCGTGGCGTATATACCACACCGGCCGAGATGCTTCAGGGAAAAGTGCCCGGTCTGTCGATAACCACAAGCAGCAACCCTAACGAACCCAACATGTCGGTGATTCTGCGCGGAGCTTCAACGTTGCGCGAGGGCGATGCCATGCAACCTTATTATATAGTGGACGGCATACCTGGAGTTGACCTTTCGCTCGTTGCCCCCGATGATATCGAGTCGATCGACGTGTTGCGCGATGCCACAGCAACAGCCATCTACGGATCGAAAGCCGCCAACGGAGTGATTATCGTCACCACAAAACGCGGCCGACAAGGCTCTGCCCATGTGAGCTACAACGGCTATGTGGCCTTCGACAATGTTGCGAAAGACCTGAAAGTGGCCACCGCCTCGCAACTGCGCGACTATGCTGCAAAGAACAACTTCACCCTGCCTAGCGACGAAGGAGCCGACACCGACTGGCAAAGTCAGGTGGAGCGCACTGGAGTGTCACACAGCCACAACATCGCAGTGAGCGGAGGCAACGCGAAATCGAGCTACAACGTGAGCCTCAACTACATCGACCGCCAGGGCGTGATACGCAACACCGACAACAAAACCTTCGGTGCGCGTGCCTTCGGACAGTCAACAGTGCTGAAAGACCACCTCACCCTCTCGCTTGGAGTAAATGCCAACCAAACCACAGCTGAGGGCGTAGTGTCCGACGTGAAGGGCATGAGCATAACCGATGCCATGGTGTATTACTCGCCGCTGCAGCCCGTGCGCAACGAGGACGGATCGTGGTATGGCTCCACATCGGTGACAAACTACTACAATCCCGTATCGATGCTCAACGAAGACACCGAGAAAACCGTCTATAAGCGACTTCAGGTTACGGGCAAGGCCGACCTTAAAATCATCAAGGAGCTTACGCTCAGCGCCAACTACTCCTACATGACCGACCAAAACACATACAGCCAATACCACTCCACCAAGTCGCAGATTGTGAACACCAACGGCCAGGCACGACGCAACACCTACATGAACAACAAGAGCGTGTTTGAACTTTACGGCAACTACGACAAGACTTTCGCCGACGTACACCACGTAGGTGCCATGCTCGGATACTCGTGGGAAGAGTCGAACAACAACGACGGCTTCGGACTTACGGTGAAGAATTTCTACAACGACGCCCTGAAATGGTATAATCTGACCAACGCCAACAGCATAGACGGAATTGACGGAATTGAGAGCGGCACAGAGTCTACGCTGCGCATGATTTCGTTCTTCGGCCGTGTCAACTACTCGTTCGACAGCAAATACAACTTCCAGGCCACGGTAAGACGCGACGGTTCGTCGGCATTCGGCAAGAACAACCGTTGGGGAACGTTCCCTTCGGTGTCGGCAGCATGGCGTCTGAGCGAAGAGAATTTCATAAAGAGCCTCAACGTGTTTGACGACTTGAAACTGCGCGTGGGCTATGGTGTGAGCGGCAACTCGCTCGGTTTCGATGCCTATACAGCCGTGCGCACCTACGGAGCATCGGGTTGGTTCTCATATACCGACGCCAACGGCGTGACAAGCCAGATGCACACGATAGCCGCATTGAGCAATTCCAACCCCGACTTGAAGTGGGAACGCACCGGAATGTTCAACGTAGGACTCGACTTCGGGTTCTTCGGCGGACGCCTGACCGGTACGGTGGAGTATTACGACAAGCGCACTTCCGACCTCATCTACGACTATCCTGTGTCAACCAACCGCTACCCCTACGGCTTGATGACGGCCAACGTGGGCGACATAAGCAACAAGGGCGTGGAACTTACAATCAATGCCATACCCGTGCAGACAAAGGATTTCAGATGGACAACCACGCTCAACCTCTCGCACAACAAGAACACCGTGGAGAAACTGAGCAATGCCACCTACTCGGTGAACTACATCGACGTGGCCGAACCAGAGATAACCGCCAACACAGGAATTTATGTACAGAGGCTCATGGAGGGTTGCCCCATAGGCCAGTTCTACACCTATGAGTGGGCAGGCTACAACGAAGACGGTGTGTCGCAGTTCTATGTGCACGACGAGAAGACCGGCGAACGCACCGGAGAGACCACAATAAAACCGCAGGACAAAGACCGCACAAAGACAGGCAGCGCACAACCCAAGTTCACTTTCGGTTGGAACAACACGCTCACATGGCGCAACTGGTCGCTCGGCATGTTCTTCCAAGGCGTTGTCGGCAACAAGATATTCAACGGACTGCGTGCCCAGTACAACACGGTGTCGCTCATATCGCAGGGCAAGAACGTGCTCGCCGAGGCTCTCACCGAGCAGCGTTACGGCGACGTGAACTCGCAGAAGCCTTCCGACCGCTACCTGGAGAACGGTTCCTATCTGCGTCTCTCCACACTCACACTGTCTTACAACTTCGGCAAGATAGGCGACTGGGTGAATTCACTTTCAGTCTATGCCACATGCAACAATGTGTTCACGCTCACCGGCTTCAAAGGTGTTGACCCCGAGGTGAACCTTGGCGGACTCACGCCGGGCATCGTGTGGCGCAACAACTACTATCCGCGCACACGCACGATAATGATTGGAGCCAAGGTGAATTTCTAACGCCTAAGGCAATACCAAGCATGCAAAGACATGAAAACAACAGAAAAGGAAATTCCTTTCAAACAAGAACAAAACAGAAAACCACAATGAACAACATAATAAAGACGACGTTGCTGGCCGCCATTGCAGCGTCGATGGCAAGCTGCACCGACCTCGACGTGGACGTAAAGTCGAAATACACGGAATATCCCGACAGCAAAGTGGCGATAGAAGCCAAGATGTCTGACGTGTACTACGCATTCCGCAGCGCACTGGGCAACGACTACAACCGCGTGCAGACATTCTCGTCGGACGAGGCGACAGGCGTTTCCTATGACGGCGACTACTGGGACAACGGCGAGAACGTGCACCCAACGCTCCACGCTTTCCTTGCCGAAGACGCACCGGCAGCCTACTGGACCGACCTGGCAAGCGGCATAACCAAATGCAACAAAGTGATTGACGACCTCGGCGACAAGCCGGAAAGCATAGCTCCGGCACGCGTGATGCGCGCCTTCTACCACTTCATTCTCATGGACAGCTACGGCGACGTGCCAATACTCGACCACCTTCCCGACGACAACGAAGCCGTGAACCGCGACAAACGCAAGGATGTGGCCGAATTCATAGAGAAGGAACTGAAGGAATGTCTGCCCTACCTGTCGGCAGACAACAACGCCTCAACCTACGGCAAGCCCAACAAATGGATGGCCGAGGCTCTGCTCGTGAAGCTCTACATCAACTGGGCAGTCTACACATGCGGCGATGTCACCGCCTACGACGCTGCCACGGCAAAGAACGAGAAGCTAGATGCCTGCGTGCAATTTTGCGACGACATAATGAAAAGCGGACTTTTCGACCTGAGCGACTCCTACCGCAAGAAGTTCATGTATGACAACGGTTCGCAGATAAAGGACTTCATCTATGCCATGCCCTACGACAAGGTGAACGCCCCCGGAATGTATTACGGACGCTACCGCACGTTCCGCAAGATTGACAACGGCGACACTACCGGCTATTACAGCGGCAAGATGAGCAAGTCGTGCGCAGGCATCTGCGCCATGAACACCTGCTTTGCCGACCTTTTCTCGCTGCCCGGCGACGACCGCAACGAGGCAGTGCTCGGCGGCAAAGTGAACATACACGATGCCATAACTGGCGAAGACACGGGCCAGCCCTACATATACAAGGGCACGCAGCTCGAACTCACCAAGACGATAACACTTAAAGACGGCGGACTGTCGCAGCTCAACTGCGGAGCCACAGCCGACGGATGGCGGCAGGGGTGGCGTTCAATAAAGTTCTATCCCAACCCCAACGAATACAGTGCCTACAACCGTTCGCAGAGTAACGACGTGCCCATTTTCCGCTACGCCGACATCATCCTCACCAAAGCCGAGGCCATATTGCGCGGTGCCGCAGCCACCAACGGCGACACACCGCAGTCGCTCTTCAACCAGATACGCAGCTATGTGCACGCGCCGCAACTCGACCACACGCCCTCATTGCAGGAACTTCTCGACGAGCGCGGACGCGAATTCTTCGACGAAAACTGGCGACGCAACGACATGATACGCTTCGGCACGTTTGAAAACGAATATGGTTTCCATGTGCGCAGCAACCCCGACGCACGCTTCGAAAAGACTTGCCGCATACTGCCCGTGCCGCAGAGCGTGATGAAAGAAAACACCAACTGGACTCAGAATGCAGGATATTAAGTAACGATAAAACCGAGGGAGCAATGCATAAAACTATGTATTGTTCCCTTTTTTCATACACACACGACCCAAACACCAACAATGAAACCATTAGCACGCATATCATTCCTTTTGGCGGCACTGCTCGCCACTACCACAGCAATGGCCCAATGGGAACGCTACGGCGGCGTATATGCCGCCTACCCCACCCCCGACAAGACAATAAGCACGCCTGCCCCCAATGGCTACACGCCCATATACATAAGCATGTTTGCCCGACACGGTTCGCGGTGGTTGCCCGACGAACGGCGTTACGACGCTATCGACAGCGCATTTGCCGACACTCTGAACCTCACCGCACTCGGCAAAGACGTGCGACGGAGGCTCGCCGCCATACACGACGACGCACGCGGACGGGCCGGAGGTCTCACCGCCACGGGAGCAAGACAACACCGCGACCTTGCAACACGTATGGCCATGAACTATCCCGAAGTGTTCGGCGCAGGCAAGCAAGTGCATGCGCAGTCGAGCACCGTGCTGCGGTGCGCCATGAGCATGACAGCATTTGTGGCGCAACTGGGGCAGATGTTTCCGCAGATAAATCTGTCGGCCGAAACGGGACAACGCTACATGACCTACATAGCCTACACATCGCCCGAGGAACACGCCCTCGAAGACAGCACACACAACCAGTGGACGATGCAGCCCGAAAGGCTCATGCAATCGTTGTTCATCAATCCGTCATGCATAAATGCGCGCGACGTGGCGCAAGAACTGCACACCATTGCCAGCGACATGCAGAACACCGACATCGGAATCTCGCTCTACGACATCTTCACCGAGAGCGAGATGCGACAGATTTATGATATGAACAACCGCCGCATGCAGTTGTGCAACGGCATAAACCCAGCCAATGGCGGCACGCCGCAACGTTGCGCGGCATCGCTGTGGAAGCACATCGTGGAGAGTGCCGACAATGCCATTGCCACGGGCAACTGCGCTGCCGACCTGTTGTTCGGCCACGACACGAGCCTCTATCGGCTTCTGTCGCGCCTCGGACTATATGCCGACGAGAACCGCATGGACGTGATAATACCCATGGCGGCAAACCTGCAAATGGTATTTTACGGCAACGACCACGGCAAGGTGATAGTGAAATTCATGCACAACGAGCGCGAAATCACGCTGCCGGCAATCGAGACCAAGCGCGGAAAGACATTCTGTTTGTCAAGCCCTTACTATTATTGGGACGACGTGAAACGCCAGTTTCCCATAGAATAAGGTTGAAACCACGACGCAAGAAAGCCTTAATCGACAATGCCCGGCAGACGATGCACGTCTGTCGGGCATTTGATATACGCTCGTGCGGCATACGGCACACGCCGTAGGCAAGCACTGTTTTGCGGCGAGAAAGGCGTTTCACCGCATTCCGCGAGCCTTGTAAATGGTTTCTTTCGCCTCGTTTATTTCCTGGAACTTGCGCTCCGCTGCCTTGCGCACATCCTCGCCCAAGGCAGCCACGCGGTCGGGATGATGCTTCAATGCCATGCTGCGGTAAGCGGCCTTCACCTCGTCGTCGGTGGCCGAAGCACTTATGCCGAGCACCTTATAGGCGGCATCGATGTCAGAAGCTCCGCTCTTCAGATTGAGAATGGAACTGAGGTCGGCATCAGAAATGCCAAGCCCCGAGGCCACGAAACGTAGTGCGTCAATCTCCTGCTGCACCACCACGCCGTCGGCGCGGGCTATGAGCACGAGGAAATCGATCAGTTGCAAGCGCTGCGCATAGTCCATATTCATGTACATCTCGCGGCAAGCATCGCCTATTGTGGAACGGAAAGCCAGTTCGCCCATGTTCTTCTGCTGCTCGAAAAGGCGCAGCAGAATTTCTTCGCCCTGGCTCACCGCCACCTCGCCGAAGTTGCGTCGCAGGAAATTGCGCACGGTTTCCATCTCGGAGTGCATTATGCGTCCGTCGGCGCGTATTATATACGAAGCGAGAACAAGGAGCGAGAACAGAAACGAGTTGCGCTGTCCCTGCCGTTGTCTGTAACCGTCGTCGCCGCTATGCACGCCGTCGCCGTTGCTTTGCGAAGTGCCTTCATCGCCCGGCGTTTCCATTCCCTTATCGAAAAGCCAGCCCAAGGCAAACCCGGCCAGCACTCCAAGCGGCCCTGTGCCCGAGATGAACCCGAGAAAACCGCCTATCCATTTTCCTGCTCCCATGTGTTTTCTATTTGTTTTTTAATGATGTGATATGATGCGGAAAAGCAAAAGCCATGCCACAACCATGTGCGAAGTTACAAAACATTTCGCAATAAGCACACTGCACCGTGGCCGAAAACAAATAGCAGGGGCAAAAATTTGGCACTGCAGAATAATTTGTATAACTTCGTGCACACATTACCAACAAAGCAAGAATGGAGATTAACATAAACTTACTGAAGAAGACATTCGGCGACCACACGGCAGTAGACATAAGCCAGTTTACGGTGAACCACGGCGACATATTGGGAGTTGTGGGCAACAACGGAGCCGGGAAAACCACCCTGTTCCGCCTCATGCTCGACCTGCTGCGGGCCGACACGGGCAGCGTTAAGCTCACCCCACGCAACGGAGAGCCTATCGACCCGGCTGAAAGCGAGGTTTGGAAGCACTTCACCGGCGCATACATCGACAACGGTTTTCTCATAGATTTTCTCACGCCCGAAGAATATTTCGACTTCATAGGTCAGGTGTCGGGCATGTCGAAAAGCGACACTGCGGCACGCCTTGACCATTTCACACAGTTTATGAACGGCGAGATTTTGGGACAGAAAAAATACATACGCGACTTTTCGGCCGGCAACAAGCAGAAAATCGGTATAATAGCCGCCCTGCTCACAAGTCCTGAACTCGTGGTGCTCGACGAACCGTTCAACTTTCTCGACCCCAGCAGTCAGAACGCACTGAAGAAAATCCTCACCGAACACAATGCCCAAACGGGTGCCACAATACTCCTCTCGAGCCACAACCTGCAGCACACAATCGAGGTGTCTACGCGTGTGGCACTGCTAGAGCACGGTTCGCTCATAAGCGACATTTCAAATGTTGACGGGGCAGCCGAAGCCCAACTCGAAGAGTATTTCAACGTGTAACACGCGGCACTGCATGCCCGAAGCACACACATTATCAACAACTTTTTGCCGCCTGCCATTACGGAGGTGCAATAAAATGCTTAACTTTGTAAGCAAGACGCGCACGGGGCCAACCGCCAACGGCACCGTTGCCCCTGCCAATGCGCACGACACACTGCAGCATTAACCTAAAACCTACAATATAAATGATTGACAAGAAACTTCTATTGACGGCATTCGTTTCGTCGGTATGCACGTTGGGTGCATTTGCACAGGACGAAACGTTCGACCTCAACTCGCAACGTTCTGAGAAACAGGATGTAAACATGGTGCCTGGAGAAAAAATCAACCACCACGGCATCGTTGTAAACCCCACCCCGCACAACCTCGACATCGACCGCGAAAACTGGATTGACCTGCACAGCGGAATAAACCTGAACGACAAGTCGGGCAAGTTTGCAGCCGACCTGAAGTTCCTCGCCTCAAACCCCAAGGGCACAAAACTCACCATCACGTTCGGCGAAAAAGAAGCCAAGAAAGCCGGACTGAAGAAAATGGCATCGGGCGCATACATGCTCAAAGCCGACAAGAAAGGCATCGTGATAACCGGATATGACGAGCGCGGAGCATTCTATGCCATACAGACACTGCGCCAGATTATGGAAAGTCCGGCGGCCGCAGGAAAGTTGCCCTACCTTACATGCAACGACTATCCCGACCTTCCGCTGCGCGGAGTGGTTGAAGGATTCTACGGCAATCCGTGGTCGCATCAGGTGCGCCTGTCGCTCATCGACTACTACGGACGCAACAAGATGAACGTATATGTGTACGGTCCGAAAGACGACCCCTACCACAGCAGTCCCAACTGGCGTCTGCCCTACCCTCCCGAGCAGGCTCGCAATATACGCGAACTCGTTGAAGCCTGCAACCGCAACCGCGTGGATTTCGTGTGGGCAATACATCCCGGAAAAGACATCAAGTGGAACGAGGAAGACTACAACAACCTCGTGAACAAGTTTAACCTTATGTACGACCTCGGAGTGAGAGCTTTCGCCATACATTTCGACGACATCGACGGCGAAGGCACCAACCCCAAGAAGCAGGTGGCACTGCTCAACCGCCTTACAAACGAGTTTGTGAAACAGAAGGGCGACGTGTCGCCGCTCGTGGTGTGTCCCACCGACTACTCGCAGCTCTGGGCCAAACCAGGTCCCGACGGTCCGCTCGCCATTTACGGAAACGAGCTCGACCCATCGATAAACGTGTTCTGGACCGGAGCCGTGGTGTGCAGCGACCTTACAAAAGAAACGCTCGACTTCGTTGACCAGCGCATAAAACGACCCGCATATTACTGGTGGAACTTCCCCGTAACCGACTATGCGCGCCACATTATAATGCAAGGTCCGGCATACGGATTGGAAACCGACCTGACCGAAGAGCAGACCTGCGGCGTGCTGAGCAACCCCATGGAGCACGGCGAAGCATCGAAGCTCGCACTCTATGGAGTGGCCGACTACAACTGGAACGTGTCGGCCTACAACCCGATAGACAACTGGGAACGCGGACTTGTTGACCTCACCCCCGAAGCACACGACGCCTACCGCACCTTTGCCATACACTCGTGCGACACCGAAACGGGCTACCGCCGTGCCGAATCGTGGGAAACAAAGACTTTCAGCGTGGACAATTTCACGCAGGCACAATACGACAAACTGCGCAAAGAATTTGAGAAAGTGGAGAAAGCCCCGTCGCAAATGGAGGCCAACTGCAAGAACACGCTTCTGCTCAACGAGCTTCGTCCGTGGCTCGTGGAATTTGAAAAGCTCGGCAAGCGTGGACTGAACACTCTCGACCTGATAAGACTCTACAAGAGCGGCGACAAGTCGGCATTCTGGAACGGATACATCAACAACGCCATGAGCGTGGCCGACCGCAAGGCCTACGAGGCCCACAAGTCGGGCACAATGGTGCTGCAGCCGTTCTACGAGACATCTATGGACGACATGGCATCGGGATTCTTCAAGACACTCACCGGCAGCACGCCGGCATTCTACAAGGGCATCGGCACCTATCCCACACTGCGCACCACACAAAACAAGCTGATGTTTGACAACGACTCCACCACCTTCTACCACTCTGGAGTGAGCCAAAGCACCGGCCACTGGGTGGGGGCCGACCTCGGCGAGACACGCAAGGTGAGCGAAATAAGAATTCTCCAGGGCCGCAATTCCACCGACGATGTTGACTATTACGACAACACCATACTCGAATATTCCATCGACGGCAAGACATGGAAAGCTCTGAGCGGCGAGCTCAAGAAGCAGTATGTGATAAACAGGAAGGGAGAGCCCGTTGATGCACGCTATGTGCGAATACGCAAGTTGGCTTCGGAGAAGAAGAGCTGGATAGCCGTGAGGTCGTTTGAAGTGAACCCCACCACACCCGAGAGCCTCGGCTTCAAGGTGGAAGCGGGCAACATGGAAGGCGCAATGCTGGCATTCGACAAGAACCCGTGCACACGTTACACCAGCGACGGACGCTTGACATTCGGCGTGGCCAAGGGCACAAAAGCCTACACCATGCTGCTTGACATAAGCAAGGCAAGCAACCCCACATTCATGCAATATGACAAAAAGGGAAAAGTGGTGAGCAAGACATCAGTAGACAACTCGTTCTTCACCGTGAAACTTGACCCCAAAACCACAAAAGTGGAGCTGAACGGAACGGCAGACATATATGAAATAGTGTCGGAATGACACACGTCTTGACCTGAAAGAGCGGCAGTCACAATCGCAAGATATGGCTGCCGCTCTTTGCATACACACACGACACGGCAAGGGCATGACGCTAATTATACTTAAATATTTGCCACAAGTGAAGCAAGGGGGCGCATTTTCCGCGATTTTTTTTGTAATTTTACGGGCTGAAAACATGGTCAGAATCCGCCAGAACGCAAAAAAACGGCATTACAGACAATATTGCCGCGAAAAGGCGATGCAGGCCGCAACATTTGAAAAAGAGAACAAAACAAACAACAAATGGACGAAAATCAGACAATAGACCAAGACAGAATTCTGAAAGTCAACATCGAGGAAGAAATGAAATCCTCATACATCGACTATAGCATGTCGGTGATTGTAGCCCGTGCCCTGCCCGACGTGCGGGACGGATTCAAGCCCGTACACCGCCGCATACTCTACGGAATGCTTGGCATAGGCAACAAGAGCACAAGCCCATACAAGAAATGCGCCCGCGTTGTGGGTGAGGTTCTGGGTAAATACCACCCCCACGGCGACAGCTCGGTTTACGGAGCTTTGGTGCGTATGGGACAGAACTGGAACATGCGCTACATGCTCGTAGACGGACAGGGAAACTTCGGATCGGTTGACGGCGACTCTCCTGCCGCCATGCGTTACACCGAGTGCCGCCTCTCGAAAATGGGCGAACACATCATGGACGACCTTGACAAGGACACCGTGGACATGACCAACAACTTCGACGACACACTCGTGGAGCCTACCGTCATGCCTACTAAGATACCCAACCTGCTGGTGAACGGCGCCAACGGCATCGCCGTGGGTATGGCCACCAACATCCCCACACACAACCTCGGCGAGGTGATTGACGGCTGCTGCGCATACATCGACAACCCAGACATCGACACCGACGGGCTCATGCAATACATAAAAGCTCCCGATTTCCCCACCGGCGCATATATATATGGTCTGCAAGGCGTGAAAACCGCCTACGAAACCGGACGCGGACGCATCGTAATCCGTGCAAAATCTGAAATAGAAAGCGGCGACACACACGACAAAATCGTCGTGACCGAAATACCTTACGGTGTGAACAAAGCCGACCTCGTGGCCAACATCGCCGAACTTGTGAAGGAAGGCAAGCTCGTGGGCATTTCAAACGTAAACGACGAGTCGGGCCGACAGGGCATGCGCATCGTCGTAGACGTGAAACGCGATGCCAACGCCAACGTCATTCTGAACAAACTCTACAAGATGACGCAGATGCAAAGTTCGTTCTCGGTGAACTGCATCGCACTCGTTAAGGGCCGCCCGCGCCTGCTTTCGCTCAAAGACTGCGTGCACTATTTCGTTGAACACCGCCACGACGTGACCATACGCCGCACCAAATTCGACCAGAAAAAAGCACGCGAACGCGCACACATACTCAAAGGTTTGATAATAGCTTGCGACAACATCGACGAGGTGGTGCACATCATCCGCGCCAGCAAAACCCCGTCGGAGGCTCAGCGCAACTTGGAGGCACGCTTCGAACTCGACGAGATACAGTCGAAAGCAATCGTCGATATGCGCCTGTCGCAGCTCACCGGTCTGCGCGTAGACCAGCTGCACGCCGAATATGAGGAACTGGAAAAGCGCATCGCCTACTTGCAGTCGATACTCGACGACCCGGAGTTGTGCAAGAAAGTAATGAAAGACGAGCTTCTCGAAGTGAAGGAGAAATTCGACGACCCGCGCCGCACCGAGATAAAACCCTACGAACATGAGTTCAACGCCGAGGACTTCTATCCCAACGACCCAGTGGTAATCACCATGAGCCATCTGGGTTATATAAAGCGCACTCCATTGAGCGAGTTCCGCGAACAAGCCCGTGGCGGTGTCGGTTCGAAGGGCGCACGCACACGCGAACAGGACTTCACCGAAGACATATATCCCGCAACCATGCACCAAACCATGCTGTTCTTCACACGCAAGGGACGCTGCTATTGGCTCAAATGCTACGAAATTCCCGAAGGCGACAAGAACTTCAAGGGACGCGCCATACAGAACATGCTCAACATTGAAAGCGACGATTCTGTCAACGCCATGCTCCGTCTGCGCGGCCTGAACGACGAGGAATTCGTGAATTCACACTATGTGGTGTTTGCCACAAAGAACGGAACGGTGAAGAAGACATGCCTCGAAGCCTACTCACGCCCACGCACCAACGGCGTGATCGCTATCAACATTGCCGAGGACGACGAGGTGGTTGACGTAAGACTGACCAACGGACACAACGAACTCATCATGGCCAACCGCAACGGACGAGCCGTACGCTTCGACGAAGAGTCTATACGCACCATGGGACGTGCCGCTACCGGAGTGCGCGGAATGCGCCTCGACGGCGACGACGATCAGGTGGTTGGAATGATTGTAGTGAACGATGCCACAACAGAAACCGTAATGGTGGTGAGCGAAAACGGCTACGGCAAACGCTCGCAGGTTGAAGATTACCGCAAGACCAACCGAGGCGGCAAGGGCGTTAAGACATTCAGCATAACCGACAAGACCGGTAAGCTCGTGGCAATAAAGAATGTCACCGACAAGAACGACCTCATGATTATAAACAAGAGCGGCATTGCCATACGCCTTGCCGTGTCTGACTGCCGCGTGATGGGACGCGCAACACAAGGCGTGAGACTGATTAACCTGACAAAGAAGAACGATGTCATAGCGAGCGTATGCAAGGTGATGAGCTCGGAACTTGAAGAAAAAGTGGCCGAAGATCAAAACGCAAACGACGCAAACGACAACGGCACGGCAACCCGCCCAAACACTCTTGACACAGCAAATACGCCCGAAACCGAAACCGGACACGGCGTAGCCGAAGACACCGACAACGGTGCCGAAGAATAACAAGACATTTACAAATCTACAAAAAACACAGCATTTATGAAAAAGTTATTTATCATGGCACTGATGGTTGCCGCTGCATCATCAGCCAACGCACAAGACATCAAGAGTGTGTTGAAGGCCAAAGACTACGCCGAAGCACAGTCTGCACTCAATGCATGCGTTTCCTCGCTCGGAAACGAAGACAAGGCAAAGGGCTACAACAAGCTCGTTGAACTGTCGCTTGACAAAGTGAACAAGGAAAACGCCACCTTGCAGGAGAACCAGATGATGAAACAGATGGGACAGAAAGGCGACAAGCCCGTCGACACAGAGGGCATGTACGAAGCTCTTGCCAAGGCTCTTTCCGATGCAACAGAGTGTGACAAGTATGACCAGATGCCCAACGCTAAGGGCAAAGTGGCCCCGAAATTCCACAAAAAGAACCAGAATGCACTCTGGGGTCTGCGTCTTCACCTTATAAACGCCGGCCAGGACGCCATTCAGAAAGAGGACAACAAGACCGCACTCAAATTCTTCTCAAGTTATATTGAGAGCGGCGTTTCGCCCCTGTTCGGCGATTTCGACAAGACAAAGGCTCCCGACACATACCTCGGAGAGGTGGCCCGCGTGGCCGGAGTATTGGCTTATCAGGAAAAGAACATCGACCTGGCCAACAAATACATCGACGTGGCTCTTGAGGACACAGCATCATACAAAGATGCACTCAACGTGAAAATGGCCCTCATGCAGCAGTCGATGAAGACAAGAGAAGACTCTGTGAAGTGTGCTGGCACATTCGAACAGCTCTACGCCAAAGACAAGAACAACGAGAACATATTCAGCAACCTCGCAACACTCTACGGTTCGCTCGGCATGAAAGACAAGCAGAGCGCGCTCATTAACGACCGTCTTTCCAACATCCCCAACGATTTCATGGCACTGGCAGTGAAGGGACAGGCCGAAATGAACGAAAGCAAATGGGACGAGGCAATAGCCGACTTCAAGAAAGCCAACGACGTAAAAGACGATGCACTTGTGCTCACATGGCTCGGCTACTGCATCAACATGAAAGCATCGACACTGACCGATGAGAAGCAGCAGAAGCCGTTGTTGGAACAGACACAAGGCTATCTTGAGAAGGCACGCCAGCTCGATCCCAACCAGGAGCGCGCCAACTGGAAATACCTGCTCTACAACACCTATTACAACCTGTACGGCGAAAACGACGCACGCACAAAAGAGTTGGCACAATAACAACGGCCAATCTCACCAAACAATAGATTTTGTTTGAGCGCAACGCCACAGGACTGCAAGCACCGAAAACGCTTGCAGTCCTGATTTTAAAAACGGAAATTGAACATCAGGATTACACAAGCGACTCAATATATGCACAAGACATTAATTCTCACAATATCCGCCATTCTGCTTTTCACGACTTCTGCAAGCGCGCAGAAAAAAGAAATGGCCACCGCCAAGACCAACATTAAGGCCGGAAAATCACTTCCCGAGACCGAAGCGTCGATGCGAAAGCTACTGGCCGACTCTGCCAACCGATCCAACCCGAGAATTTGGTCGCTGCTTTTTGAGTCGATAAAGAAACAATACGAAAGTGCCAACGAAGACCTGTATCTGAAACAAACCGGCGACACCGCCAATCTTTTCGATGCCACTTACAGGATGTTTGCCGTTTCGGAAAGCCTCGACTCGGTGGAGACAAACAACGGCAACGGCTTCAAATACCGCAAAAAACACGCGGAATACCTCTACCCTTACCGCCCCAACCTATTCAGCGGAGGCACATATTTCACCCACAAGAAAGAATACAGGAAAGCATTCGACTTCTTCGACAAATACATTGACTGCGCAAACCAGCCTCTCTTCACGGGCTACGAGTTCACGCCCGACAAAAAGAAAGCTAGCGCAGCATTCCTTTCCGTGTTCTGCGGCTACAAACTGGGCGATGTCAGCCTCACACTCAAGCACAAGGCATTGGCCTTGCAAGACACCACAAACACCGACTTCACCTACCAATATCTTGCCGAAACCTACAAAACGGCCGGCGACACGACGCAGTATGCCGACGTGCTCCACGAGGGTTTCGCCAAATTCCCCACATCGGCCTATTTCTTTCCACGGCTTTTCGATCACTACCTGCGCACCGGCGACTTGAAAAAGACACTCTCGCTATGCGACGAAGCCCTGTCGATTGACAGCACAAGCAATGTTTTTCTGATTGCAAAAAGCACCGTATTGCTGCACATGGGCGAATACGGCAAATGCTCGGAAATAAGCAAAAAGGTGATAGCAAAAGACTGTAGCATTCCCGACGCTTACCTCAATGCGGGCCTGGCCTACTACAACCAGGCTGTAAGAACCGACCACAAAACGGCCTACACACGCGCGACTCGCGCCAAAGAAATATCACTGTATAAGGAATCGCTGCCCTACATGAGGAAATACCGCGAAATGATGCCAGGCCGGGAAGACCAATGGGCCACACCATTATACAACATATACTTCAACCTCAACATGGGAAAAGAATTCGAGGAAATCGACAAAATCATCAAGAAAAGGTCGGGAAAATGATGCCGCCTCAGGCAGCTCACCGCATTGCGACCTTATGTCTGCACGACAAGATTACACCGACAGTCCCCAAGACAACCACTCCCACCGAATGAAAATATCTGTCATAATACCTGTATATCAGGTGGAAAAAACACTGCAACGGTGCGTTGACAGCATCATTGCCCAATCGTTTGCCGACTGGGAGGCTATACTTGTGGACGACGGATCAACCGACGGTTCGGCAACAATATGCGACAGCTACCAGACAACCGACTGCAGGATAAAGGCAATACACCAAGATAACCGTGGACTTGGAGCTGCACGCAACCGAGGCATTGCAGTGGCTACGGGCGACTACCTCATGTTTGTCGACTCCGACGACGCCCTGTCAAGCGAAACTCTGCAGAAACTTGCCGAAGAAACTAGCCTCCACGGCGACTGCGACCTCATAGAGTTTCCCATTTACACAAAATACGGCAACGCCAAAGAGCAAAGCATACAAACATTCCCCCACAAAACTTACACCGACCGTTGGGACTATTGGTTCAACGGCAAGGCCTACACCCACTCCTATGCATGCAACAAGATTTTCAAACGCGAGGTGTTCGACAAGGTGAGATTTACCGAGAACAAAAAGTTTGAAGACCTCTTCACCCTGCCGAAGATCATGGACGTGTGCAAGAAAATAGCCACAACCGACGCGGGATTATACTACTATTATGACAACGGCAACGGAATAACGGCCACCGCCGGCACTGGCATCGAGGATTTGCTTGAAGCCCATCTGTTGGTAATACAAGGTCAATTAAACTGGAAATGCCCTTGCCACATATCCCGCAAAGCCTTTAATCAATACTATGCGCATTTGGTGAACATACAGTTGACGGTATGCGAGAGATGCGGACTCCATAAGCTGCACGTGCCTACACTGCCCGTTGCAGTGTCGCCGAAAACGGCATTGCTCAGCATTGTGGGCATGAAAAACATGTGCAAGCTCAACAATTTATACCACAAGTTATGCAACAACCACTGATAAGTTTCATCGTAACGGCCTACAACATTCCGCCCGAAATGCTGCACGACTGCCTTAGCAGCATCCTTGCACTGTCGTTGAGCCGCCAGGAACGCGAGATAATTCTTGTTGACGACGGGTCAGACCTGTCGCCAATCGACGGTCTGTCCGACATGGCCGACGACATTATCTACATACGCCAACACAACCAAGGGCTGTCGATGGCACGCAACACCGGACTGAAAATGGCCGGCGGCCGGTACATACAGTTTGTCGATGGCGACGACATGCTCATACGCGCACCTTACGAGCACTGCCTCGACATAGCCCGCTACCACAATCCCGACGTGGTGACATTCAACAGCACATCGGCAACGGTGGCCGAAACACCGTTCACCTACGACGGTCCCAAGACCGGAAGCGACTACATGCGCGACAACAACATCAGAGCTGCCGCATGGGGCTACATCTTCGAACGCATCATGATTGGCAAACTACGGTTCACACCCGGCATTCTGCACGAGGACGAAGAGTTCACACCACAACTGCTTCTGCGCTCCGAACGGCTCTACTCCACCGATGCGCAAGCCTATTTCTACCGACATCGGGAAGGGTCGATAGTGAATACTCCCGACAGTAAACACACCGACAAACGGCTCGCCGACATGGAGAACATCATCTACCGACTGCACTCCCTCGTGGTGCCCGAGGCCGACCAGCCTGCAATCAACCGCCGAGTGGCGCAGCTCACAATGGACTATCTGTATAATGTGATAAAGCTCACACACAGCCGCGCACGGCTCAACGGGGCGGTGGAAAGGCTTGAAAGGAACGGACTCTTCCCGCTTCCCGAAAAAGACTACACCAAGAAATACAAAATTTTCAGAAAACTCGTCAACAACAGGCACACACGCCTTTTACTGTTTTTAGCCCTGAAACGATGAGAATACTGCTATTCGGCGAATACAGCAACGTGCACTGGACACTTGCCGAGGGGCTTAAAGCTCTCGGCCATGAAGTGGTTGTCGTTTCAAACGGCGACTTCTGGAAAGACTACCCGCGCGACATCAACCTCTCACGCAAGCCTACAACCGCTGGCGGCATGAAATATGCTGCCGACCTTCTGCGCATCTTGCCGCAGCTGCGGGGCTTCGACATCGTGCAGATTATAAACCCCATATTCCTCGATTTCAAGGCCCGCCTCAACGGATGGGTTTATAGCTACCTGCGCAAGCACAACCGCCGCATGGTGATGTGCGGCTTCGGCATGGACTATTATTGGGTGAACACCTGCCTCACTCCGGGCACATTCGAATACAGCGACTTCAACATTGGCGACAAACGCAGGACCAATGCCGATGCGCTGAAAGAGGAAAACGACTGGATAGGAACGCGCAAGGAAAAGCTCAACAAGCATATCGCCGCCGACTGCGACGCGATTGTTGCCGGACTTTACGAGTATTGGCGCTGCTACAACCCGGTGTTCCCCGAGAAAACCGTGTTCATACCGTTCCCCGTGAAGTGCAGCGACCACACGCACCAAAGCTATGAAAAGGGGCAACGGATAAAACTTTTCATAGGAATAAATAAGACGCGCAACGAATATAAGGGCACCGACATCATGCTGCGTGCCGCACAAGACATAGCAGCAAGACACCGCGACAGAGTTGAACTCGCTGTGGCCGAGTCGGTTTCGTTCGACAAATACACCCGAATGATGGACGGCTCCGATGCCATACTCGACCAACTTTACAGCTACACTCCGGCAATGAATGCCCTGCAGGCCATGAGCAAGGGAATAATATGTATAGGCGGTGGAGAAAAAGAAAACTATGAAATACTCGGAGAGAAAGATTTGCGCCCCATAATCAACGTGAAGCCTACATACGAAAGCGTGTACAATGCGCTTGAATGCCTTGTGGACAACCCCGAAACCATAGCCCCGCTGCAACGCCAAAGCATCGACTATGTGAGGAAACACCACGACTACATGAAGGTGGCAAAGCAATACGAAAACCTCTATCTGCGGCTCATTGAGAAGCAACACATGTAAAAAAGAACAGTGCCAAGCGTCAATTCCCGAAGGAAAAGACACTTGGCACTGCCATAATTAAAGGTCAACCGCCCGATTAGAACGGCAGATCGTCGTCGCTTCCAGCCTCTTGTGCGGGAGCTGCATGAGCGGGCTGTGCTGCCGGAGCGGGACCGAATGCACCGCCGGGAACGACAGTAGGCGAAGCACCTACCGAAGCAGGGTCAACGGGACGCACGTCGAATGCGCGGATACTATTGAACCAACGTCCGTTGTACTCACGGGCATCGATGTCGAACGACACCACCACTTCCTGCCCAACCTGTATGTTGAAGCGTGCCAAACGGTCGGCTCCGAATACGCCGAACACCATTTTTCTAGGATAAGCATCGTGGGTTTCCAGCACAAAGTCCTGTGCTTTCCATTCGCCACGAGCCGACGTGCCAGTTCTTTCAGGCATAGCCGCAATTATTTTTCCTTGTAATTCCATCTTATGTAATGTTTTTATTTTGTTTGCAACATGCTTTGTCCACCTTTGCCACACATGACAATCGAGCCATGAAGGCAGTTGTTAATATCGTGAAAAGCGTTTGCGAAATTAATAAATTTGTTCTAAAAGCAAAAACTTTTAATTGGGTTTTTTGTAGCGCACAAAGTATTTTTGTATTTTTGTACCAAGAAAACAATAACGAAAAAATATATACAAATGCAGTTCACACTATCAAGCGGCACACTCAATGCGCGCCTCCAATCTCTTGCAAGAGTAATCAGCAACAAGAATACGCTCAGCATATTGGATTGCTTCCTGTTTGAAGTTTCCGACAACCAGCTCACCATTACGGCCAGCGACAAGGAGAACGTGATGCGTTCCACAATCGAGTTGGACGAATGCACAGGCGAAGGCCGTTTTGCAATGCCCAACAAAATGATACTCAACGCCGTGAAAGAACTTCCCGAGCAGCCCCTGTCGTTCAACCTCAACGATGCCGACTACAGCTTGGAAATAAACTACCAGAACGGCAAATACAAGCTGGCTGCACAGTCGGCCGAGGATTTCCCGACGATAAAAGACGACAGCGACAAGAACTCAGTTGTAACCATTGCCGCCGACACACTTGAAGAATGCCTCACACGTTCGCTCTTCGCCACCGCACAAGACGAGATACGCCCCGTGATGAGCGGCATTTACTTCGACCTCACCGAAGACGACCTCACCATCGTATCTACCGACGGACACAAGCTCGTGAGAAACAAGATACTCAGCGTCAAGGCCGAGGAAGCTGCTTCGTCGTTCATCCTTCCGCCCAAACCGTCGCAGTTGCTGAAAGGCGTGCTCGGCCGCAACAGTGGCGACGTGACAATACGTTTCAGCGACCGCAGCGCCGACATAGAATATGCCGAAGGCTCGTTGTCGTGCCGCCTCATCGAAGGCCGCTACCCCAACTACAACTCGGTGATTCCGGCCAACAACCCCAACGTGCTCAATGCCGACCGAAAGACACTCATCGGAGCTATCAAACGTGTGCTTCCCTTTGCCAGCGAGAGCAGCCAACTCATAAGATTCCATCTTGAAACGGGCCGCCTGGTGCTCACATCTGAAGACATCGACTTCGCAACAAGCGCAAAAGAAGAAATCGCATGCGAATATAACGGCACGACAATGGACATCGGTTTCAAAGGCAGCGCAATACAGGAAATACTCAACAACCTCAGCAGCGACGAGGTGACAATACAGCTTGCCGACCCGAGCAGAGCTGGAGTAATCACCCCGATGCCGCAGCCCGAAGGCAAAGACATCCTTATGCTCATCATGCCAATGTTGCTGGGCGACTGACAACGGTTGCCGCAAGACAACCTTACAACGTGTAACAAACATACCAACAGACAGCAATGGCGGCAGTATTGTGCGACGATACCACCGCCGTTGCTTCATTTTTAACCGTGGGGCACTACACCGCCCTTCAACAGAATATGAAACTGAACATCACAAAGCCACTTATAGTTTTCGACCTCGAAGCCACCGGGCTCGACTTGGTAAGAGACAGAATCATACAAATCTCATATATTAAGGTATATCCTTCGGGCGAAGAGAAACGCGAAAACCTCTTCGTCAACCCGCAAAAGCCAATTCCGCAAGAGGTGGCCGAGCTTACTGGGATTTGCGACGACGACGTGAAAGACAGCCCCACATTCAAAGAACTGGCCGGAAAACTGGCCGAAGAAATGAAAGGCTGCGACTTTGCTGGGTTCAACTCCAACCATTTCGACATCCCATTGCTTTCCGAGGAATTTCTCAGGGCAGGCATCGATTTCGACTTTTCAAAGTGCCGTCTGATCGACGCGCAGACCATTTTCCACAAAATGGAACGCCGCAACCTTGCCGCAGCCTACAAGTTCTACTGCGGAAGGAAAATGGAAGACGACTTCGTGGCACACCGCGCCGACAACGACACCGAGGCCACCTACCGGGTGCTCATGGGCGAACTCGACAAATACAACCCCGAAGTGCAGACCGAACCCGACCGTTGCCTCGACAACGACATGGACAAGCTCGCCGAGTTTTCGAAGGTAAACGACAACGTTGACTTTGCCGGACGCATCGTGTGGAAGCCCGTTTTGGACAAGAGCGGAATGCCCGTAACCGACGGCGAAGGGAATGCCTTGAAGGTGGAGACATTCAATTTCGGAAAGCACAAGGGCAAGAGCGTTGTCGATGTGCTGCGCCAAGACCCGGGATATTACAGTTGGATGCTTGCAGGCGACTTCACCTACAACACCAAGCAGGTGCTCACAAGAATACGTCTTCGCGAATTTGCCAACAAAAAGCAGGCATAACAACCACACAACACTCACTTCACGGCACATTGCACGGGCCATCTCACCAACAAATACGACGAAGATGCTGAACGGAAAGAAAATAGTATTGGGCATAACAGGGTCGATAGCTGCCTACAAAGCATGCGAGATAATACGCGGACTGATAAAGCGCGGAGCCGAAGTGCAGGCGGTAATCACCCCTGCGGGCAAAGAGTTCATCACCCCACTCACGCTGTCAACGCTCACCCGCAAACCAGTTGTCAGCGAGTTTTTCTCACGCCGCGACGGCACATGGAACTCCCATGTCGATCTCGGTCTGTGGGCCGATGCCATGCTCATAGCACCATGCACGGCAAGCACAATAGGCAAAATGGCCCACGGCATAGCCGACAACATGCTCATAACTACCTATCTGTCGATGAAAGCTCCGGTATTCATAGCCCCGGCAATGGACCTTGATATGTTTGCACATCCCTCCACACAGGCCAACATCGACACTCTCCGGTCATACGGCAACCACATCATCGACCCGGCATCGGGATTTCTCGCAAGCGGACTTGAAGGCAAAGGACGCATGCAGTCGCCCGAAACCATAATAAAACACTTGGAAGATTTCTTCAACGCCAACGACACACACGCTTGCGACTTGGCCGGAAAGAAGGTGCTCATCACCGCAGGTCCCACCTATGAGAAGATTGACCCGGTGAGGTTTATAGGCAACTATTCGAGTGGGAAAATGGGATTTGCCATAGCCGAGGAGTGTGCACGGCGCGGCGCAGAGGTCGTGCTCGTGGCAGGACCGGTGTCGCTCAGTTGCTCAAAAGGCATTCACCGCCGCGACGTGGAGAGCTGCAGAGAAATGTATGAAGCCTCGGTAGAAGAGTTCGAAAGCTCCAACATAGCCATTCTAGCCGCCGCCGTGGCCGACTATCGCCCCGAAACCATTGCAAAGGAGAAGATAAAGCGCACCGCCGACAACATGGCCATAAAGCTCACTCCCAACGAAGACATTGCAGCCACGCTGGGAAAAGCCAAGAAACAAGGCCAGATGATTGTGGCATTTGCCCTGGAAACCAACGACGAGGAGACCAACGCCCGGCTCAAACTGAAAAAGAAGAATGCCGACTTCATCGTGCTCAACAGTCTGAAAAACAAAGGCACATGCTTCGGCACCGACGAAAACCAGATAGAAATAATATCAAACGGCGGCACAAAATCATATCCCAAAAAGTCGAAAACAGAAATTGCCCGCTACATAGTTGACGAAATTGCCGGCATTGCCAACGCCGACTGTCAAGGCCAAGGCAAATGACAAACAATAAAACCTGTTAGCCATGCGAAAAAAAGGAATGCTCTTCTCGTTGCTTACTTTTGCCCTGTCGTTGTTCGCCCTTGACACCGATGCGCAGGAACTCAACGCCAAAGTCACCATAAACCACAACCAGGTGCAGGGCACCGACGCGAGCGTTTTCGACGATTTGTCGCAAACGCTCACGCAATTCATCAACGACCGCCAGTGGACAAACCTCCAGTTCCAGAAAAACGAGCGCATACCTTGCAACTTCAACATAACCGTTACAAAATACGACAACTCCTCCAACGTGTTCACATGCAAGGCCGTGATTCAGGCAACACGCCCCGTCTACAACTCGTCCTACACGTCAACGCTATACAACAACACCGACAACGACTTCAATTTCGAGTTTGCACAGTTCGACCAGATACAGTTCAACGACGAGAATGTAGACAACCAGCTCACCGCACTAGTGGCCTATTATGCCTATCTCATAATAGGACTGAACCTCGACTCGTTTGCCCCCATGGGCGGAGAAGACATTCTGCAGCTCTGCATGAACCTTGCCAACAATGCGCAAAACCTCAACTATCCGGGGTGGAAAGCATTCGACAGCAGTCGCAACAGGTTTGCAATCATCAACGACTACCTCGACGGCGCGATGAAACCGTTCAGACAACTGCAATACAACTACTACCGCAACGGACTCGACGAAATGGCGACAAACGCCGAACGCGGACGTGCCAACATAACAACCGCCCTTGAAGAGAACCTGAAGAAGAGCCACGACGACAAGCCGCTGAGCCTATTGCCGCAGATATGGACCGACTACAAGCGCGACGAACTGGCCAACATCTACAAGGGCAAAGGCACGCAGAAAGAAAAAGAATCGGTATACGACATTCTGTTCTCAATCAATGCGAGTCAAAACACAGCTTGGGAGAAGATAAAAGAATAGGCCACGGCCACACGCGCCACAACACGGTTGCGGCACAGGCACAAGGTGCAACAACCGCCAAACAATGGGAAGACAACGACATGCTTAAAAAACTTACAATAAAGAATTTCACCCTTATCGACCTGTTGGAAATGAATTTCCACCCGGGTTTTTCGGTAATCACCGGCGAAACCGGTGCGGGCAAGAGCATAATAATAGGTGCAATCGGCTTGCTTCTAGGCAACAGAGCCGACGCAAAGCAGGTGAAGAGCGGAAAAACAAAATGCATAATCGAAGCAATATTCGACCTGAGCATTTACAACTCCGAGCCGCTTGACTCGTTTTTCAAGCTCCACGACCTCGACTTCACACCCGAAGAGTGCATCATACGCAGGGAGATAAATGCCAACGGAAAAAGCCGTGCATTCATAAACGACACTCCCGTCACTCTCGCGGTGATGCGCGACCTGGGCGAACAGCTCATCGACGTGCACAGCCAACACCAAAACCTGCTGCTCAACAAGGAGGATTTCCAAATGAATGTGGTTGACATCATAGCCCGAAACAAGGCGCAATTGTCCGACTACCGTTCGTGTTTCGCCTCATTCAAGCAGGCCGAGAAAGAGCTTTCCGACCTGCGCCTGTCGATAGCAAAGAACCGTGAGAACGAGGATTTCCTGCGTTTCCAGCAAAAAGAGCTCTCTGAGGCCAACCTAAAAGAGAACGAACAAGAAGAACTTGAGCAGGAATCAGACATCATGAGTCATGCCGAAGACATAAAACGCGCACTGCATGAAGCCGATTTCGAGCTTGACAACGAAGACACCGGCATCGTGGGCCGAATACGCAACATAGCTGGTTTGCTGCACGGCATAGAGGGCATCTACCCCAACTCAAAGGAGTTTGCCGAACGCATAGACAACTGTTTCATCGAGCTAAAGGACATTGCGCAGGAGATTTACGGCGAGATGGAGTCGGTGGAATTCGACCCTCAGCGGCTCAACGACATCACTTCGCGGCTCGACACCATATACAGTCTTGAACAGAAATACCATGCCTCGGCCATAAGCGAACTGCTCAGCAAGCTCGACGACATCAACTCGCAGCTCGAAGGCATAGACAACGGCGACGAAATGCTCGACGAACAGGAGCGGCGCGTGGCCGAGTTGAGAAGCCAATGCGAGGCAAAGGCCGCCGTTCTCACGGCTTCGCGAAAAGAGGCCGCCGTGGAAGTTGAGAACGAGATATCGCGTCTGCTCATTCCGTTGGGCATACCTAAGGTGCGTTTCAAGGTGAAACTTTCGGCCAGCGAACTCAGTGCCAACGGTGCCGACAAGATAACATTCCTCTTCAGCGCCAACTCAAGCACCGACATGCGACCCGTTGCCGAGGTGGCTTCGGGCGGCGAAATAGCCCGCGTGATGCTCTCGCTTAAAGCCATGATAAGCAAAGCCATTGGTTTGCCCACAATCATATTCGACGAAATAGACACCGGCGTGAGCGGACGCGTGGCCGAGCAAATGGCCGTAATAATGAAGGATATGGGACAGACCCACCGCCAGGTAATCTGCATAACCCACCTCCCGCAAATAGCAGCCGCAGGCTCCACGCACTACAAGGTGGCCAAGCAGGAAACACAGACTGGCACAGTAAGCATCGTGAAGGAGCTTGACAACGCCGAGCGCATAGACGAGATTGCGCAGATGCTGAGCGGTGCCAACATAACGCAGGCGGCCATCGAGAACGCGATGTCGCTGCTTAAATCAAGCAAATAACAAAACAGAAATGAGAAGAATATACACATTCATCGTCACACTGGCGGCTTCGCTGGCCTTCGCGTCGGCCCAACCGTCAATCGTAAAAAACGCCCTCAAGTCAACATTCAAGCTCACCGCCTACGATGCCGACGGCAACTCTTTGGCCACATCATACGGAGTGTTCGTCGACAACGACGGCACTGCAATAGGCACATGGACCACTTTGGCCAACGCCGACCATGCCACGGCCACCGACTGCAACGGTATTGAGCACGAAGTGAAGTCGATATGCGGCGTGAACGAGCTCTACGACGTGTGCAAGTTCAAGGTAAAGGCGCAGCGCACCACGGCGGCCACACTGCCCACTGCCGACCTGCCCAAAGGCAGCAAACTGTGGCTTTTGGACACCGACGGACAGAAAGTCATGCCCACACAGTTTGACATTGAGCGCGAAGAAACGTTCATGGACAAATACAAATACTATGTGTTTGCAATAAACCAGCAGTCGGGCAAACCGGGATTTCCCTTTGTCAACAACGCAGGTCAGGTAATAGCCCTGCTGCATCCCAACAAGGCTTCGCTCTTTGCACAAGCCGTCGATGCCCGTTTCATAAAGTCGCTGGGTGCCGAAGCCCTTGCGGTGAACAGTTCGCTATACTCCAAAACCAACATCCGCATCGACCTTCCGGGCAACAAGAAAGACGCCCTGCTCATGCTGATGCTGGCCGTTGACCAGAACAACAAGCCCAAATATCTTGGATATACCGAGGACTTCATCTCGAAATTTCCCCACGAAATCGACGGATATTCGGCCAATGCGCTCGAGAATGTAGCCGCCGGCAACTTCCAGAAAGCCGACGAAACCATGACAACGGCATTGAGACAGGTGAGCAACAAAGCCGAAGCCCACGCCGAATATGCACGCATCATGTATCAGAAACTGGCCTACAGCAACGACACAACCTACACCAACTGGACTTTCGACAAGGCTCTGCAAGAGGCGCAGAAAGCCTACTCTATCGACGCACAACCCACCTACAAGCACCGCATGGCGCAGATTATGTTTGCCAAAGGCAACTACTCCGAAGCCTGCCAAACGTTTGAAGAGCTCACCCGCACAATGCCCAACAGCGAAGTTTTCTTCGAGACTGCACAGTGCAAAAACCAACTCGGCGCGCCAAAGGAGGCCATAATAGCCCTGCTCGACAGTGCCGTGGCACAGTGCCAGAAGCCATACACCAATGTGGCAGCACCTTATCTGCTCGCAAGAGCGCAGGCCTACGACAGCAATAGCGAATACCGCAAGGCCCTGGCCGACTACAATGCCTACGACACACTGGTGTATGGAAGAGGCTCGGCAGAGTTTTATTACACCAAATACAAGTGCGAACTCAACATCCGACAATACCAACAAGCGCTCAACGACATAGCCCATGCAGCCTATCTCGCGCCCGGCAACCAATACTATCTTGCCGAACTTGCCTCGCTGCAACTGCGTGTCAACCAATACGACGATGCCGTGAAAGCCTCCGACCTTTGCCTCGCCATCGACCCCGAAAGCACCGATGCACTCATAATAAAAGGTCTTGCGCTGGTGATGAAAAAAGACAAAGCCGCCGGAATGGAATGTCTTGAAAAAGCCAAACAACTCGGCGACGAACGCGCCCAGGGCTTGATTGACAAATACAAATAATCCTACACAGGCGTCGGCGCAATTGGTTACGGGCACAACCAATTGCGCCGACGTGCCTGTTTTATATCTCCTTCATCAGTTTCAGTGTGCCCGCAAGCGCGTGGATGATGTGCAGATAATGCTTTGTTTCGTCGAACGACAGCGTGCGGCCGCGCCTGTCTTTCAACCATTTTTGCGCCGGTTGATAACCGCCTATGCAACAGTTCCACACCTCTTCGGGCACATTGCCGAAATATTGGCGGTCGTTTATCCACACCTTATCCTCTTTCCATTTCGCCATGTCCACCTGTTGCGAGCCCGGTTCGGGGAATGTCGTGGTGCATTTCCATCTTTCAGTGCCGCGCATCAAGTGCAAATCCATCAGCCGGCAGCCTATCTCGGCGAGCCTTTCAAACTCTCCATGCGATGCGGGCAATGGTATTCGGGGGAAATCCACCTTCAGAAAATCGCGGTATCTCTCCCTGTATGCCGGCGAATGAAGCACCGCATAAACATAGGCAAGCAACTCTTCGGGGCTCGCCTCACGCCCTATCGCATCGTTAAACTGCTTCCAACCTTCCTCTTTTATATTCGGACTCTTCTTTTCTTCACCAAATTCCTTAGTGTAGAGATATAAGGGAAAGACATAGCCACGTTCTTTTGTCTTGTTGGAAACATAGCAGTCATCAACAAGATATTGTGAGATAAACAATAATTTCCAATCGTTCTCTGTCGAAGCTTTGCAAACGCACAAACATAGATTCGGCTTGTTTAGGACGTGACGCATTACCTCTTTTCGAGGATTTGTATAAAGCCCTTTTGAATTACCTGTATAAAAAGTGTATCTGAAATCAAATGGGCGATACGAATAAGGTATTAATTTACCTTCTGCTTTTGAATCCTGTTTTGCATTCAAATAAGTCCAATCGCGAGTGTCTTTTTCCCTTTTGTATTTCTTTCTCCATACATCTTCTGATAGAGTTTGAAGCTCATTAATTTTTTCTTCATGCTCTTTTTTAGAGAAAGAAATATTTAATAAATCGTTTGCAGTTAGTACACCCGTTGATTTTAAACTAAACAACTCATCCACTTTCACGCCCTTTTCATATTCCTCCATGAGTTCAAAATTCTTGGGAACGAAGAAATACATGGGTGCGACGGGGTTGAGTTCCTCGTATTTCACGTTGTTGAAAGGCGTGTTTGAGAGGTATTCATATTTCTCATCGCGCTTGCCATAGAGGTCGCAATAATACACTTTGCCTAGCTCAGAGGGTTTCTTTTCGCCCGTTTTTACAAAGAAGTTGATGCTCACGCCTTGCTGAATGTCAAACACATTCTCGTCGGGCGAACCGTCGGGACACGTTTCTTTCTTCTTGTAGTTGCCGTGCAGGTTGAGCGTGTAAATCCTGTCGAAGGCCGTGAGCAGGCTCCACCGCATGCCGCGAAACGTGGGGTTGTCGAGAAATCCGTGCGGATTGACAAAGCCCACCACCCCACATTTGTTGCGCTCCACATAGTCCTGTGCCAGGCGAATAAACTTCACATAGTCGTCGTTTATCCACTTCGGGTTGCGTTCTTTAAGCGGTGTCTTTCCGCCCGGTTCTTTCTTATAGTCGTCCATGAGCCGCATTATCCACTCCCCACGGTTTTGGCTTTCGCCGGAGTAAGGCGGATTGCCGAGCATCACCATTACCGGGCAGTCGCGTTTTATGCGGTTGGCGGCCCCGGCCTCGTCGCTTAGCCACTGCGCCCACAGTGTGCCCGTGTCGGGGTGGCACTCTTCCAGTGAGTTGGTGAGATAGATTTTCAGTCGGCGTTTGTTCTCGGCATGGTTGAAACCAGTCTGCTGAAGCAGCATGTCGAGCTTAAGATGGGCCACCGCATAGCTTGCCATCAACAG
This sequence comes from Dysosmobacter segnis, assembly GCA_963602915.1. Taxonomy (GTDB): domain Bacteria; phylum Bacteroidota; class Bacteroidia; order Bacteroidales; family Bacteroidaceae; genus Prevotella. Next base: position 5,068 of record CAVCLB010000018.1, on the reverse strand, counting down.
CTCGAAACCGTGCAGTCGCGGCAGCAGATGGTCGTTAACATATCCCTGCCACATGCCCTGCATACCGCTGAATCGGCCGTGAATGAGGCTCACCACCTCGGCAAGGAAGGTGCCTGTGCCAGTGGCCGGGTCGAGAATCTGCACGCGATGCATCTCAACCTTCACTTTGGGTTTCTGCTTGCTGCGCGACTTTCCGCCGCCGTCATACTGTTCGTTCACCACCTCGTGCACAAACTTCGAGCAGTCGGCAAGCCCCTCGGCCAACGAAAAATCACGCCGCAGTATCTCGTCAACGGCTCTGACGATGAACTGCACCACCGCCTGCGGCGTATACCACACCCCCTTTGCCTTGCGCAACGAAGGGTCGTAGGCGGCAAGGAAGTCTTCATAGAAATGAATCATCGGGTCGTGGTGCATCCCTTTTTTGCCATAGCTATCCATTATCTTGCGCACATCGGCGGCGCGGAACACGTTCACCAGGTCGTCAACCACCCATGCTATCCGCCCGTCGAGGTCGTATCCGGCAATCTGCTGGAATATGTTTCGCAAGAAAGGGTTGGTTTTCGGTATCAGACTTGCAGCCTCTTGCCGCGAGAAAGTGTCGGGAGTGTCGTCGTGCAGCCGTGCTGCAAACATGCCGTAGGCCACTGTCTGCGCATAGATGTCGGCAAAGTCGTGCGGCGTGAGACCGCTTATCAGCACCTTGCGGAAGGCTTGTAGCTGATTCTGCAACTGACGGTTTTCGTCAGGCTCTTCCCCGTCTTCGCCGGCAAGGGCAAACACATTGTTTATGGTGCTGGCCAATATGCGCGCCTTGGCAGCCATTTGTGCGGCAAGCTTCCGTGCCGATGTTATGGGCGAAGGCTTTGTCGAAGCGATGTGTTCAACGAGTGCCACGAAGTCGGCCACATTGTCTTGGCACAGGCAAACCTTGTCGCCGCGCACCTCGGCAAGACGCACATTACGTGCCCACTCGCCGTTTTCATATAGGTGGAAGTCGAGATAATCGGTGAAAATGATGTGGTCGAGACTCTTGCGATAGCGTGTAAACTGCTCGCGGTTTTCTCTTTTCCCGTCGAGATCGCCACTGTCTATGTCCTTTGCTTCTATGTAGAACACCGGAGTGTGCGTCTTTTTCGAAGACACGATGAAGTCGGGTGCGCCGCAATCAATCCTTGCCGGTTCGTTGGTAACGACAAATCCCGGCAGCATGTCGCCGAGCAACTGCTGTAGCATGGGCCTGTAAGAATGTTCACGGGCTATTCCCGTGGCGAACTGTTGGTTTACAAGTTTTATGTAGCGCGTTATACTTTCCATAGTCATAGTCGTTTAATGCTTATGCAAATATACTGAAACTTATCCGTATTGAAAAACAGGACGAAGAAAAAGAGGACATAACAATTAAGAAACACATATTATATTTAATATTTGCAAAAATAGCATACTGTTTGTCGCAACTGGAATTTCTTTTGCTAATTTTGCTGAATTGAAAACAGATTGAAGGCGGCTAGTTCCGCCCACATCGCAAAACAAAAAGAAATGAAAAAGTTTTTACTCATGGCTGTAATGCTGTTGGGATGCATTGCAACAAGCTTCGCCCAAACCAAGCAGGCAGAAATCAAATTCGAGAAAGTTTTATATAGTTTCGGTAAATTCTCCGAAAAAGAGCCTGTGCAGAAGTGCGTTTTCAAGTTTACCAACACCGGTAACGCCCCATTGGTAATCAATCAGGCCGTTGCCAGCTGCGGATGCACCGTGCCCACCTACACAAAAACCCCGGTAAAGCCGGGCGAGTCGGGCGAGATTAAGGTGACCTACAACGGCAAAGGCAGCTTTCCCGGCCATTTCAAGAAGACCATAACAGTGCGCACCAACGGTGCCACCGAGATGACACGCCTTTATATTGAAGGCACAATGGAGGAGTCAAACTGACACTCCTTCGGCGGCGTGCCCACTCCGGCACGCCTTAACACAAGGCAATTTGCCACGCTGCCATGCAGCACACCAACCAAGACAGAAGGCGGCATGTGGCCCTGACCGTTTTGTTTCAGGCCACATGCCACACTCGGGCACAATGCCCGCCAACCTAACGCAACGTTTGCCGGCAGCAGCATTAACTGCCAGATGCCGGTAAACGTCAACACAAGAAAACACGGTCAGAGCAATGATTTTCTACTTTTCATGCACCGGCAACACCGAATGGGCGGCCAAGACGCTGGCCGAAACCACGGGCGACACGCTTGTAAACATGGCTACCGAAGAGCCAGGCAAGCCTTACCGTGCCGCCGAAGGTGAGCGCATAGGTTTCTGCTTTCCCATTCACGGTTGGCGGCCACCCCTTACCGTAAGAAAATTCATTGCCCACCTCAACATCACCACGCCCTCAGCGAGCACCCCATATTGCTATGCCGTGTGCACGGCAGGCGACACCGTGGGCGAGGGAATGGACATTTTTGAAACCGACCTTGCACAAGCCAACCTCACATTGTCGAGCCGCCTGTCGCTCCTTATGCCCGAATCGTTTGTCGGTCTGCCGTTTATGGACGTTGACAAACCCCAACGCGAGAAGCAGAAGAAAGACGAGGCCAAACGCCTTTTGGCCCAATTCACCAAAGAAAGCATCATGCCGTGCGCTCCCGGCAACCATATTGTCGAGGGCCGTTGGAAACGCACCAACAGCCGCCTGTTGGGCTATTTTTTCATAAAACACATCATTGGCGACCGGCATTTCAGTGCCAACCCCGCGAAATGCACCGGCTGCACGCGGTGCGCAAAGGCATGCCCTGTGGCCAACATCACATGCAAGCCCGGGGCAACGCCCCAATGGCTGCACACCGGGCGGTGCCTGTCGTGCTTTGCATGCTACCACCATTGCCCCAACAGAGCCATTGAATATGGCAACAGAACCAAAGGCAAAGGACAATACTACTACGAAAGAAACAAAAACAACAAATAGTCAACCACAATGAAAAGAGCACTATTCACAATCGTGGCAGTCATGCTCGCCAACCTGTCTATATGGGCAGTGCGGGCCTACAACCTGCCCACCAACATCATCCAGGCCGACGGCACGACACTGACAATCGTTGGCCATGGCGACGAGAATTTCCATTACTACACCACCACCGACGGAGTGCTTCTCTGCCAAGTGGGCAACGGTTTTCAAGTGGCCCGCATCTCCGACAGCGGAGAGATAACACCCAGCGGCATGATGGCGCACAATGCGGCCAGCCGCAGCACAGCCGAACTGAAAGCCGCAGCATCGCAAAACCGCACAAAGTTCTTTGCAACCATGCAAAACAACGCCCTGAAGATGCAGGCTGCAAGCCGTGCCGCAAGCAAAGTGAACTTCGTGAGCCACAACGGCAACGTAAAGGTGCTCGTAATCATGGCCCAATTCAGCGACACCAAATTCACCATTAACGAACCGTTCAAGGCTTTCTACCAATATCTCAACGCCGACGGCGAGATGACCGACTACAACAACAGCGACACGAAAAACTACGGAAGCGTTGCAAAATACTTCAAGGACATGAGCAACGGCAGCTTCACGCCGAGCTTCGACCTATACGGTCCCGTCACGCTCGACAATCCGCTGAGCACCTATGGGGCTGGCAACGACGACATGCAGCTATTCGTCACCGACGTGTGCAACGCCGCCAAAAACCAGTATGGTGTGAAGTTTGCCGACTACGACAGCGACGGCGACGGCTATGCCGACCTCGTTTACATTATATATGCAGGCTATGCCGAAAGCTGGAGCGGCAACCCCACCGACTGCATCTGGCCCAAATCGGGAACGCTTACCAGCACCATCGAAATCGACGGAACAAAGATTAGCCGCTTCGGAGTGAACAATGAGCTTAACGGAAGAAGCGGCCAGCAGGTGGGACTGATAAACGGCGTCGGCCTGTTCTGCCACGAATTCTCCCACTGCATGGGCATGCCCGACTTCTATGCCACCACTGCCGCCACGCAAGACTGCCAGAATGCGGAAAACCAGTCAATGGACTATTGGAGCATTATGGACATGGGCGAATATGTGAACAACGGCTACCGCCCCACCGCCTACACCGCATGGGAACGCTCACACTTCGGTTGGCTTGAAATAGACGAACTGAAAGCGTCGGCCAACGGCATCGAACTTAAAAGCATCGACGAGGGTGGCAAGGCATATTGCATAAAGAATCCGGCCGACGAATCGGGCAACGAATTTGTCGTGGTGGAGAACATACAGAAGACTGGGTGGAACAAATCGGTGCCCGGACACGGCATGATAGCCTATCATGTTGACTACGACCCCAACATTTTCACATCGGCCGTGAACACGGTGAACAACACCCTTGGACATCCGCGCATGGCAATCATACCTGCCGACGGCCTGCTTATGAAAACCAGCAACGCCAAATATGCCGACGTGGCCGACATCACCACGCTCCACATGAACCAAGTTAAGGGCGATCCGTTCCCCGGAACATCGGCCGTAGACAAGCTCACCAGCGAGCAAAATCTGCCCAACTACGCATGGTATGCAGGCAACAGCAAGATAGGCCATGCCTTCACCTCAATCAGCGAAGACACCGAGAGCGGCACCGTCACCTTCAATTTCACCGCCGACCCGTCAACCGGCATCGACGACATAACCATAGATGGCGACACCAACCGACGCATCTACACCATCGACGGCATCTGCACCGGCAACGATGGCAGCCTGCCCAAGAAAGGCATATACATAAAGAACGGGCACAAATATGTGGCCAAATAAGCCCCGGGCATAGCCCACGGCAACGCAAAATAGGCGGAGCAAAGTGTCACAGGCACTTTGCTCCGCCTATTTTTTATGGTGTCTGGTGAAACTTTCGTAACTTACAAGTCGCGTAGGGACGACAGATTATAGCGCAGGGGCTTGCCCCTGTGTTTAGGGTTTTCAATAAATTTGCCCCTGTAAGGGGCGCATAATTCATTGTGATGTTGAACCCTGCGCCCCCTACAGGGGCAAATTATGGTGATGCCTAATAGATAGGGGCAAGCCCCTATCCTATAATATTCGCCCCATACTGGGGCAATG
>CAVCLB010000017.1:477-38217 GCA_963602915.1 Dysosmobacter segnis | reverse complement strand
CTGGGTTAATGATTGATTTTCAAGGCTGGCCTGTAAGGTCAGCACAATATTTGTTAGTTGTGTTGACCTTACAGGCCAACCTACTTTGGCATACATAAAACCCAGGGTTACGGATGTCGCTTCGCTCCATCCTCACCCGGGGCTGGGATTGTGACGCCCTTCTAGGGCTATGATTACCAAATGTCTTTTGAAAATCAAACAATTATAAGCTTAAATCCATATAAAAAATCCGCGCATTTTGTAATCCAATTTTGAACACCCTACCTGTAAGGGGCGCATAAGTTATTGTGATGTTGAACTCTGCGCCCCTTACAGGGGCAAAATATGGTGATTTCTAATAGATAGGGGCAAGCCCCTATCCTATAATATGCACCCCTTTCAGGGGCAATGGAGTGCAAAACCATTCAATGGGTAAAGTAAGTCTCGGGCGGCAGAAGTCTTATAAAGACCCGACTTTCCACGTTTTACAATGTTAGACCAATATTTTAGCGGACACCAATAAAAAACATAATGGATGCCAACTTATTTCTTCACCGTCACTTATCGCGTTGCGCGGAACGACTCCATGTTTTCATATCGGCGGTTCATAAATCGGCGGTAAATGTTGTCAATCCATTTCTTTGAGGTGGCAATGAAAATGAAGCCTATGCACATCATGATGATGTAGGAAACGGTTTCGCTGAAAAGCGACTGCATAATTTGCAGCAGCGTGATTGGAATTATGAACATGGCAATCTGTATGGCCAGTTGCCAATACATGTTGTCGGAGGTTGCCTTGCCGTTGAAACGCTCGTTTAGAGGATAGGTCTGCTTGTTGAACACTGCCAGTTGGAACAGGATGAAATACTGGAATCCTGCGGTGTAAATGCCAAACGACACGAGCATCAAAAGCGACCATTTGCCGACAAACACCATGGGCAGCATCAGCACAAACGGCAAGAGGAGCAGGATGGAATAGAAAATGTATTTCGCATAAAGCAGATTGCGTATCATGTTGCGCCTCACCATAAGCCCGTCGATGTAGTTGCCCTCGTTTCCCATAAGCTTTGTAAGCAAAGTGGCTCCCATTATTACGAAATTGTAGAAGGCCCAGAAATGCATCATGTAGCTGGTGTCGTAGGTGCTGGTGAATGTTATGATGAGGCTGAAAGCTACGACTAGGGCAATGGAATAGAGGAAACTCTTGCGCGGATTCTTGTTGCGCAGCAGTGTGGCAAACTCAAGTTTTAGAAACATTCCGGTTGTTCCGAAACGCTTCAGAAACTGCATCTCGCCCAGTTCCACCACCTTGGTGCGCTTGGTGTGCATGAGTTCGCCCATGACATAGTGGCGTTGTATGTTGCGGTTGACGGCAACAAGCGCGCAAAGCAACACAATTGGGCATATTATGGCAAGTGTAGAATGGCCGGTTATGGATTCGCCTATGGCCGAGAATGCGGCTATGTAGAGGTTGTCGCAGTCGGTGAAAAACGGTATGACGAATGTGGCATAGACAAGTGCCGGGATTGCCCAGTAATAAAGTTTGTCGTTGATGAGCGTGCGTATTATAGCATACCACTGGCTGAATATCATTACCGTGACGGTGAGAAAAACGATGAGTAAAAGCGAGGTAATGATGCCGTAGCTGAAAACCACCGACATGATGATGTAGGGAATGAACATGAAAAACCATAGGAAATTTCCCATGCCGGTGAGCGACGATATTATGAAGCCGTTTATGCAGGTGTTTTTGGGGATTGGAAGCAGCAGATAGGGACGCACCAACTGCGCCGGAGTCTGCTGCATGAGAAAGCGTGCCCCGAAATCGATGGCCGACACCAAGGGCAGGATGCAGCACAACAAATCTACCGACGACATGTGGCTCGACTCATTGGCAATGGTTGCAAGCATCACGGCAAACCCCACGAGATAGATGCAGATGAATGCCGCAGCAAACCAGATTATGACTTTTGCGGCTTGGTTCTGCCCGTGGTTCACGTCGCGCCGTTCGGCCAGTCTTCTGTGGCGGCGCAGAGTCATGTAGAGCTTTAAGGTGTCGTTCGGCTTCATAACATTTGCTTTGGTGCAGTTGTCAGCGCAGGTCGATGACTTCGGCGGTGGGGAAATCCTTGGCGTTGAAGGTGAAGGTGCTGTTGGAGTAGTTGCCGGTTCTGAAATTCCTTATGGTGATGGTTGTCCATTTCTGCCGGTGTTTCATCTTTATCTCCGTCGGAATGCCCGTGCTCTTGCTTGCGGTGACATACATCTCCTGTATGCTCTGCGTCTTGTTCTTGGCCACGAGGTGCACCACATTGTTGCTGCCTTTGGTTGTAAGGCTCAGATTGTAGCCTTGTTTGTAGAGGTTGATGAATGTGTATGGGTTCATTGTCTGCTGCTGGGCTTGCGTGGGGCGGCTTATGTTAACCTCGTTGTTTCGCTTGACGAGTGTCCATTGGTTGCTGCCGTCATACCACACAATGGCCTGTGGCGTGGTTGCGTGGAATTTGTTGCCCTTTATGGTTATCTTGCCGTTCACCGTTCCCGTTTCGGCACTCGACAGTGTGAACGATGCGCTTGAGCCTCCGGTGCTGCTTATGGCTTTTGCGGTTTTTTCAATGGCTTTGTAAGCCTGTGCGCTGTTCTGTGCCATCACTGCCTGTGTGCACAATGTCAGCACTATTGACAGTAGGTATAATGTGCGTTTCATAATGTGTGTTTATTTTGTTGTTTCCTTTGTTTGTTGTCATTGTTTTAGTGCCGTGAATATGGCGGCCAGTTGTGTGTCGTCGGTTATGAGCACTTCGCGTGGCTTGCTGCCGTGGGCTGCTCCAACCACGCCCGCCTTTTCGAGCTGGTCCATGAGACGCCCGGCGCGGTTGTAGCCAATCTCGAAACGGCGCTGCAGCATCGACGTGCTGCCCTGCTGACTTGTGACGACAAGGCGTGCGGCCTCCTCGAAAAGCTGGTCGAGCGAACCGAGGTCGCCGTTGCCTCCGCCCTGATAGTTGCCATCACTGCCATCGTCGCTCTTGGGTTCGGGCAGTTGCAGCGGCTCTACAGGACCGGGCTGGTTGGCTATGTAGTGGTTTATGCTTTCTATTTCCTGAGTGCTTATGAAGGCACACTGCACACGCGTGGGCTCGTTGCCGTTGGTGTAGAGCATGTCTCCAAGACCAATGAGCTGGTTGGCTCCGGGCCGGTCGAGGATGATGCGCGAGTCCATCATCGAACTTACCTTGAATGCTATGCGTCCGGGGAAGTTGGCCTTGATGTTTCCGGTGATGATCGACGTGGTGGGGCGTTGTGTTGCTATTATCATGTGTATGCCCACGGCACGTGCCAATTGCGCAATGCGCGCTATCGGCATTTCCACTTCTTTGCCTGCAGTCATAATCAGGTCGCCAAACTCGTCGATAATCACAACGATGTAGGGCATGTATTCGTGGCCCTTGGTGAGGTTGAGCTTGTGGTGGATGAACTTGTCGTTGTATTCCTTTATGTTTCTTGCTCCGGCAAGCTTAAGCATATCGTAGCGGTGATCCATGAGCGTGCACAGACTCTTGAGGGTGCGCACCACCTTGGTCACGTCGGTTATTATGGCTTCGTCGTCGGCATCTACCTGAGCCATGAAATGGTCGGCAATGGGCGAGTAGACACTGAATTCCACCTTCTTCGGGTCGATGAGCACAAGCTTAAGTTCGTTGGGATGCTTCTTGTAGAGCAGCGAGGTGATGATGACATTCAGTCCAACCGACTTTCCCTGACCGGTGGCTCCGGCCACGAGAAGGTGCGGGATTTTCGTGAGGTCGGCCATGAACACCTCGTTGGTAATGGTTTTACCGAGCACGATGGGCAGGTCGAACTTGGTGTCTTGAAACCTCTTCGAATTGAGGATGCTCTCCATTGGCACGTTGTGGCGCTTCTTGTTTGGCACCTCGATGCCTATTGTTCCCTTGCCGGGAATGGGGGCTATGATGCGCACTCCGAGTGCCGAGAGGCGCAGAGCGATGTCGTCTTCGAGGTTTCTGATTTTTGTTATGCGTATGCCTTCGGCCGGGGTTATCTCATACAGAGTTATGGTGGGTCCGACGGTGGCCTTTATCTCGCGTATCTCGATGCCAAAACTTTTCAGCACCTTTATAATCTCTTCGTTGTGCGCCTTTATCTCCTCCATGTCGATGTAGGGCTTGCCGTCTTTGTCGTCCTTGCTCAACAGGTCGAGGGTGGGGCACTCATATTTCGTGAACGGCTCACGCGGATTTATCGGGGCATACAGATCGGCATCGCCGGCCACCGATTTTCCGCTGGCCTTTTCGGCTTCCACGCCAGTGTCAATGGTGAGTTTTCCGTTTCCGGCAGCATTGCTGTCGGGGCTTTTGGGAGTCGTCGTTAAAGGAGCCTTCTCTTTTTCGGGCTTCTTTGTGGTGCTCTCGGTGTCGTCGAATTTCGTCAAGTCGATTACGGTTGACTGCGGTTGTTCGTCGGTTTCGGCGTCGTCTTCTTTCACGGCCGAAGGTTTCTCGTCTTTTGCAGACTGGTTGTATTCGGTCGTTGTCGCCTGTCCAGTTTCAGCAGAGGCCGAGTTGCGCTTTATCTTGCTGCTTATCGTGTCTACCGGGTTGAACACTTTGCGCATCCATATAATGGTTTCGGCGCGCAGATAAGTGATGAAGGCCACTGCCGTGAAGAACAGCAGGGCTATGAGTCCGGGCGTGCCTATGATGTTTTCGGTGAACCGCATGCCCATTTCGCCGTGTTGTCCGCCGGGGGCGTAAATGCTTTCAGGGAATATTTCGGGCGGCAGCACCTTTGCGAAAGTTACCGAAAGCCATATCATGGAGAATGCAAGACTGAAAAACCATTTCCATAAATTGGTGCGGTAAAGGCGCATCATCTTGCCTCCGGCAACTATGAGGAAAACCGGAATAAGGAAAGATGGAAGTCCGAAATTTTTGGTTATGAGGAAATTTGAAAATATGGCACCGACACTTCTGCATCTGTTTTTAAACAGATTGTCGTTGTTGAGCCATTCGTTGGGACGCATCTTTTCGAGAATGCTTTGGTCGTATGCGCCCGTGCTTAAAAATGAAATCATGGAGATAATAGCGACAACTGCTATTATAACTATCAATAAACCAAGCAGAAAGTCGGTTCGCTCGCTTTTCAAAAAGTTTGAAAACTTCGTGTCGTTTGAAATTCTGCTTTTGGTGTCTTTTTTCTTCTTCGCCATTTGTTTTTGTATGATAACAATTTGAAACGCCTCGTGCTGCACTGTTGCGCTTGCCTGTCGGGCGGCCAAGGGAGTGCAGTGCGCCAATGTGGCAACTTGTCGGCGTGCTGTGCGTGTAAGGCTGTCTTTATGCGGTGACAGAGATATTTATATGCAAAAATAGTGGAAAAAACTTGGAAATGCCCAAGTTTTAATAAGTTTTTTTCTAATTTTGCAAAATCTTTCCAACCGTCGAATGAAGAGAATTATATACAATAAATTTGATAAAGGGGCAATAAGCGGATTGCCGATAGCCGCGTTTCCAGGAAAAATAACTGTGGTGCTCAGTGAGAGCGAGGCCGAGAAAGCAGTTGATTATCTGTTGTCTTGCAAAGTTCTCGGTGTCGATACCGAAACCCGCCCGGCTTTCAAGCGCGGCCAGCAGCACAAGGTTTCGTTGCTGCAGGTGTCGTCTTATGAGCGTTGTTTCCTGTTCAGACTTAATTATCTGGGCATGTCGCCCTCGGTGATGAGGCTTCTCACAAACAAGAATGTCCCCATGGTTGGGCTTTCGTGGCACGACGACTTGATTGCATTGCACCGCAGGCAGGACTTTGAAGCAGGCAATTTCATCGACATTCAGAACATCATAGGCAAGATAGGAATAGAGGACATGAGCTTGCAGAAACTCTATGCCAACATTTTCCACAAGAAGATAAGCAAGCGGCAACGCCTTACCAACTGGGATGCCGACATACTGAGCGACAAACAGAAAATATATGCAGCTACCGATGCTTGGGCATGTATTATGCTGTATGACGAGATAAAACGACTGTCGGAGGGCGGCGACTACCAACTGGTGATGAAAGAGGAAGAAAAGGCAGAGCGCATTCCGACCGAGAATGCCGTGCCCGCCGAGGCAAAAGCATGACAATATAAGAAAACGAGCGATATGTACAAGTCCATATATTTAAAGAAAGGTAAGGAAGAAAGTCTGAAACGTTTTCATCCGTGGATATTCTCCGGCGCAATAGCACGCATGGATGAAGGCATCGACGAAGGCGACATCGTAAGGGTGTTCGCCTGCAATGGCAGTTTTATAGCCGTAGGCATGTATCAAATCGGGTCGATAGCCGTAAGAGTGTTGTCGTTTGACGACATTGAAATTAATGCCGGGTTCTGGGAAGAAAGACTGCGGTCAGCCTTTGAAATGCGCCGCGCAGTAGGACTGATTGACAACCCCAACGGGACGACTTTCAGACTCGTACACGGCGAAGGCGACAACATTCCGGGACTTGTGGTGGACTGCTATGGCGACACTGCCGTAATGCAGGCGCATAACGTGGGCATACATCTGTATCGCAAGGAGATATGCAACGCCTTGGTGAAAGTAGCCGAAGGACGCATTAAAAACATATATTACAAAAGCGAAACCACACTTCCGTTCAAAGCCGACGTGGAGCATGAAAACGAATTTGTGTATGGACAGATGGGCAGCGACGTGACAGTTGAGAACGGCCTTAAATTCCATGTTGACTGGCTGAGGGGACAAAAGACTGGTTTCTTTGTAGACCAGCGCGAAAACAGACATCTTCTTGAGAAATATTCGGCGGGACGCAGCGTGCTTAATATGTTTTGCTATACGGGCGGATTCTCGGTGTATGCCATGCGCGGAAACGCCAAACTCGTGCATTCGGTTGACAGTAGCGCAAAAGCCATAGAACTGACAAACCGCAATGTGCAGCTGAATTTCCCGGAAGACGGCCGGCATACAGCATTCTGCGAGGATGCTTTCAAGTTTCTTGACGCTAACGACCAGACCTACGACCTCATAATTCTCGACCCGCCGGCATTTGCCAAGCACCGGGCGGCACTGCACAACGCGCTGAAGGGATATACACGCCTTAACGTGAAGGGCTTGCAGCGTATAAAACCGGGCGGTATTCTCTTCACGTTCAGCTGCTCGCAGATTGTGACAAAAGACAATTTCAGAAATGCAGTGCTCACTGCTGCCGTGCAGGCCAACCGCAAGGTGAGAATTTTGCACCAGCTGCATCAGCCGGCAGATCACCCGATTAATATGTATCATCCCGAAGGAGAATATCTTAAGGGACTTGTTCTGTATGTCGAATAAGAAGGACTTTCTTGACAAAGTGCGGCGTTTTGCCGACGGTCAGGGATTGTTTTCGGAGAACGGAATCTATCTCGTAGGACTGTCGGGTGGGGCAGACAGCGTTTCGCTGTTGCTCGTAATGCTCGACATGGGCATAAATGTTGAGGCCGTGCATTGCAATTTCAAGTTGCGCGGCGAGGAGTCGTTGCGCGACGAGCAGTTCTGCGTTGATTTGTGCGCTAGACTTGGCGTGACTTTGCATAAGGTGCATTTCGACACTGCCGAATATGCAAAACTACACAAAATAAGCATTGAAATGGCCGCAAGAGACTTGCGTTATGCTTATTTTGAAAACTTGCGCAACGACATGAACGCATGTGGAATATGCGTGGCGCACCACCGTGACGACAGCGTTGAAACTGCAATAATGAACATGTTGAGGGGCACTGGCATACGGGGATTGCAGGGCATCGTCGCGCACAACGGCTATATCTTACGTCCGTTGCTTTGCGTAGGGCGTGACGAGATATTGGAATACCTGGAGAACAAGGGGCAGTCTTATGTCACCGACAGCACAAATCTTGTTGACGACGTTACGCGCAACAAGATAAGACTGAATATAGTGCCGTTGCTGAAGGAAATAAACCCGAATGCACTTAATTCGATATTCCAGACCACGCAACATGTGGCCGAGGCATTGAAAATAGTGTATTCGTCTTTGGACGAGGCCAAGGAAAAGGTTATGCCCGACGGCTCAACAATCAACATAAGACTGCTTCTGAAACAACCTTCGCCCGAATATCTGTTGTTTCACCTGCTTAATGGCCATGGATTTTCCTCGGTTGTTGTCAAGGAAATATACTCGGCTGTTTTGAGGGGAGCGTCTGGAAAAGTGTGGTCATCAAACACTCACGAGGCTTTGATTGACCGTGGACGGATTGTAGTGGAGGAAAAACAAACCGATGCGATGCGTGCATTGAAAGTTCCCGAGTTGGGAACTTACATATATAATGAGCATGTTAAATTCTCGTTCGCATCGGAAACTTACAGCGAAGGGTATTGTGTGAACTGCGGGAAAGACTGTGTTTGTGTAGACCAACAGTCGGTTAAGTTCCCGTTGACAATACGCCCGGTGGCCAATGGCGACCGTTTCGTGCCATTCGGGATGAAAAACCAGAAGCTGGTGAGCGACTTCCTTACCGACAGAAAATATACGCTCTTCGACAAACGCCGCCAATTGGTGGTAGTTGATGCCTACTCCAATATAGTGTGGTTGGTCGGAGAGCGCATTGACAACAGGTGCCGACTTAGGTCCGGCTCGCGCGTTGTGCTAAAGCTTTCTCGGCTTTAACGAGGTCTTCGGGCGTGTCTATGCCGATTGTTTCTATATTGGTAATCCCTACTTTCACCTTGTAACCGTTCTGCAGCCAACGCAGCTGTTCGAGACTTTCAGCCTTTTCAAGCGACGATTGCGGCAGTTGCGTGATTGCATGCAGCACCTCGCGCCGGTAGGCATATATGCCGAGATGTTTCAGAAAGGGATATTCGTCAAGCCATTTCTCAGGCTCAATCCCGCGCACAAACGGAATTACTGATCGTGAGAAATACATTGCGTAGTTGTTGTTGTCTACCACTATTTTGGGCGAGTTGGGGTTGTTCACGCTTTCTATGTCGGTAAAGGGCTTGCCTATTGTGGCTATCTGCGTATTCTCATCTTCGAAGCATTGGCATACGGCAGCAATCTGTGTCGGGTGGATGAATGGTTCGTCGCCTTGGATGTTGACAATTACATCGCAGTCGATATTGAGCTTTTCGGCTGCCTCTTCAATTCTGTCTGTTCCGCTCTTATGGTCGGTGCGTGTCATCACGGCCTTGCCGCCGAACGACAATACCGCGTCGTATATTCTCTTGTCGTCGGTTGCCACATAGGCTTCGTCAAGGCATTTGGCAACAATGTCATACACGCGTTTTATCACATATTCGCCCCCAAGCATTGCCAAAGGTTTTCCGGGGAAACGTGTGGATGCGTATCTTGCGGGGATAATTCCTGCGAATTTCATAGTAATGGTTGTTTGTTTTATGTAATAAAAAATCCGGAATGTATTTTGCATACACCCGGATTCTTTTATCGTTGTTTAAACAATGTCTTTCTTTTTATGCCTCAATTGCAGCAACACCGGGCAGCACTTTGCCTTCGATTGCCTCAAGAAGAGCTCCACCGCCAGTCGAGATGTAGGAAACCTGGTCGGCAAGTCCGAACTTGTTGATGCATGCTACAGAGTCACCACCGCCTATAAGCGAGAATGCTCCGTCCTTTGTTGCTTCGGCAATAGCCTCAGCGATAGCCTTAGATCCGCCTGCGAAGTTGTCAAACTCGAATACGCCTGCAGGGCCGTTCCAAAGAATTGTCTTGGCACCCTTGATTGCTTCGGCGAATGCCTTGCGTGTCTCAGGACCTGCATCCATGCCTTCCCAACCTTCGGGAATGGCGTTCGACGGGCAAATCTGAGTATTGGCGTCGTTCTTGAAATCGTCTGCACATACAGAGTCGGTGCCGAGAACGAGGTTTACGTTGTTCTCTTTGGCTTTCTTGATAACGTCGAGTGCCACATCGAGTTTGTCGTCCTCGCAGATAGACTTGCCTATTTCGCCGCCGAGAGCCTTTGCGAATGTGTAGGTCATACCGCCGCAGAGGATGAGGTTGTCAACCTTGGTGAGAAGGTTTTCGATGATGCCAATCTTTGTGGAAACCTTAGAACCGCCCATGATAGCGGTGAACGGACGCTTGATGTTGCCGAGAACGGCATCAACTGCGTTCACCTCTTTCTCCATGAGATAGCCCAGCATCTTGTGGTCTTTGTCGAAATACTCGTCGATTACGGCCGTTGATGCGTGCTTGCGGTGTGCTGTTCCAAATGCGTCCATAACGTAGCAGTCGGCATAAGAGGCGAGTTTCTTTGCGAAATCCTTCTGGCGTGATTTCATTTCCTTCTTTGCCTCGTCATATTCCGGAGTGCCTTTCTCTACGCCCACGGGCTTGCCTTCCTCTTCGGGATAGAAACGCAGGTTCTCAAGCAAGAGAGCCTCGCCAGCCTTCAGAGCCTCAGCTTCTTCGGTGGCATTGCCGCAGTCTTTTGCGAACTTAACCTCAACGCCGAGTGCTTTCGACACGTTGGGGACAATCTGTCCCAATGAAAGCTTCATGTTCACCTTGCCTTTGGGCTTGCCCATGTGGCTCATCATGATGAGAGCACCACCGTCTGCGAGTACTTTCTTCAGTGTGGGGAGAGCACCGCGTATGCGGGTATCGTCTGTAACATTTCCATTCTCGTCCAATGGAACGTTGAAGTCAACTCGAACAATTGCCTTTTTGCCGGCAAAATTGAAATCTTCGATTTTCATTTGTCTTTATGTGTTTATTTGTTAGAAACTTATTCTGCACGCAAAATTACTAATAAAAAATGATATTCTCATGCAGTGATATGACAATTTTATAGCTATTTAACCGCCTCTGTATCGTGCTTGTCAGAAAGAGCCTGAGGCGTGTCGTTCTGACTTTCATAAGGTGTTAAATCTTCAATTCCGGCTTCGACGAGAGCTTCTCTGCGCTCTACACAGGTGCCGCATTTGCCGCAGTGCATTTCGTTGCCCTTGTAGCAGCTCCATGTCTGTGTGTAGTCTACACCCAGTTTCTTGCCTATGCGGGCTATGTCGGTCTTGGTTATGTTGGTGTATGGAGCCAATACTCTTGCCTTGACATAGGTTCCGGCTGTCGCGGCATTGTCTATTGCCTCTATGAATTCGGGACGGCAGTCGGGGTAAATGGCATGGTCGCCGCCGTGGTTGGCTATGAGCACGTTTTGCAGACCGTTGCTTTCGGCTATGCCGATGGCTATCGACAGCATGATACCGTTGCGGAACGGCACGACCGTGGAAATCATGTTGCTGTCGGTGTAGCTGCCTTCCGGAATTGCGTCGGCACCTTCGAGCAGACTGCTCTTGAAATATTGGTGCATGAAATCAAGGTTGATTACGATGTGCTTGATGCCGAGTGCTTCGCAGTGCATGGCAGCAAACGGAATCTCGCGTGCGTTGTGGTTGCTGCCATAGTCGAATGAAATGCCGAGGGCGATGCGGTCTTTCCAATCGTGTAGCAGCGTGATGCTGTCCATGCCGCCGCTTACAATAATAACTGAATCTTTCATTTTCTTTGTTTTATCCGAACAGGACGCGTAAAGCCTCCTCTACTTTCTTCACTGGGTGAAGGTTTATTCCATGTTTTTTCTGGTCTATTCCCTGTATGTTGTATTTGGGTATTATGATGTCGGTAAAACCGAGTTTCGCCGCTTCGGCAAGGCGTTGCTCTATGCGGTTTACCGGGCGCACCTCGCCGCTGAGCCCCACTTCGCCTGCCATGCACCAACCTGATTCTATCGCGATGTCTACATTGCTGGAGAACACGGCTGCGATAACACTTAAATCCATGGCAAGGTCGGTTACTTTCAAGCCTCCTGCAATGTTCACGAACACGTCTTTCTGCATGAGTTTGAAGCCCACGCGCTTTTCAAGAACTGCCAAAAGCATGTTCAGTCGCCGTTGGTCGAACCCCGTTGTGGAGCGTTGCGGCACGCCGTAGGCTGCCGATGAGACGAGAGCCTGTGTTTCAACGAGAAAAGGTCTTACCCCTTCGATGGCCGAACTTATGGCTATGCCCGACAATCCGTCATGGTCTTGCGACAGAAGTAGCTCCGAAGGGTTGCTCACTTGCCGTAGACCGTCTTGCTGCATTTCGTATATGCCGAGTTCCGACGTACTTCCGAAGCGGTTCTTTATAGAGCGGAGTATGCGATACATGTAATGCTGGTCGCCCTCAAACTGTATCACCGTGTCCACGATATGCTCCAGAATTTTAGGGCCAGCAAGTGTTCCTTCCTTGTTGATGTGGCCTATGAGGATGACGGGTGTGCCGCTTGTCTTCGCAAAATGAAGCAGAGATGCGGCACACTCTCTCACTTGGCTTATGCTTCCCGGACTGCTTTCCACCTCTTCTGTTGCGATTGTTTGTATTGAGTCGATAATGAGAATCTGCGGATTTGTGGCATCCACCGCTTCGAAAATCTTATTGAGCGATGTCTCGCACAGGATGTTGATGTTGTCGATGTTGTCCACATGCTTTCCGGCAAGTAGCCGTTCGGCACGCATCTTCAGTTGGTGCGCGCTCTCCTCGCCACTTACATACAGGATGCTTCTGTCGCTTATGTTGAGAATGGTCTGCAGTGTGAGCGTGCTCTTTCCTATGCCCGGTTCGCCGCCGAGCAGCACGAGGCTACCTGCCACCAAACCTCCGCCGAGCACTCTGTTGAGCTCGTTGTCGTGCATGTCGATGCGAGGGTCATCCACAGCCGGTATGTTTTTCAGCTTCGTTGGCTTAGCCGCCTGTTTTGCTGGAATGCCTGCAATTTGTGCAGTGGGGCGGTTTCCGGCCACGCGTATCTCCTTGAAGGTGTTCCATTGTCCGCAACTCGGACATTTGCCTATCCATTTCGGCGACTCAAATCCGCAGTCGCTACACACATAGGCAGTCTTGTCTTTTGCCATAATTGCATTTTCCTACAAAACTACTAAGAATTTTCGTCGTTACAAAATTTATTGCTACTTTTGCCAAATGAAAAGGATTGTTATATATATCTTTTTAGCAATTTTTATTTGTTCATGCGGCCGTTCTTACGAGGAAAGCAAGCGTTTGTCGCGGGCTGAGAAATACGCCTTGTGGCGTGCCGACTCAATGGCGTTTAAAGTGGCCGTTATGCCCACGCTCGACTGTTTCCCTTTCTATTTGGCAAAGGAAATGGGGTGGGCCGATTCCATGCATGTTGATTTCAGACTTCGCACTTATACTGCTCAGATGGATTGCGACACCGCACTCTTGGGAGGTAGTGTGCAAGGTGCCGTGAGCGACCTCGTGAGGGTGCAGCACATGAAAAAACTGGGTTGCCAGCTTTATTGCCTGTCGTCGACGGGTGCTTATTGGCAACTCATATCAAACCGCAAGGCGCGTATAAAGAAACTCGACCAGCTCGGCGACAAGATGGTTGCCATGACGCGTTACTCGGCCACCGATTTCCTTACCGACCATTTTCTTAAAGGAGTGAAAACCTCGTCGGTGGTTTTCAAAATACAGGTGAACGACGTGAACATACGTCTCTCTATGCTTTTAAACAACGAAATGGATGCCATGTGGCTCACCGAGCCGCAAGCTACACTGGCCCGTGAGGCCCGAAACAACGTCGTGGCCGACAGTCGCGATGCCAAGCTCAACCTCGGTGTGATTGCCATGCGCGACGAGACACGGCGCGATGCCGGCCGCAAGGAGCAGTTGCGCAAGGTAGTTGCGGCCTACAATCAGGCGTGCGACTCGCTTAACAAGAATGGTATTGCCCGTTACAGTGAAGTGGCGCGCAAATATTACAAACTCGACAACGGTGCGCTTGGCAAGCTTCCGCGCATGACATTCCATCACATAAAGACCCCGAAGCAGAGCGACATCGATGCCGTGATCGACTGGCAGGAATGACGATGCCGTGCAGCAGAATTTTCCCGAAAACGATTTCTCTATGAAAACCAACATAAAAGACCTTATTCTCGGTGGCCATAATCTTGGCGAAGCATTGTTGCGCATGAAAAAATATGCAGCCGACAACGCGCTTGCTGCGGTGGAAAGCGAGATTGACGGTATTGACAACGACTACCGTCTTATGCGCGACTTTATGATGCGTGGCTTGAAAGATCCGCAGGCCGATACCGTCTACCGCAAGATGTTGCGCCGTGCCTACCGCTGCTATTGCAGCATAAAAGTAGCTTCGGTGACTAAAAAACGACCTCCGTTTTCTCTAGCAAAGACCAATGCACGAAACACCGACATTGCCCCCGACAGCATAAGGCGTTCGCTTGAAGGCTTCGTTCAGGAACAGGCGATGTCGTCGCTCGGTATCGGAACGACCGATGCCGATGCTGCCAAAAAACTTTATACTGCCCACCAGAGCTATATGGATGGCTTGTTTGATGCCTTCCTCACGTCAGACCCATGGGAACAGGGCTACTCTTCGGCGGTAGTTGCGCTGCTCGCATCACCCACAATCGACCAAAACGATGCGGCACTTCTTGTCTCGGCGCTCACCCTTGCAGTGATGAATGTGTTTGACCCGGAAAAATGGCTAGCCCTCGTTGAAATCTACAAAACAGCGCAAAGCGATGTGGTCAGGCAGAGAGCTCTTGTGGGATTGGCACTCGGAATGCCGCACGACGACATGACACTGTTTCCCGAAATAGGCCGTGAGGCAGACTGGCTGTGCTCTGACAGTGGGGTGAGGCACGAACTTCTCGAGCTTCAGATGCAGGTGATGTATTGTCTTGACACCGAGGCCGACAATGCCGTTATAAAGAAAGACATAATGCCCGGACTGTTGAAGAACTCCAATCTGCGTCTCGGACGCAACGGCATTGTCGATGCCGACGACGACACTATGCACGACATTCTCGACTCCGGAGCCACCGACCGTGAACTGGCAGAAATGGAGGCAAGCATAAAGAAAGTGACCGACATGCAGAAATCGGGCATCGATGTCTACTACGATGGGTTCAGCCAGATGAAGCGTTTCCCGTTTTTCAACCGACTGTCAAACTGGTTCTGCCCGTTCTATATGGAGAATCCAGCACTCGATGGCGTGACTCAGAAAATGGGCGAAAGCAAATTTCTTAATGCCATATTGTCGTCAAGTCCGTTTTGCGATTCCGACAAATATTCGTTCTCGCTTGCAATGTGCTCCGTTCTCGACCGCCTTCCCGACAATATCAAGGAAATAGTGAGCAATGGTTCGGCCGTTGAAACGGGAATCGCTGCCGAGAAACTTTCTTCGCCTGCCTATATTAGGCGTTCCTATCTGCAAGACCTCTACCGCTTCTTCCGCCTTAATCAATATAAGAACAATTTTGCCAACCCGTTTGATGAGTCGGTTGACGGCACGCCAGCATTTTTCTTTACTAACCCTCTTTTGGGAAGCATGGCTGATAGTGAAGAGTGCACCGAACTCATGGTTTTCCTTGCCAAACGCGGAAAATATGCACTCATCGACCGTATGTGTGGTGGCAACTCCGGCGGCACCGACGTGAAACGAATGCTTGTTTTGGCTTCGGCCAAGTTGCATCTTGGCGACACCGAGGGGGCTTACCGCCTTTACGGCAAGGCCATCGAGGCGAGCCCCGGCAACCTGCAGGCCACAAGAGGACTGGCACAGACTGCTTATCTCCTTGGCAATTATGCCGCTGCCGAGCGTTACTACGGCACTCTTGTGGCCGAATTTCCCGACAACAAACGCATGGCTTTGTATCTCGGCATATCGCAAATCTATAACGGCAATGTGCAGACGGCCATGAAAACGCTTTTCAAGCTGAATTACGAAAGTCCTGACGACGACGATGTGAGACGCACTTTGGCTTGGGGCTATCTTATGGAAGGAAAACCGACAGAGGCCGGACGGATATACGACAAACTGCTGGAGACGGACGGCAAGCTGCCTGCCGATGTGCTTAATGCCGCTTATTCAAAATGGTTCTTGCGCGAAATGGATGCTGCGGTGGCCTTGTTCCAGCAGTATGTTGAGCTGCGTGCCAGCGACGAAGACCAAGATGTGCTGCAAGGCGACTTTGCTTCCGACCGCATTCTGCTTGAGCGCAACGGCATTTCAAGTTCTGAGTGCCATATAATGCTCGACATCGTGGCTTTGGCTTGATGCCGCTTTGCGCCGTCGGCGCGTGCTTGTGTGCTGTAAAGTGCTTTGAGCGTCTTGCGGAACTGCGCTTATTTTAGTTGAATTTGCTTGTAGCCCACAAGACGTGTGGCACGTTGCCCCGTGCCTTTGTAGTAGACCAATGCCTGGTATTTGTTCTCGGTTTGGAAGAAATTGCCTTCACTTCGCAGTGGCCGGCCTACGCCGTTGCCGTCGTCCACGAGGTATTGATAGGAGTAATAGCCCTGTTTCAGCAGCAGCGTCGCCTCATACTGGTTTTTCAAAACGTTGTATTCCATGCGGTATTTTGGCAGAAACCGGTTGTCGGTCCATGCTCCGTTTATGTATATTTCGCCGTTTTGTCTCGGTGTTTTTAGGCGGAAATGCACATAAACATATTCCGATGTATAATCATTTTCTATGTTGTCGCTGTTGCGTATGTAGAAAGCTCCGTCTGCATCCTCGTCGTAGGTGTAGTTGGGGCGCGGCTCGTCGGTCCATACATAGGCGTGGAAATTTGCACCATCCCATTCCATGCGCTCCAAGCCCATAGTAGTGTGCGTCACGTCGAGAGCCTCGAATTTGCGGTATTCGTTGCCTCCTTCGAATATAAAGTCGCGGTTGTGTTCCCATCGTGCGCCGTCGGGCATGACATATTGCGGCCTTGATCCTGTCACGGCATTGTCATGGCGGCCGTTTTGCATCACGGTTGTGACAATCTCTTTGTCGAAGTTTGTTATGCGCAGATTGCCGTAGTTCACCCCGAGCGATATTTGCTGGTGCGACTTGTTGGTGTCTATGTCGGTGTTGGTCGTGGCTTCCATGCTCACTGCCACAAGCGGTTCGCACAGCATGAAGCACACCGTGAGCACGGTGTCGCCTTCATTCTCGTCGTAAATGTGCAGTTTGTAGTTGCCGCTCATTGTGGGGCGGCAGTTGCCGTTGGGTATCTGCAGGCGGTAGTGTGTGTACAGTGTGTTGGTGTTTATCGATTCTGTCACATCGTCTATTATGTCGCCATCGGCAAAACCTTCGCAGTAGTCGCTTGCAAACAGTTCGTCAGACGGGCTCCAGTCGGCCTCGCAGTGTTCCAGACGATAGGCATAGCGGTGGTAGACATGGGTGAGGTCGTCAAACGATATGTTTATCGCATCGCCACCGTTAAGTGTTGCTATGGGCGGCGAGAGCCAGTCGTCGCCGCCCACTACCTGCACCGACGCTATGCGCGGAGCTTTCACTTCGTTTCTTTGTGCTAGTGCCGACAACGGCATGACGGCTACAACGGCGGCAACGACGGTGCATTTGGCGTTCATAGGCATGGTTGTTAGAAATCAAACGTGAACCTTGCATTTATCTGCCTGCCCGTAAGATAGTTTGGCACGGCATACTGATGGTTGGTCACGTCGGTAATCCAGTAGTATGAGTTCACGTTGTTTATTCCGAACAGGTTGAGACATTCAAGTCCTATCCACATGTTTTTCAAGGCGTGCGGTTTCTTCTTTTCGGCATTGCTCACTGCAAGATAGTTCAGACCGATGTCGGCGCGCTTGTAGGCCGAGGCGCGGAATGCGTTCGACTCCAGTTCCTTGTGCGGTGCCGAGAATGGCAGACCGTCGGCGAATGCGAGCTTAAGCGACATCTTCCAACGTTTTGTTCCGGGGAAATAATCGGTGAAGAAGAAATTCACCGAATATCTCTGGTCGGTGGGCAACGGTATCGACTTGCCGTTGAGTTTCATGCTTGTGCTCATCAGCGAGAAACTTATCCACGAGTCGGTGCCCGGCACAAATTCTCCATATAGTTTGAGGTCGAGTCCCGCAGCGTGTCCCGTGCTCATGTTGTCGCCGTAGTAAACCACCTTAACGTTGTTCACGCTGTAAGGCACAAGGTTGCTCAGCGCCTTGTAGTAGGCTTCTGCCGAGAACTTGAAGGGCCGTTTGTTCATGGTGAACCGGTAGTCAAAGCCTGCGATGAAATGTATCGATCGTTGGCTTTTGGCCTTTTTGTTGAGGCTGGCATAGGTGATGCCGTTTACCGTGGTAGTGTCTCTTATCTCCTTGAAGAACGGAGCCTGATAATAAAGTCCTGTGGCGAAACGCATGGTCACGTTATGGTTGAATGCCGGGATAATGCCCAACGACAATCGCGGGCTCACTATGGTTTCCTTGGTATAGCTCCAATGACTGAACCTGATGCCGTAGTTGAGTGTGAACAGCGTGTGCTCGCCTTTGCTCGTAAAGCGGTAGCAGTCTTGCATGTAGGCTTCTATTCGGTTGGCGTCGAGAACGTTTTTAGCACGCATACTGTATATTAGGTTCAGTTCGTCCTGGGTGTGCGGAATGCTGTAACCGCTTGAATCGCGCATCTCATATTCCACCGAATTTTCGGTTATGTGTTCTTTCTTGAATGTGAATGCGCCTTCAATTTCGTGTTTCTTCACCTTGCTTTGATAGAGCAGTTTCACGCTCTCCACATGTGCGTTGAGGTAGTTTCTCGCGTGCTGGAAATAGGTGCCCACACCGAGGTTTTCGCTTGTTTCGGTCTGGGTAAGCCAATATTGTCCCTGAATGTCATATTTCTCCTGCTCCTTGGTGTGGAATGCCGAGGCTATGAGCGACAGCGACGTGTTCTCGCCGAAGTTGCGTGTTATGTTGAGCGAACCGAAATATGTTCTGAAAATGTCGTTTTCCTTTCCGTCGAAATACACCTTGAAGGCTTTCACATTCTCCAAAGTTCCGAAGCTTGTTTCGCGGTCTTCGGGTGTGAAGTTGTAGTGGTTGTCTGAAATGTTGCCCAAGAACGAAATGTTCCAACGCTTGTTGGGGGCGTATGTGAAATATGTCTGGTAGTCGATAAACGTAGGTTCGTATTCACCCTTCGTGTCCATCGACCCCAACAGATATTTCGTGGTCTTGTAGCGCAGACCGTTGCTCCACGACAGTTTCTTGTTGCTCACGCCCACAAATGCGCTTGCCCCCAGCAGACTGGCCGATATGTTGGCTTCAAATTTCTTAGGTTTGCGGTAGGCAATGCTCAGTGCCGACGACATCTTGTCGCCGTATTTCGCTTCGAAGCCTCCCGTCGAGAAACCAATTTTCTCAACCATGTCGGGATTGATTACCGACAGTCCCTCCTGCTGTCCGCTTCTTACGAGAAACGGACGGTAAATTTCCACATTATTTATATATACACTATTCTCGTCGAACGAACCGCCGCGCACGTTGTATTGCGACGACAACTCACTGTGTGTAGACACTCCCGCCTGACTTTGTATTAGTTCCTCAACGGCGTTGCCGCTCACCGACGGTATTGTCTTGATGTCTTCTTTCTTCAGCTCCTGCGTCTGACTCGTCTGGCGTCGGGTGTCGGTTACGGTCACGCCTTCAAGGGTGTTGTCGTTGCTATACATCGTTATTTGCAGTGTCTGCTTGCCCCGTGGCTTTCTAAGCACGCGTGTCTTGGTCTTGTATCCAATCATGGAAAACCTTATCACAACCGAGTCGGCAGAGTGCAGCTGCATGCTGAATTCGCCCTTCAGCGATGTCATGGTCATCTTTCCCTGCTGCATGCAGGCAACCGACACAAATTCAAGCGGTTCTGAATTGTCATCGACCACCCTTCCCTGAAGCGTGAAATTCTGTGCGGCTGCGTTTATGCAGCAGCACAAAAACAATATATATAGAGCTGTTTTCTTCAATTTCATAATAGTATAAACGCTTTTTTCTCCGCTTTATTGTATATGGAAGTCACTTTTAGAGTCTTTGCCGATGACTATGTTGCCGCCCGTTCTGAAATTCCGTAATTTTACAGCAAACATTTGCTGATATTGATATAAATGTGTAATTTTGGGCAATAAACATAAACTTAAGAAATGAAGAGAAGCATTGTCATAACCGGTGGTGCCGGTTTTATTGGCTCACATGTAGTGAGGCTCTTTGTGAAAAAATATCCCGAGTATAGGATTGTCAATCTCGACAAGCTCACTTATGCCGGCAACCTTGCCAATCTTGACGATATAAAGGATGCTCCCAACTACACTTTTGTGAAGGGCGACATCTGCGATTTCGAGCTTGTGCAGAAGATAATGAGCGACTATGAGGTGGACGGCATAATACATTTGGCTGCCGAAAGCCATGTTGACCGCTCCATAAAAGATCCGTTCACTTTTGCCAGAACCAACGTGATGGGCACACTGACACTGCTTCAGGCAGCCAAAACCTATTGGGAGAGCCGCCCGGAGAAATATGAAGGCAAGTTGTTCTATCATATTTCCACCGACGAGGTTTACGGTGCTTTGCAGCTCACCGACCCGCAGGGCATAGAGTCGCCGTTCACCACCAAGGCATCGTCGGAGCACCACCATGCCTACGGACGTGATTTCTTCACCGAGCAGACTCGCTACACACCGCACTCGCCCTATTCGGCTTCAAAGGCAAGCAGCGACCATTTCGTGCGCGCATTCCACGACACCTACGGCATGCCCACCGTCGTTACCAACTGCTCAAACAACTACGGTCCTTACCAGTTCCCCGAAAAACTCATTCCGTTGTTCATAAACAACATACGCCACCGCAAGCCCCTGCCCGTGTATGGAGAGGGACTCAACGTGAGAGACTGGCTGTATGTGGAAGACCATGCGCGTGCAATCGACCTGATATTCCATAACGGCAAGGTGGCCGACACCTATAATATAGGTGGCTTCAACGAGTGGAAGAACATCGACATAATACATGTGCTCATTAAAACCACCGACCGTCTGCTCGGACGCAAGGAGAATGAAGACCTCGGATTGATTACCCACGTCACCGACCGAATGGGACATGACATGCGCTACGCCATTGACTCGCGCAAATTGCAACGTGAGTTGGGTTGGGAACCAAGTCTGCAGTTTGAAGAAGGCATCGAGAAAACCGTGCGCTGGTATCTTGACAACCAGGCGTGGATGGACAACGTAACGTCGGGCGACTACCAGAAATACTACGAGAACATGTACGGCAAATAATCGCCATACATGCATCAATAAAAACCTGCAAAGGTGACATTATAATGCAAACTGCCGCTTCCTAATTTCTGATTGTCGGTATTCGGCGAAATTTTCGCAATCGGCAAGTCCCGTAGGGACGACAGATTATAGGATAGGTGCTTGGCCCTATCTATCAAAACGCCATATTATTTTGCCCCTGTAAGTGGCGCATATTTCAACGTAACAATGAATTATGCGCCACTTACAGGGGCAAATTTGTTGAAACACGTAAACGCAGGGGCAAGCCCCTGCGCTATAATCTGTCGTCCCTACGGGACTTGTCTACTGCAAAGTTTTTACCTTACACCAATAATTAAATATCCTTCACTGTTTTTTGATGAATAATAAGCATAAACCGAAACTTTGCATTCATCAGCCCTGTAAGGGCGTAACAGCCGTAGCCCAGGGTGAGCCGTTTGCGACAGCAAACGGTGTAACCCTGGGTAAATGATTGAGTTTTAAGGCTGGCCTGTAAGGTCAGCACAGTGATTGTGGTTTGTTTTGACCTTACAGGCCAACTTACTTCGGCGTACACTAAACCCAGGGTTACGGATTTCGCTTCGCTCCATCCTCACCCTGGGCTGGGATTGTGAAGCCCTTCCAGGGCTTGGTATGCAAAATCTCCACACAATTGCAAACCTAATTAAACCAATTTTGAACCATTGGTGTCCGGTAAAATATTGGTTTAACATTGTAAAACCCGGAAGGTCTGGTCTTTATAAGACTTCTGACACTCGGGGGCTTACTTTTGCCCTTTGCATGGTTAGCATTCCATTGCCCCAGTATGGGGCGAATATTATAGGATATGGGCTTGCCCCTATCTATCAGACACCACCTTCTTTTGCCCCTGTAAGGGGCGCAGAGTTCAACATCACAATGAATTATGCGCCCCTTACAGGGGCAAAATTAGAGAGAAATATAAACGCAGGGGCAAGCCCCTGCGCTATAATCTGTCGTCCCTACGGGACTCGCATGTTGAGAAAGTTTTACCGGACACCAATAATTTTGAACACTATACCCTACGGGAGTTGTCTGCTGCAAAGTTTTTACCTTACACCACTAATTGCATTACCTACGGCGCGGCATCTGGCCACCGTTGCTGTCGTGGCATGAAAAAAGTCCTTGGACGTGCGTCATTGCGCATCCAAGGACTTTCATTTATTGCGTTATTTGAAATATTCTGACCGATGTCAGATTACATCATGCCACCCATGCCTGACTGTCCCATGGGCATGGCAGCCTTCTCTTCGGGCTTGTCGCAGATGAGGCATTCGGTGGTGAGGAACATGCCTGCAATCGAAGCGGCATTCTCGAGTGCCACGCGAGCCACCTTGGCCGGGTCGATGACACCCTCTTTGCGCAAATCCTCGTAAACGTCCTTGCGAGCGTTGTAGCCGAAGTCGCCTTCGCCCTCGCGCACTTTCTGCACCACAACGGCACCCTCGCCGCCGGCATTCTTCACAATCTGGCGCAGCGGCTCTTCAATGGCGCGTGCCACGATGTTTATACCGGTCTGCTCGTCGGCATTGTCGCCCTTCAACCCTTCGAGGCTCTGCTGGGCGCGTATGTAGGTCGTTCCGCCGCCCACTACGACGCCTTCTTCCATAGCGGCGCGTGTTGCGCAGAGTGCATCGTCAACGCGGTCTTTCTTCTCTTTCATTTCCACTTCGCTGTTGGCACCCACATAGAGTACTGCCACGCCGCCTGCGAGCTTTGCAAGACGCTCCTGCAGTTTCTCCTTGTCATACGAGCTTGTGGTGTTGGCAATCTCGTTCTTGATTTGTGCCACGCGGTCGGCAATAAGGTTCTTGTCGCCTGCTCCGCCAACTATTGTGGTGTTGTCTTTGCTTACGGTAGCCTTATCGCAAGTTCCGCACATCTCGAGGGTAGCCTTGTCGAGTGTCAAGCCCTTCTCTTCGCTTATCACTACGCCGCCGGTGAGAGTTGCAAGGTCTTCGAGCATAGCCTTGCGGCGGTCGCCGAAACCGGGAGCCTTCACGGCGCAAATCTTCAAGCCTGCACGCAGACGGTTGACAACGAGTGTTGTGAGAGCCTCTGAGTCAACATCCTCTGCCACAATGAGCATCGGGCGGCCACTGTCGGCTGCCGGCTGCAGAATGGGCAGAAGGTCTTTCAGGTTGCTTATCTTCTTGTCGTAGATGAGCAAGTAGGGATTGTCCATCACGCACTCCATCTTGTCGGCATCGGTCACGAAGTAGCTGCTCAGGTAGCCGCGGTCAAACTGCATGCCCTCAACTACGCCGATGCTTGTGTCGCGGCTCTTGCTCTCCTCAATGGTTATCACGCCGTCTTTCGACACTTTGCGCATGGCGTCGGCGAGCAACTTGCCAATCTCGGGGTCGTTGTTTGCACTTACGGTTGCCACCTGCTCAATCTTGTCGTAGTTGTCGCCCACTACCTCGGCGTTGTCCTTTATGTATTTCACCACGGTGCTCACGGCCTTGTCAATGCCGCGCTTCAAATCCATGGGGTTGGCACCTGCCGTCACGTTCTTCAGTCCTTCGGTCACGATGGCCTGTGTGAGTATTGTTGCAGTTGTTGTTCCGTCGCCTGCATCGTCGCCGGTTTTGCTTGCAACGCTTTTCACGAGCTGTGCGCCGGTGTTCTCAAACTTGTCGTCAAGTTCCACCTCTTTGGCCACTGTCACTCCGTCTTTGGTAATCTGCGGAGCACCGAATTTCTTCTCGATAACCACATTGCGTCCCTTCGGGCCGAGCGTAACCTTCACTGCGTTGGCAAGTTTGTCAACACCGTTCTTAAGCAAGTCGCGTGCTTCTACGTTGTATTTTATTTCTTTAGCCATTGTTGCTTTTCCTTTCTTAGTTGTTTTATTGTGAGTGTTTGTGTGTTATTTCACTACGGCGAGAACATCGCTTTGGCGCATGATGAGATATTTTGTGCCCTCGTGTTCGAGTTCAGTGCCCGAGTATTTGCCGTAAAGCACCTCGTCGCCCTCTTTCAATATCATCTCCTCGTCCTTTGTGCCTTGGCCCACAGCCACTACTTTGCCGTGCTGCGGTTTCTCTTTTGCCGTGTCAGGAATGATGATTCCACCAACTTTTTCCTCTGCCGGTGCCGGAAGCACCAACACTCTGTCTGCTAATGGTTTAATGTTCATAATTCTTATTCTTTTTAGTTGTTTTGTCTTTTTTTTTGTTGCCCGGATTTTCCGGGGCTTCACTTGGTGTTATGCCAAAATCGTGCCAAAATTTGGGGCTTGCCGTTTTTGTCATATTGCGGTTGCCATTTTTGTCAGTCGGGAGCTGCTCTTTGGGCGGCGGCGATGTGCAGATTGCGGCGTGCGGCGGCCGATGCACGCGTGTGTTGCGTTTGCCGCACATGCGTATCGCGTTTGCTGCACATGGCAAAAACGCCCCGTTGCGGCGATTTTATGCGGCGAAACGGCGCAATATGAAAATTTTGTTGTAAGTTTGCAAAACTGTGGCCGCATTTTCTGCAATGCGTGCTGCGCCTGAAACCGAAATTAAAGACAAAAACAATATGAAAAAAGAAAGACCATCGTTAAGCAGCCGTGAATATATTGTGCCGTTTGTGCTCATCACGTCGCTGTTCTTCATGTGGGGATTTGCGCGTGCCATTCTCGACGTGCTCAACAAGCATTTCCAGACAGAGCTTGACATAAGCATCACGCAGTCGGCACTCATCCAGGTAACAACCTATCTCGGCTATTTCCTCATGGCCATTCCTGCCGGACTCTTCATCAATAGGCTTGGCTACCGCCGTGGGGTGGTGTTCGGTCTTGTGCTTTTCGGTCTCGGTTCGCTGGCATTCATTCCCTGCGCTGCGGCAGGCACTTTCTATGCCTATTTGGTGGCCTTGTTCATAATAGGTTGCGGACTGGTGTTTCTCGAGACTTCGGCCAATCCCTACGTCACCGAGCTTGGTCCCAAGACCACGGCCACTGCCCGCCTGAACTTCTCGCAGTCGTTCAATGGGGTAGGGTCGATGTTTGCAACGCTTGTCGTGGGCAGCTTCCTTTTTCAAAGCAGTGGCGAGGGCGGCAGTGCCGTGGTGCCCTACAGTATAATGGGTGTAGTGGTTCTCGTTATTGCGGTGGTGTTCTCGCGTGTCAACCTGCCCGAAATAGTGCATAGCGACGACAGCGAAACGCAGCACGGGCGGCATAACCTTTCGAGACTCTTCGGCAACAAGTGGTTTGTGTTCGGTCTGTCGGCACTGCTGGCCTACGAAGTGGCCGAGATTTCGATAAACTCATATTTTATCAATTTCGTCACCGGCGAAGACTGGATGGAACCGGCCACGGCATCTACTATACTCACCGTCGCGCTCGGCTTGTTCATGCTGTCGCGCTTTGTAGGTGCGGCAATAATGAGTGCCGTGTCGGCCGAAAAGTATCTTCTTGTGTGCGCCGTAGGCACAGTGGTGTGCATTGCGGTGCTGTTGCTCAATCTTGGTCGCGACATCTCGGTGGCTGCGCTCATGTGCAACTATTTCTTTGAGGCCATAATGTTCCCCACAATATTCTCGCTCACGTTGCGCGGACTCGGCGGACTTACCAAGAGTGCGTCGTCGATATTGATGATGACCCCCGTGGGCGGTTGCGGATTTCTGCTCATGGGACTTGTGGCCGACCACACGGGCAATTTCGTTTTGCCGTTCTTCATCCCGCTCGTAGGTTTCGCTGTAGTGCTTGCCTACGCTTTGCGCTGTGTGGCACGGCAGGGCGGAAGTAAGGAAGCATAGAATAACAGTCGGAATTCACAATTCGTTATTTTATGGAACAATACTTGTCAGAAGCCATTTCGAGAGCATACACCTTTGTGGTTTATCTCGCTCCCGGACTTCTGGCGGCATTGGGATTGTGCTTTTTCTTCATCAAGATTCCGCAGGAGCATACGCTCGACAGCTATCGGCGGTCGCGCCGGATAATGGCAATAACCTTTGTCTTGTATGGACTGACCATATTGGTTGACGACGTGTATTCTTCGGGCATGAGCAACGATTTGATGCTCGAACGGTTGGTAATCATAGCCATTTCGGCTTTTCAGGCATTCCTTTTCACCACAACGCTTGTGACACTTGTTGACATGTCTTATTTCACGGTGAAGCGCATGATGGCCGAAGGCATCGCCATGCTGGCATTCTTTGCCGTTGCATTCGGCGTGGCATGCACATTCGGCGGCATGGCCTCAGCTGTTTATGTTGTCAGCATGGGTGGCTACGTTGTGTTGTTGGTGCGTTATGTGCACATTTTCCGCTGCCGATATGCAATGTATGTGGAACTTATGGACAATTATTATTCTGCCGATGAAGACCGTCGGTTGTTGTGGGTGAAACGCTCCTTCTATTGGTCGCTCGGCATAGGGCTGCTTGCTCTGGTCTATTCGTTCGTTCCCAACCCTGCCACATCGCTTCTTTTCATGGCGGCAGCAATAGCCTATTATGTGTTCTTCGGAATAAGGCTTGTCAACTACACCTACGATTTCACGTTCTATCGGCAAGTGGCCGACAAAACCGACCTTTGTGCAGTAGGCAAAGCGCAGCCTCCCACCGATGCCGAGATGCAGATGATGCGGCACATCGACACGATTATGCACGACGACAAGGTGTATAGGTCGGCAACGCTGACAATAAATGTGCTTGCAGCCAAGCTCGGAAAAAACCAGCGCGTGGTGTCGGCTGTGATATCGCATTGCCGCAACACCAACTTCAAAAGCTATATCAATGCCATGCGAGTGGACGAGGCTGTAAGGCTTGTTTCCGACGGATGGCTCGACACGCACACCATTGATGCCCTTGCCACAGAATGCGGTTTTACCAACCGCGTGAGTTTCTACCGCGCATTCAAACAGCAAAAAGGCGTGTCGCCTACCGAATTTTTGTTACAAAAAGCGCATAATGTAACAACCACCGACCTTTCAAATTAGGCAAAACACTTGGTTTCTGCGTAGATTTGCATCAATTAATCAAGGCGGGTTCTATAAATTGCCTTTGATGGATTTTTGAATTTTAGCCGAGCAGATTTACCTTTCTTTCTGAAGGAGCATAGCGGGCTATGCGACTGAAGGAAGAAAGTAAAGATGCCGGATAAAAACAAAAAGACACAAAGAGCAATCCGCCTAAAGTACAATTTTTTAACAGTGCGTGGAATTTATAGAACACGCCTTAATAATTAAATAAGAATGACTATGATGAAAAATCTACGACAACAAAAGACGGCAATGCAGGCCAACCGCATTATTGCGATAATATTCGCCGTTGTTCTCGGCTTCGCTTTCCCGAAAGTAGCCAACGCTTATTCAGAAGCGATAGGGGAGAGGAATGATTCACCTGTAAAATATGGCTTGATGGTTGCCGGCGTTTATGTTACAAGCGAAAACTGTAACGACCTCAGTGTGATTGACGGTGTAAGCGGAACGGTGAAATACGTTCCCGAAACAAATACACTCTATCTCGAAAATGCAACAATCACGGCTGATTACGGTATTTACAACCAAGCAATTAGTGGACTCACAATCAATGTAACCGGCGAAAATAATATTACCGGAACGAACAATGGCGCAATAAATTTGGGATTTAACTCGACAACAATCAAGGGTGACGGAACGCTAAATGCCGTATCCAACAGCTTTTGTGGACTTAACTTCCAAAAATCGCTTGAGATAGACAATTGCACAGTGAACGCAAAAGGGAAATGGGGTATTGCAGGAGAAGAAGGAACATCAGAAACGCTCACAATACGCAACGCTACCGTATCGGCAGAGGGGCGCAGCGGCTCTATCTGCGACATCGCTTTGCTCACGCTCGAAGGCGCAACAATTACACAACCCATCGGCGCTGCGTTTGACGAAACGTTGCATGCTGTTGCGCTCGACGGGCAAACTGTAACTGACAAGGTGGTGATTTCACCAACCGTCCCCTTAACCTATTTATTGAGGATTGCCGGCGTTGATGTTACAAGCAAAAACTGCAACGACCTCAGCGTAATTGACGGCGTGAGCGGAACGGTGAAATACGTTCCCGAAACAAATACACTCTATCTCGAAAACGCAACAATCACGGCTGAATATGGTATTTACAAGCAAGCTATGAGTGGACTCACAATTAATGTAAGCGGCGAAAACAACATTACCGCAACAAAAGATGCCGCAATAAATTTGGGATTTAACCCGACAACAATCAATGGCGACGGAACACTAACAGCAGAATCCAACGACTATTGTGCACTTTACTTCAAAGAATCGCTTGAGATAGACAATTGCACAGTGAACGCAAAAGGAAAATGGGGTATAGCAGGAGAT
The DNA here is from genome assembly GCA_963602915.1 of Dysosmobacter segnis. GTDB lineage: Bacteria > Bacteroidota > Bacteroidia > Bacteroidales > Bacteroidaceae > Prevotella. The sequence continues at coordinate 9,803 of CAVCLB010000017.1, read as the reverse complement.
GAAGGTACATCAGAAACGCTCACAATACGCAACGCTACCGTATCGGCTGAAGGCAACATAGGTTCTGTATGCGACATCCTTTCGCTCATGCTCGATGGCGCAACAATTACACAACCCATCGGCGCTGCGTTTGACGAAACGTTGCATGCTGTTGCGCTCGATGGGCAAACTGTAACCGACAAGGTGGTGATAACAACCGAGCATACAGTAGGCATAAATGATGTGAAAGCCGAAACATCGGAACAAAAGCAATGCGTCTATAGCCTTGACGGAGTTTTCCTCGGACATGATTTCGAAGCCCTGTCCAAAGGTGTCTATATCAAGAACGGACGCAAGGTTATAAAGAAATAATAGGTGTAAGATATAAACATTCACAAAACAAGGGCATGTATGACTTGCAAAACGTCGAGTACATATATGCCCTTGTTCTTTTTCCGTAATGCCGTATGGCGTGGAGTTTGCTGGCTTTTGGCGTTGTCTCAGAATAGTATTAACCTAAACGAAATAAAAAACAGAAACAAAAAAACGTGACGCTTAACTGTGCATAGACAAACGTTGTGCGCTGTAATGGCAGGGTCGCTACAGAGCGACTTTGTCGATATTGAAATAAAAAACAAGCGTCTGCCATTCGTTTTCATTTTAAGATATGAGCTTTTCGCTCTTGTCCCGACAATCTCGAATACCGCCAATTTTCGTACACGGGGGACAAGTAGATAGGAGGTTCACGCCAATAGGGCGTGAACCGTTCTGCGCTTGCACGTGTACGAGGCCACTTGGCGGTAGCCTGAGATTGACAAGCCACGAACGGTTGCACGCCTTTTTCATTAACTCAACACTAACTGTTAAAATGAAAACTAAAACAAAACGGTATTCCAGTTATTGCTTCCTAATGCATATGCTCCTGACGGTCATTATGTTGGCTTCGTCTCAAACGATGATAGCCGGCAATTATGAAACCGTGGTGCACAATGACATTAGCTCTTCTTTTACTTATAGCGACGAAGAAGGGTTTGGGTATAAAACCTATTATACCGATGGCACTTGGAAAACTGCAATAACAAAAATTCCTGACATGGAAATTGTCAGGCTTCCTCAAACCACAGAATATAATGGGGTGACATATAAGGTGACAACTCTGTCGGCTACATGCGGAAGCAATGTCAGAGATGTCTACTTTGCAGATTCTATAGAAACAGGCACGTTTTCCAGATATTTGGATACCTCCTCTTTACCCGACATTAATTATAAGGAGATTTTCAATCAGAACACATGGAAGGCGACTGGTGTTACGGCACATGTGCCCGACTCGTTGTTTGCATATTATTTCTATATTCTATATGTGAAGAGTGTCCTTTCTGACAACTACAAGGCACTCAACAATAGTTTTTATAGATACAACGTAGATGCCGATAATGACCGGAGCATGCACTATGACATCAATGGTGATGGAAAACTCGAACTTTATAACGTGAAGCTAGGGGCTTGGGATTCCTATCATCACCTATCTTTCGATTCCTATTCCTCTATTACGGCGACAACATTGGAAGGTGATACTGTGTATAACGTTAGGAAGGATGTTGACATAAACCAATATTATAAAATGTATGGCATTCTCTCCCAGCTCGACTGTAGCGGCAATCCTTATTGGGTGGATTGCTATGGTATTGTGTGTAACTCGTCTGGCGATTTAATGAGAAACGCAACGATAAGTAATGGGACAAGTGTCACAGCAGCCGACATCAACGGTGACGGATTAAAAGAAATTCTGTATGGCTCTCTGCCGAGCAAAGGCTATGCAGACATTTTGCGCATGAACGGCGATGGTTCGTTTGTAAATGACAAAATTTTCATAACTTCCGACACTACTGAACTTGCGGTTGTCAATGATTACACGCCAAACTCTGGCAATATAACGAAAACAACGGGCGATGGCGCAAATATTTATGGTCTTGGCCATGGTATGTTTGTGAAATCGCAACTCAACGACAACGGTTGGGATACATGGGACGATGCCGATGAAGACGCGCCAATGTCTGCCAATGGGGAGGAAACCGCGACACGCAAGCATGTCGTGAAGGACGGCAACCAACTGCGCATCGTTTCATTGCCCACGGGGGCACTTTCGGCATCTGATTACAACGGCGATGGTCTTGTTGACCTGAACGATGGTACAAACATTTACTACAACCTTGGTGGTGGCAGGTTTTTCCGTAGTCCCCACACGGGAACTGTGTATGCGACCGATCTTACGGGCAATGGACTGCTTGACTACATCGACTTCACATCAACAAAGACCGACCTCTATATCACTCAGGCCGACGGTTCCATGGGAGAGCCCAAAACCCTGCTCAAGAATCAGGCTGTGAAGAACGTCTTCTTTGGCGATTTCGACAATGACGGTGATGTTGACATTCTGTTCTTCGTCACGACTAACAACTACACCTTGTTCCAGTTCTATCGCAACGACGGGAACGGCACGTTCCGCGCCAAAGATACCAATGTAGATGGCGTGTACATAGCCAAAGCATGCAACGACTATGATGGCGACGGCCTGTATGAAGTGCTTGCTTATTCATCAAAAGCAGAAACCTATCATCTTTTCAAGATAGGAAAGACGTGGAACATCAGTACGTTGGACTTGCCTAATGTTACTAAGGATAATTTGCGAACGGTCGAGGATATAGACAATGATGGAATAATTGAGTTTTTGTCGCAACGAGGTTATTACTCCGTTTTTGACAAGGCACCGGGTGCAGTGAAAAACACCAGTCCAGAGAAGATGACGAAGCCGTCGGCTGTGGCATATCCTGATGCCAACAAGCTGAAAATATCTTGGATGCGAGGCAATGACAAAGAAACATCATCGTGCGACCTCACCTACGAGTTGCGCATAGGATCGGCGAGTGGCAAGGGCGACGTGTACTACGGCAATGCCAATGCCGATGGCTCGCGTCGGGTTACTGCCGACGGCAACATGGGGCATGCATTGAGCTACATGTATGACACGGGCAATATGCCAGAAGGCCGTTACTACATCGCTGTGCAGGCCGTTGATGCCGGTTGCCGTGGTGGAGCATGGAGCGACGAACTGGTGTACGACCACAAAGTCACGGCCCCCGTCATACGCAAGATTGCCGGCGGTTGCACATCCGACACACTGACATTGGCAGTGCAGAACCCCACTTCGGCTGCTGTCTATGAATGGCAACTTGACAACGGGCGCATCATCAGCCAAAACGACAACGGAAGTGTGGCCTATGCACAGTTTACCAAGGCTGGAACACGCACATTCAGTGTTTCGATGACACTTGGGAACACTACATTGAAATCGGAAAACGAAACCGTGTCTGTTATTCCGGCCAAACAGGTAAACCTGCCGTCAAGTGAAAAAAAAGACCTCTATGGGTATCGCGGAATAGACCTTAATCAAGACGGCAATGTGGAAGCTCTTTATTCTGAAAGGGTGTTCTACGAGAACAATTCCGATGGTATCTATTCTTCAATAAGAAAAACTTGGAATACCGATTTGAAAGATCTCAAGGGTTTTGGCGATTTCAACTACGACGGCTATCCCGATCTTCTGACTGCGGATAAGGTGCTATATAATAGTGGTGAAAATGATTTCAGCTTTGATGAAGAAGAATTGACTTCGGCGGACATTGGATACATAGCTTTGAATGATTGTTGGGTTGATTGGAACAACAACGGCAAGTATAAGTATGAGTATTTCTACAACAATTCGTATATTGGAAGTTCTTACCATTATTATGATTTCAACCGTGATGGTTCGATGGATACATATGAGTGTGGTAAAAACGGCCAAACGCTAGTAGAGCTGAAAACGCCAGGTGCTGATTTTGCTTTTGAAGATGCGAAAGTATACTATCAGAATGGTGTAATGACTGGCTTTGCAGATTTCAATAACGACGGTTATGCAGATGGATACTTCTTCGAAGACGGCTATATGGTAATCGTCAAGGGCAAGCCCATTGAAGAATGGCCTTGCACCGAAACCATGGCCATACCATCCTCCGGTTATAGAGATTATATAAAAATTCTTGATGTTGACAACAATGGCTATCTTGACATCGTCGATACATGGAATAGGGTGTTGTTCCTTATGGACAAAGATTTCAAGTGCACAAAAGTACTGGCTCCGAATGAAAGTGAATCCTCTACATATTACGATGAGTATCACTGGCGACCGCTCACCCGTGGCGCATATCCCAATGGATTTGTTTCGGCCATTGCCAATGAGGCTCCAATGACACCAGGCAATGTAACGGCGCAGAATACAGCCAACGGACTATTGCTAAAATGGGACGATGCTAACGACGACCACACGCCGTGGGCGCAAATACGCTATAACGTCAGTCTGAAGATAAAAGGCAAGACGGGCGCAGGCGCATTTGTGCTGTCGCCTATGAACGGGCTCAGCGACGATGCTGCTATAATGCCGAACGTGTACTACCGCAAGGCCACGCAACTCACTGTGCCTGCAAGCGCACTAGTGGAAGGCACTACCTATGAGGTGCAGGTGCAGGCTATCGACCTCATGGGCGAGCACTCGGCTATGAGCAAACCAATAGACATCGTGTTTCATAGTGACAACTACATCGCAGCAGAGCAAACCAACCTGTTTACAGGCATCACGGCCAATTTGTCTTATGTGGGGACACACAGTTCACAGGTGGCTTGTGACCCAGGCGAAAATGGCAGCATAGAAAGCCAGGATCCCGCCAAAGGCACGTTTGCAGCGAAATGGAGCAAGCCCGGACTGAAGACCGTCACCATGACCGTAGACGGCAAGACAGTGACGGCAACATATAGCGTCAGCCAAATGCCGTCGCTGAAACTCGACTTGCCAAAGCAGGTCATGCTAAACACTGAATTGACTGTAAAGGTGCCCGACGCATTCCTGCACCCTGCACTCTGCAATGCTGCATTCCGCGACAAGCTGGGCAACGTGCCCGACTACTGCGCCATTAGCTACACGCCGGGCGACAGTACTGCTACGATTATATTCACAAGACTTGGGACAGGGTATGTTTTTGCCAGTGTTGCCGTACCGGGCATCAGCCAACGCATAGACGACACTTCTCTTACAACTGTGGTAGACCAAACCATGCCCGAAGCCCGGATAAAGAGTGTGGAAAGCGACGGACAGTATTATAGGGTGAACTGGGATACCGATGTCCCAACAATGGTGACGCAGGTGGAAATTGCGCGCGAGACAAACATATATGGGCAGTATGAAGTGCAAGATGTCGTGCCCGTGGCCGATGCAACATGGTGCGACCTTGCCAGCGACAACCGTATACAGCCACGACGGTATCGCATACGCCTGATTGCCAGCAACGACGTGCAACGCAGTGGCTGGTCGGTTGCCCACAACCCTCTGCACATAGACATCAACAAGACTTCCGACGGGAAGGGCAACAACATTATGTGGAATGCCTACGAGGGACTCAATGTTGACAATTACATCATACTGCGTGGTTCTGATGCCGACAAGCTGAAAACCATTGCCACAGTGCCAGCCAACTCAGCTATGCCGACATGTCAGCCCCTGAGGGTACGTGTTTCTATGCCGTCGTTTCAACGAGGTGCAGGCTGTTGCGAAGGACGGAAAATTGTATGCGCAGCAACTTGAAGACAAGGTGCAGTCGAATGTGGTATCGTCAGACGATGCCATGCCGACAGTAGCAGCCACGTGTATCAGCGTGGGGACAGTGGAGAAAGTTGCAGCTCTTTCCAACCAACAGCCAAAGCTGCATCTTGCAGCAGTAATTCTTCCTGCCTACGCCACATTCAACAAGGTGGGTTGGACTATTGTCAGCGGCAGTGAATATGCAACGTTGGCTTCAAATGGTGTGCTCACCGCCACGGGAGGCAAAGGCAATGTCGTGGTGCGCGCCACTACACTCGATGGGTCGGCACTGAGTGCTGAGATAACCATTCCGTGCGACTACATGGTGCAGGCTACGGCGATAAGCATCTATTGTCCGAAAAGAACACTAGGAAAAGGCGAAAGCACTCAGTTAAAAGCCTTGATGGTGCCACAAAGTGCAGATGCCTCAAACGTGAATTGGTCGTCATCTGACCCATCGATAGCCACTGTCGATGAAGCAGGAGTTGTTAAGGGGGTGGATGTTGGCAGCGCTATAATTTGGGCTAAGGCAAATGACGGTTCGGAGCTTAAAGCATGGGCACATATAGAAGTCATACAGTCAACGGGCATTAACTCTATTATGGACAACAGTAACAAGGACATTGAATATTACACTGTTGATGGCAAGAAAATAAGCAAGCAGGTAAAAGGGCGGATTGTAGTTACCAACAAGGGTTACAAGATGCTGAAAAAGTAAGCACCTGAAGACTTGACCAAAAACTTAGGGCATGTGCGACCCGCAAAACGTCGGGTGCGTACATGCCCTTGTTTTTTTTACTTGTGATGCTGTATGGTGTGGAGCTTACTCTTTCAGAATATTCTCACGCTTGCATCTCTTGTTTTTGATTACTATCATGGTTCTTGTTTCCTTTCTGTTCTTTGTCGGGTGAGTCTATGGTGAGGAAGACAAGACAGTGCTATAATTGAAATAAAAATGTAAAAAATACAAATTTGCTTGTAGGTTAAAAATAATCTTTTTACTTTTGCAATTGTCGGTTGGCAACCGTGAGGTGTTTGCATAATCCGCAAAAGGCAAGGCCGGCAGGGCATTGCCGTAAGCAAGTTCGGTGGAGTAGATGTCTGTCAGTAAAGGACTGATGCGGAACGCCGGGCTTAGTATTTTAACAGATGAAACAAAACGATGAGAAACGATTTGGCATACAACAGACTGGTGGAGCACGGCGTGAAGCCGTCGGTTCAGCGCATAGCTATCATGCAGTATCTGCTTGACTACCGCACTCACCCTACGGTTGAAGATGTGTACAACGCCCTTTGTGCGGAAATTCCAACATTGAGCAGGACTACGGTGTATAACACCTTGCGAATGCTTTCGGAGAAAAAGGCTGCGCAGATGATAACAATCGACGACCATCGGGTGTGCTATGACGGCGACATAAGTGTGCATGCACATTTCTATTGCAAGAACTGCCGCAGGGTGATTGACGTGTTTGACAACGTGAAGAAAATAATGGCCCCACGGTGTATAGGCGACAATGTGGTTGACGATGTGCAGCTGTATTACAAGGGCATCTGTGCGGAGTGCAATGCAAAGGCTTGTAGTGGCGGCAATGGATTGAGCGAAACCGCATGAGACGGATGCTTTCTTGGTTGACAGGAATAATACAGTATGTAATATAATAATGTGGCCAGGCGAGGCCATTTCTTAGATTAACCGTTTTAAACAACAACATTATGAAGAAAAAATTTATCTGTACGGTATGCGGCTACATCTATGAGGGGACGGAATGTCCTGAGGTGTGCCCGGTGTGCAAGGCTCCCAAGAGCAAGTTTAAGGAAATGGAAGACATGGGCGACACAGCGTTTGCAACGGTTCATGTGCTTGGCGCGGCGCGCAAGGAAGATGCGAGCGACGAGATGATAAAAGACCTTGAAGCCCATTTCAACGGTGAGTGCGGCGAGGTGGGCATGTATTTGGCCATGAGCCGTCAGGCCGACCGTGAAGGCTATCCAGAGATAGCCGAAGCTTTCAAGCGTTATGCCTTTGAGGAAGCAGAGCATGCAAGCAAGTTTGCCGAACTTTTGGGCGATGTGCTGAAAGACACCAAGAGCAATCTTGAAGCTCGCATAGCTGCCGAGCGTGGTGCATGTGAAGACAAGTTCCGCATTGCCAAGAATGCCAAAGCAGTAGGCATGGACGCAACACACGACACCGTGCACGAAATGGCAAAAGATGAGGCTCGCCACTGTGCAGGCTTCATGGGGCTGTACAAGAGATATTTCGGAGAATAATTCTTAGCGGCAAAAAAAAACACACGGTGACTTTTTCACCGTCACACAACGGCACTGCGCCCGTGGCATTTCCACGGTAGCAGTGCCGTTTTTTCATGCCCTTGTGGTTACCACGCGAAGTGCCAGTGAAGGTCTGCGGCGGTTGCGCTGCATGCGTGCATCGTGTGCAGCACGTGCGTGCGGCGGTTGCTGCACATGGGCGCGAAGTGCCCGAAAGTTGGCAAACGGTGTCACGTTGTGCCGCAATCTTCGCGTTATAGTGACGGCGAAAGAATAAGTAGGTATGATTTGCAGCTTATGTTTTTAAATTGGTATTATTGGTGTCCGGTAAAACTTTTGCAAATGGCGAGTCCCGTAGTGACGACAGATTATAGCGCAGGGGCTTGCCCCTGCGTTTTATTCGTTTCAATAATTTTGCCTCTTTAAGGTAGGGTGTTTAAAATTGGATTACAAAATGTGCGGAATTTTTATATGAATTTAAGTTTGTAATTGTTTTATTATCAGAAGTATTCCGGTGATTATAGCCCTGAAAGGGAGTCACGATTCCAGCCCAGGGTGAGGATGGAGCGAAGCGACATCCGTAACCCTGGGTAAACGGATGTTTATCAAGGCTGGCCTGTAAGGTCAGCACAATCAAGTTGGTGTGTTGACCTTACAGGCCAACTGTTTCTATTGCAATGAAGACCCAGGGTTACACCGTTTGCTTTCGCAAACGGCTCACCCCGGGCTACGACCGTTATGCCCTTCCTGGGCTTTAATTCAGTGGACACTAAGTAATTTACAAATCCGAAACTTGAGTGCTTATTATTCTACAAAAAGCATAAAAAGAGTTTTTGGCGTCCCCAAAAAGCTCAAATAGGTTTGGCCGCAAGGTGCGTGACGAAAGTAATCATCCGAAACAAGCCGACTTGTAGAGATTTCTTCAAATTCCGAACTTTGCCTCCAAAAACGCAATGTTCAATCTTAACGAAAACAACAGAATCGTGATGTCGCAAACCCCGACAGATATGCGCATGGGCGTGAACGGGATGTGTGGACATGTAAGAAGTGTAGGCTTGGATCCGACAAACGGCGATGTTTATGTTTTTGTCGGCAACACCCGGAAAGTGATGAAACTCCTGCATTGGGAACGCGGAGGCTACGTGATGTATTACAAACGTCTGGAGCAAGGACGTTTCCATCCGCGCATTTTCATGAAAAACGGTATCGGTTTCCGGTCAATGCGCTGGGACGAGCTGGTTCTCTTGATGGAAGGAATTTCTCCGAGTGTTGCACGCAGGAAGAGGTATGGACACCCGTCGGACAACAATGTGAAAGATACTAAAAACGGTGACAATAAATGCACTAAAAGTTGGCTAACCCGCTGATTTTTCGTACCTTTGAAGTATGGAAATCAAGCAGACAT
>CAVCLB010000017.1:0-467 GCA_963602915.1 Dysosmobacter segnis | reverse complement strand
GAAGCCATTGACGAGAATGCCGCCAAGATAGAAGCTGCGGCCAAAGAAATAAAGGAGGCTGCGGAAAAGCGCCGCAAGGCTGCCCGCAAGCATCCGGAGCGTCCTTCAAAATACTATTATGCCGGACTTGAAGAACGCACCACGCTCGCTCCCGATAAAGCTACCAACCCCATCTGCCGCAGTGCTAATTGCATAATCAGAAACATAGCCTCGGGTTGCAAGTGTATAACCCATACTGGAATAAACGCTATTAAGACTGTCCAATTTAGAAATAAAAGCGTTTGTTTTATCCATCTCCATTTTGGGGCTTTGTACATCTACGACATGATCGCTACTACAAGAGACCAAAAAAGACAAGAACAAAAATAAAATAAGGGGTGTTCTATTAATTCATAAAAACGAGTGGATTCCACTCCAAAATAATGATTATTTCGGAGTGGAATCCACTCGTTTTTATGAATTAATAG
>CAVCLB010000016.1:0-38899 GCA_963602915.1 Dysosmobacter segnis | reverse complement strand
TAGATAGGGGCAAGCCCCTATCCTATAATATTCGCCCCATACTGGGGCAATTGATGGCAAACCATGCAATGGGCAAAAGTAAGCCCCGTGTTTTCAGGACAGCAGACTATCTGGCGCACTTTTGTTTGAATATTGTTTGAAAAATTGTAACTTTGTGGCCAATTTACGATAGAAATATGAAGATAAATGTTTGTTCTGCCCATCACTTTTTTGCCTGTGACAGTCGTGCCGTATTGCATTGGGTGATGCTTTTCCTGTTTTCATTTGTGTTGTTGCTTTTGCTTTCGCCAGACTCCTATTTGGCTGACATTTACGGAATGCGCTGCGATTCTGCATGGTTTTTCACTTGCGGCAAGGCTTGGATGGAAGGTATGATACCCTATGTAGACTTTGCTGACTCGAAAGGTCCGTTGCTTTGGCTCATCTATGGTTTAGGCTATTTGTTCTCTCCCGTGTCCTATCATGGCGTGTTTTGGCTCAGTGTCGTAGCCTATACGATAACGCTCCATTTCGTATGGCTTACCGCCAGATTGTTTTTGAAACCGAAAGAGGCGATGTTTGTGTTGGTGTCGATGCCATTCTTTCTGTTTTTCATCATCTATCATAATGAGGTGCGCGCCGAAGATTTTTGTATGCCTGCCATTTGTGGAGCAATCTTTTTCACCTGTCGGGAAATGTTCGTCGTGACCGATACCAGTAGGGGGGGGTAAAAATTGCTTTGGAGTAGGTTTATGCATGGCCTGTTGCCTTCTTATCAAATGGAACTACTTTTTTATGATGTGTGGCATGGCGCTTGTTGTAGCGGCCATTTCCATAAAACGACATGAACCGTACAACATACTTTGGGGATTAGCCGGAATAGGCATTGTGGTTCTGCCTTTTATCGTTTATTTTCTATGTGTGGGAAATCTTGCTGATTTCGTCAACGAGTATTTCGTCAGTACATTTTACATTACCAACAAACCGGATGGCACTTTTATTAGAGACAAGTTCGTTCTTACTTTCTTGTTTGCTTTTATAGCGTTTTTCTGCTATCGCATGCGCTTGGGCTACTGGTTGTTGTTTGCCTTTCTTCCTTTCTATGTGTTTCTTGTAATGCGTTCTATGGTTCTGCATTATTTTGCAGTGGCCATGCCATTCTTCGTTTTTGTCCTCATATATATAGCCCAAAAAATCTCTCGTTACACCAATCGGTTAGGTTCTTGCGTCACTGCTGCTTTGCTTGCAGCCATATTCATGGGAGGTGCATTGTTCAACATACGTATGGTTTATTTCACTGCGTTTTCAAACACCGATGCAACGCGAGTAGCTGTAATGCAATATTTGGCGCATGCAAATAAGCCACGTATAATGTTTGTTTGCAATGACATTGGTTATGGTCTGCTGGCACGTGCACTGCCGGCTTGCAAATATTGGGCAGAACAACATAATGCTTCGGCAGAAATGATTAATGAACGGGAAAAGGCTGTAGTTGACAGAAAGGCCGACTTCATCATAATATCCAAAGGCAAAGAAACATCAAAGAATATTCTTCCTCTTGCAATAAAAGCTGGCTACCGTAGGTGTTATGGTCCTGTGACAGAAAACGGGAAAACCGAGATAAAGCCATTGCCGCTATTAGAGAAATAATTGTTATCAGGTACTCAAGTTTCGGATTCGTCATTTAGCAAGTGTCCACGAAGGGTAGGGTGTTCAAAAATGGATTAAAAAAATATGCAGGATTTTATGTTGGTATAAATTCGCATTTGTTTGATATTCAATAGAAAATCTGTAATCAAAGCCCCGTAAGGGCATCACAATTCCAGCCCAGGGTGAGGAAGGAGCGAAGCGAAATCCGTAACCCTGGGTTTTATGGTTGGCGTAGTAGGTTGTCCTGTAAGGTCAACACAAACCACAATTATTGTGCTGACCTTACAGGCCGGTCTTAAAAATCAATCATTAACCCAGGGTTACACCGTTTGCTGTCGCAAACGGCTCACCCCGGGCTACGATCGTTACGCCCTTCCAGGGCTGGTGAATGCAATGTATCTCACTCTTTTTGTGCCTTTTGTTCGTCAAAAACAATGCAGAATATTTTATGGATTTTGAACACCCTACCTTTCAGGGCTGATTAAAGAGAGGGCATAGCGGGTTATGTGACCGATGAGAGAGGCATAAACATCCAAAAAGATGAGCAGGATAACCAGCAGAATATGTATTTCATCGGTTCTCAAATCACACCAAGTTGTTTTTTTATCGACACGAAAAGACAATAAGACAGCGTGAATTATATTTTCAGAACTCTGGATAAGCTCTTTTACGAAAACATTCAGTAATTTTGCACTGGCTTGTAGTGTTCTGCCTGAAACCAAGCAGAACACGGCTAGCAACAGGGCAATTTTTAAGATCAGGAAACATATATGAAAATATTACAAAGTTCGCTCATGCGCGCAATATGCGCCATTATTGTTGGAGCACTGCTCGTGAAATATCGTGAGCAGACGGTTACATGGATTACGATAGCCATAGGCATATTGTTTTTTCTTTCGGGCATTGCCTCGTGTGCTGCCTATTTTGCAGCCAAAAGGCAGACCGACGAAACGCAGGTGTATGCCGCCGACGGACGGCTGATAAGAGGCATGCGCCCCCAGTTTCCCATTGTCGGACTGGGAAGCATGATTCTTGGGCTTATTCTCGCGCTTATGCCCGGCACGTTCACCGCAAGTCTTACCTACATTCTCTCAGCCATTCTCATTCTCGGGGCGGTGGGGCAGTTTGTTACACTCGCTTCGGTTTCGCGTTACGCCCGCATAGGTCTTTTCTTCTGGATAATGCCCTCGCTCATGCTGCTTGTGGGAATGCTCGCCGTGGTCTACCCCAAGGCCATTGCAAGCGCGCCGCTCTTGGTGATAGGGTGGAGCCTCATTGTGTATGGAGTGGTGGAGTGTGTCAATTCGCTTAAAGTGCACCGTCTGCGCAAGGCCCTGCGTCAACAGGCACAAACGCCCGAGACATCGCCCGAAGCCGATAACGACGGCGTGCAATGAATGCCGCTTTTTCAAAGTTCACCACCTTTACCCTGCAACAAATGAAAAAAATAGTCAGCATGGCAAAAAAGGCCGCCAACAAGCTTCACCGTGGTTGGCGTCGCTTGCAGGTGTTTGTTGAACGCGGCATGCCCACATCGCCCGTGTCGCGCGAAGTCGCCACCTGCAGCCATTGTGGACATGTGTTCTGCGGCAACTACTGTCCGCGCTGCGGACAGCACCGCGCTGCGGGCAAGGGCAAGCTGCGTCTTTTCAAGACCTTCCGCGAGGCTTATCCGCAGCTGTCGGGCAATTTCATCAGGACGATAATCAACCTCGCGCTGCGCCCCGGCTATATGATTCGTGACTATTTCCGGGGCCACCGTGTGCTCTACCAAAACCCGGTTAGCGCATTCCTTATAGCCGTTTCAATTGCGGCTCTGTGCTCTGGCACCTTCGGGCGCATAGCCCACGACGGCCAGCAAAAGGAAGAGCCCACCGTAATAGGGCATCTTGGCAAGCTCGTGGACGATGAGATTTCCAAGAAGGCTAGCAAAGACAAAGATGTGCGCAAGGCATACGACCGTTGGAGCACGTCGCGCCATCTTGACAATCACCGCCACACAGCGGCTGTATTGAGCGTGGTGAAGGAAAAACTCGCGAGCAACACCTCGTTCACACTCTTTGCCCTGTTCCCCATATTCGGCTCAATTTCTTGTTTCGTGTTCCGCAAGCGTACATTCGACGGGCGGCGGCTCACGCTCATGGAGCACTATGTTATATTCGCTTATTTGTATGCCCTTTTTACTTTCATTGATTTCTCCGAATTCATACCCTTGTTCTACATCGCATGGACCTATCGTGGCATCTACCGCTTGTCATGGTTCAAGTCGATAGGCTATGCAGTCCTTGTGTTTGGCATGACAATCATATCGCTTCTCATTCTCATTTGTCTCATCATAGCATTGATGCTGGCTCCCGTGGTGTATTACTACAATGTGGCGGCACTCTGACATGGGGTTAAATACGCCATGATTTGTTTGGCAGGTTAATCTTACCTTTGATTCAGTAAATTTCATCTGTTCTCGTGTCATGGCGCGGGCATGATTTTTGTGCGCACGCGGTTGCAACGCGTGCGTGCAACGTCTGCAGCAAGTGCGTGCCGCAATTGGTGCACGCACGCATGTCATGTGCGGCACGGTGCGTGCAGAGCTTCGGCAAACTGAAAAGAAAATCGCCTGCCCGTTTTGCCAAGCGTTTATTTTGCATTAACTTTGTAAGCATGATTACATACGACAACGTAAACTTGGACGGCAAGCGCATAGCCGTGTTGCTCTCAGGAGGTGTTGACAGTTCGGTGGTGGTGTATGAACTTGCCCAAATGGGGCTTCATCCCGACTGCTTCTACATAAAAATCGGTCCGGAGGAAAGCGAAGAATGGGACTGCACCAGCGAGGAAGACCTTGAAATGGCCACCGCCGTGGCGGCACGCTATGGCTGCAAGCTCGACGTGGTTGACTGCCACCGCGAGTATTGGGACAAGGTGACGCGCTACACCATGGACAAGGTGAGAGCGGGTTTCACGCCCAATCCCGACGTGATGTGCAACCGACTCATAAAGTTTGGGGCTTTCGACGAGAAAATGGGACACGACTACGACCTCATTGCCACGGGGCACTACGCTCGTACCGAAACCGACGGCGAAGGTCGCAAATGGCTTGTCACCAGTCCCGACCCGGTGAAGGACCAGACCGATTTCCTTGCGCAGATATACGACTGGCAGTTGCGCAAGGCCCTGTTTCCCATAGGACATTACATGAAGGATGAGGTGCGCGATATTGCAGTGCGCGAACATCTCGTGAATGCGCGCCGCAAAGACTCGCAAGGCATCTGCTTTCTTGGCAAGATAAACTACAACGACTACATACGACGCTATCTTGGCGAAAATCCCGGCGAGGTGCTCGAACTGGAAACAGGACGCCGTATAGGGCAGCACCGTGGGCTGTGGTTTCACACCATAGGGCAGCGCCATGGGCTCGGTTTCGGCGGAGGTCCGTGGTATGTGGTGCGCAAGGATGTTGCGGCCAATGTGCTCTATGTGTCGAAAGGCTTTGAACCGGCCACTGCCTACAGGCGCGATTTCCCCATACACGATTTTCACTTTCTCACGCTCGACCTTTGGGGCGAGCCCGGCACCTCGGCCCGTGTAACGTTCAAGATACGCCACACCCCCGAATATCATCCGGCTGTGTTGGAACGCACGGGGCAAGGCACATTCGTGGTGCATGCCGAGGAAATGATACAGGGCGTGGCTCCCGGACAGTTCTGCGTGGTCTACGACGCCGACCATCACCGCTGCTACGGTTCGGGCGAGATAACCGTGGGCTGACCGTGCATGCCGCCACGCAAACGAGCGTAGCGGCACATGGGGCGGTAGAATGTTATGATATTATTCCCGCGTTTTACGACATTTTGTGTTGTTGCGCCTTTTATTTGCCGCTTTCGGCAATTTCTTGTATTTTTGCATCACGATGAAACGCTTGGCTTACATATTGCTGGCACTCGCCATGTCGCTCCTGTTGGTTTGGACTGGAGTGGGGGTTGCCGTGCTGCACTGTCTGCACACCGGCGACGTGGAGGCACTTGCCACCCACACCGATGCCGATGACGGATGCTGCGTGGCCTCGGGATGCGAGGCCGGCGAGCCGGAGCCCGACTGCTGCAGTGGCGAACACGACTATCTCTCGGAGCATTGCCGAGTGCAGAAAAGCGGCTGCATGAGCGTGGAAATAGTGAAGCTCTCGCCCACGACACGCGTGACCGACAACGCCTACGACCATTGCACGGTTGGCGTGTGGGCATTGGTTGCTGCCTTGTGGCTTGCTGCCGGCATGTGGGGCAAACCATTGAAGAGAGACATCGCAAAACCGTGCATATTGTGGAACGGGCCGCCATGGCGGCGTTATCTTTCGTTCATCCGCGTGTTGACAATATGATTTTCTTCCCAATTCTCGCGCATTGATAATGGCGGGAGGCAATCATTGCGGGCACGGTTGCCTGTGCCGCATTGCAAACGGCTGAAAATCAAACGTATGTTTAACACGCAACAAAAACAACAATGAATATTGGAATTATCTTGGCAGGCATCGTCTCGATGTCGGCAACAACCGTGTCGGCACAGACTTCCGGCACACATACAGAACAAAACGACACGCTCGCGCCTTTTGCCGAGCAGCAACTGAAGGGCGTTGAGGTGACACAGCGGCGCAAGGGAATAACGCGCGCCAAGGGAGCCGTAAACGGACAGCTCATTGGCAAAGACGAACTTTTCAAGGCGGCTTGCTGCAATCTTGGCGAGAGCTTCGTCACCAACCCGTCGGTAGACGTGAACTACAACGACGCGACAACCGGAGCACGGCAGATAAAACTGCTCGGACTGAGCGGCACCTATGTGCAGATGCTCACCGAAAACCTGCCCAATTTTCGTGGCGCGTCGGCTCCCTACGCTCTGGGCTATGTGCCCGGGCCGTGGATGAAGAGCATACAGGTGTCGAAGGGCAACGCATCGGTGCGCAACGGCTATGAGGCAATAACAGGACAGATAAACGTGGAATATCTGAAACCCGAAGACGAGCAGGGGGTAACGGTGAACCTTTACGGCGACTCCGAACGCCGCTTTGAGGCTAATGCCGATGCTAACGTGCACATCAACCCACGGCTGAGCAGCGAGATTCTGGCGCATTTCGAGAACCGATGGGGACACCACGACGACAACGGCGACATGTTTCAGGACATGCCGGGCATAAAGCAGTATAACCTGCAGAACCGTTGGGCCTATCTGGGAAACCGCTACATATTCCACGGCGGCGTGTCGCTGCTCAACGAACAGCGCACGGGCGGACAGGTTGCACACCACCATGCCACAACCGACGGACTGTTTAAAATAGGCATTGAGACCGACCGTTATGAGGCTTATATGAAACATGCCTATGTGCTTAGCCGCGAACACAACTCCAGCGTGGCTCTTATGGCATCGGCTGCAATGCATCGTCAGGATGCTGCTTACGGCAGAAAAGCATATTATGTGAATGAGAAAAACGCCTATGCGCAACTGCTCTTCGAAACCGATTTCACCAAGATGCACAACCTAGCGGTGGGACTGAGCTTGAACCACGACTATCTTGACCAGACATTCCGCCTGAACCACAACGCAGAAGAGGGTAGGCAACGGATTGTTGAAAAGGAAACAGTGCCGGGAGCATACGCTCAATACACCTTCGACCTGCATCACCGCCTCACGGCTATGGCCGGACTGCGTGTAGACCACAGCAGCATATACGGCACGTTTTTCACGCCGCGTGTGCACCTGAAATGGCAGGCCAACGACATTCTCGCCTTGCGCGCGTCGGCCGGAAAGGGCTACCGCACCGTGCATGCGCTTGCCGAGAACAACTATCTCATGGCAAGCGGACGCACAATGACCATTGGCGACAACCTGAAGCAGGAAAATGCCTGGAACTACGGGGTGAGCGCGGCTTTGGCAATACCGCTCGGAAAGCGTTCGCTCAAGGTGAATGCCGAATATTATTACACACGCTTCGGCAATCAGGTGGAGGTGGATTTCGACACCGATGCCACAAGCATAATCATCGACAATCTCGTGGGTAAAAGCTATTCGCACACATTCCAGGTGGACGCGAGCTACGAACCTATTTCCGGGCTTACGTTCACTGCGGCCTACCGACGCAATATTGTTAAGGCAACCTATGGCGGAGTGCTTATGGACAAACCGCTCACGGGAAAATACAAGGGACTGCTCACCGCATCATACAAGACTCCGCTCGGGCTTTGGCAGTTTGACGCCACTTTGCAGCTCAACGGCGGCGGACGTATGCCGACACCGCGTGTGGCGCAAGACGGCAGCGAGTCGTGGGAACGCACATTCCCGGCTTTTGAGCAGGTGAGTGCGCAGGTGACGCGATGGTTTCGCCATTTCTCGGTGTATGTGGGAGGCGAGAACCTTACGGGCTTCCGCCAGAAACACCCAATCTACGGCTATGCCAACCCTTGGGCTGCGGGATTTGAGCCTACAATGGTGTGGGGACCGGTGCACGGGGCTATGATTTATGCCGGAGTGAGAATTAACTTCGGGAGATTATAACGTAACTTAAAATTCGCGGCATAATTCGTGGATATACAGTCGTTTGCACTATCTTTGCAATAGATAGACAGCACTCGGCAATCAGAAAGCAAGTGTTCGTTGCGTTGGGTTGTCGTTTGTATATTGCGGGTGTTGCCGCTTTGATAATAATGTAAATAAAGAACAACGCTAAAAAGAAAACAGAAATGAAAAGAATTTTGCTTGTAATGGCACTGATAGGCACCGTAATGGCTGCCAATGCCAAGGACATCAAGACAGTTGTGCTCACCACTTCGCCGGTGATGCACTGCGAGAGTTGTGAGAACAAGATAAAGGGTAACTTGAAATTTGAGAAGGGTGTGAAGAAAATCGACACTGACATAGCCGACCAGAAGGTGACTGTGGAATATGATGCCGACAAGACTTCTGAAAGCAAGATAATTGCCGCTTTCTCAAAATTCGGCTACACGGCATCGAAAAAAGAGGCTGCCGCTGCATGCGGCAAGGCTTCGGAAGGCTGCTGCGCACAGAAAATGTCGTGCTGCGGAGCAAAAGAGGCCAAGCCGGAATGTCCTGAAAAGGATGGAGAGTGTGCCGAAATGCAGGTGGAGTGCAAGGTGGCAAAAGATGCCTGTGGCTCTGCCGAAGGACAGTGCAAGGCTGCAAAAGAAAACTGCAAAGCAAAGAAGGGCGACTGCAAGGTCGCTAAAAAGTCTTGTTGCCAGAACAAACAGAACTAAAAAGAGGAGGACAACGATATGCAGCTTACAACAACACCTACTATCGAAGGCAGTCCGATACGCGAATATCGCGGCGTGGTGACCAGTGAGGTTATCGTGGGTGCCAATGTCATAAAGGATTTCATGGCCAATCTGCGCGACTTCTTCGGAGGCCGCAGCGGTGCTTACGAAGATGTGTTGCGCAATGCAAAGGACTCTGCACTCAACGAGTTGGCAGAACGTGCCCAGCGTCTTGGCGCCAATGCAGTGGTGGGCATCGACTTCGACTATGAAGCTATCGGTGCGTCGGGCTCCATGCTTATGGTGGCATGCAGCGGCACCGCCGTCGTAATCTGACACGACTTTATTATACGAAAGAAGCGTGGCTTCGCACTTGCAGGTGCAGAGCCACGCTTCTTTCGTATAGGGAAAAACTATTGTTTCGGCGTTTTTCAGACTATTATTTCGTCCATTCTTATGTCAAATGCATCGGTCGGGATTTCGTCAACCAACTGAAATTTGAAACATACGCCTATTTTGTAGGCTTGCGGAATAGCGGCAAGAAAGCGGTCGTAATATCCTTTGCCACGTCCAATGCGGTTGTTGTTGCGGTCGAATGCCATTCCGGGCACCACCGCCACATCTATCTCCTGTAGATAGGTGAACACTTCTCCCACAGGTTCCATTATGCCGTAAGCTCCGACACGCATGTCGTTTCTGCTCCCGTAAACATGCAGGCACATTGTAGTGTCGCCCGTGACGACAGGCAGCAACACCTTCTTACCGGCTTCGGCAAGCCGGTCAAGGGTGTCGAGGGTGTAAACCTCGTCGGGCAGCGAACAATACATCAGCACCGTCTGTGCGGCTTTTATGCGCTCGTGGGCAATGATCTGCTGCATGGGCATGGCCGACATTTCGTGCAACTGCACCTCGGTGTAATCGCGTTTGAGCTGCCTTATCTTGCGGCGCAGTTCGCTTTTAAGCATTCTTTCTGCTTTTTTTCACGGCTTTTGCCGCAGGCTTCTTCGGAAATGCCGCGTTGTTTTTAAACACACGCAGTGTTGCCGCAATCACAGGGTCGTCGTAGTTTATGTATTCTGTCCACGCTTCCTCGTCGAGCATGTTGTATATTATGCGGCTGTTGATGTAGCGTTCGAGCAGCTTGTGCGACTTACGTATCATCAGGTTGCGGCGTTTCAGGCCGTTCTTGTCGGCATAGGTCGCAAATTTCTCTACGGTGTTCTGACCTACAAGATACTTCGACAATGCCGTCATCTCCTTGAAGTTGTTGAGCTTAAGACGGTTGTCGTCGGTGTAGGAATAGGCAAACTGCAGTATGAGTCCGCTCATCGATGCCGCCTTGTAATACGATGTCATGCCCGTAGTGTCCTCGGGTATGAATATGTCGGGGGTTATTCCGCCGCCGCCATATACGGTGCGTCCGTTGCCGGTGTGGTAGGCCGGGCCCGAATGTTTGATGCTGTCTTGCGAGAAGAACTCGCCGTGCTGGTAGCGGCTAAGCAAGTCTTGCTCGTATTCGCGGTCGTCGCCGGCTGTGTAGGGCTTCTGTATGCAACGGCCCGAAGGGGTGTAATAGCGTGCAATTGTAAGTCTTATCATGCTTCCGTCGGGGAAACCTATCTGCTGTTGCACAAGTCCTTTGCCGAAAGAACGGCGGCCTATGATGGTGGCGCGGTCGTTGTCTTGCATGGCTCCGGCAAATATTTCGGATGCAGAGGCCGACCCTTCGTTGATGAGCACTACAAGCGGAATGTGCTGGTAGCTGCCGTGTCCGTCGGAACGATACTCCTGTCGCGGCGATTTGCGGCCTTGTGTGTAGACGATGAGCTTGTTCTTCGGAAGAAATTCGTTGGCTATCTGCACTGCCGAATTGAGGTAGCCACCGGTGTTGTCGCGCAAGTCGATGACGAGATTTTCAAATCCTTCCTGCGAGAGGTTGGCCAGTGCAATGAGGAGTTCGGGGTAGGTTGTCTCGCCGAAATTCTTTATGCGTATGTATCCGGTGTTGTCGTCGAGCATGTAGGTGGCGCTGACGCTCTTCTGAGGAATGTCGCCTCGTGTTACGGTGAAGTATTTCACGGTCTTCTGTCCGTATCTCACCACACCAATCTTCACCTTTGTGTCTTTCGGACCTTTGAGTCGGTGCTGTGCCTCTTCGTTGGTTACTTGCTTGCCGACAAACGGTTTTCCGTCGACACTGACAATCTTGTCGCCGGCAAGTATGCCCGCTCTCTGTGCCGGACCGTTCTTTATCACGTTCTGCACATGTATGGTGTCTTTCCTTATAGTGAACTCTATGCCCACTCCCGAGAACGATCCACGCAGATCGTCGTTGGCTGTCTGCACATCTTTGGCGTTGATATAAACCGAATGCGGGTCGAGATCGGCGAGAATCTGCGGTATGGCCTTGTCTACAAGAGAGTCGATGTCAACCTTGTCCACGTATTGGTCGTCGACGATGTGCAGCAGGTTGGTGAGCCTGTTGCTGCCCGAATTGATTATGTTGAGCCTGTTGCCGGAGAAATGGTTGGCATAGAATGTGCCGATAAGTATGCCGAGCACGACGCATAACGCCATGATGAGGGGCATGAAGCGGTTATACTTGTTCTTTGTCATTGCTGTCAGGATTTAGATATATAACTTCAATGTTAGCTCTTTTCAGCAGTTCGATGCCGTCTTTCAAACGATATTCTTCGCCGTAGACAACGCGTTTTATGCCGGCTTGGATTATGAGCTTTGAACACTCTATGCACGGTGCTGCCGTAACATAAAGCGTTGATCCGTCGCTGTTGTTGCTGCTTCTGGCCAGCTTGGTTATGGCGTTGGCTTCGGCATGCAGCACATACGGCTTCGTCACGAAATCCTCGTCTTCGCAGATGTTTTCGAAACCGCTTGGGGTTCCGTTATATCCGTCGCTTATGATCATCTTTTCTTTCACGACGAGTGCGCCCACCTTGCGGCGGCGGCAATAGCTGTTCTCGGCCCAGATGCGTGCCATACGCAGATAGCGGAGGTCGAGTTTCAGCCGCTTTTCGTTATTGTCGTTTGATTCCATTGCGTTCGAGTAATGCGTCGATGGTTGGTTCTTGTCCACGGAAACGTTTGTATAGGGTCATGGGATGTTCGGTTCCGCCTTTAGAGAGTATGTTGTCACGGAAACTTTGGGCTGTCTTGCGGTCGAAAATCCCGTTTTTCTTGAACACGCTGAAGGCATCGGCATCGAGCACCTCGGCCCATTTGTAGCTGTAATAACCTGCTGCATAGCCTCCGGCCATGATGTGCGAGAACTGCGTTGTCATGCAGGTGTCGGGCAATTGGCGTGTTACAATGGCCTTTTCCCAGGCTTTTTTCTCAAACGGAATGATGTCTTCTTCGAATTCGTCACGCTTGGTGTAGTAGGCCATGTCGAGCAGTCCGAAGCTCACCTGACGCATGCAGGCGTAGGCCGACATGAAGTTTCTGCTCTTTACGATGCGTTCTATGAGGTCGTCGGGCATGGGTTCGCCCGTCTGGTAGTGGAAGGCGAAAGTGCGTAGGAATTCCTTTTCCACCGAATAGTTCTCCATAAACTGTGAAGGCAACTCCACAAAGTCCCACCATACGTTTGTGCCGCTGAGGCTTTCGAAGCGTGTGTTGGCGAACATTCCGTGCAGTGAATGGCCGAACTCGTGCAAGAATGTCTCCACTTCGCCGAGTGTAAGCAATGCGGGCTTGTCTTCGGTGGGCTTCGTGAGGTTCATCACCACGCTCACATGCGGGCGTACATTGTTGCCTTTGCGGTCGATCCACTGTCCCTGGAACTCGGTCATCCATGCACCGCCTTGCTTTCCCTTGCGTGGGAAGAAGTCGGCATAGAACACTGCAAGGAACTTGCCGTCGTTGTCGAACACCTCGTATGCCTTCACGTCGGGGTGGTAAACCTGTATGTCAGTATTCTCCTTGAACGTTATTCCGTATAGCCGTCCGGCAAGTCCGAATACTCCTTTTATCACGTTTTCCAGTTCGAAATAAGGGCGGAGCATTTCTGCGTCGATGTTAAACTCCTTCATCTGGAGCTTGTGCGAGTAGTAGCTGAAATCCCAAGGTTCCACTGTTATGTCGTCGCCGTCGGTGGCTTTTGCTTCGGCTTCTATGGCTTTCACCTCTTCGAGTGCAGTCGGTTTGTATGCCTCGATGAGGTCGTCGAGCAGCTTGTACACATTGGCTGTGTTGGAAGCCATGCGGTGTGTGAGCACATAGTCGGCATAGGTGTCATATCCAAGCAACTGTGCTATCTCGCGGCGCAGGTTAACTAGCCGCTTGCAGATGCCGAGGTTGTTTTCGGTATTGTCGTGCGTGCCCTCTGTGTTGCGTGCCATATAGAGTTGGCGGCGCAGTTCGCGTTGCGTGGAGTAGGTCATAAACGGCGAGTAGCTGGGGTAGTCGAGGGTGAAAAGCCATCCTTCTTTGCCGTTTTCCTTTGCTGCAAGCTGTGCGGCCTCGCGTGCCGTTTCGGGCAGACCGTCGAGTTGTTGACTGTCGGTTATGTTGAGTGTGAATGCCTTGTTCTCCTTTAAAAGGTTCTGAGAGAACTGCAATGAGAGCATGCTGGCCTCTTCGGTGAGCTGGCGCAGACGCTCTTTGCCGTCGTCGTCGAGCAGGGCACCGCTGCGCACGAAGCCGTCGTAGCAGTTGTTGAGCAGCATCTGTTCTTCGGGAGTAAGTTCGCGATGATGGTCGTACACATGCTTCACGCGCTCAAAGAGGCGCGTGTTGAGTTTCACGTCGTTGGCGTGTTTTGTGAGAATTGGGCTCATTTTCTGTGCAAGCTCGTCGAGTTCGTCGCATGTTTCGGCGCTGAGCATGCACGAGAATACAGTTGACACGCGTGAGAGCAGGTCGTAGTAATTCTCTCCGTTCTCGTTGTCAACGCGTACGATAGTATTCTCGAAGGTGGGTTCTTCGGGGTCGTTCACCGTCTTTTCAATCTCTTCGTCTTCGCGCTTGATGCCTTCAAGAAAAGCTTCCTCGTAGTCGCTTGTCTTTATTCTGTCGAAAGGAACGGTGTCGTGAGGGGTGTTGTATGGTTCAAAAAAGGGGTTCTTTCTCTCTTGCGAGTTCGTGCTATTTTCCAACATACTGATTTGTAGTGTGTGATATATCAACATACAAAGTTACAGAATTTATCACACACTGAAAGTGGGGGCTTGTGTTTTTAACTTA
Source organism: Dysosmobacter segnis (assembly GCA_963602915.1). Classification (GTDB taxonomy): domain Bacteria; phylum Bacteroidota; class Bacteroidia; order Bacteroidales; family Bacteroidaceae; genus Prevotella. The sequence goes on along the minus strand of CAVCLB010000016.1, from coordinate 24,812 downwards.
TATTATAGCGCGTCGCATTTGCAGGGCGTTTTCAACAATGCTTTGCCGTGGGTTAGTGCAGCGACTCAAACGAGGGTATTGTTATGATGCCACGGCTGAAATTTATAAGTCCTGAGGCTTTCAGACGATTCAGTTCGGCCGATATTGCGTGTCGCGGTTCTCCTGTTTCCTCGGCGAGCCGCGTCATTTTTATCCGTATGGTCTTCTCGCCTGCGGGGCGTATGAGGTGCGACTCGAAGAAGCGTATGATTTTCTTGTTGGTGCTTTCGGGTGTGGCCCGCCATGGATAGTGGCCCGATTTTTGTGCCAAGGTGGAAAGAATGTTGAGCAGGTTGATGCGGAAAATAATGAAATCGTCGGACAGTTGCAACACATCGTTCTTGCTGATGGCCGCTATTTCGCACTTTGTTTTTGCCGTGAATGTGCGTGTGTGGCGTTGTGTTAGCCCGAAGATGCACTCAGGCTGAAGCAGGAACGGTGCCGAAATGGTTTCTTCAAACGAGTAGCCCTTGTCGTCTGATGTTGCCGTGGCAATGGCTTTGCCGCCGATGAGTATGGCCATGCGGTCGCAAGGTTCGTCTTCGTGCTTTATTTCCTTGCCCGGAGCAAACCGCATAAAGGCGATTTTCGTCTGTCCCACTGCCTGTATCAGACTTTCGCGTGTCATTCCCTGGAATATGGGAGTGGCTATGAGTTTGTCGTAGAGGTTCATAGGCTGTAAGGCGAAAATGTAGCCTGTGTGTTGTGCACAGGCTTTGTCTGTGTGTGGTCAGTCGTCGAGAATCTTGTTGTCCATGCTTGGCGAGTGCCACACCTGCATGTTGCCTTTGTGGTCGGCATATATGAGATAGGCCATAAGCTCAGGATGCTTGTCGAGCACAACCTTTGCCTTTTCCAGGCCAAGCACCATGAACGAGGTGGCATAGGCATCGGCTGTGGCGCAGTCTTTTGCCAAAACCGTGGCCGAGAGGAGGCTGTGTTGCACAGGATAGCCCGTTTTCGGGTCGATGGTGTGTGCGTATTTCTTTCCGTTCTTGTAGTAGAAATTGCGGTAGTTTCCGCTTGTGGCCATGGCCATGTCCTTCACGTTGAGCACGGTTTGCAGTTCCTTGTCGATGTTGAGCGAGTCGTCTGAGGGTTTAGTAACGCCTATGCGCCAAGGCAGGCGTTTGTCGTTTATGCCGTGGGCAACCACTTCTCCGCCTATTTCCACCATATAGTTGTCTATGCCGCGGCTTTTGAGCAAGCGTGCCACAAGGTCGCATCCGTATCCCTTTGCTATGGCACTACAGTCGAGCATTGTGCGCTTATCCTTCTTCACCACGCTGTTGCCGTTGAGTTTCACCTTGCCGTAGCCCACAATCTCGCGCAGACTGTCGATTGTGGCAGTCGTGGGTTGTTTGCCGGTTTTGAAACCGAATCCCCACGCATTCACCATAGGTGCAACGGTGATATCGAATGCTCCGTTGGTTTCGTGCGATATTTCCTCGGCCAAACTGAACACCTCGTTGAACAGGTCGTTGGTTTTTACCGCCTCGTTGCGGTTTATTCTTGATATTATTGATGTGTCGTTGAACATGGAAAGTGCGGCATCCACCTTTGCGAGTTCGGCCACGATGTCCTTCTTCATGCTGGAGTCGCACTGGTAGGTGATGTGGTAGACGGTGCCGAACACGCCGCCCGTGTCGTGCTGGTAGGGCGTGCTGCGTTGACGGTTGATTATTGCCACGGTGCCGATTACGAGGAACAGCAGGAAAGGTATTTGCCAGTATTTCTTTCTTGACATATTGTTCGGGTTGTGTTAAAGTTCTATGATTATGTTGAATGTGCCTCCGAGGCGTGTGCCTCCTTGCTTGCCGTAGCCCGGCACATACCATGTGTTGCCTACAGTGCCGTCGTTGTGGGCAATGCGTTTGCGGTAGCGCACACTCCAACCAAGCCTGAATGGCCCGGCAATTTTCGCATCTACGCCGAACACTCCTTCTGCCCAATGGTAGTTGCATTTCACTCCTTCGGCACGATAGTCCACGTTGTCGCCCCACACGGGGTCGGTAATGCCGTTTCCGGCGATGTCGAATTTATAGTAGGTGCAGGCATAGCGCACTCCTGCATACACGCGGTAATTGTCGTGTTTGTTGCGCATGAGGTTGAAGTCGATGCCTATTTTCCCGTAAGGCGCGGCTGTTTTGTAGCTCAGTGCGGTGGTGACATCGTTGGCATCGGCTTTTCCGTAACCAGCTTCTATTACGGGGAAATACTTGTCTTTAAGGTTTATGCGCAGTGCAATTTCGTATTGTCCGTAGTTGCCGAAAGCCAGTTCGGCGAGTCCCACGGCATCGGCCGACACGGCCACACTGCGGAAAAACGGTATGGTGTCGGGTTCGGCGGTCGCGTTTTTCTTGCCGTTTTGCGCCGCATATGCCGTCATTGCGAGGGCAAGTGCCGCGCTAACGGCTGTTGTTCTTGAAATAAATGAGGAAATGCGCCTTTGCGTCATTGTTAGTAACCTTGTTGTAGTTAACCTTTATAGAGTCGATGTTGTGCCGCGTATAGTCTATGCCTGTGATTTCGTGGAACATGCTTGGCGTGCAGTCTATGGCCTCGAAATGCGGCATGTTGGTTTTCTCCACGCGCACGGTGTCGGTTGTTGCGATGCCGCTTCCCTCTTGTGTGAGCGTGAAATAGAGAGTGTCGGCGGCGAGCGAGTAGCTCATGGGCAGCGACAGACTGTCGGTTGCGGTGATACGGTTGACGAGCACGGTGTCGTTGCCGTCGCCTCCGGTGCGTGTTGTGCTCACGGTGAGCGTGTCGGCAAGTGTTGCCACCTCTCCGGCGAGCTTGTATTTGGCCATCACGCGGCTGTTCATCGGGCAGTCGAGTGTGGAACATGCCGCCAACATAGCCACTGCTGCGGTGGCTACAAGAGTGCGTGTCATTGCTTTTCGCATCGCAGAGTGGTTTCTATTTGGTAGTCGTTGCGGTTTTGCGATGTGCGGCTCACGAGGTCGCCGATAAATCCGGCGAGAAACAGCTGGGTGCCTATCATCATCATGGTGAGTGCTATGAAGAAATAAGGCGAGTCGGTAATGAGCCGCTGCGGTATGCCGTTGGACAGACACCAGAGTTTGTCGATGCCTAATATCATTACCGATATGAAACCAATGAGGAACATTATCGAACCGAGAAATCCGAACACGTGCATAGGTTTCTTGCCGAAATTGCTCAGAAACCACAGTGTGATGAGGTCGAGATAACCGTTGAAGAAGCGGTTGAGTCCGAATTTCGACTTACCATATTTGCGCGCTTGATGGTGCACCACCTTCTCTCCGATTTTGCTGAATCCGGCATTCTTTGCCAAATAAGGAATGTAGCGGTGCATCTCGCCGTAGACTTCGATGTTCTTCACAACGTCGCGCCGGTAAGCCTTCAAACCGCAGTTGAAGTCGTGCAGGTTGTTTATGCCGCTTATCTTGCGTGCTGTTGCGTTGAAGAGTTTTGTGGGTATTGTCTTCGACAGCGGGTCGTAACGTTTCTGTTTGTAGCCCGACACAAGGTCGTAGCCGTCTTCGGTTATCATGCGGTAAAGTTCGGGTATCTCGTCGGGCGAGTCCTGAAGGTCGGCATCCATGGTTATCACCACGTCGCCCTGGGCTTCCTTGAACCCGCAGTATAGGGCTGGACTTTTGCCGTAGTTGCGGCGGAACTTGATGCCTTTCACGTTTTCCGACTTCCTGCCGAGCTCTTCTATCACCCGCCATGAGCCGTCGGTAGAACCGTCGTTTACGAATATTACCTCGTAGCTGAACCCGTTGGCCTTCATCACACGGTCGATCCATGCATAGAGTTCGGGCAGCGACTCTTCCTCATTAAATAAAGGTATAACGACTGTTATGTCCATATATATATGTTGTTTCCGTTTCTTCGTATGTTATTCTTGTGCCGTGTGCCACGTTATGTCGTGTCACATTGTGGTTGGCAATTGCCAGTTGCGTTTCGACCTCTTGCAAATGGCTGCTATATGAATGCTTGCCACCGCGCCTACAAGCAGGTTATTCATCATAAACATGAATGCCCATTGTATGGGGGTGAGCATCTTTATAATGCTGATGCTTTCGTTTATCTGTGCCTTGGTCATGCCGTTTTGCTCGTAAATGGGGGTGAGCATGCGCATCGTTTCGGTTGTTGCCGAGGCGAATGCGCCGTTGTCGAGAAAACGGAAATAGGCGAACTGCACCAAGGCGAAGATGAGCGACGCATAGGCAAACTCGTATAAGGAGTAGGCAAAGGCGCGCCTGAACGATATTGTTCCGCCCAAGGTGTCGTTGCGGAAGCGCACGAGCCGCCACCCCACAAGGAACGGTGTGGCCAAAGCAAGCAGGTCGCCCAATGCTTTGGCAGGCAACACCGTGATGCATGCGAAGCTTGCCGTCCACAACAGAGCGAGTATGAGCGCGTCTTGGCGTGCGAATGCCTTGAGCTGCATGAAATCTTCTATTTTTATCATAATGACGATGTGTCGTAATGTAACGCGACTGCAAACTTACTTATTTTTTCCCGATTATTGCCTTGCAGTGCCCGTTATTTTATGCCGGCGGCAGACCAAATGCCGTCAGCCTTTGCACAGATGGTTGAGGCGCGCGATGTATTTGCCGAGGATGTCAAACTCTATGTTCACCACGCTTCCCACCTTTATGTCGCAGAAGTTGGTGTTGTCGTGGGTGTAGGGTATGATGGCCACGGTGAAAGAGTCGTCGGTGGGGTTGCATACGGTGAGCGAAACACCGTTGACTGTTACCGAACCTTTGTCCACTGTGAAATATCCGCGCTCGGCCATCTCGCGGTTGAAGTCGTATTTGAAGGTGTAGTATGTTGAGCCGTCGGCATCGCTCATGGCCGTGCATTGTGCTGTTCCGTCCACGTGTCCTTGCACGATGTGTCCGTCAAGTCGGCCGTTCATGAGCATCGAACGTTCAACGTTCACCCTGTCGCCCACCTTCAGGCAGCCGAGGTTTGAGCGCATGAGCGTTTCTTTCATTGCCGTCACGGTGTAGGTGTCGCCTTCTTTGCGCACCACGGTGAGGCAAACACCGTTGTGGGCCACGCTTTGGTCAATCTTCAAGTCATTGACAAACGAGCACGTCAGTGTGAAGTCTATATTTTCCTGCACGCAATCAATGGCCGTAACTGTGGCCATTTCTTCAACAATTCCTGAGAACATTTTTTCTTGATTTAGTATTGACTGGAATGCCACCGCCGCCATTGTTTGCAACATTGGTGGTTGTGAGAAACAAAAAAAGGGACGCCCAGTGATGTGATGAAACTCCGAGTAGATAAGATTTGAGAGCTCTCCTGTCTTTGTAATCCACCGGCTTAAAGCTTAGTTCCTTACGGAATTTATATGGCCCGCCATTGACAAAAGAAGTCTTCCCGGTTTTCTGTTTTAATTGATGAGTATCCCGATCAAACTGGCACGTCCCGTATTTCGTGGTGCAAAGTTACATCATTCTTCTTTATGCTCCAAATGTTTGTCGCCGTTTTTTGGCTCGTTCAGGCAGCGGCAAAGTGTTTGTCAGCTGGCAGTGAAACCGGTAAAAGAGGAAGGTGCAGCACCTTATTATATATAGGCGATAAAAAAACAACTTGGTATGATTTGCTAATTGTGAAATACACACCGCAAACCATACCAACTTTTTTATCATTACTTATATAGATAGCGTTTTATGCTTTTTTTAGGAGTCTTCTCAAACTCCTCTTTCTGTATTTCAATTGCCGACAACTTGCAGTAGGCCGGTTGTGTGGCGTTGAGCTCCTGGCGGTTCTGTTCCATGATGTTTGCCAGATCGTCGTCGGAGAACCGCATTGCTGTTGCCTCGTCGTTGTCGGGATAAACCAGTCCCACCAGTTTCTCGCCGCGCTGCACTACGAGACATTCGCTCACCATTGTCATCGAGTTGAGCTTGTCTTCAATCTCCTCAGGATATATGTTTTGCCCGTTGGCTCCGAGCAGCATGTTTTTCGAACGCCCCTTGATAAACACGTTGCCCTGCGCATCCATCGTGCCCAAGTCGCCCGTGTGATACCATCCTTCGGCGTCGAGTGTCTGCCGGGTGGCCTCCTCGTTTTTGTAGTAGCCGAGCATTACGTTGGCTCCTCTGGCCAGTATTTCGCCCGGAACATTCTGTGGGTCGTCGCTGTCAATCTTCACTTCCATGTGCACGACGGCCTTGCCGCACGATCCGGGCACGAATGCCTTGTAGTCGGCATAGCATATAATGGGGGCACATTCGGTTGCGCCGTAGCCCACGGTGTAGGGGAATTCTATGCGTTTCAGGAAATCTTCAACCTCCTTGTTGAATGCTGCGCCGCCGATGATGATTTCGTAGAAGTTGCCGCCGAAGGCGTTCACCACCTGCTCGCATATCTTCTTGTTTACCTTCTTGTTCACCACCGGCATGTTGAGCAACAATCTCATGCGGTTGTTCTGTATCTTGGGGAACACCTTCTTGCGTATGATTTTTTCTATCACGAGCGGAACGGCAATTATCACCACGGGCTTCACCTCAGTGAAAGCCTTGGCTATTATGGCCGGGCTGGGCACCCGGTTGAGGTAATACACATGGCATCCGTGCAGGAACTCGAACAGGAATTCAAATGCCATGCCATACATGTGCGCCATGGGAAGGATGCTGATGACGTTTGCCCCGCTCTTTATCGACTTTCCAATCACCTCCTCGGCGAAGTCGTAGTTGCTCCACAGGGCACGGTAGGGTATCATCACGCCCTTCGAGAAACCTGTGGTTCCGCTTGTGTAGTTTATGAGCGCGAGTTCGTCGCCGTTCTGTTCGTGGTAGTATTTTACATGGTCTTTTCTGAAGAACTTAGGATATTTCTTGCCGAACATCTCGTTGAGGTGTTCGCGTGCGTATGTGAGTGAGTCGGTGCGCGACACCACGAGCGAGTAGTCGGGTATGTATATGATGCCTTCGAGGTCGGGCATCTTTATGGGGTCGATTATTGTGGCCACATAGTCGCCCACAAACAGGAGCTTTGCCTCGCTGTGGTTGACGATGTTGTGTATCTGGTCGGCGGTGAACTCGTGCAGAATGGGCACGGCCACTGCACCGTAGGTGAGCGTGGCGAGGAATGCCACCGCCCAGTGGGCACTGTTTCTTCCGCACAGTGCTACCTTGTCGCCGCGTTTCAAGCCGCTGCTTTCAAACATTATGTGCAGTTTTTCTATTTTTCTTGCGACATCGTGATATTGCAGAGTGGCATCCTTGAAGTCGGTAAGTGCATCATTGTCCCAATTGTTGACGATGCTTTTCTCTATAAGAGAATTGAAACTCGGTATTTCCATTTGTTCCTGTTTTAGTCGGCATGTAGTTGCTCTGGCATGTGGTTGTTGCCTCTGTCGGCAACGGCTTTTGTGTGCCTTTGTCAAGAGTTTTTTATGTCGTTGTTATTTTAAATCTTTGTATAGGTAGCGTTTGATGCTTTTCTTAGCTGTTTTTTCAAATTCTGTCTCGTGCAGCCTTATGCGCGAAATCTTGCAGAACTGCGGCAGCTCCTTGTTCAGTTCTATGCGGTTTTGCTCCATAACGTTCTGCAAGTCGGTGTCGTTGAAGTCGAGCGATTTCGCCTCCTCATAGTCTGGGTGCACCAGTGCCACGAGCTTGTTGCCGTCCTGCACCACTATGCATTCGTTCACCATCGGCATTGAGTTGAGCTTGTCCTCTATTTCTTCGGGATAAACATTCTGTCCGTTGGCCCCGAGCAGCATGTTCTTTATGCGTCCTTTTATATATATGTGTCCGTCGGCCGACATCGTTGCGAGGTCGCCCGTGTGGAACCATCCGTCGGCGTCGAGCACCTCGCGTGTGGCTTCTTCGTTCTTGTAGTAGCCCAGCATCACGTTGTCGCCCCTTGTGAGTAGCTCTCCCGGCGTATTGGCCGGGTCGTTGCTGGCAATCTTCACCTCCATGTGGCTCACGCAAGTGCCGCACGAAGCCACGCGGTAGTCCTTGTAGTCGTTGAAGGCTATGAGCGGAGCCGTTTCGGTAGTGCCGTAGGCTATGGTGAGCGGGAAGTCGATGGCGTGCAGAAAGTTCTCTATGCTTTGGTTTATGGGAGCTCCCCCCACGATTATCTCATACATGTTTCCGCCGAAAAGCTCAATCACGCGGTCTCTTATGCGCTGTTTCACCTTTTTGCTTATCACGGGCATGTTGAGCAGTATGCGCATGCGGTTGGTCTGCGTTTCGCTGAACACCTCCTTGCGTATAATCTTCTCTACCACGAGCGGCACGGCCGAGATGATTGCCGGTTTTATGTCGGCCACGGCCTGCATTATGAGCGATGGCGACGGAAGTCTTGTGAGGAAGTGTAGGTGGCAGCCGTTGATGAAGCCGAAAAGAAGCTCAACGGCCAGTCCGTACATGTGGGCCATGGGCAGCGTGCACACTATGCTGCTGCCCGCCGGAACGTTGCGGTTTATGGTGTTGAGCAAATGGTCGGTATTGCTCCACAGTGCGCGGTAGGGCAACATCACGCCTTTTGAGAAGCCTGTGGTGCCGCTTGTGTAGTTTATGAGGGCAAGTTCGTCGGGGCTTTGCTCACGGTAGTAGTGCACATGTTCGGGTCGGAAATATTTTGGATATTTCTTTCCGAACATCTCGTTAAGGTGTTCGCGTGCATAGGCCAGCTTCTCGCTCCGTGCCTCGACAATCGAGAAATCGGGCATATAGATTATGCCTTCGAGTGCGGGCATCTCGTTTTTGTCTATGATTGTAGCCACCACATCGCCGGCAAAGAGTAGTTTTGCCTCGCTGTGGTTGACGATGTTGTGTATCTGGCTTGCCGTGAATTCGTTTTGTATGGGCACGGCAATGGCTCCATAGGTGAGTGTGGCCAAAAATGCAACCGCCCAATTGCTGCTGTTGCGTCCGCATATCGCTATTTTGTCGCCCTTTGACAGGCCGCTGTTCTCAAACAGTATGTGTAGTTTCTCTATCTTTCGCGCCACATCGTGGAATTGCAGAGTCGAGCCTTTGAAGTCGGTCAAGGCATCGTTCTTCCAGTTTTTTGTTATGGCGTTTTCAATGTAAGAGTTGAAACTTGGTATTTGTTTCATTGCACAAACGAAAGTTTTTTGTGCACAAAGGTACTATCTTATTTGCGCATTGCCAAATGTTTTGTGCAATATTTTGCATTTGTATGCTTTTTATGTAATTGTTTTTACTTGTTTATGCAGGAAAAACACAAGTATGATGACTCGGATAACTCCTCATAAATCAAGGGTTGAACACCGCACCGATGCCTTCTACACCCTCTGTATCGGCTGTAAGAAGTTCCTGCAGTAAGATTTTATCCAAATTCAATGTGTGGGGTGAGATAATTATATTAAAAGTTTCATATATCAGAAACTTTACTTATCTTTGTGTCCACAATATAATGTTATGGAACAATACAAGTTCAGGTTGGTTTTAACCGAGGGGGCGCAGACGTTTTTGGAGTCTTTGCCTTATGATGCCAAGGAGAAAATTTCCTACAACATTCGTCGTGTTTTGTCTGGTGAAAAGAACAACGATTTGTTCAAGAAGTTGGAAAATTCTGATGGAATTTGGGAATTCCGCACACTTTATAGAAAAATAGCTTATCGCCTGTTTGCCTTTTGGGACACAGAACAAAACACTTTGATTGTTGCCACACACGGCATTATAAAGAAAACACAAAAAACTCCGCCAAAGGAAATAACCAAGGCAGAAGAGATAAAACGCAAGTATTTTGAAATCAAAAATAGAAGGTAGTAATTATGGAAGAAATGAAGCTGACATCTTTTGAAGATTTTCAAGACAAGAATTTCGGTAAAATTGGCACACCTACTCGCGACGCTTTTGAGAAGAAAGTGGATGATGCCATTCAAGCATATAAAATAGGTGAAGCCATAAAGCAGGCACGCAAGGCCAACAATCTCACCCAAGAACAATTGGGCGAGAGGGTAGGCGTGCAAAAAGCCCAAATATCCAGGTTGGAACGTGGGCATGGCATCACGTTCTCTACAATGGCGCGAGTATTCAAAGCCATGAATGTGAAAGCCAGTCTTGATATGGGAAGCATTGGTAAGGTGGCTTTATGGTAGCCCCAAGAATTGGGTAATGCCTACATTTTCTCACAACGAAGTGTTTCTGCTTTATGTCAATGACATCTCGCATTATGAATAGAATGCGCTGAAATTACATTAGCTTTTGTCTTTTTCGGGTGCAAATGCCGTGTGCGGCAAACGTTTGCGGCGCATTTTGTAGGGTGAGATTGCGGCGTGCCGCATGTGCTGCACGCGTGTGGTGCATGTGCTGCACGCGTGTGCATCGTATGGTGTACGTCGGCATTTGTGCTTGAAGACGGAGTGAAATGCGGTATTTGTGATAGAATGTAAGATATTTACCGAAAAAAGTATTGATTTATTTGCGCGGACTATATATTATTCTTACCTTTGCAACATACAAGCGGCAATCATGGCTTTTGCGGCAGTAGCATGCGGGGCAGGTGTCGTGTTGTATGTAAATAAGAATATAGTATGAATATTGGCGCAAACATTATTATTGGCATTATTATCCGACTTCGACTCTGCAAAGATGTTGAAAGGTGATGCGTGCCACATAAGCAAACAGCAGTCACGGTTATAGAAGCCTTTCACATTGGTATTGATGTGGAAGGCTTTTTTGTTGACAGAATGTGATGCGCCGTAAAATCAGTTTGTAAACAGGACATAAACGATATGGAAAAAGGTAAGAGATTGTATATTTTCGACACGACACTGCGCGACGGCGAACAGGTGCCGGGATGCCAGTTGAACACGGTTGAGAAAATTCAGGTGGCTAAACAGCTCGAGTCGCTTGGCGTAGACGTGATAGAAGCAGGCTTCCCGGTGTCGAGTCCGGGCGATTTCAACTCGGTGATAGAAATATCTAAGGCCGTGACATGGCCCACAGTGTGCGCGCTTACGCGTGCAGTTGAAAAAGACATTGAGGTGGCTTCGAGAGCCTTGCAGTATGCCAAGCGCAAGCGCATACACACGGGCATCGGCACATCCGACTTGCACATAAAATACAAGTTCCACTCCAACCGCCAGGAAATACTCGAGCGTGCGGTGGCGGCGGTGAGCTATGCCAAACGCTTCGTTGACGACGTGGAATTCTATGCCGAGGATGCTGGGCGCACCGACAACGAATATCTGGCGCGCGTGGTTGAGGCCGTGATAAAGGCCGGAGCCACAGTCGTGAACATTCCAGACACTACAGGCTACTGTCTGCCGTCGGAGTATGGCGACAAGATACGCTATCTCATGGAGCATGTTGACAACATCGACAAGGCAATACTATCAACCCACTGCCACAACGACCTCGGCATGGCCACCGCAAACACACTGAGCGGCGTAGTGAACGGGGCGCGTCAGGTTGAGGTAACAATTAACGGCATAGGCGAACGGGCAGGCAACACGGCTCTCGAAGAGATAGCAATGATATTGAAATGCCACGGGCAACTCGGACTGGAAACAAACATCAAGACCTCGAAGATATATCCCACGAGCCGCATGGTGTCGAGCTTGATGAACATGCCGGTGCAGCCCAACAAGGCAATTGTGGGGCGCAACGCCTTCGCCCATTCTAGCGGCATACACCAGGACGGTATTCTCAAGAACGCAAGCACATACGAGATTATGGACCCAAAGGACGTGGGTCTCGACGACAATTCTATCGTGCTCACGGCACGCTCGGGGCGTTCGGCTCTGAAATACAGGCTCGGCACGCTCGGCATAGAGGTTGGCGACGATGCACGCATGGACGAGATCTATCAGAATTTCCTGAAATTGGCCGACCGGAAGAAGGAGGTGAACGACGACGACATAATGCTGCTTGCCGGGGCCGACATGAAAAACTCGCACAAGGTGAAGCTCGACTTCCTGCAAGTGACCACTGGCATGGGCGTGCGCAGCGTGGCAAGCATAGGCATCGACATCTCCGACCAGAAATTCGAAGCCGCCGCCACAGGCAACGGACCCGTTGATGCGGCCATAAAGGCACTGAAAAAGATAATTCAGAAAAACATGTGTCTCAAGGAATTCACGATACAGGCCATAAGTAAGGGGTCGGACGACACGGGAAAAGTGCACATGCAGGTGGAATATGACGGCAACGTGTATTACGGCTTCGGGGCCAACACCGACATCGTTACGGCTTCGGTGGAGGCATACATCGACTGTATCAACAAGTTTAAGAATTGATGCCGGGCCCGCCGCTCTGTAATTTTTGAAAGACAATAAAAACGTAAGAAACAATAACAACAGAAACATTATGAACACTCTATTCGACAAAATCTGGGACCGCCATGTAGTGCAACAGGTGGAAAACGGCCCCACGCAATTGTATATAGACCGTCTTTACTGCCACGAGGTCACCAGTCCGCAGGCATTCGACGGCTTGCGCCAACGCGGACTGAAATGTCTGCGTCCCGGACAGATTTACTGCATGCCCGACCACAATACACCCACGCACGACCAGGACAAGCCCATTGCCGACCCGGTTTCAAAAAAACAGGTTGACGCTTTGGAACGCAATGCCAAGGAGTTCGGACTTACCTATTATGGAATGATGTCGAAAGACAACGGCATTATACATGTCGTGGGCCCGGAGAAGGGATTGTCGCTGCCCGGAATGACCATTGTCTGCGGCGACTCGCACACCTCCACACACGGGGCAATGGGTGCGGTGGCATTCGGCATAGGCACAAGCGAGGTTGAAATGGTGCTTGCCTCGCAGTGCATATTGCAGCAGAAACCCAAGTCGATGCGCATAATCATCGACGGAGAGTTGGGCAAAGGCGTTACGGCGAAAGACGTGGCTCTGTTTCTCATGGCGCAGCTCACCACATCGGGGGCTACCGGATATTTCGTGGAGTATGCCGGAAGCGTGGTGAGAAACATGTCGATGGAAGGCCGCCTCACATTGTGCAACCTTTCGATAGAAATGGGATCGCGTGGCGGTTTTGTGGCTCCCGACGAAACCACCTTCGAATATATTAAAGGACGAGAATTTGCCCCCAAAGGCGAGGCATGGGACAAGGCCGTTGCCTATTGGCGCACTCTGCGCAGCGACGACGATGCAGTGTTTGACAAGGAACTTACGTTTGATGCCGCCGACATAGAGCCGAGGGTGACTTACGGCACCAACCCCGGCATGGGCATAGGCATCACGGGCAACGTGCCTTCGATAGAAAGCATCGACGCTGGAGCACGGGCTTCGTTTGAAAAGTCGCTTGCCTACATGGGCTTCAAGCCGGGCGAGAAACTGTTGGGACACCACATCGACTATGTTTTTCTGGGTGCTTGCACCAATGGCCGCATCGAGGATTTCCGCGCATTCGCCTCTATAGTGAAGGGACGCAGAAAGAGCGATCATGTAACGGCATGGCTTGTGCCCGGATCATGGCTTGTTGACAGGCAGATACGCGAGGAAGGTCTCGACAAAATATTCGAGGAAGCAGGCTTCGAACTCAGGCAGCCCGGATGCTCGGCATGCCTTGCCATGAACGACGACAAGATTCCGGCAGGTAAGTATTCGGTGTCTACTAGCAACCGAAATTTCGAGGGTCGCCAAGGACCGGGGGCTCGCACCATACTGGCAAGTCCGCTTGTGGCTGCAGCATCGGCCGTAACCGGCGTGCTTACCGACCCGAGAACATTAATGTAGGTGGGTTCTTGCCGTCGAAAACAGTCTTGCAATCCTACAAAGCAAATTCTTAGAATTCACCCGTAAAAACAACAACAACGATGAAACAGAAATTTGACGTTATAACAAGCACATGCATTCCTCTTCCTCTGGAGAATGTGGACACCGACCAGATAATACCCGCACGTTTTTTGAAAGCCACCGACAAGGAGGGCTTCGGCGACAACCTTTTCCGCGATTGGCGTTACAACAAGGACGGAAGTCCGAAGAAGGATTTCGTGCTCAACAACCCGAAATACAAGGGATGCATCCTTGTGGCCGGAAAGAACTTCGGTTCGGGAAGCAGCCGCGAGCATGCGGCATGGGCTATAGCAGGCTATGGCTTCCGCGTGGTGATAAGCAGCTTCTTTGCTGATATTCACAAGAACAACGAGCTTAACAACTTCGTTTTGCCGGTTGTCGTGACCGAACCGTTCCTCAAGAACCTCTTTAAGAGCATCGATGCCGACCCGCAAACCGAGGTGGAGGTTGACCTGCCCAACCAGAAAGTCACCAACAAGGCTACGGGAGAAAGCGAACCTTTTGAGATAAACTCCTACAAGAAGCATTGCCTTATGAACGGCCTCGACGACATCGACTATCTCATGCTAAACAAAGACAAGATACAGGAATGGGAGAAGAAAAACAAAAACCTATGACCGGAAAAGGCAAGCCGGAGACGCATGTCGAGATAATGGACTCGACATTGCGCGACGGCGAGCAGACAAGCGGCGTGTCGTTTTTGCCGCATGAGAAACTCATGGTGGCGCGAATGCTGCTCGACGACATAAATGTGGATAGGGTAGAGGTGGCATCGGCACGCGTGTCGGAGGGCGAACGCGATGCCGTGAAGATGATTTGCCGCTATGCCGAAAACGCCGGAATGCTCGGTCGTGTAGAGGTTCTGGGCTTCGTCGACGGGCACAAGTCGGTTGACTGGATTGACGACTGCGGATGCCAGGTGGTAAACCTGCTGGCCAAGGGTTCGCGCAAGCATTGCGAACAACAGTTGCACAAGACGCTCGACGAGCACTTGGCCGACATACTCAAGGTGATTGACTATGCCGATGCAAAGGGAATGGGGGTGAACCTTTATCTCGAAGACTGGAGCAGCGGCATGAGAGACTCGCAAGAATATGTGTATGGCATGATGGATGCGCTCGTGAAAAGCAACGTGCGGCGGTTTCTGCTACCCGACACTTTGGGCATACTCAACCCGTTGAGAGTCGTGGAGTATTTCAGAAAAATGCTGCGACGCTATCCTGATGCACACTTCGACTTCCACGCCCACAACGACTACGACCTTGCCGTGGCCAATTCGCTTGCGGCAGTGTTGGGCGGCGCAAAGGGCTTGCACGTCACGGTAAACGGCTTGGGCGAGCGTTGCGGAAATGCTCCGTTGGCCAGTGTGCAGGCTATATTGAAAGACCAGTTCCATGCACGCACACATATAAGGGAACAGAAACTTAACGATATTAGCCGTCTTGTGGAGGGCTATTCGGGCATAGCTGTCGCGCCCAACCAACCCGTGGTGGGCGAAAACGTGTTTACGCAGGTGGCGGGGGTGCATGCCGACGGCGACAACAAGAGCAACCTGTATTGCAACGACCTTGTGCCCGAGCGTTTCGGACGCAAGCGCGAGTATGCGTTGGGCAAGAATAGCGGACGGGCTAACATAGCGAAAAACCTTGAAGAACTGGGATTGCAGCTCACACCCGAGCAGACAAAGCGCGTGACTCAACGCATCACCGAACTCGGCGACCGCAAGGAAATCGTGACACAAGACGATTTGCCGTTTATCGTCAACGACGTGCTTAAACACTCGGCTCCCGAAAACAAGGTGAAACTTGTGAGCTATATGGTGTCGCTCGCCTATGGCTTGAGGCCGCTTGCAAGTGTCAAGGTAGAGATAAACGGACTGCAATATGAGGACTTTTCCACCGGCGACGGACAGTATGATGCTTTTGTAAAGGCACTGCGCAACATATACCGGAAAAAGCTTGACCGCGAGTTTCCGGTGCTTGACAATTATGTTGTGAGCATTCCGCCGGGCGGACGCACCGATGCACTCGTGCAGACCGTGATAACATGGCGTTTCAACGACAAGGAAATAAAGACACGCGGACTCGATGCCGACCAAACAGAAGCGGCTATCAAGGCAACGATAAAGATGCTTAATGTGTTTGAAACCGAATTTGAAAATGCCTGACCGGTAATTTTCTACTGTGCAGTTTTTTTCGTACATTTGCAATGTGTTTTTTAAAACCTCGTATTATAATCAACAAAGGAAACAAATAATAAAGGTAAAAATAAAGCAAAAGTAAGCAACAACAACTATGAAGAAATTCTTTTTTCCAACGGCTTTATTGCTGGCTTCGGCATTCACAATTGTTGGATGTTCCGACGAAAAGGAAAGCAATGGGCCTGATGCAGAAGAGTCAGACGCACAGTATGTAGGTAAAGCAGTAGGCAATTTCACGGCTGAGGAATGGCAACCAGGCGGCGAACTTGGCACTACCGACAACATCACGTCAAGCTGTTATGAAGACAACACGCCAGCCGTTGAACAGCAAGGGCTCAACGACCAGTTCCAAGAGGGCGACATGATGGCCAGTGCGCGCTACACGATTAGCAACAAGCCATACAATGGCTGGGGTCCGGTGGCATCGCGCAAATCGTGCTCCGATTGCCATGCTGGAAACTACTCTCACGGACATAGCCGCAACGACTTTACTCCCGAGACTGGCAACGGCTACATCGTGTCGGTTTATACTCCCGAGAGTGCAGGCAGCAACGACGGCCCGTTGGTTGACCAACTCACCACATTCACCATGACAATGGCCATGGAACCGTTCAAACCGCAGCTCGATCCCACAAAAGTCACTATTCAGTGGCATGACGTAACGGCGATGGAAAGCGGACTGAAGATGCAGTTCTCCGACGGAGAGAAGTTCTCTTTGCACTATCCTACGGCCACAGTCCCGGTGGAAGCATTCAACTCCAACCCGCGTCCGGCAGCCGGTTCTTACGACGTGCGCCTCATCGTTTCGTGCAATTTCCAGGGACTTGGCCTTATCGACGCTATCGACAACTCTTCTCTTGAAGAGCAATACAAACTTGAAGACAAGTATGGTGCTGAGCTGAATCCTGAATTTTGGGATGCATCGGCAAAGAAACTCAAAGACGATGCCTATGCTTCTGACTATTTCGGACGCAAGTTTGTGAAGCGTTTCAACTACGACCTGCTTGAGGGATGCTTGCAGAACGACGTCGCATTATGGGACGAACTCAACATTCTGCGCTCTGATATATATCACATCTGCACCACTCCGGCATGGGCAAAGGCAATGTCTGAGGACGAAGACGTGATAAGTTATATCCTGAAAAACGGCGAGAGCACGCTGTCGCCAGTGCATCCTTATTATTATAACGGAACGCGCGAGGGCATAAAGGAAGCTTTGTCTTATCTGTTGTCGCCAAGTGATGACGTGAATTTGTATGACAATAAGTACTATTGTTTCAAGCCGGAAATGACCGATGCACAATACCATTCGTTTATGACATGGCATCGTGGACTCGCCATTCCGCGTGCCCGCAACCTCAACGACAGCAGAGTTCAGCGCGGAAAGGAACTGTTCACGCAAATGGGATGCACCAACTGTCATAAGCCGTCATGGACTACCGGCACCGACAATTACGGACGTTCGAAAATACTCGAAGGCAAGAAACTTCCGCAATATGCCAACCAGAAGATTTATCCTTACTCCGACTTCATACAGCACAAGCTGTGCATGATACAGGATATACACGGTTCTTGGTGTCGAACCACACCTTTGTGGGGACGCGGTTTGTCAATGATAAACAGCGGACGTGAAGACCGTTTGCACGATGCCCGTGCCCGCAATGAGGTTGAGGCTATCATGTGGCATGCCTATTCAAAGAACTCTCAGGCATACGATTCGGCTTTGAAATTCTACAACTTGAAAAAGGCCGACCGCGATGCAGTGGTTAAGTTCATACAGTCTATATAATGCTGGCTGGCCGAAAGGCAATGAAAAATAACCTCCCGACAGTTTCGATACTGGCGGGAGGCACGGATTAAAAGAAAGGAAGGGAAACAGATTTTTGCATAATCTGTTTCCCTTCCTTCGTTTTTATTTCGATAAAACAGGTTTGACGGTGTTTTTACTTCCCGTTTCAAACTACCGATTCGGCAAGTCCCGACGCCTCCAATCATTCCAATCCGGCAACCTTTATAAGCCAAGTGTGCGGAATGAGTTTGGCAAGTAGTCGGTAGAATTTATAGAAAAGTCCCGTTGTGTAAACCGCCTGTCCCCGTTTGGCGGCTCTAAGCGATTTCATTGCAGCCGTCATAGGGTCTATCTTCGGCAATCTTTTTTGTCCGGCAGTCAGTTCAACATTGCCGTTTCCTTGCGTCATCTCGGTAAGCATCAGTCCGGGGCACACTGCGCACACGTTTATTTTTCTGTGTCTTAGTTCTTCGCGTAGTCCGAGGCAAAGCGACGATAAGTATGACTTTGAGGCGCAGTAGACTATCTGGTTGGTGTTAGGTACAAATGCCGAAGTGGAAGACACTTCCAAAATCGTCCCTCCGTCAACTATATATGGCAGGCAAACTTTGGTTATTGCGGTAGCCCCTTTGCAGTTTAGGTCGATGATTTTGAGCATCTGCGCCAGTTGCATTTTCTCAAATTGCTCAATGCCCAACATTCCTGCATCGTTGATGAGCAAGCTAATCTGTGGCTTCTCATGGTACAGCTTTTCTTCAAGCAGATTGAAACTGTCCATGTCGGACATGTCCATCGGTATTACAACACACTGCTTGTCGGGATGCAGTGCCGCCACTTCATACAGGCGTTCTTTACGCCTTGCAATCAGCCACAGCACATCTATTTCGGGAAACAACCTGGTTACGGCCTCCACATAACAAGTGCCAAGACCTGATGATGCGCCGGTGATAATGGCGATATTGTTTTTCTTTCCTTCCATAAACTGCAATTTTCACTTGGTTATCCAATGCCGTTTGCGGCTTGTTACTCCATTCTGCCGTATTTCATCTCATTTCCTTCTTTATCATACTGCTTGCGCTTGCCCACCGGAGGTTCAGTGAGTGTGATGCGCACCACTGCGGTTCTGCCCAGCGAGTGGGCTATGCTTTTGTCGAAGGCATCCATGTGCTGCGGAAGAAAACGTTGGCAAATCACCCTCAGTCCGCTGATTTTCTCTTCGTCGTCAGTCACAATCTCAGCCTTGCCGAATGCCACTGCCGACTTGTATAGCAGCGTAAAGCTGTCGTCCTTGGGGCCGACAATGGGAGCGCAACGGGTCACTGCCGAAAGACACACTTCGGGATGCGCCTTGATGGCATCTATTTTCTTGCCTTCCAAAGCACAGTGGAAATACCAGTTCACGTCGTCGTCAGACGCAAGCGATAGTGGCAATCCGTATGCCAAGCCTGCGGCATCAACGAAACTCACGGTAATGTAAGGAGCCTTGTGCATCAATTCCAATGCCCATTGGCTGTCCATAGCTCTCGATTCTTTTCTCATTTTCATATAATGGTATTCTTTGTTTTTTATATCCTATTATATATATGTACACGACATATATAGTTCAAAGATAGCAAGAATGTTTCACATGCCCAAACCGCATGTCCCCAAAATGCTCATTATGCGCATGGTTTATGGAGTATTGCATACTTGGCCGAACCGAAGTGCACGGCATTTGTAAAACGAAAACGGGAGACAGACAATCTCATTCGTGTCTGTCTCCCGTCTTGTAGTAGTGGTGTGCGTTAGTGGCACATCACTGTTGTCGTGGCGTTATTTCACCAATACTTTCTTTGTTGTGCCGTCGGTCATCTTTATGATGTTGATGCCTTTCTGCAGAGTCTGCACCTTGATGCCGCCAATGGTGTAGATGCCGCTTATCGTGGCAGCGCCGTCGTTGGCAACGGTGTCGATGCCGTTGGCGGTTTCGCATCCCTTCTTGTTTACTGCAAGAATGGTGGGATATCTGCCGTAGGCCATCGACTTGAAGGTGATTGACGATACCTTCTTGGTGTTGTCGGTTGCAAGAGCATACTCGTACAGGCGGAAATTGTAGCCCTTGTCGATTTCGTCGGTGGTATAAGAGTCGGCGGCTGCCGTGAGTATGCGGCTTATGCCGTAGACAGCCTCATTGCCTGTCTTGTAGCTGCCATACCAGTCGCTGGGCTGGTAGACATCGGTTTCGCTCTTGGTGCCGTCCTCGTAGGTGGCATATACGTTCACCTTTGACTGGCCGTTGGTCGAAATCATGAGGAAATAAAGCGCGTCGCAGGCCTGCGGAGAGTTGAGCGTGAGCGTGTATTCCTTGTTGTAGGTCTTCATCACGAGTGCGTTGTTGGCAGCAAAGTCGGCCACTTTGAATTCAGTTCCGGCCGTTGTCTTTATCTTGCCGGTAGCGTCGGTCACGGCTCCGGTCTCCTGCACAGCAGTGGTGTAGAGCACCCATCCCTGGTCGTCGAGTGTGGCGTTGGTGTAGTTTGCCGACGGAGTGTCCTCTGCAATTACGTCAGCATTCCAACCGCTCAACGCTACTGGGCCGTTCACGGGTATAGCTTCCTTAAACTGCTCATAAGCTTCAACCTCGGCAAGTGAGGGGTAGAAATAAGCGTTGAGGTTGCAGACAATGGCCAGATACTTGGTGGTGCGGAACTCGGGGAATATGTATTCCAGTTCGCTCACCTCTCCAAGGTCGGTGAATGTCTTCACAACGGTCATGTTGGTAAGGTCGTTGCCCACGGCAATGCCGATAGAGTTGTTCACGAAGCCTTCCTTGTCGTTGTCGTTCACACCCTTGTTGTTTGCCGGAATGTTTACCACAACTTTCGAGAGATTCCACTCTGTGCCTTCGGGAGCAGTGAATATTGCCCAGAGGTCGTCCTTGTGTGTCGACGGGGTTTCAATCTCGTTGAGAGCCTCTGCGGTCTTGTCTCCATCGGTGAGTGCGCTGATGTTGAACTCGTCGTAGGTGGCCTCGTAGGAGTAGTCGGCCTTGTAGTGGCGCACGTTGGCAGTAGTGTTTTCAAGCACATTGGGCTGCGAGGTGGCGTCGATGGTCACTTCCACGGTGCTTTCCTTGTAGGCTCCGCCGTTGTCAAGTTTCACCACAACCTTGTCGGTGCCGATTTTCTTCGATGCCGTTACGGGAATGGTGAATGTTCCGGCGGCAGCGTCTTCGGTTATTTCGCCTATTGTCAGGTTGCCTGCCGACTTGGCCGTGCATCCGAACACGTTGGAACGCTCGTCGCCGTTGAGGTCGTATTTCACTGTAATGTTCTTCGTTTCGCCCACATTCATCTTCATTTGTGCGGGAGTTACGTCTATCGTCATGTTGTTGTCCTCTTTGCCGTACACCTCAAACTCCCAGATGCGGAGCGTACCGTTGACGTGCGGGATGAGTTTCACATAGCGTCCCTTCATCGGAGCTATGTAGTCGGTCTTGATGCTTTCGCTTGCGCAGCCTTCGCGGTCAACCACTGTTGTCCAGTTTTCGCCGTCGTCGGAGAGCTGAATCTTGTAAGAGTCAATCTGGTCAACGCCGCTTTCAGGACCTGAGTTGCCGTCGTATATGCGGAAACCGTATATGCGGAACGAACCGAGACAGTCGAATGTGGCCCAGTTGTCGGAGCTCACGTTGCACCATTTCTGGCTTGTAGAGTAAGGATTCTGCACGCCGTCGATAATCTTATCGGGCACCTCGGTGGAGTTGGTTGAACCGCTGTAAGCCACAACCTTCTTGTTGAGCACAACGTTTGTCACCTCTTTAAGTTCGCTTTCGCTCATCACGTCAACCACGTCCTTGGTGGTTGACGATGTGCCCACGCTGTTGGTCACGTCCACGCTCACCTTCTGCTTGCCTTCCTTCATAGCCACAACGGTGATGGTCTTTTGGTCGGCTGTGCTGCCCGATGCAAGTTTCAGTCCTTCGGGAAGTGTCCATTTCCATGCAGTGGGCGCACCGGTTCCGTTGGCGGTGATTGTCACCTCTTCGCCCACTTTCACATAGCTCTTGCTCAGAGCAAAGGTCACTGTCGGGGCCGTTGCCTTCGGATATTCCACCTTTATAGTCTGCGGAGTCTGCTGGCGCATGTCCTTCATCACGGGCACAACCTCCATTGTGACATAGGCATCGATACCCTCGCGCACGAATGTGGGCACATAGAATGCCTCGTCGCGCGTCTGTCCCACCATTGTGCGTGTTCCGGCCGCAGTGGTTTTGTATATGTCGAAATGGTCGAAGTCGGCAGTGTAGTCATAATCCCAAGTGAGTCTGATGTCGCCCTTCTCCTCGCCGAGCACGCTTGTGGTGGCAAGATTCTTCACTTCGACCGCTGCCGGAGCGTAGCCAGCGGGCAACACTGCGAGTTCGCCGAGCTGCAGCTCGTAGTCAGACACGGCTGCTGCGGCCTTTATGTTGAGCGCAATCATATACACGGTCTTGCCGTTGAGGCTCGAAAGGTCGTATTCGTCAATCGTCCACCCGTTCTTCTCGCTTGTCGTGGTGGGCTTGGCCATCGTCACGTCGGGTGTAGTAGAGCTTTCAGTCGAGAGCTTCAGCTCCACGCTTCCCGGTGTCCCCGTCTTGTACACGAGGCGCACGATGCCGCCGTTTGTCACGGGTATCATGGTCTTGTAGAGGCGCATGAGGTGGTCGCCCGAGGTGAGGCTGCCGTGCAGGCGTATGCTCGACCCGAGGTTCCAGGCATCATCCCAGTTTATGTCGGCACTCAGTGTGCCCTTGTTCTCTATCCACCATCGCCATGTGGGCATAATGCTCTGCACGCCGCTGTGATACCAGTCTTGCACGCCAGCCTTTGTGCCTTCAACGAAACGATATTTGCCTACGCCCACGCAGAACGAGCTCACGAAGGGCATGCTGCTCACCACTGAGCGTTCAAGCACGCGGTTTGACAGTCCGGGCCAGCCGCTTGCGGCAGTCACCGACGGGTCGCCGCTCTTGTTCACCCACATCTGGCTCTCGTTGTTGAATGTGTTCACTATGGCATTGTATGCGTTGGTGCCGGTGTCGTCTTTGCCGAGCAACGACTTAACGTTGTCTTTCCATATGCGCTCTTCGGGGCAGAAGAGGTCGAGCGACCCCACATGTCCCGTGGTGGGCATGGCCTGGTTGAGGTAATATTCATAGCCGGTGTGGCCGCTGCTCACCACCTGCACGCCGCCGTATATCTTCGAGAATGTCTCCTCTTCGGTGCATCCAAGCTGCGAGGCATAGCTGCGGTAGTCGCCGGGCGAACCGTATTCGAGAAACTGCGACGTGTTCTTGTGTGTCGTGAGTATGCTTGTGTTGGGGTAGGAGCTTGCGTTATACCACTGTATCTCCATTTGGGTGTCGCCGTTTTCGTCGGCTATCTTGTTGAATTCCTTTATGAAAGCCACCCATTCCGAAGTGCTTCCGCCGCCGATTTCTTCGTTGATGAACCATCCGTCGAAGCCCATGTATTTGGCTATCTCATACAGTTTCTTGGCATATATGTAAGTGCCGTTCTCCGTGGTGAGCATCTGGCGCACCCATGTCTGTGTGCCGCCGTAGGCTGCAGGCGGGAAGAAAATCTGTCCGAGCGATTTCACTCCGCTCTGGTGGGCAGCGTCGGTCGAACCGGCCGGAGGCGGGATGATGATGCCCTCCGAGGCCGAACCAGCCCAATACACGAGCTTGTCCATATACTGCCAATAGGTGGGCTGGTAGCCGAGGAAGTTGTAGGCTCCCTGCGACGGGCACATCGAACAGGTGGGGAAGAGTATTGTCGCGTTGCAAATCTGTCCCTCGTAATACTGGTTGGCATTGGCCTTCATGAGCGTCGGCTCCTTGAAGCGTTTGGCAAGAGGCACCTTTGCACGGTTGAATTTGGCATCAGGGTCGGTCTGTGGCGACCAGTTGGTGATGTCGGCAGGATGCCAGCAACCGCCGTATGGCTGCTGGGCGTAGGCCGTTCCGCCGCACATGGCGGCCGCAGCCACAAGTCCTATGAGTCTTTTAATCATAATTGTAAGTTAATAGTTAATAGTGTAATATCGTTTTCAGCACCGCCGTAGCGGCTCGGTTTTTAGTCGTTTCTTGTCATTACAACAACCGTTGGAGGCAAAACACTTAGTGCAATTCCACTTTTTTTCGGATGTTTGTGAATGTTTTCGTGGGTTTAGTGGCTTCTTTATCGTCACTTACCATCCCGTTTTCTTGTTCGTTAGGGCATAACGGGGCTTGTGCTGCATTGCTTTTTCAATGTTTTTTCCGTCTCATACCGTCTGCCGCACGCGCGTGCATCAACTGCTGCACGCGCGTGCGGCAGTTGCGATAAGTGCATGCCTCGTCTGCGCCGTGTGCGCACACCGGCTTTGTTGCTTTGCAATCTCGGCTATTTTTTAATGTTAAAAAGGTGGTTTTGCTTTGCGGTTGTGGTGCAATTGTCTATCTTTGCGCTTGATATAAATCAACTCTCGCAGTTTCGCTGCCGCAGAAGCGGTAGTAAGGCATGTTTCAATAGGGTGTCAGTTTGCTGCGAGAGAGTATTATATAATAATGTAAACGGCGTGCGTTTGCGGTGTAAACTGTGAACGGATGTTAAAAACGCGCGGTTTTTCAAACTTTTTCCCGTATAAATTTTGCATGTGCGGAAAAAAGCCATACCTTTGCATCCGCTTTCGAGAACGAACGTTAGCGCAGTCAAAACTGAGGCTGACGGGAGTTAGGGAGCATGAAGAAAGAGTTCTTTGAAAAGATTACATAAGACAGATAAAAGTAGTACAAGAAGCGAAGCCGAGGCCGCAAGGCATTCGGTTTCGGGTAGAAGAAAAACGAACCGTCAAGTTTGTTTGGCTTTGAACCTGATTTTGGAAGCACGTTCTGAACAGATTACAAACGGGTTGTTATCCCGGTGCCGCCTTGAGTGGTGCTTGGTGAAGCAACTTAAAAAATATTTTACAATGTAGAGTTTGATCCTGGCTCAGGATGAACGCTAGCTAC
>CAVCLB010000015.1:0-39574 GCA_963602915.1 Dysosmobacter segnis | reverse complement strand
TATTATTCTGCATCGTTTTTTGTAGAACAATAAACATAATTGCGAGACATTGCATTCATCAGCCCTGTAAGGGCGTAACAGTCGTAGCCCAGGGTGAGCCGTTTGCGACAGCAAACGGTGTAACCCTGGGTAAATGATTGATTTTTAAGGCTGGCCTGTAAGGTCAGCACAATAATTGAGGGATTGTGTTGACCTTACAGGCCAACATGCTCCGTCGTGCATTAAACCCAGGGTTACGGATGTAGCTTCGCTCCTTCCTCACCCTGGGCTGGGATTGTTACGCCCTTACAGGGTTTTGATTACTGAAAGCCTTTTGAGAATCAGATAATTGTAAGTTTAAACAAATGTAAAATCGCGCACATTTTTTTTATCCGATTTTGAACATCCTACACTACGGGACTTGCCTGCTGCAAAGTTTTTACCGGACATCAATAAAAAAGAATTGGGTGTTATTGTCGGCTGAGAATGCCAACACAACGTGTGCCGAAATCATTGGCGCGGAATTTTGATGTTTTCGCGGTAGATTGCTTAAGCCTGTATAAAAGGTTGATATATAATATTTTGTATTGATTAATGACTGCGGCGATATATATACTCCTAAGTTGTGACGGTGCAAACAAGGCTTGTTTGTGCGGCAAGTAAGGCTTGTTTACATCTTTGTGAAGGCTTAAAAGCACGGCGAAATGGGCTTTGTTGCCGCACGACGAAGCCTTTGTTTCGACGGACATGGCATTTTGTTGTGCTGAAAACGGTGCAAAAACGCCCCGGAAAGCCTTTTTTGAGCTTTTGTGCGCAGCTAGAACGCGAGTTGCCGATGTCAAAAAAAATTACTGAAATAATGTGGTTATGGGTGGTCATAGCGTTTGTTGCTGCCAACAATTTTGCTAGCCAATGTCAAGCATGTGGTGCATGGCTCGGTTGTGGAAAAATTGGCTCGCAGGTTATTTTCATAGTTGCAGAATTTGCCGTTTACACCGATAATGCTTATTTTTGCCGTGCAAATCAACTTATAAATGCAAACAATTATGGCAGAGAAAGGATACGCTACGAAGCGTTTCGGGCAGCCCACGAAACGCTATGTGCAGACAATGGACTTGAATGACGACGATGAACTGATTGTGAAATATCGCGAAGCCCACGACAAGGAGCATTTCTGGGACGAGATAAAGCGCGGCATACAATCGGTGGGCATTCTTGAAATGGAGTTGTATATCCTTGGCCGACGGCTCGTGATGATAGTGGATGCGCCTATCGACTTCAACTGGGACGATGCCATGCAGAGGCTTGCCACGTTGCCGCGTCAAGCGGAGTGGGAGCGTTATGTGGCTCAGTTTCAGGGTTGCGATGCCAATGCCACGTCAGACGAGAAATGGCATATGATGGAGCGCATGTTCTATCTGTACGAATAAGTGGCGATAGATTTGAGAACATCAAAAAGCGGGTTACATAAATCGGGGCAGTATTAATCGTAATACACCGTTCTGTTTGATTCTTTCTGCAACATTCGGTGCTTGCGTGGCTTGTATTGTTGACTGACAATGCTGCGCTCTGGAACATACCATTTAGAGTGAATGCCGAGAATATTGCAAACCACATGGGGCATATCGTCGGTCATAAACGGCCGATTGGCAGAACTGCGCAGAACCGAAGGTAGAGTGGGGTGCAGACGCTCATAGGTGGGCGTGATGTATATCATAAACGGTACGTCAAGCTGAGCTTGAAGGGCCCGGTGGTCGGTTTCAGTGCTAAGGTCGGTGCGCCCGAGTTGGTTGCGAAAGTTGTAAATCTCTTCGCCGTGGTCAGAGAAATATAATACTATGGCATTTCTGTTGTCAAACATTCGTATTATGCTGTCAACAACAAAATCGTTGTATTCTGTTGCATTCAGATAATGGGCAATCTCTTCACGCTCGTTTGCACCGAGATTCTTGCGCCCGACATTGTCTGCGGTGAACGAACCGAAGCTGTGCGGATAGCGTTGACTGGCAGAAATGTGCTGACCGTAAAGATGAAAGATTACGAAATTTCTGTTCTTGCGTTCAAGTTTTGGCCTATTTGAAGCGTAGTCGGATATGAGCTGCAGGTCGTGGGGATATGTAGACTCGTTGCGATGGTTAAACATGCTGCGTGCTATAAGCGGGTGGTTAAGAAAACCGAGCGTGCCATTAAATTGGCCAAGGTCTTGGTTAAGCGCAAACTGGTTGCTATACCAGATTACATTATATCCTGCGTGTTGCACTATCGTGGGAAGCATAGGCGCATCACACCATGCTTTGCCGCCTTCAACGCTATTCATCGAGAAGAAATACTTGAAGTTTTGTGATGTCCCGTTGCTCGACGATATTACATCATTAAACACAAACAGCCGTCCCGCTTCTTTGCGCTTCTTAAGCAATGGGTTGGTGTTGTATTTTCCATCGTATATATTGCTCATGTGGCGGTTGAATGATTCGCCGATAATCAATACAAAATCGGCGTCTTGCTCATCACATTTTGCATTTTCACGGTACGTCTCCTGTTGCTTGGCACAGCGGTCGTATTGTGCTTCAAACTCTTTGAACAACAAAACCGACTGATAGTTTTCCCAAATGTCGCAACGTTTGAGAGGCGACGGAAAGCGGGCCATCAATTCAAAATTCCTTTTGTGGTCGGGAGAAAAGTATATTATATGTGCGTACACCCCAATCACTACAATGCCCCATACGGCCTTTTGCCATTTCCTCTTTGGTAGAAGAGGTATGCGTTTGGCTTTGCGAACGAGCCATATTTCAAATGAAAAAAACAGGAGACAAGAGAATACGAGGAAAAGGGTGAGGGGCGTGAATACGAAGGAAGATATAAATTCAGAAGCCTCTTTCATGTTAGTTTCACGAAGAAACTGAAGAGTGTAAACATCCCAATGTCTGCCGAATTTGATGACAATGAACACGTCGCTCACCACGTATGCGGCAATTACAAGGTGCAATATGCCATGTAGGATACATTCAGTCTTGCGACCGCAAAACGAAACCAATGCACAGATGCTCCATGCCAGGACGGCGTATGCTATGGCGCAACTGGGTAATGATACCACAGGGTCCCACCATCGTGTGTCGTTCACCACCATACACTCTGGTATCATCAGCATTATCACATAGAAAATGCATAACACCCAACTGAATTTATATCTCTCCATACACCTGAATTTGGCAGACTCGTGATTTTAGAAAAACGCAAGCAGTTGGATAACAGTGATTATTCGACACTTGCATATGCTGGAAATTCACTTGCCTTTGTGGTAGTAAAACCAAGCAAACAAATGTCCAGCATATGACAAAGGTAAACATAAAATATGAAAAATCCCACTCCGCTCGGCGGAATTTATATCGCCGACAAGGCATTCAAGGCCCGTTCTCTTGAAAACCATGGGGCTTCATGTACACCAAAGTTGGTTGGCCGGTAAGCAAACCACGCAATGGGCTAAAGTAAGCACAACGTTGTGCCAAAACCTTATAGGCGTAAAACCTGCTCGGCTAAAATTCAAAAATCCATCAAAGGTGATTTATAGAACCCGCCTATAAAGAGAGCCTTTCTGCTTTTTTACTGTGTTAGACCAAAATTTCTACTGGACACCAACAATTAGTGACGGTAAAAAAAATAACTTGGTACGATTTGAGAACAGTGAAATACATCTCCTGTTGGTTGTCCGGCTCATCTTTTTGACTATTTTTGTCTCTCTCATCGGTCACATAGCCCGCTATGCTCCCTCTTCAAGATACCAAAAACATCTCAAAAATATAAGCCGCAAATCATACCAACTTATTTTTTCACCGTCACTTAAAAAACATCATCTGCCCGTGGCTTGCAGATATTCGCGCTTCTTCACTTCGTAGGTAGTGATGGCCTCCACATACTTGTCGCGGCTCTGCTGGTAGAGTGTTTGCGCATCGAGCAGGTCGCTCATGGTGGCGGTGCCCGCTTCGTAGTAGTCGGTGTTGAGGCGCAGGTTCTCCTCGCTCTGCGTGATGCTTTCCTGGGCTATCGCCACTTGTCGGTAGGCATCGGTGAGGTCGTTCCACGCTTTGCGCATCTTTACAATGAGCAGTTCGCTCTTGTCGCGCTTCTCGTTTTCAGCATTCTTCACTTGCAGCTTCTGCCGCTTCATGTCGTGCGAGCCGCCCCACCAGTTGCTTATGGGCACTGAAACGGTGAACATGCCCACGAGGCGGTTCTGTGATTTGTCCATGATGTCGTTGTAGGTGTAGCTGCCGCCCACGCAGGCGGTGGGCAGGTTCTTGCCTACGGCCAACTTGTATTGCAGTTTGCCAGCCTCTATCTGCTTGTCGAGGAGTTGGTATTCGCTGGTGGATGCAAGTGAAGCCTCGGGCAACTGGTAGAATTGTTGGGGCTCTTCGGGCTTGGCATAGGCATCGCAGCTTATGTCTATGCTTTCCCCAGTGTGTCCCATTGCCTGTGCCAGCAAGTCGCTCATGGTGGCTGCCGCGTTCTCCACTTGAATGCGCGAAGTGCGCGTCTCGTTCTTGCGGAGCTGCACTTGCCGCAGGTCGTTGCGGTTGCGTATGCCGGCATCCACTGCGGCTTGTGCATCGGCCTCCATTCGCAAAAGTTGCTTGTCCACTTGGTCGAGCGTGCGGAGCTTCTCCTTCAGCATCACCATGTTCCAATAGTATTGCTCGGTGCTGAGGCGTATGTCGTTCTCGCTCAATCTTCGTTGTAGGCGTGAAACATCCTCGCCCACCTTGGCGAGCTTGTTGCCGTTGATAATCTGCCCTCCGGCAAAGACTGGTTGCATAGCCGTCACGCCAGCCACCAGACCGTTTTTGGCGAGCGACATCGTCATGCCGCCCAAGTCCATCTCCAACAATCCCTTGTTGGCCATGAAGCCGCCGCCCATGGCGGAGACTGTAGGAAAGTACTTGGTCAGAGCCTCCTTGCGCTGCTCCTTGGCCATGGCTATCTCGTTGTCGGCATTGCGAAGTGCGAGATTGTTGCGCACAGCCTCGCCGATGCATTCGTCGAGCGTGTATTTTTTGTTCTCCTGCGAGCATACCGGCAGACTTGTTGCTAGTCCGCCTAGTATTATTGTTGTTGCAAATATCTTTTTCATCAGTTCTTTACTTCTATAACTTTATTCCTTTTCCATTTCCAAAGCCAAGGCCCGCTTCTTCTCCGTCCCTTCGAACACGAGTAGATACGTCACGGGCACCACGGTGAGGATGCAGAGCATGGAGATGAGCGTGCCGTAGCAGATGACCGTGCCCATCGGCATCCACAGACCGCTGCCACCGAGAATCATCGGGATGACACCCATGGAAGCCGCAGCGGAGGTGAGGAAGATAGGGCGCATACGGCGGCTTGCCGAGTGCCAAATGGCATTGCGAACGTTCATGCGCTCCGTCTCCCGAAGTTCCTCGGCATAGTCGAACATGATGATGCCGTTTCTCACGATGATACCCATCAGGGCGACGAGTCCCATTACGCAGGTAACGCCGAACGGCAAGCCCTGTATCTCCAAGCCCACGCTGGCTCCGAAGATGCTCAGCAGCATACTTCCGAACACGATGCCCGCCAAGTTGATCTTGCGGAAATGTGCCATCAGGATGAAGAATATCATCACGGCGGCAACGGCAAGAGCCGCCATCGTAGGTCCCATAGTCTCCGTACTGTTCTCGATGTCACCGCCATACACCAGCTTGGTGTCGGGCGAGAGCTTCACATCCTTCAGTTTCTCCTGCACCTTCGCCGTGGCAGCCATCGCATTCACACCACGCTTGGTCTCTGCCATCACCGTGATGGTAGGCACTCCATTGCGGCGCACCATCTGTCCGTACTGCGTGGTGGGCACGATGTCGGCTATCTGTCGCAGGGGCACGGTCTTCAGTCCGCCCATCACGGGTATCTGCTCGTCGGCGAGATGGTCGGTGGAGGCTTGGTTGGAGCGGGTACTCATCAAGATGACAGGCACCTGCTTGTCGCCCTCCCACACATTGGCGATGCCCATACCGCTGCCGTATCGCATGGCGAGAGTCAGTTCGAGTTGCGCATTGGTCACGCCCAGGCGTGCAGCCTCGTCTTCCTTCAGTCGGACGGTGGTCGTGGCCTGCGGCTCATTGAAGTTGGTTCGCACCAGTTGCAGCTCCAGCACGGAGTGCAATATCTTCGTCACCTTGTCGGCATCCGCCATCATCCGTTGCTCATCATCATTGCTCAGGCGAATCTCCACCGGGCAGGTTGCCTCGTTGTAGCTCAACTGCTTGAACTTGATGTTGGCCTCGGGGAAGTAGGCGGCATATTTGTCGCTGTATTCGTCGAGCACAGCCACGGTCGCCTTGTCATCGGTGGTATTGACCACAAACTGGGCATAGTTGCTGCCGGCTATCTGCGGAGCGTAAGCCGTGTGGAATCGTGGCGAACCGCAGCCCTTGAACGATGTCACCGACACGATGCGCTTGTCTCGGCGCAGGATGTGTTCCAGACTATCAGCCACAGCGGAGGTCTTCTGCAAAGAGGTGCCCGTGGGCATGTATATCTCCACGGCAAACTGGTTGCGCTCGGCATAGGGCATGGTCTGCTGCGGCAGTCGGTTCATCATCAACACGCCCGCCAAGATGGAAGCCAAACCTATCGACAGGGTGGTCTTGGGCCAGGCAAAGCAGAGGCTGAGCAACTTGTCGTAATACTTCTGCATCACGTCGAGGAAGGAGAACGCTTTTTTCCCTGTCTTCGTTTTCAGCGGTTTTCGGATGAAGAAGAACTGCATGAAAGGCACGAGGAGCGTTGCCACGAGGAGCGAGATTCCCAACACGATGGTCACAGCCCAAGGGAACGCCGAGAGGAAGTCGTGCGTCTGTCCCACACAGGTGATGAGGAACGGGAAGAACGTGATACTGATGGCGCAGGTGGCGGAGAAGATGCTCTTGAAGAAATGGGTGGTGGAGGCGATGGAAGCGTACCATCGGCTCTTGCCCTCGCCTATCTGCTCCAGGTAGTTGTCGATGATGACGATGGAGTTATCGACTATCATTCCCAAGGTCACGATGAGTGCCGCCAAGGTCACGGTGTTCAGTTCCAACCCGAAGGCATTGTACAAGCCCAGGGAAATAAAAATGCTGATGGGGATGGTGGATGCTGCCACCAAAGCCACACGCATAGGCAGTAGGAGCATCACCACAATGACCACAGCCACGATGGCGATGACCAGCTCGTGGAGGAAGTTGAGCACACTGTCGTTCACCACCTTGCTCTGGTCGGTGATGCGGTAGATGCTCACGTCCTTGGGCAGGGTCTTTTGGAACTCCGCCATCTGTTCGTCTATCGCCTCGCCCATCTTCACGATGTTCTGTCCCTTCTTCATCTCCACGCTCAGCAGGATGCACTTCTTGCCGTTGTTGGTGATACGGCTCTCGGCATCGGGATACTCACGCTTCACGGTGGCGATGTCCTTCAGCCGGACGTTCACGCCCGTGGGAGAGGAATAGACGATTTGCTGTTCGATGTCATAGACGTTGTTGAGCGACCCAGCCACATGGATGGGCATCGTATAGGTGGGAGTTTTGATTCTGCCGCCAGTAGTGGTAAAACCTTTCTGGAAGAGGGTTGCTGCCACCACTTGGTCGGAGAGACCGTACTTCGCCAGCCGGTCGTTGTCGAGCACCACGGAAATCTGTTCCTGCTGCATACCGCTCACCGTCATTCTTCCCACGCTCTTGATGGAGCGCAGCCGGTCTTGCAACTTGTCCATGTAGTCGTTCAACTCCCGATAGGTCTTTTCCTCGCTCTCCATGGTGATGAGGAGGGAGGAGGTGTCGCCGAAGTCATCCTGCACCACCACCGCCATCACGTTCTGCGGCAGTTCGCTCTTGAAGCTCTGCACACCGTGCTTGAACTTCGACCAGAACTCGTCCTTGTTGTTCAGCTCGTCGTTGAGCTGCACCTGTATATATACGATGCCGTCACGGCTCATGGAGTAAGTCTTTTCTTTCTTCACCTCCTTATAAGAGAAAATGTAGTTCTCCAGAGGCTTTGTCACTTGCTGCTCCATCTCCTCGGCGGTGTTGCCGGGAGCCACAGCCACCACGATGCCCTGACGGATGGTGAAGTCGGGGAACTCGTTCTTGCGCATGTTCGGCAGACTGTAGATGCCGAAAGCTACGAGGCAGCACACCACCACGATGACAATCTGCCGGTAGTGCATCGCCCATTCCACTATGTTTCGTTTATTGTTCATAATTTTGAGAAGTTAAAGAAGTTAAAGGAGTTAAGACAACACCCCTTGTGGTGCCAGCCTCTCTTTTTACTTTTTACCTTTTTACCTTTTTACTTTTAATCACCTTTTTACTTTTTTACCTTTTTACTTTTCTACCTTTACCCTCGTTCCGTTGCTAACTTTCTGCTGCCCTTCCACGATAATTTTGTCACCGCTTTTCAGTCCGCTGACGATGCTTACGCCGTTGCAGGAGTACTCACCGCAGACAATAGTGCGGCGCACTGCCTTGCCACCTTCGTCCACCCACACGAAATTAGAGTTGTCGTCGGCAAGTTGAACGAGGCGGGCGGGGATGAAGATTGCCGTTTCCGAAGCCATGTTGTTCGTTGCTTGCTTGGAAACATTGCCCAGATTAACTTGCGACACCATGCCCGGAAGCAACGAGTTGTCCGTTCTCTCCACCCGTATCTTCACACTGTAGGAACGGGATATAGGGTCGGCTATGACACCTTTTTCTATTACATATCCCCCGTATTGCCTGCCTCCAAGTGCCTGCACCGCAATTTTTGCACGCTGGCGGATATGGATGCCATCCATTTCACTCTCCGGTACCGATATTTTCACGTTCAGAACATTGGTGGTGACGAGCTTCACCACCGGCAAACCGGGTGCGGCTGTCTGTCCCACTTCGGCATATTTCTCTGAAATCACGCCGTCGAAGGGAGCATGGAGTGCGCAGTCGGTGAGGCTTTTCTTGGCGATGCTCTCGGCGGCAACGGCCTGCTGAAGCTGGCTCTGCGCCTCCACCCATTTTATTTCGGGCAGACTTCCCTTGTCGTGCAGTTGCTTCATGCGTTTGTAGGCATCCTCTGCTTGAACTCTGGTGGAGTGCGCCATGTCATAACTGTTCCTCACCTGTGTGGGGTCAACCGTGGCGATGAGTTGTCCACGGCGCACGCGGTCGCCCACTTTCACGCGAATCTGCATTATTGTTCCGCCCGTGGTGAAACTCAACTGCGCGCCGTTTTCTTCCTCCACCGTTCCCGAATAGGCAAAACCCGATGCCGACATGGAACTTTCCGCCCCTACGGTCATCTCCTTAACTGCCACCGCTTCCACGGCGGTTTGTGCTTCCTGCTTCTTGTCGCAACCCACGAGTAACGACGACACCAGCGCGAAGGCTGCAAGCGTGCGCACTGGGGCAAGCACCGCATTGCCCGTCATTGTTTCTCCAATCTTCTTCACATTTCTCATGTTGTAAGCTTCTTGTGTGTTCATATTTTCCTTAATTCGGATGCAAAACAACTGCTTTTGTGTGGATTTATCAGACACTCTATATCCTTTAAAGTGTCCGATAAGTCTATAAGAAAGTAAAGTAGCGAAGCCCAGGACACAAAAAGGAAGTGGATAACACTTCGAATTTCAGAGGATATTGATAAATTTGCACCATAACAGACAATGATGCTGCAATATGGACGATATGGAAATGCAGAAGAGTAATAAAATGGACGAAGATGTCTTTTCAAGAGAAAAGATGTTGTTTCAAGTAAACCGCAGCGGCATTACCGTGGAGGAATGCCGATTGCGCATGGAGCAACTCACCGATAAGGACATCGCTGTGTTTGACGAACTAGGAGCCTTGCCGGCGGAGAACGTGCATGCTGAGGCATACATTACCATACTGTGTCTTGGCGGCAAGGCTTCATGCACGATAGAGGGAAAGGAATATAATGTGGGCAAGAACGATATGGTGCTGGCGCATCCCAACCAGTTTATACAGAATGCTATGGTGAGTTGCGACTTCAAGTGTTGCGGCATGCTCATGTCGCCGGCCTATTTCGAGAGCATTTTTATTATTGGCGGAAACATTTGGGAGGCTGGACTCATCATCCGCGAGAACCCATTGCTGCATCTCGAAGAACAAGAAGTGGAACATTTCCTGGCTGATTATGTGTTTCTGAAGCGCAAACTCGCCGACACCCACTTGCCTCACCACGAACAGATACTGAAACTTCTACTGCAGTCTTTCGTGTTTGAGTTCTACGACAATATCGCTCCCAAGCTCAATCAGCAGGTGTCCTGCGCCAACCACACTTCGGCCGAGGTGCTCTTCAAGCGTTTCGTGTCGTTGGTCACTGCTGAGGCTCCTCGCCGTCGCGAGGTGGGCTACTATGCCGACAAGCTCTGCATTACGCCCAAATATTTGTCGGCCGTATGCAAGAAGCAGGCTGGCAAGACTGCATCGGAACTGATAAACAGCGTCACCCTGAACTACATCCGCAATATGCTTGCCTCGTCGGACAAGAGCATAAAGGAAATTGCCTCCGATGCTGGGTTCGACAACCTGTCGTTCTTCGGCAAGTATGTCAGGCGCGAGTTGGGAATGTCGCCACGCGACTACCGGGCGCAGCGGTAGAACTTGTCTTATTGCGAAGGTGGATAGGATATGAATACGAATGTATGGGATTTTGGTGCGTATGTAGGCAAAATGAAATAATATCGACAAAGAGAAAAGAATAATGTTGAAAAATATGACGTTGTTCTATTTCTTTTTATATATTTGCAAATGAAAGAAATGTTTGAATTTAGATCTCCTTTATTTGAAAATCTTTAAGCTATGAAAAGAAAGAAATATATAGTATTGGAAATCTTGTTGATTTCTTTTTGCTGTTTCCTCATATATTTTATAGTCAGCATGTCTCTTGACTACCTGTTTGGTAACGAGTTTTCACTTGAAAACAACCTTGCTTCTTCTGCGGTGTTTGCATTGCTTTGGGCGTTCATCAGTGGATATAAGATAGCAAAGAGAGGATATTACTTTAAATGTTTCTCCCCAAAAGAAAACAACAAATCCCCAAAACTTTGACATTTTGGGGATTTTGCGTGTTTTTCAGGCTTGCGCCTTGGCAACTACCTTAAAAACCAATAACCTATTTACTAACCTTATATTCGTATATGAAAAAACTCTCCTTGCTTTGATGCCCGTAAGGTAGGGCTGATGCTAAGCCTATCCTATTTGTATCTGTCGGCTCACCTTGTGCTCTTCTTTGTTTATCTTGGGCAGTTCTACGGTGAGCACACCGTCGGCCACCGATGCGGCTATCTTGTTGCGGTCAACATCGTCGGGCAGAATGAGTGTCTGCTCAAACTTCGAGTAGGCAAATTCGCGGCGCAGATAGTGTGCCTTGCGGTTGTCTTCCTGCTCGTTGCGGTGGCTCTCCATTTTTATTGTTAGGTCTCCCTCGTCGTTGATGTGCACTTGGAAGTCTTCCTTGCGCATGCCTGGAGCGGCCATTTCCACGATGTATGCCGTGGGTGTTTCCTTTACGTTGATGGCCGGAGCTGTGGCCTTGGTGCGGGGCATATAGTCTGTATAAAGGAAATCGTTGAATTCCTCGGGTAACCAAATATTTCTGTTTGCCATAATCTTATCCTCCTGTTGTTTTTTGTTTATTGCTTGTTATAGTTTGTGCGGACTTTTGTGTGCCCTTACGACTATATGTTTGCAACTTGCATACCATTGAAGAAAATGTGACAGAATGACCGGTTTTGAATGACAAAATGTCTTGTTGGGGGAGGCGGAACGTATTGATACAAAAAAGAGACAAACACCGTTTGCCGATGATTGCCTCTTTGATGTTTTTTATGTAAATGATTGTTTCTTTCAGAAGAGCGTGACGGTGTAAACATAAACCACTGCTGCGGGGAGCGCGAGCAGCGACGAGTCGAAACGGTCGAGCATGCCGCCGTGTCCGGGCAGAATGTTGCCGCTGTCCTTTATGCCCAATGTGCGCTTGAAAAGCGACTCCACAAGGTCGCCCCATGTGCCGAAGAACACCACCGTGAGGCCTAGCCCCATCCATTGCACTATTCCGAAACCGGTATGGGCATCGGCAAGCTTCCCTGTTTGTTCGCCCCAACCTATGAGAGCCGCCACGGCAAGCACGAGCAAGCCTCCGCCTATGCTTCCCTCCCAACTCTTGCCCGGACTTATGCGCGGGAAGAGCTTGTGGCGCCCGAAGAGCGACCCACTGCAATATGCTCCCGTATCGTTGGTCCAAAGAAAGATGAACACGCTCAGCGGCAGCAGCGGTGTGAATGCTATGCTGTTGATGTCGCCTCTGAATGCAAGCACGTTGACCATGGCCATGGGCAAGGCTATGTAGAGCTGCGGCAGCATGGTGTAGGCCCAGTTGTTTATGGGATTCGGTGCTTTAGTGTAGAGCTCGCTGATGAACAGATAGACTATCGTGAGCAGATAAGGGATGAACACTGCAGGCGGCGTGATGCCGCTGCAATATCCGGCAATGGCAAGAAACAGATATGTTCCGGCTGCCGTTGTGATGAAACGGTTTACGCTCACGCCGTCTATTTCGTCAACAAGACCGGTGTATTCCCACATGGTCAGTCCGGTGACGAGTGCAAACAGCAATATCATCGTTTCCGGTCGCAGGAAACACGACACTATTATTGCCACGAATATCACGCCGGTTATGGCGCGCGTGATGAGGTTGCTTACTTTATCGCTCATGGTTATGCCTTTTGTTCGGTTGTTTCCCCGGCTTCGCGGTTGTCGTCGGTTGTGACGTCGCCGGCTGCATTGTCGTTGCCGTCAAGCTCTTTGGCAGCCGCCTCGGCAATGCTCTTTTCGTGCTCGGCCTGCGCCGCCTTCACGGCATCGGGCATATCCTCGAGTTTAGGGGTGTTGTCTTCTATGATTTCAGCCGAGCGGCTCACCCACGGACGCTTACCGAAGATGTGCTCCACATCCTCTGCGAATATCACTTCGCGGCTTATCAGCATATCGGCCAGTTTGTTGTGTCCGTCGGCGTGCTCTGAGAGTATTGCCTTGGCACGGTCGTATTGCTCGTTTATCATGCGCAGCACCTCGTCGTCTACAATCTTTGCCGTTGTCTCTGAGTAAGGCCGTTGAAACTGGTTTTCCTGATTGTTGTAGTAGCAGATGTTGGGCAGGCGGTCGCTCATTCCGGCGTAGGCCACCATTCCGAACGCGCTCTTGGTGGCGCGCTCAAGGTCGTTCATTGCGCCCGTCGAGATGTGTCCTGTGAACAGTTCTTCGGCTGCGCGTCCGCCGAGCAGTGCGCACATTTCGTCGAGCATCTGCTCCTTTGTGGTTATCTGCCGTTCTTCGGGCAGATACCATGCAGCCCCGAGAGCCCTTCCGCGCGGCACGATGCTCACCTTAACGAGTGGGTTGGCGTGCTCGCAGAACCACGATATTGTGGCGTGTCCGGCCTCGTGCAGCGCAATGGCGCGCTTTTCTTCGGCCGTCATCACCTTTGTCTTTTTCTCCAATCCGCCTATTATTCTGTCAACGGCATCGAGGAAATCCTGCTTGCCCACGGTCTTGCTGTTGTGCCGTGCGGCTATCAGTGCCGCCTCGTTGCACACGTTGGCGATGTCGGCACCCGAGAAACCTGGAGTCTGGCGCGATAGGAAATCGATGTCAACCGTGTCGTCGGTCTTCACCGGTTTGAGGTGCACCTGGAATATTTCTTTTCTTTCTGTCAGGTCGGGCAGGTCTACGCTTATCTGTCGGTCGAACCTTCCGGCGCGCAAAAGAGCCTTGTCGAGCATGTCAACGCGGTTGGTGGCGGCAAGAATTATCACGCCGCTGTTGGTGCCGAAGCCGTCCATTTCGGTGAGCAGAGCATTGAGTGTGTTTTCGCGCTCGTCGTTGCCGCCCATCGAGGGGTTCTTGCTTCGTGCGCGGCCCACGGCGTCAATCTCGTCGATGAAGATGATGCACGGGGCCTTTTCCTTTGCCTGGCGGAACAAGTCGCGCACGCGGCTTGCTCCAACGCCCACGAACATCTCCACGAAATCGGAACCGCTCATCGAGAAGAACGGCACTCCTGCCTCGCCGGCCACGGCTTTGGCCAGCAGCGTCTTGCCCGTTCCCGGAGGGCCAACAAGCAGTGCGCCCTTGGGAATCTTGCCTCCGAGGTCGGTGTATTTCTGCGGTTCTTTAAGGAAATCGACTATTTCCTGCACTTCCTGTTTGGCCCCGGCCTGTCCGGCCACGTCCTTGAACGTGATGCCAAGGTCGTTGCCTTTTTCATACATGCGTGCCTTGCTCTTGCCCACATTGAACACTCCGCCGCCGCCAGTGCCGCCGCCGAACTTGCGCATGAGCAGCAGCCACAAGCCGAAGAACACCACCACCGGACCGAAGGTGTAGAGCAACGACAAGAAAGCGTTGTTGCTGTCGTTCTCGTAGCTGAAGTCGCTTATCTTGCGTTGGCTGAGTGCCGTGGCGAGATACTTGTCAACTTCGGAGAGCGAACCGTAGGTCACTTTCACGAAGGGATTTTGTCCCACCTGCCTGGCATCGCGCCCGAATACGTCGCGTATGTACTTGGGCTTTACATACATCTTTACATATCCCTTATCTTTGTTCACCACCACGGACTGTGCGTAGCCCTTGCCCACATAATACTGGAACTTGGTGTAGGTGGCCTCCTGGCTTGCTGCCTGGCCTCCCATTATCATATTGCCGCCGTCGGTGAAGAACAATACTGCAAGAAGTATGATTATCACCGTGTAAATCCAATTCATGTTGAACCGCGGCATCTTCGGCTGGTTGTTGTCGCCGAGCTGACTGTTGTTGTCGTTCATGTTTTGTAGTGAGTTGAATTTTCTTGTCTGAAGCCTTGCGCCTCGTTTTGCGTGGCCTTGATGTGTGGCCACTGTTTTGTTGATTGGGTTATTGCCGATTGTGCAGTGCAGCCTTGGCCTGTTGTCAGTCGATGTTTGGCAGGCGCGTTATCTTGGCGTCCTCCCAAAGCTCGTCAAGGTTGTAATATTCGCGGGCTTGCGGCACGAAGATGTGCACGAGCACGTCGCCGAAATCTATAGCCACCCAGTGGCTCAGGCCGAGTCCTGCCACGCGTATGGGCTTCTCGCCCG
Organism: Dysosmobacter segnis; assembly: GCA_963602915.1. Lineage (GTDB taxonomy): Bacteria > Bacteroidota > Bacteroidia > Bacteroidales > Bacteroidaceae > Prevotella. Next base: position 24,438 of record CAVCLB010000015.1, on the reverse strand, counting down.
TTTCGGTGCGCACCGTCTCACCCACCGATTCGGCTATTGCCTCTACCTGCGATGGGGAGTTGCCTTGGCAAATGATGAAATAGTTGGCTATTGCGCCGTCGATATCCTGCATGTCGGCTATGGTTATGTCTTGTCCTTTCTTCTCTTGAATGCCCTTGGTGATTGCATCCACCAATTTGTTTGCTGTTTCCATTCAGTTACTGATGCTTTTCTGTTGTTTATTACCTTATTAAATACATCACAAAGGTACGGCGAAATATCTGAAAAACGCCCGTAACTGAGGTTTTATTTAATTTTTTTAGAAAAAACTTTGAAAAAAACTTTGCGGTTCGGAAAAAATGCGTAACTTTGCACTCGCAATTCAGCAATGGCTTGTTTGCTTCATTGGGATATGGTGTAATGGTAACACTACAGATTCTGGTCCTGTCATTCTTGGTTCGAGTCCGAGTATCCCAACAGTAAGGCGTTTCTCCAAAAGAGAAACGCTTTTTTTGTATATCCATATTTCTTCGTCTTCAGTTTGGCTTTTCTCCGGGTGCCGACACGGCTTCGTGGCGTTGCCAGATGAACCGCATTTTAGGGGGATTGTGAGGATAACCGACTTTTCTATATTCTGTTTTTGTTACACAAGTTAACTTCGTTTAACGCCTGAAAATCGCATATTTTCTGCCGTTTGTGCCGTCGGCGCGTTTGTTGTCATTCTCGTGTGTGCAACTGCAAAGTGTTTGTATTTCATTGTGTTGCGTTCCAATGTGGCTGGAATGAGCAATGATTTGCGTGCCAACAAAGGCTTGTTTGTGCGCAAAGGAGCCTTCTCCGTGGGGCAAACAAGGCTTAGTTGTGCCACAGGCAAGTCTTCGTCGCAATGCAAACAAGGCTTTGTTGCGCTGCAAGTAAGGCTTAGTTGCAAGCCGATGGTCTGCTTTTTGCCTTGTCTTTCACGCCCACTGCTTGCCAAACAAGGCTTCCGCGGCGTGCAGGGCTTTCTGTAATGCAAGTTGAGGGCGTGCTTTTCTTACCGCCGTGAAGTGTAAACGAATGTGAAAATACGCCCGGCTTGGAAAATAATGCGTATATTTGCAAATCAAACCGCGCGCTTCCTGAAAACGGTTCTGCCCACGTTTTGCATGCACCGCAAACAGTGTGCGCGCCGGTGCGGAAGGCAACTAAACTGATAGAACCGTTGTGCTGCCGTAGTTGGCATGGCCTTATGCGTGCCGCGCCGGGCATTGCTGCATGTGCCGACACCGCATGCCGCAATTCTTGGAAATGCCGTTGCGGGCAGTTGGAAACTACAAACTAAAGAAATGAAACAGAAAATATCACTCGCCGTGGGGCTTATAGTGTTGGCTGTCGTGGCATTCGCTCTCGTGCGAAGCACGGGCAAAACAGTGCAACACCCGCGCATTGACGGCACCGACGGCGTGCTCGCAGCCGCAGCTCCGGCTGTTGACCTAAAGAAATACAGCGTAGACTTCTATATGGAAAACTCCGCTAGCATGGACGGATATGTGAACGGACGCACCGAATTCAAGGACGTTTTGGGACGCATGATAGTGTCGGCAGCCAACTTCTGCAGCCGCACAAGCTTCAGTTTCATCAACGACAAAGCCTACAAAACCGACGGCAAAGCCATTGATTTCATACAAAATCTCACGCCCGAACGGATGAAGGTGGGCAACACCACGGCCACCGACATCAACAAAATATTCGGTTGCATACTGAAAAACACTAAGCCCAGCACCATCTCGGTGCTCTTTTCCGACTGTATATATTCGGTTGCCAACGTCACAAGCGAGATTGACAACGCCAAAAACGCCACCACGGCTGCATTCCTGCAGACGATAGCTTCGCGCCCGCAGCTTGCAACAGTCATCATGCAGTTCAAGTCGCAGTTCGACGGAACCTACTACGACCGCAACGACACTCCGCTGCCGTGCCGCTCGGCACGCCCCTACTATGTGGTGATAATGGGCGACAAGGCCGCCTTGAAAAAGCTGTGTGCCGGAATGCGCGCCGATGCCCTTCCGGGCTTGACCAACAGTTTCTACCTCTCAACCGACAGCTGGACCATCGACGCGGCCAATGCCTGCACCATAACTTCCGACTATACCAATGCGCGGCGCATAAAGCGAAACCGAAACTCGCTCGACATGGAAATGATGCAACCCGACCGCGATGCCCAGACGATGCGCTTCGCAGTAGGTGTGGATGTGGCGCAACTTTTCACCGACGAGGCTTATGCCACCGACGCTGACAACTACGAGGTGGAGCCGGCCGACTACAAGATTGTGCAGGTGGTGAAGGCTTCGCAATTGTCGATGGGCGACTTCGCCGCAACGCCGGCATGCCCCGTGGCCATACAATTGCAGGCTCCCATTGACCGCCGCTCGGCACACATCACCATAAGTCTGCGCAACAATATCCCGGCATGGGTGGCCAAAGCCAATGCCGACGACGATGCCGGCACGGTGCCGCCGCCCACGAAAAGCTTCGCCATAGGCAAGCTCGTTGAAGGCATATACAACGCCTACGACATTGCGGGCAAGCGCATCTTCAAACTTGACGTGAACATAAAAAAATACAAACGATGACCTATGGGTGACATAGCAGCCAATTTCTTCGAGTTGTGGGGAGCTGCCTATATGGGGCAGTTCTCGCAGTATATGTATAAGGCCGAACTCTATGAAGGGCCGTTTCTGTGGCTCGTGGCACTGCCGCTTGCCGCACTCTTCGTGTATTACCGGTTGTGGGACAACGTGCGCTTCGCAAAGACATGGGTGTGGGCAACGCTCGTGGCCGCCCTCTCGGCAATCGTTGCGCTGATAGGCTACAGCACCGCCTACAACGGACTTTACGACTATATGAGCGACGCGCATGTGCCGGGCAACCTCATCGACGATGCCGACTACATGTATTTCGCGGCCATTTGCTTCGCGTGGACGGCAGCCTACTCGGTAGTGCTGTCGCTCGTGATGAAGAGCATCAGCGTGAAGTGCCGCTACGTTCCATTCTAACAGCACAACGACAATGAGCAAACTCTATCTATTCGGAATAGGCGGCACGGGCGCACGGGTGCTCAAGGCACTCTCCATGCTGCTTGCCTCGGGCGTGGACATGGGCGTGGACACCGTCGTGCCGGTGATAATCGACCCCGATGAAAGCAACGGCGACCTCACGCGCACCGTGGGCGGACTGAAAAGGTATAAGGCCATTCGCCAGTGCCTCACCTTCGGTCAGGAAACAAAATCGCGCTTCTTCCGCACGAAAATCGACGACCAGGGCACCGGCTTCGAACTGCGTGTGGCCGACGTGGGCAACAAAACCTTCGGCACATACATGGGCTTCAACAGTCTGTCGCGCGAAAACAAGGCCATGATGAGCCTGCTCTTCAGCCAGAAAAACCTCAATGCGCAGATGCAGGAGGGCTTCAAGGGCAACCCCAACATGGGCAGCGTGGTGCTCAACGACTTCTGCATGCCGGGCAACAACGCGCTTGCCGACCTCATGCAAACATTCACCGAGGGCGACCGCATATTCATCATAAGTTCAATATTCGGCGGAACGGGAGCCGCAGGATTTCCGCTTCTGCTCAAAACCTTGCGCCAGGCGCAGCAGTTCGGCAACTTCTCCAACCCCGCAGTAATATCAGCCGCACCCATAGGCGCACTCTCGGTGCTGCCCTATTTCGGACTGAAGGCCGACGAGGCGAGCGAGATAAACATGGCGACATTCGTGTCGAAGGCCAAGTCGGCACTCACTTACTACCGCAACAACCTCGACACCGACGCGCTCTACTATATTGCCGACGACATGACAAGTGCCTATGAAAACCGTGAAGGGTCGGCGGCACAGCGCAACGATGCCCATTTCATCGAACTGGCTGCGGCTCTCGCCGTGGTTGACTTCGCACGCGACAAGTCGGTAACGCGCGGCGCGGGCATCTACAAGGAGTTTGCCACCGAGACAGCCGCCGCACAATTAGACATGAGCATGCTCTCACCCTCAACGCGATCGGTGCTTGTCAGACCGCTCGTGGCATTCTACATGTTCGCGCAGTTCTGCCGCCACCACCTGCCCGACACCTTCGGCGCGGCGTGGGCAAAGGCACGCGGCTTCTCGGCCGACATGCTCTTGCGCGACTTCTACCGCGACCTCGGGTCGTTCCTCGGTTCGTTTGTCGATGAATGGCTGCGTGAAATGGCCTCCAACAGCCGCTCGTTCAGGGCCTTCAACACCGAAGGTTTGGGCGGCATCTTCCACTCGGTGGTGGGCTACGAACCTAAGCCCGTGAGCCTGTTTGGCCGCCTGGTGGGCAACAAAGACGGTTTCACGCTCATCGACGACGAGGTGGCCAAGGCTTCGGCAACGGTAGAGAAGAAACTTTCCGACTACGACTATTTCATGAACGTGCACTGGATGGCGATAGACAACGCAGTCGCCCGACGGCTTAACCTACAATAATTATGGCACATGTATTCCGCCTCCATACCGGAGGAACGCAGAACCTCGACGGGTGGGACAACTCAAAGCAATACGGGCAAAACGAGATAAACAACATCATCGACCCTTCCGGGGCCGCCGCCGCGCTGCCCATTACGTCGGTGCCCACACCCTTTGCCAGTCTTGAACTGGCAAGAAACGCCTTCGACCTGTGCGGCAGCGTGGGCAGCAACGGGCAAGGCAACATCTCGGGCGACACCATCTACCACAAGATAGTGTCGTTCGCGCTCGACGTGCTCGAGATATTCTTCAATTTCAAGAAATTCTCTGCCGACTACGAAATAATCCCGTGGGACGTGCAGAAAGAGATAGCGCAGCTGCTCGCAAGCCCTGCCGAAGAGCACCGCAAGCTCGGACAGACCTTGCAACTCTATGTAAGTCAGGATGCCGAAGCCTTCAACTTTACCGAGGGCACGGTGTTCTATCTGCTCAACTACCGCCGCGGACCGGCCCCGCTCAACATCGTTGGCGCCACGTCAACCACATCGCTCGCCGTGGCTTCGGCCAACGATATGTCGTATGTAGACACTCCGTTGAGCGGAAACCACAGGGCTTTCGACCCGGACAAACGCTCGTTCCGCAGTCTGGCGGAGCGCGACGGCATGTTTATAAAATATGTATGGACGCTAGCCATGCAGCCGCAGTTCTGCAATCTCTACCCCGAAGTGTATAAATATGTGCAGGAATGCTTCAGAAACATCACCGACATGCAGTTGAAAGAAGAGCTGCGCACGGTGCAGCCCGCCGACATCGAAGCCTACGACGAACTTGTGGCCGGGGCGGCGCGCGTGTGTCTGCCGGGCAATGTGGTGTTGCGCCTCTGCGAAATACCCGACCCGGGCAAACTGAGCGACTTCACAATACTTTCCGACTACGGCGAGAGCGACGGTCTGCCGCTAGTACTTCCGTTCCAAACGGGCTACAACGAGCCGGACATGCGCTATGTCTCCGGACCGTGGAACCCCTCGCTCAAGGCTCCGTGCTACGACAGTCTGCCGCTCGACAAACGCCGCCTTCCGGGCGACAGCACCGTTTATCCCTATCTCACGGTTGACGATGTGTTCCAGCCCTACATAATAAAAACGACGTTCCCCATAGAGAATAGCTCCTATTTCTCGGGCAACTACAAGGCCGACGGAGGCTTCAGCTATCTGCTGCCGTTGAAGAAAACGCTCTTCAACTACCTGCGTCTGAGCACCATCTGCGGCACCACCAAGGGCGCGCATGTGCTCAACATCTTCGAAATGAACGACATTGCGGGCGGCGGCGTTGAGGCCGTGGTGCGCATTCCGGTGCGTGGAGGGCGTTACATCACGATGCGCCGCCGCTACTACGACACCGACGACGAACCGAAGGTGCAGGAAAACCGTGGCGTGATAGTGCAGTGCACGTTCGACATGTATCTGTTCCCGTCGTTCCATTTCAAGGGAGGCGACAAGGCAACGGCATCGCCGCAGCGCATATATCTGGCCGACGGCGACTGGAAAGAGCTCACGAAACACTACGACTATACGGTTGAAGCATATTCGGAAAGCGACGCTTTCGCACAGAACCGCATAAAGACTGTGATACAACGTGCCGACAAAAACCGCAACGCCTCAATATCGTCGAAGATATTCGCGGCACGCGATGAGTTCGACTTGATAAAGATAAGCAACGGATTTGCCGAGGGAATGCTCGTGCCCAAATACTCCACCGTGAGCGAGGGAACCGATGTCTACAGTTTCGCCATCGACTTCGGCACCACCAATACGCATGTGGAATATCGCCTGAACGGCAGCAACAACGTGATGCCTCTCACCCTTACGGGCGGCGAAAGGGCCGTGATTGCCATGCACCCCATTGACGGCCGCTACGAACAGATGTTCTTCGAGAAGACACTCAACGCATTCATCGAAGCCCCCTACCAGGAGTTTGTGCCCGTGGAAATAGGTGGCGCAAGCATGGCCGCGTTCCCCTTGCGCACCAATATCTGCTTCCAGCGCGTGGCCGGCGATGCCGGTGGTGTGCAAAACAAACTTACTCTCGGCGACTACGCCATAGGATTCAACTACGAGAAGACCAACACCTACGGCTACAACCGCACCGTGACCAACCTGAAATGGCTCGGCGACGGTACACAGAAGTATGTTTCGGGCTTCTTCGAAGAGCTTCTCATGATAATAAGGGACAAGGTGCTGCTCGGGGGAGGCTCGCTCAAGAGCACATCCATAACGTGGTTCTACCCCGTGAGCATGGAGACATTCCGCCGCTCGCAGCTTAAAAGGGAGTGGGAGAGGCTCTGCGCCGAACTCATATCGCCGGAGTGTGCCGTGCGGAGCGTCACCGAGTCGCTCGCACCTTTCTACTATTACAAGAACGTTGAGGGCGTGAATGCCGCCTGTCGTCCCGTGGTTTTGATGGACATCGGCGGCGGAACAACCGACTTCGCGGTGTATGAACACAACAGTCCGGCACTTGTCTCGTCGGTGCGCTTCGCCGGAAACAGCGTCTACGGCGACTTCCCCGGATTCGGGGCAAGCATGAACGGTTTCGTGAACCGCTACCGCGAGATGTTCGCCAAAAGCATAAAGAACACCGGGAAAAGTTCGCTCGTCTCGGCCTACAACAACGTTGTGGAGAATGGAGTGTCGGCCGATTTCGTGTCGTTCCTCTATTCTCTCGAGCGCAACACCGAACTGCTGAAGAGCGACATGTCGATTTCTTTCACCGAGACTCTGCGCGCCGACTATCCCATGAAGACCGCGTTGCTGCTCTTCTATGTGGCCGAAATATATTATCTTGCACATCTGCTGAAAGACAAGGGCATTGCCACGCCCGAATATCTCACCGTGAGCGGAACGGGATCGAAGCTGCTCGACATAATAGGCGGGATGTCGGAAATGGAGAAACTCGCCCGCATTGTGTTCAACGATGTCATTGGCGACGACGGAAACGTGAGCGTAAGACAGGTGCCCAACCCCAAGGAAATAACGTGCAAGGGCGGACTTCTGATGAAAGACGGCGACAATGTGGCCGACAGCGACGGCTTGCGCTATTGGTTTGCTGCCTCTGAAAGCATCGGCGCAAAAGGCTGCCGCATAAAGCTTAAGGACATCGACGCGAAGGCAGAAAGCGAAGTAGTGGATTTCTACAAGACTTTTGTAGACTATTTCTTCGGCCTGAACAAGAAGTTCCCGTTCGACAAAAACTTCGGAATAAACACTCAAAACATGTTTGCCGAATACCGCAATCTGCTGCTCGAACACGCCGGTGAAGATTTCGCGGCAATGCTTGAGACACGCCGCGATGAGAGCAACGACCCCGATGTGGAACTTGAAGACTCGATGTTCTTCTTCCCGCTCGCCGGCGGAATAGACCGCCTGCTTTATTTTATATCAACCCAAAAGTAAACGGTTATGCGAAAAATCTTGAATATATTGGTGACACTCGTGTTTCTCTGTCCGTTTGCCGCAACCCGCACGGCGGCTTCGTCAGGCGCACAGCAGCCCGACTCGGCAGTCCTGCAGACCACTGCAGCCGTGGCAACCGCAACAACATTGGGTAGCGGCGAAGAGGCCGCAGAAGAAGCAACCGCACTTGCCGACTCGGTGACAGCATTGCACCGGCAGATTGACAACCTTGCATGGACGGTGCAGACTCTGCGCGACGACAGCGTGACAAAGAAGCAGATGTGTGGCTATATGTTGGCCCTTGCCGCCGTGTTTCTCGTGATTTTGCTGACGGTATATGCCAAACTGTCGGCCGCCGTGTCGCGCAAATCATCGGGAAAAGCCGATGGCAACAGCTTAGACAACACGCGCAATGCCGAAATGCAGGCCGTAAAGAAGCGCGTAGCCGATGCCGAACAACGTGTGGCATTGGTTGAGGCTGCAAACGAAAAACTGGCCGCTGCAGTTGCGGCGCGCCCTGCGGCGCAGCCCGTATTGCAAGGAAAGACAACGACAAAAGTCCCCGTGGCCGACGCCGCCGGTTCTGGCGTGTTTTATGCCAAGGCTTTGTCGCTGCACGGAACGTTGGACGTATCGAAACAAAACAACATCCGCCGCGAGGAAGCGGTGTTTGAATTCCGCCACACCGATGCCGTGCATGCCAAGTTTGCAGTGTGTGCCAACGACCGCATGATGCGCTGGGCGATAGAAAACCGACAGACGGTGCTCGAACCGGCATGCGACATAATCTCCGACGACGGGGCATCGCGCGTGGAGACAATAACCGAAGGTGAAGCCCAACTCGAGAACGGCAGCTGGAGAGTGATGCGCCGTGCACATATAATAATAAGGTAGATATGGAGGCACTGGAGATAATAATAATCCTTGCAATAGTGTGCGCCCAGGTGTATGTGTTTGTAATCACGCACCGGCAGATACGCCAGTTGAGCCATTTTCTCAACACCGAACGCAGCTTGAAACTGTGCAAGACAAAGGTACCGTTGTCTGAACTCGAAGCCGACGGCGACTCCCGTGTGCCGCACGCCCACGATGCCGACGCCGCAATCGACGTGAGCGTGATATATGTGCACCGCGAGAACGTGAGCGAACTGCTGCGCAACGTGGTGCGCACCATAAACCATTATCTGCGCAAGAACAAGGGTTCGGCTGCCGATTTCCACCTTATAAAGGATATAGTGGAGCGACACTGCGACGCAGTTGACGAGGAGATAAACCACAAACTGCCCGTGCCCATATATCTCGGACTTATGGGAACGGTAGTCGGTATAATCATCGGTCTGTGGTCGCTCGACTTCCGTTTCGACCCGCAGACACACTCTCTCGACGGCGAACTGTTTGTGCAGTCGGTGAGCGGACTCATCTCGGGCGTGAAGTCGGCCATGATATGCAGTCTTGTCGGTCTTGCAATGACCACCGTTCTCTCCTCGTGGCTCTACCGGGGAGCAAAAGCCCGCCTTGAAAACCAGAAGAATCTGTTCTACGATTTCATACAGACGCATCTGCTGCCGCAGCTTTCGCGCGATGCCGCCTCCACCATTTTGGCTCTGCAAGCCAATCTCGAACGCTTCAATGCAAGCTTTGAAACCAACGTAAACAGTTTTGGCGACATAATGCAGGAAGTACACGAAGCCTTCGACAGTCAGATAAAACTGCAGCAGGAACTCAAAAACACCGACATCGCAAAAGTGGCCAACCTCAACTCAAACGTGCTCGTGCAGCTGCACAAGAGCATGGGCGAATTTGAGCGGTTCACGCAATATCTCGGGCAGATGAACACCTTCGTGCACCAAACTGCTTTGCTCACCGACTCGATAAACGACCAGCTGCGGCGCACCGATGCCGTGGAAACCGTGGTGAAGTCGATAGAGAGCAACGTGAAGAAAAACGAACTTGTGACGGCAAAGTTGCGCGAATTCCTAGAAAGGGTGGACGAGAACAAGGCCGTGCTCACCGCCGCCGGAGAAATAGACAGCACCATGGCGCAGGCCATTGACGAACTGCGTGCCCACACGCAGCAGCAGATTGAAAGCATAAGGAGCTACACCGTGGAGGCCACCGCCGACCTGAAAGAACTGGTGAATGCCGAGCGCGGGCATCTGGGCAACCTCGACAAACTGGCCAATCTCGACAACCTCGACCGGCTTCTTGTGGCTATCAACGACATGCGCCTCGACAATAAGGCGGCCATGGGAGTGCTGCAGAGCCGCATAGAAACGATGAGCAACATAATGGTGAAGAACCTCAGACAGGAGCACCACGCCACATCGGTGGTGCCAAGGTGGCTGCGTCAGGCTTGCGTGGCGCTATTCATCGTCACCTGTCTTGCGGTAATCGTAGGCGCAGCGAAATTCATTTTCTCGGCGCAGCATCCTCGTCATGGCGCACAAACGGTGCAGGCTTCGGGCGTGTTTGCTGCCGACGGCAGCGACGACGGCAACATCTTGCCCATGTCGGCAGCCGACCCTGCCGACAGCGTAGGCACTGGCAGCAACGAAGGCACTGCCGAAACCGAAGATGTGAAGGCCGCTGACGTGAAGAAAACTGTTGACAATGGAAACGCCAAAACAAAGAAACGGAAACACCGCCGACGCTCGCGCGACGGGCGCGGATAACCAAATTGTCTGACCGATGGCTATGAAAAAGAAAAAGGAAGGGTTCTTTTGGGTGAGTTACTCCGACCTCATGACGAGTCTTTTTTTCGTTATGCTCGTGCTCTTCGTGCTCTCTTCGGCAGGGCTCTACATGAGCGAACAGGCCACAAGAGAGCAACTCAAGAAGATAGACGAGATACAGACGGCGGTGAACCGGCTGCCAAAGAAATACTTCAAGGAGGATTCCGTGAACAAAAGGTGGACGCTGCGCGAGGAATACACGCCGCATTTCCCCAACAAAGAATCGTCAATTCCCATGGCCGACCGCTACCGGCTGCTCGAGGTGGGCAACGCGCTCAAGTCGGTTGTCGACTCGCTTAATCTCCTCAAAAAGAGCCGTATGTATGCCGGACTCGACATAAAATATATGGTGGTGATTGAAGGTATGTCGTCAAACCTCGTCTATAAGGACAACGACGAACTCAGCTACAAGCGTGCCCTCGCCGTGTATTACCTGTGGAAACGGCACAACATAAACTTCGAAAACTCCGACTGTGAGGTGCAAATATCGGGTAGCGGCACTCGCGGCATACGCCCCTATAACACCGAGTTCTACAAGGCCGAGCGCGAGCACAAAGCCGATGCGTCACGATACTACGACCTTGCTGCCGAGCGCAAAAACCAGTGCATCATCATACAGATTATACCTAAGATAAGCAACATAGAAAAATAGAGCCCGAATGTGGGCTTGGATGATAATCTTCTGGTCATACTTCGGGCTCAAACTTCGGCTTGCCGACGGCGTATTGCAGCCGCCGCACGCATGTGCAGCGCATGATGCACGCGCGTGTCGCAGTTGTTGCACATGCGCGTTGCAGTCGCGGCAGATGGCCGAAGGTCGGTTGCCGCAGTAAAAACGATATTAAAAAGAAAGAGAAAGAATATATGTATAACTCATGGGCATATTTATTTGTTTTGGTTATAGCCATTTGCGTGTTTATAGCTTCGCGTTTAAGAAAAAGCGACAAGCATGCCGCGGCTAACCAGCAGGCGGCAGATGCTGTCGATGTAGAGTGTGCTTCGGATTCTGCCGACGGCACACCAACCGATGAAAACAAGTATTTGGGACTGGACACACGCCCACTGTGCGAGGCGATATTGGCCGACATGAACTGCGAGGTGGAACCCGACGAGGACATTGAAGGGCGCGTGGCTTTTGTATATCAGGGCGAAACGTTCCACATCGATTTCTCGCCCAACTGTCTTGTCATTACTCTTTGGGATTTCGCCTGGGGTGCAGTGAGTCTCGACAACCTCGACGAAGTGTCGGCATTGAGGAAAATCGTGAACAAGGTGAACATAGCACAGGGTGTGACAGCAATCTACACTATCGACACAGAAGGCAACCGTATGATGGTGCATTCAAAGCGCGATTTCATGATTGTGCCCGAAATTCCGAATGTGGCAGCCTATATGCGTGCCATGCTTGCAGGCTTCTTCAATTTGCAGAGGGCCTTGCGGCTTGAACTGGATGAACTTCGCAAGGCTAATGCCGAGAAACAACAGTAGAATGTTTCACATATAGAGAGCGGCATTACTGATTGTAATGCCGCTAGTTCAATGCCTTGTGTGTTGCTGCACACAAGGTTGTTTCGTTTTCATTTTGATTTTATTGGTGTCCGGTAAAAATTGGGCCTAACGTAGTAAAACGCTGAATGGTTGTTCTTTATTAGATTTTATTGGGGGCCGGTTAAATATTGGTCTAACATTGTAAAACGTGGAAAGTCAGGTCTTTATAAGACTTCTGACCCCTGGGGGCTTACTTTTGCCCTTTGCATGGTTAGCACTCCATTGCCCCAGTATGGGGCGAATATTATAGGATAGGTGCTTGCCCCTATCTATTAGGTATTACTATATTTTGCCCCTGTAGGGGGCGCAGAGTTCAATATCACAATGAATTATGCGCCCCTTACAGGGGCAAAGTTTGTGTTAAACATAAACGCAGGGGCAAGCCCCTGCGCTATAATCTGTCGTCCCTACGGGACTCGCCAGTTGCGAACGTTTTACCAGACACCAATGTTTTGATTTCTGTCGCCTCTGTCAGCAGCCGTGTTTTATCTGCCAGTGGGTCACGGCGCACGCCGATGCAAAGTAGACTGCGGCCTGCGCCCACAGTGCATGAGCTTCGGGCAAGATGTCGGTGAACGTCGCGCCGAGCGTGTTAAGCTTGACAAATCCCTGTACTCCGAACGTAGAGGGGAACAGCCAGGAGAACACACGCCAGAATTCGGGAATGTTGCTCTGCGGCCATGACACTCCCGAGAGAAACAGGAAGGGCACCGACGTGAACACCACGAGCAGCATGACATTCTCGCGTTGTCGCACGAAGAACGAGAACGTGTAGGCGAAGAATATGCACGCCAGCAGGTAGGGTACCATGAGCAGCACGAGACTTTGTGCATGCACGAGCTGCACGAGGTGGAACATGCGCGGCACGGCAAGCAGCACATAGGTGGCAATGAGTGCGAAGAAACCGAAGAGTGCAATGGTGCGCCCTAGCATAATGCGTCCCATTCCGAAGTGGCGGCCTTGCATTGAGGCAAGGCTTCCTAGCTTGTGCCGCTCCATTGATGTGCCCATCGACATGCCTACACTTAGTAGCAACACTTGCTGGATGATGAGAATGAGCACGCCGGGAAGTATGAAATTGCCGTAGCCACCGGTGTTGTTGAACATCGGCACTTCGTCGAAATCGAGCGGTTTTGTGCTCACCTCGTCTTCGCGCGAGGTGTAGTTGCCCGACAATTTTATCTGTATCTTCGAGTTTATGCTGCCTTGCACGGCAGTGGCGGTTTGGTAGATGGCCTTGTAGGTGAGCATGATGCTCATGTTGCAGTATATGCTCACGTGGGCCTGTTCCAAGCGTCCGAGGCGCGTACCGAAGTCGCTCGGAAAATAAACAATGCCGTACACTTCCTGGCGTCCCACAAGCTGGCGCGCTTCTTCAAGGCTGTTGCAGTGGTAGGCCACCTTGACGTCGGGCGAAGCATCGTATGCCCTTATAAATTGGCGGCTCTCCGCGCTGTGCGACATGTCAACCACAGCCACCGGAACTTCCTTCACCACTTCGTTGTTGTATATCCATGAGTAGAGCAGGGGGTAGAGCAATGGCAGCAGGACAACGAAGATAAGCACTCCCTCGTCCTTGAAAATCACGCGCAACTCGTGCAGTGCCACTTTGGCCGCATCGGTTGCCATGTTGTGTATTATGTTGCAGATTTTGTTCATTCCAACGTCAGTCAAGGTAAACGTATTTGCTCATCACGGTGCGCACATGCGGCAATATCACGATGGGTATGAGCGCGAACGCCGCAAGCGCGGCCATGCTCGTGGCCACGTCGGTGAGCGGAAATCCGTTGAAAATGCTTATTTGGTAGATGGTGAAGAAGTGTCGCAGGGGGAAAAGCAGCGACACCACCTGAAGTTCGGTGTCCATTGCCATGGCGGGGAATGCCGAACCCACGAGCGAGAAGCTGAGCACGCCCCACAGCGAGCACATGCTCATCGACATGCGCAGTGATGGGAAGAGCCCGAAGAACAGCAGGGCGAGACCCTGCGAAGCCACCGTGCCAAGCAGTCCGAGCACGGCAATGGGGATGATGCCACCCGGATAGGGGAAATCGAGCACTCCGAAGATGTAGAAGAAATAGCCATAGATAATGGCAAGAAACGTCAGTGTCTGTGGCAGCAGCTTGCCCAGTACGGCAATGTAGATGTTGCCTCCTGCCGTGGCAAGCAGGTCGCGCGAGGTGTTCATCTTCAGTTCGGTGCCCATGGAGTAGGCCGTTATGAGTAAGATAAACAGCATTATGCATCCCGGCACGAGCATTGTGCTGAGGTAGATGTTGTAGCTCACCCACGGGTTGCTTATCGGGTGCAGGTTGATGGCTATGGGTTGCAGAAATGTCTGTATCTGTTTCTTCGTGTAACCCTTGGCCGTCATCACCGACGAACCGACTCCTGCCGATCCCAGTGTGGCTACCGTCTTAAGGTCGCGGAACACGAGCGAGCCCGCAGTGAGCGACGCGTAGCTGTAATAGAATGATATCTTGGGTTGGCGCGAAGCCAACAGTTGCGATGTGGTCTTGGCCGGGAAATACAGAAAACCGTATATCTTGCCGCGCTGCATTGCTTGGCGTGCCTCCTCGAAATTGGAGTAGTGGGCAACGATTTTCGTTGACTGGAATGCATCGAGCGTGCGTGCCAGCTTGCGCGTCGTGGCCGAGTTGTCAAGGTCAACGATGCCTATCGGCATCTCCTCGGGCTGTCCCTCGTCCATGAGCGAGGTGAAGAATATGGTCACGACAATGGGGAAAACCACCATACAGAATAGGTATATGCGGTTTTCGCGCAGCCGTCCGCATTCGCGTAATGCCACGGCGGCAATTCTTTTTATTGTTTGTTTCAACGCCACTGCTTTATTTCTCCTGTTTCAACACCAGCGACATGCCCGGGCGTAGACCGTCGATTTTGTCAATGGCGCGTGCTTTCACCTCGAAAGTCTTGAGGTCGTACTGTCCGTTAGACTTGGTGGCTTTCCACACGGCATACGTTCCCTGGTCTTTCATGTAATACACCTTCATGCGTATCTCCTTGTTGAATGCCGGCACGAAAGCCTTGATGGTGCTGCCCACACGCATTCCGTTGAGCTGGTCTTCGCGCACGTTGAACGTGCCCCACATGTCGGTCATTATCGAAACCGACATTATTGGCGATCCGGTGCCCACAAGTTCGCCCACCTTGGGATATATGTCGCTCACTTCGCCTGCCATTTGTGCGGTCTGCACGGTTTCGTGTATGTAAGACGAAACCTCCTGCACGGCACCCTTGGCACGATCTACCTGTGCGGCAGCGGCTTTCTTCTCCTCGGCGCGCGCTCCGTTCACGGCCATGTCGTATTGGCTTTGTGCAGCCTTCATCTGTGCTTCTATGGCTTTGTAGTTGGCGAATGCTTCATCGCGTTTCTGTGCCGACATCACTCCCTCGTCGTAGAGTTTCTGCACGCGGTTGTATGATTTCTGTGCTATTTCAAGACCAGCCTTGGCCTGTTGCAGCAGGGCAAATGCCGCCCTTATCTGCTCTTTGCGTGCTCCGTTGTTGGCCATTTCGTCCATGGCACTGGCTGCGTTCTCGGCCGACTGGGCCTGGGTCATTTTGGCTTTCACCTCGGGCGCGTCGAGAATGGCGAGTGTGTCGCCCACGTTCACAAAGTCGCCCTCCTTTACCCTTATCTCCAATATGCGTCCCGGCACCTTGCTCGACACACGGTATTCCGAAACTTCCACTTGTCCTTCTATTATCTCCGGCTCCTGTTTGAGTGCCAGTGAACCTATAGCCACGATTGCCGCCACGATTGCGACAGACACTGCGACTGTGACAAGGATGTTCTTATGTTGTGTTTTTTCAGACATGATGTATGTTGTGTTATGTTCTGTGAGTGTTTTATTGTAGTGTTCCGAGAGCCTTCTTTAGGTTGGTCTGGCTCAGGCAGACATCTATTTCGGCGTCGATTTTCTGCGACTGTGCCTGCAACCATGCGGTTTGTGCCGCCATTACCTCGGTGGTCTGCATCACGCCCTCCTTGAAACCGAGGTTGGCGCAGCGCAGGTTTTCTTCGGCGTTCTCCACGTTTTTCTTTGCCATGGCGAGCCGTTTGCTTGCCTCTTTCACCTTGAATGTGCTTTGGCTAACCTGAAGTCCGATTTTCTCCTTCACGTCGTCGCGTTCGAGCGAGGCTATGGTTGTGGCTATCTTGCTTGCCTTAACCTTGTAGGAGCTTTCCATCCAGTTCCAAATGGGCACTCTCACCATTACTCCTATGTTCCATACGCCCGAAAGGTTGCGCTCGAAACCGTTGTAGACATTGGGGTTTGTGGCGGTGTAGCCGCCCATGAGTGCCACCTGCGGGAGGTAGGAAGCACGCATGAGTTTTGTGCTTTGCTTGGCGATGTCAACGGCATCTTGGAGCATCTTCACCTCGGGGCGGTTCTCCATAGCTGTATTCTTGTCGCCGTCAACGGCCGAAACTGAAACCGGAAGGTTGTCGGAGTTCTCGTCGGCAAGCGTTATCTCGCTTTCGGCGGGAAGTCCGCAGAGTTGGCAAAGGAGCATGCGCGACAGCGAAAGTCCGTTTTCGGCCTGTGTGAGTGTCATTTCGGCCTCGTTCACTTTTACGTCCACTTTCAGCTTGTCGGCGCGTGTTGCCACGCCTTGCGCTACCATTTTGCCCACGTCTTCGTTGAGTTTTTTGACGACGTTGAGGAAACTTTCTGCAAGGTCGCGCTTGTGTTTGAGCGACACCACAGTCCAGTAAGTCTGGTCGATGTCGTACAGTGTGTTCTGTGTGGTGGCCTGAATGGAGCTTGCGGCCATGCGTTCGTTTATGCGTGCGATGTTGTTTGCCGCTGTGATTGCGCCTCCCATGTAGACGGGCTGGCGCACGATTACCGACACGGCATACATATTACGCGTGTCGGTGTGCAGTGCATCGACTATCTTCTGTCCCACCTGATTGGTTGCAGTAGCAAGAGTATTGCCTACTCCCCCTATCAATTTGCCCATGCTTGCGGCCTGGTCTTGCGTTATGATACCGTTCTGCACGAGTTCGGTTATCATGGGCGTTACGCTGTTGCTTATAGACGTTGTCGTGTTGCTGCCCAGATTCGACAGCGTGGATTTCTGCTGTTTGCTGAGCAGCGAAATCTCGCGGCTTGTGAGCATATAGCCTCCAGTTGCGTCAACCCGTGGCAGATATTTTGTCTTTGCTGCCTTGGCGGTGTAGTGTGCCATGTCCTGTTTCAGCCGTGCGGCACTGAGTGTCTTGTTGTTGCGCAGCGCGAGTGCGCGGCAACTGTCAAGTGTCAGTGTCTGTTGGGCATTGCCTTGCAAGGCGAGGCAGGCCATGATGATTGCGAGTATGTGTCTCATTTATTATTTAAAAGTAAAACTTCTTGATCCTATCATGTTTCCGTCGGCGAAGATGCTCACCTGATAGGTGCCTTCGAGCAGTGATTGCGACACGTTCCAGAACATGCTTACGGGCATTTCCTCGCCGCTATACTCTACGGTTTTGCTCATTGTGCTTGCCAGCGAACGATTGCCGTAGTTGAAGTTTCCGCCTCCGGGGAGAGCGGTTCCGGCCGGGGTCGTTATGCGCACATAGAATGTCTTCGTGCCGTTTGAGGCCGTAACGTTCTTGGCCACGGTGAAGTTCACCTGAATGTTCTTGCATTTGCTGGTCTTGTCGGTGTCTTTTCCGCGCTTGTTTTTCAGCTTCATGCTTATCCCCGTAGCGTCGAGCTGTGCGGCGATTGCCACTTTCTGCGACAGCGAAGCGCGCTCCGAGTTGAGTCCTTCAATCTGCCGTGTGGCCTCGTCATACTGTCCTTTTATTCGTGTGTTCTCGGCCGTCAGGTTTTGGTTGAGGCGGTTGAGCGAGTCAATTTCTATCACATAGCTGCGCAATACGGCGCGCACCGTGGCGAGTTCCTTCTTCAGCCGGGCTATCTCGCGTGCGTCGTTGCTCTTCGTGTCGCGCAATTCCTTAAGCAGACGCTCTGTCTTTTCCTGCTCTGCGGTGAGCTGGGCCACGATGGAGTCGTTGCTTATCTGGGTCTTCATTTCGCTGTATTGGTTGGCAAACTGCTGATACTCGTTCTCCATTTCTTTCTTGTCGAGTTCGGCAAGTGCCTGCATCTCCTGGTTTTCCTTCTTCTGCTTGTCGAGCGTTACGCCCAAGAAGGCCACGCTTCCTACAAGTGCAAGCCCTACAATGGCAGTGGCTGCGATTGCAATCTTTTTCTTGGTTGAATACATATCAATATGTGTGTTGCGTCCTTAAAGTTGTTTATAAACGTTTGCAAAATTAGTTTATTTGTCTTAACGTGCAAAAAATGACAGGCGCGAAAGTTTTAATATTATAAAAAACAAGTGCTTTTTAGGAAAAAAAGAACAATTTGCCGCATCGTGTTAAATGCTGTTTACGGTTTGTGCGGCGCAGTGGCTGCGATTGTCAGAGTATTAGGGCGAAGCATGATAAATGCCCCTTCCAGTCACACAAAAAGTGCGCTGCGATTATAATAATTGCGCCACTGATGCGTTATAGAATATGTACACGCACGGAAACTGCAACTGCGACATCACACAATCAAAACGGCATGGTGTGGAGCGGTGGCTTGAAACGCTGCCGTCTGCATGAAATCAAGAGAACGACAATTGGACATAATCGCTACAAGATACATCACACGGTTACTCTACACGGCCTTGCTGGTCGTGGCGAATGTGCCGTTTGCTGCGGCACAGACTGCCGACTGCTCCGACGGAGTGTCGGCAAACGGACTGACGCACAACGTGAGATATGATGCCGAGGTGCAGTTGTCGTGCTCCGACGGCCACACTCCACTTTGGCTGAACGCCAACAAATATGGCCTTAGTTCGCTCAGTAGTGTGAACGGATATGCGCGGTTTGCCGTGAGCCGCCCGCTTAGTGCCGACTCAGTGCGGCGTTTCGGCATGGCCTACGGCGTTGACATCGTGGCCCCGTTGCATTACACAAGCAATTTCATCGTGCAGCAGGCTTACGTAGAAGGACGCTGGCTTCACGGCACGCTTACAGTTGGTAGCCGGCAATATCCCATGGAATTGAAAAACAATGCGTTGAGCAGCGGAGCGCAGACACTAGGCATCAACGCACGGCCTGTGCCGCAAGTGCGCGTGGCATTGCCAGAGTATGTGCCGCTGCCGTTCACCCGTGGTTGGGTGTCCATAAAGGGACACATAGCCTACGGCAAAATGACCGACGGCGCATGGCAGCGCGATTTCACTTCGCGGCAGTCAAAATACGCCGAAGGTCTGCTGTTTCACAGCAAGGCAGGCTATCTGCGTTTCGGCAACGACAACGCTTTCTCGCCTCTCTCCGTGGAACTTGGACTGGAAATGGCATCGCTCTTCGGCGGTACGGCCTACCGACTGCGGAACGGCGAAATCACTGCCGTGAAGGGCGAAACCGGACTGAAAGCTTTCTGGCACGCATTCATTCCCGGCGGGTCGGATGCCGGGGAAACAGTCTACCAAAACATTTCCGGCGACATGGTGGGATCGTGGCTGGCACGCGTGAACTACGAAGCAGACACATGGAAAATGTCAGTCTATGCCGACAAGTTCTTTGAAGATCAATCCGGGATGTTCTATCTTGACAAAGATGGCTACGGAAGTGGTGAAAATTGGAACAAACAAACCAAACACAGGTTTGTGCTATACGACTTCAAGGACATCATGCTCGGTGCCGAATTCAACCTGAAATACGGCAGATGGCTGCGCGATGTGGTCGTGGAATATCTCTATACCAAATATCAGAGCGGCCCTATTTACCACGACCACACGCAGAACTTGCCCGACCATATAGGCGGCGACGACAATTTCTACAACCACTACATCTATCCCGGATGGCAGCATTGGGGGCAGGTTTTGGGCAATCCGCTCTACCGATCGCCCGTTTACAACAGCGACGGCAAGGTGGAGGTGCAGAACTCGCGGTTTGTGGCTTGGCATCTAGGAGCATCGGGCCAGCCCACCGACAGGCTCGGCTACCGTGTGCTCGCTACTTGGCAGAAAGGGTGGGGCACTTATCAACAGCCCTACACCAAGCCGCACCACAACGTGAGCTTCCTTGTAGAGACAACCTTGCGCATGCGTGCCGGATGGAAAGCGTGCGGTGCTTTCGCAATGGATTTCGGGCATATTCTCGGCCATAATGCCGGATTTCAGCTCACGGTGTCGAAGTCGGGGTGGATAAGCCGATAATCCCTCGCGCGTGCGCGTTATATATAATAAGGTGTGGCCTCGGCCTCGCCGACATTCATTTCAATGCACATTCACATGAAATCATCATATAAAAGCAAAACAACTGTCTGCGCCATAGCCTTGGCCGTGGCCTCGCTTTTCCTGTGTTCATGCGAGTTTGAGACGTCAGACAACGGCAATCTCGACGGCTTCTGGCATCTTGAACGCATCGACACGTTGTCAACCGGCGGAGTGTGCGACACTTCGTCCGACTTGCTTTTCTGGTCGGTGCAGATGCGGTTGCTCAATGTTTCTGACAAGAACAACGTGCACACCAACCTCAACATGCATTTCGAACACGCCAACGGAACACTGCGCGTGTATGACGCATACCTTGACGGCCGCATGGAAGGCGACCCACCGCTTGACGATGCAGCCCTCTTGCGGCCTTACGGAATAAACGATCTCGACGAGACTTTCGCCGTGGAGCAGCTCACGGGCAGCCGCATGCAGCTCAAAGGATCGACACTCAGGCTCACATTCAGAAAATTCTGACCGCACGGGCAACCGTTACCTGCGGTTTTAATGGCATAAAACGACAACGGCGGCAAGCCTGCGCATGATAGTGTGCGCTGCTTGCCGCCGTTGTCGTTGTTTTTGTTGGAAGGCCGACCTATGCCCCTTCCCATTATTTGTTGTGCTCAGTCAGGAAACGTTCGGCCTCGAGAGCGGCCTTGCAACCCGAGCCAGCAGCCACGATGGCTTGGCGGTAAACGGGGTCGGCGCAGTCGCCTGCGGCAAACACTCCGGCCACGTTAGTGCGCGGAGTTCCGTCAACGGTCTTTATATATCCAGTCTCGTCGAGCTCAATCCACTTCTTGAACACGTCGGTGTTGGGCTTGTGGCCTATGGCGAGGAAGAAGCCGTCTATTGGCAAATCGTAGCGTTGCTCGTCGGCCTCGCCCTTGCGTTTCACCACATGTGCGCCCTCCACGCCGTTCTCGCCGTAAAGGCCGAGCGTGTTGTGCTCGTATAGAATCTCTATTTTCTCGTTGTCCTCAACGCGCTTCTTCATCACGTCGGAAGCGCGAAGAAACGGTTTGCGCACAATCATATACACTTTCTTGCATAGTCCGGCCAGATATATTGCCTCCTCGCAGGCAGTGTCTCCGCCGCCCACCACGGCCACGGTCTTCTTGCGGTAGAAGAACCCGTCGCATGTGGCACACGCGCTCACGCCCTGGCCGTTGTATTTCTTCTCGTCGGCAAGACCAAGATATTTTGCGCTCGCACCAGTTGCAATAATCACGGTGTCGGCCTCAATCTCGTGGCCGCTGTCGGTGGTAAGCACATAGGGGGCTTCCGAAAAGTCGGCCTTTACTATCGATCCGTCGCGTATGTCGGCACCGAAACGTGCAGCTTGTTCGCGCAAGTCCATCATCATCTGGTTGCCGTCAACTCCCTGCGGATAGCCGGGGAAATTCTCGACAACGGTTGTCTGCGTGAGCTGGCCGCCCGTCTGTATGCCGCAGTATTCCACCGGGCTCAGGTTGGCACGCCCTGCATATATTGCCGACGTGTAGCCTGCCGGACCGCTGCCAATGATGAGGCAGCGCGTGTGTTCTCTGTTTTCCATCGTTTTAAAGTATTTCTTCTATTTGGTTGGCAATGTTCTCCATGCTTTCTGTGGGCTCGAAACGTGCCACCACCTGGCCGCGCTTGTTCACGAGAAATTTCGTGAAGTTCCACTTTATATCAGCGCTCTCCTTGTAGTCGGGGCACTCTTTCGACAGAATCTCGTCAAGCACGTGGGTCAGAGGATGCGTGGCGTCGAAACCGGCGAAGCCTTTCTGCTCCTTGAGAAACTTGTATAGAGGGTCGGCATCGTCGCCGTTCACCTTCACCTTCTTGAATCTCGGAAATTCCGTGCCGTATGTCAGCTTGCAGAACTGGTGTATCGACTCGTCGGTGCCGGGTGCCTGCTGGCCGAACTGGTTGCACGGGAAGTCGAGCACCTCAAATCCCTTGGCATGATATTTCTCATACAATTTCTCCAGTTCTTCATACTGTGGGGTGAAACCGCACTTTGTTGCTGTGTTGACAATGAGCAGAACCTCGTTGGCATACTCCTTCAGAGACACTTCTTTCCCTTTTCTGTCCTTGACAGAGAATTCGTAAACAGTTCTCATTTTCTTCTTCTTTCTTTTTCTGTATGTTCTTTTTCCTATTTTCCGAAAAGGTCTTGCCGCCTTTATTGCCGTTCGCGGCAGCGGCTAATATTGTGCAAAGTTAGTCATTTAAAGTGGTATATTAATAATGTATAAAGAAAAATTAAGCAATAAACACGCCCGTTTTGCCGCGTTCGGCATATGCAACACACGCGTGCATCGAATGCAGTGTGTGCGTGCACCGTATGCCGCACGCCGCAACGGCAATGCCTACGGTAGGGAAAACCCTATTTACAAATATGGATTTTACACTTGCACGACTTGCTTTTTTGCCGTACTTTTGCGCATGTAAAGTTACAGCGGCACCGCCGGAAAACAAATATCCCGTACCGATGTCCGCAAAGACAAACGTAAAACGACTAAAAATATACGACTATGAAACGCATTTCCTACACTCTTTCAATGCTGCTCCTCATGGCAGTCCCCGTTCTGTTCACTAGCTGCGACGACGAACCTCCATACGACCCTTATGACTATTACCGCAACTACTACGGCGACTGGTATGACAGCTACGACTGGTATAACGACAACTTCGACTACGGCACCGAGCAGCTTACGGCCTTGGCGCAGTGCCTGCGCGGCCACTGGGGCGGCACACTCACCAATGTCTATACCGACGACAACGGAGAACGGCAGGCGGTGAACATGAATGTTCAGTTCGAGTTCGACCAGTATGATGCCAGTTCGCTCAACGGTCGCGGGCAGGAAATCGACTATGTGGGCGACCAAAGCCAAGAACTACGCTTCTCGTGGTATATCGACCCGCGCACGGGCAACATCAATATAAAATACGACAAGAGCGGATATACATTCGTGCTCGATGCAAAGAATAATACGCAGGATTCGGGCTTCAGTCTCGACAAAAACGCATTCAACGGCGTGATGGAGGGTGTCAACAACGATGAGCTGGTCTATTTCGACTGCACACGCAACACGCTCTCTGCACAAAACACGTCGGCATGGCAGGCTCCGGCAGTCACAACGCCCGTCGCTAGCAAGCGCACTCTCGACGCTCCCATGAAGTTCCGCCGCAGATAAAACACCGCTTCGTCGTAATTTTCGGATAATTTTCCCGCATTGCCCTGCATTGCAATGGCGGCAAACATAATCAAGGTCTCGCTGAAACGATAGCATAAAGTCGTGCAGCGAGACCTTTTTCATGGGTAATATCGTGCTATTTTGCTCATTTTGTGTAAATGAATGTTAAAATAGTAAGGTTTTGTCAACTTTTTTATGGGAATGTTTTGGAGATAACCGAAAAAGTTATAACTTTGCATCCGCTTTCGAGAAACAACGAAACAAATGAGAGCAACAAAAGAAAGAGTTCTTTGAAAAGATTACATAGACAGAGAGTAGTACAAGAAGCGAAGTGCTGATTGTTTAACAATTGACACTTTGGGTAAAATAAACGAACCGTTAATATTAACTCGTTTACTTTGAACTTGAAAAAGGATTGCTTCGTTCTGAACAGATTACAAACGGGTTGTCATCCTGGTGCCGCTTTGAGTGGTGCTTGGTGAAGCAACTTAGAAAATATTTTACAATGTAGAGTTTGATCCTGGCTCAGGATGAACGCTAGCTACAGGCTTAACACATGCAAGTCGAGGGGCAGCATGACGATAGCTTGCTATTGTTGATGGCGACCGGCGCACGGGTGAGTAACGCGTATCCAACCTTCCCTCTACTAGGGGATAACCCGTCGAAAGGCGGCCTAATACCCTATGTTTTCCATTGCGGGCATCTAAGATGGAACAAAGGTTTACCGGTAGCGGATGGGGATGCGTCTGATTAGCTTGTTGGCGGGGTAACGGCCCACCAAGGCGA